>NZ_FNDH01000001.1 GCF_900100485.1 Nitrosomonas sp. Nm132 | reverse complement strand
TTCGCAGTAGGAGCCGGTGGAAAATCGAATCTACCTTATATCATAGGTGCTATCGTGCTGGCCGCTGCTGGTGCTTTCTTCTTCATGCGCAGTAAAAAGAATAAAACAGAAGCTGCTTAGTTTTTGTAGTAGTGGCAGTAGTGAAATTAGAACTACGCTTACATTCGATAATCTAATAAATATTAGGTTGTTCGAGTTGTCAGAACTAATAGAAAGGAGTACTTAAAATGAAAATAAAATGGACAGTACCAATTTTTAAGCGATTTTTAGCGTTAACTATAATAGTAACGGTAATGACTCTGATGCATGCCAGCCAAGTATTAGCACATGCTGCTTTGGTTAAGGCTGAACCCGCTCGTCGAGCAGTACTTTCTACAGCACCTGCGCAAGTTCGTCTCTGGTTCAATGAAGAAGTAGAGCCTGCGTATGCGTCTCTTTCGGTACTTAATGAAGATAAAAAGTCTATTACAGATAGTAAGGTAAAGATTCATTCAGAGGATCCAAAGTCTATTGTATTGGAATTACCAGAAATGCAATCAGGACGATACACCGTAAAGTTTCGGGTACTTTCCGTAGATGGTCATGTAGTTGACTCTGAATACAATTTCACAGTTGCGAATAAAGTAAAAAAAGATGATTGAGATCGTTGCTGCATTTGCGCGTTGGTCCCAGCTGGTAGCCAATCTAATAATTTTTGGTAGCTGTATTTTTCTTGCTATAGCTGGACAACAGAAAGCTGTATTCGAGAGTTCTTGGGCAATCCGATTGGAGCGTGGATTACCATGGCTAGGTGGTATCATTCTAATTGGACTGCTGATCATTCTGGCAACAACGACAGGCGAAGCGACCGGGATTGCAGCTAATGCCTGGCGGCCTGATGCTTGGCTGGAGGTAGTGCAACAGACTCGCATGGGACAGATGTGGGCGGCTCGCACACTATTCGCGTTAGTTTTGCTAGGAATTATTCTATACGTCAGGCAGGTCTATAGGGTAAGGTGGCATTACATTTTATGTGCAGTGGCAGCTTCATTGCCACTGATTGCGGGTTCCATGGTAAGTCATTCTGCAGCAGAGGAGGCGCCCGTAATGCCAGTATTTACTTATGCGTTGCATATTCTTTTAGCAGGTGTCTGGTTTGGGGCTTTACCTGCTTTTCTATTAATAGTATTCAGTAAGAAAGATCCAGACAAACCATTGGATTTGTTGAGCGCCGAGAGTTTGAAGAAATTTTCGACGATAGCTTTGCCGGTAATGGTGATTATGATGGCTACGGGACTTATCATTGCTGATCGGATGGTAGAGAAGGATTATCATGCGCTGGTTGCCAGTTCGTATGGTTGGGTATTGAACATAAAACTTACACTATTGGCGATCATTCTGATTATTGCATATCGGGCGCGTTCCAGATGGCTGCCTGCGTTCACGCAGGCTAATAATATCGAGCGGATCCAAGGTGGTAGCCAACGACTGAGGAAATGGGTAAGTATTGAATTTATACTTGCCATTTTATTGGTATTATTTGCGACTATTTTGGCTAACACCAAGCCTGCAAAGCATGCCATGGTAGAGAACTGGCCTTATTCTTTCAGATTTTCAATTGATGCAACCTGGGGTGAGCCAAATGTTCAGCTTTTATTCTGGAGTGGTGTGGCATTATTGATAATGGCGGCTGGTTCAGTGTGGTTAGGTATTAAAAATAAATGGGAAATTAAAAAACGGGCGGGAATTCCGGCTGCTTTGACCATGGCTTCTCTTGCAATAGCCTTGCCTCCCTTGGCAGTGGATGCTTATCCGGAAACTTATCAAAGTACACCTGTTCCTTTTGATGCTATTTCCATTTCTAATGGATCGGTGTTTTTCTCTCAGAACTGTACGTCCTGCCATGGTCCGCAAGGTCAAGGTAATGGAATACTTGCTAAGACGCTGCCAAAACCACCTGCTGATTTGCTGACAGAACCACATACCGCGAGGCATACCGCCGGTGATTTTTTCCATTGGCTAACGTATGGAATTGCAGAAACAGGTATGCCTGGTTTTTCTAGTAATTTATCAGAAGAGGACCGCTGGGATGTCGTCAATTATTTGCATGCCATGTCACGTGGCTATCAGGCGCGTCTGCTGAGTCCGAGGGTTGTTCCTGAGAAACCATCTATTGGTCCACCTATTTTCTCGTATTTTGCAGATGACGGTTCTAGCGGTTATCTGAAGGATTTTCGTCAGGAAAAGAATGTGATGCTAGTGTTCTTTACATGGCCAAAATCGCAAGATCGTTTACAAGAACTGAAAGCAGCCTATGATAGACTGCGTGAACTCAATACATTTATTCTGGCTGTCCCAATGAATGATCTTGATCAACAGGAAGTCATGAATATTGTAAGGGATATACCTTTTCCTGTCGTTACGGAGGGGGCTCAGGAGATCAAAAATAGTTATATTCTATATCGAAGAACACTTACTCATCCGGATATCCTTGGTGAGGGGGTCCTCCCGGAGCATTCTGAGTTTTTGATAGATCGTTTTGGGTACTTGCGTGCAAGATGGATACCTAATGTGGATGAGAGTGGGTGGGCCGATATAAATACTCTAAAACAGCAGCTAGTGCAGCTCAATAGTGAAAAGATGATTCTTCCACCACCCAGTGATCATGTGCACTAATTAATGTTGTAAAATTGCAATAGCTTCGATTATCCTTATTTTAATTAATAATCTAGGAGAGAATGAGTGAGAAGACTAATCGTTACTTCTGTTTTATTGAGCGCAATGGTGATGATGTCACATTTTGCTTTGGCTCATACTGATGAATATTTGGCTACAGTTGAAGCGCCTCACGGTGGTCAGCTTCGTGTGGCTGGTCCTTTTCATTTAGAGTTAGTAGCTAAGGATGGTGAATTGACACTGTATATTACAGATCATGGAGATAAGCCAGTTTCAACGAGCGGTGGTCAAGGAAAAGCAAATATTCAGGTAGGGAAGGATGGAGAGAGGAAATCCGTTACATTGGAGCCGGTTTATGCCAATATAATGAAAGGAAAGGGAGACTTTCAAGTTACGCCCGAGACTTCAGTTGCTGTATTTGTAGCTATTCCGGAGCATGAAACCCAAGGCGCACAATTTATGCCTCAAGCACCTAAAGGAGAGAAGGAAGACCAAGATCACCACCACCATCATCATCATCATCACCATGATCATGGTGATGAAGCAGATGCAGATGCAGCCGGTAGCGATCATGAATAAACAGAAAAAATGATTTAGAGCGTTATGAATTTATAAAAGTAAAGTATGAGTACAAAAAGGGATGATCTTTTATAGATCTATCCCTTTTATTTTTTCTCCGCCACCACGGCAAAATTTTTAGGGTTGTGTAGAGGTTTTATACATTTAAAGTATTCTATTCCGACCCAAGCAATAGTAGAGATATATAAAGTATTTTATTGGTCTTTTATGATGTGTCGTCTTCATAATCCTTGATTTCTCAGTGATCTGATCAACAAGATCCAGTCCTTCTATGAAGCACATGGTTTGCCTATGCCTATGTTGCATATCTTGATCGATAGGGCACAGAGTGTTGTGGGCGAGTAGAGCAGCATGACTGTCACCTATATTCTTCCAATCAATGATATTGATCATACAAAAACTCAGGCAATGTCGCTCCAAACCAACAGTATTTGTGAATATTTTCATAAAACTATTTTGCAGGAATTCTATCAGGTGACATTTCGTAAAAAGCGCTACCATGATCTGGAAGCCTTACAAAAAACTGGGCAGCTGCTTCGATTATTACAATAATAAATGAGAGAACTCAGCAGGGTAAAATCTGCAATGGGAAAATTCCCATGGAGACTTCACTTAGCGGGAAAGAAATTTAGAATAGCAAAACTTGAAACCCAATCTAATTTGATAGATACCCAGTCAATTTCGGTAACTGTATGATTTTATCTGAGCTAGTGCACATGATAGACTTTAATTTCAACATAATGCACACGCTATTTTGCATGACTAATTCCAAGTGGGCGAGGGAAACACAGTTGCCAGGAAAGTATCCATGAGAATTGCGGTGTTCAGTGTAAAACCTTATGATCATTTCTTTCTGGAAAAAGCAAATGAAGAGCATCAGCATGAGCTGGTTTTTTTTGAAACTCATCTGAGCCAGGCGACAGTAGCTTTAGCAAATGGCTTTCCGGCCGTATGTATCTTTGTCAACGATCAACTCGATGCACCGGTGCTGCAAGCACTAGCACTAGGTGGAACCGCCATTATTGCTTTACGGTGTGCTGGATTCAACAATGTTGATCTGAGAGCAGCACAAGCACACCAGATCTTGGTGGTTCGGGTTCCAGCTTATTCGCCTCACGCTGTCGCCGAACATACTGTTGCTTTGATCCTGACGCTCAATCGCCAGATACATCGTGCGTATAACCGGGTGCGGGAAGGTAATTTTGCATTGGATGGCCTATTAGGCTTTGATTTGCATGGCTTGACCGTTGGCATTATTGGCACCGGCAAGATAGGGTTCGAGGTTGCTAAAATTATGAGTGGCTTTGGTTGCCAAGTCGTAGGCTATGATCTTACACCTCATCCGGACAGCAAGCAGATTGGAATCCAATATGTTGAGCTTGATGATATATTCGCCTTGGCAGACATTCTTACCTTGCATTGTCCATTGACACCGCAGACACATCACATTATTGATACGCAGACAGTCCACAAGATGAAGACAGGTGTGATGCTCATTAACACGAGCCGTGGTGCTGTAATTGATACGCTCGCTGTGGTCAATGGATTGAAATCGGGTAAGATCGGTTATCTGGGTCTTGACGTATATGAAGAAGAAGAAGGGCTGTTTTTTGAAGATTTGTCCAATATAGTTCTCCAGGACGACATATTTGCACGATTACTCACTTTCCCAAACGTTGTTATAACTGGCCATCAGGCCTTCTTCACACGAAATGCATTGGAAAAGATTGCACACACCACACTGACAAACATCACAGAATTTCAGAAACTTGGACAGTGTAGCAATCAAATTACGGTCTGAGGGATCACAACGAAAATAAGCAAGCCGAGCTTAAAGTGTATTGTTAGAAAATCAAAAATCCGCTCTGACAGTTATCAAGTTGACCAGATATCTGCCAGATTGGATCTAATCCCAGTATTTGTGAGTAAAATTAGGATGAAAAAATAAAGTTTTCTGCCGCTAAATTTACGCCGGTAAGCCCTACCAGGGTGACTGTGCCATGCCCTTCGGCTGTAATTGTCGTATCACTTCCATCGTCATTGATATCGAGATCGTCGAAGGAATCTACGCCAGTTATACTGAGTTCGATTTTGTCTCTATCCGATTGGCGAAAATCGTAAATGAAATCGTTTCCAAAGTGACCATTGAAGACGAAGATATCAGCCCCACCAGCTGTGGGGCTGGTTAAAATCGAATCGTCATTACTATCGAAAATGTTACGTAAGTTGTTCACAATGTCATTGAGACTGTCGAACTCAAATTCGCTTCCACCTGATTGCAGGAAAGCGTTAATTTGATTGACTCCAAATGTATCAACAACTGAAGCAGTGAAGTCAGAGATATCGGTGTCATTCGATATGAGATTTTTGGCATCGCCATACATGTGATCTGTTGCGTTGCTGCCACTGATCAGACGATCATTGCCGGCTTCGACAGAATCGCTCATGTTTCTAGCATCACCGTAGAGATGATTAATGACAATTCCAGTGCCATCGTTGTTACTTCCCCATAACGTGTCATTACCGCCTTTAGAATGATCGAACATATTAACCGCATCGCCGACAAGAACATTAACAAGAGTCCCGTCACTGTTGATGCCACCCCGCAACGTGTCATTGCCACCTTTAGAAGAACCTAACATCATGGCAGCGTCACCGGCTAACCCCTCAACAAGAATTCCACCGTCGTTGTTACCGCCCTGCAACGTGTCATTGCCACCTTTAGAAGAATCCAGCATCATAGCGGCGTCACCGGCTAGCCCCTCAACAAGAATTCCACCATCGTTGTTACCGCCCTGCAACTTGTCATTGCCACCTTTAGAAGATTCCAGCATCAGAGCAGCATCACCGAATAGACCATTAATAAGAATCTTGCCACTGTTGTTACCGCCCTGCAAAGTGTCATTGCCGCCTGTGGAGGAGTCGTGCATCATGGTCGCGTCACCGGCTAGACCGTTAATAAGAATTCCACCACTGTTGTCACCGCCCTGCAAAGTGTCATTGCCACCTTTAGAGGAATCAAACATTTCAGCGGCATCGCCAACTAGGCCGTTAATAAGGTTTCCACTGCTATTGTCACCCCCCTGCAACGTGTCATGGCCCCCATTGGAGCGATCGTACATGAATACAGCATCACCAAAAATTATGTTGATGGAATCATTATCCGTGCCAATCAATGTTTGATTTTTGCCACTTTTATTCCTAGTAAGGCTAAAACCTCCGCTGAGATCACCTATAAGTATTGTTGTCATTTAACTTATCTCCATATTAATTAATATACATTCGTAATTTTTCTCAAATTCTTTCCCTCGCCGTCTCTTCAGTTGTCTTATTTTGCTTGCTTCTCACAATCCGGCGCTGATGAGCTTCTTACTTAAAAAATATAAAGAGCAGGGGGACTCATGGGGATTTAAAGGGAAGGAGACTTTTTCCCGCAAGCTTTATTATCGACACGAATTTTTAAGAACTTTAGTTTAAATTGAAGTATCTGAGAGGCGGTTGAACCTTCGGGGCCAGATAGCAAGTTGCCTAATCTCAGCCAGTGAACTATTGACTTGTAAGATGAATCAGTAAGAGTTAGGTGGGGCGCTCTCGGTGCTGGAGCTGACATACGCGGAGTGATAGCTTGAATTAGATTGCAGAATGACGCAATCCATGACGTCAAAATAACAACTATTAGGATAAACTTCCGGTGGTTCTTTCATTTTTTATAATTAATTGATTTTTAGCATAATAAACCGTGCCAGATACCTAGGTATAATCCAAGAAAATTAACTTCTTAGGAGAGATTGAGGCAAACTTAAACGCATCATGCTATTACAGATAGCGAGCGTTATTTCTCATGATTTGTATTTTCCATTCTGAAAAGCATGGATAAGATTGATTCTCATAAGATAAGATCATAGATATATGGATTGGGAGTAATCTGACCTGTAACTTATTTAGCTGATTCTTATGATTTCTTAATCATTTTCTCAATGAGGAAAGGAGTGTCTTATGGATAATAATTTAATGGACAAGAGAGTGCAGTTCAATTTCTGGTACATCGTCATTGCTATTCTTGCCATGATGTTTTTGCAGAATCTTTATACGCAATATACCCGGATTGAGCCGATTCCTTATAGCCGATTCCAGGTGCTGTTGGAACAAGGTAAGGTTGCGGAGGTAGCCATTACAGAAAACCAAATTTATGGCAAGCTAAAAGAAACCGGTGCTGATGAGATTAAAGAGTTTGTCACGACACGGGTTGAGCCTGGACTCGCAGAGATCCTTGACAAATATGAAGTGACTTATACTGGGATTATCAAGAGCACTTGGTTGCGCGATTTGCTATCCTGGATTGTGCCAATGTTGGTGTTTGTTGGCATCTGGCTGTTTATCATACGCCGTATGGGGGGGGGCATGAGCAGTGGCTTGATGTCGATTGGCAAGAGCCGTGCCAAAGTGTATGTCGAGAAAGAAACCACGGTGACCTTTGCTGATGTGGCGGGGGTCGATGAAGCCAAGGAAGAACTCATCGAAATTATTAATTTTCTGAAGAACCCAACCGACTATAGCCGGCTGGGTGGAAGAGTGCCCAAGGGAGTTCTGCTGGTGGGGCCGCCCGGAACTGGTAAGACATTGCTGGCCCGAGCGGTGGCAGGTGAAGCGGGGGTGCCGTTTTTTTCGATCTCTGGAGCAGAGTTTGTCGAGATGTTTGTCGGGGTGGGTGCAGCCAGAGTGCGTGATCTTTTCGAGCAAGCACGGAAAATGGCGCCAGCTATCATTTTTATCGATGAGCTCGATTCATTGGGGCGCGCGCGCGGTGCTTATGCATGGGGGGGGCATGACGAAAAGGAGCAAACACTGAATCAGTTGTTGGCAGAGCTCGACGGGTTTGATCCTTCAAGCGGAATCGTATTGCTAGCTGCGACGAATCGTCCGGAAATCCTTGATGCTGCATTGCTGCGTGCCGGGCGCTTTGACCGTCAGGTGCTGGTGGACCGCCCAGACAAGATCGGGCGCGAACAGATTCTAGCGGTTCATCTGAAGAAAGTGAAGTTGAATACGGATGTGAAGCCGGAGCAGATTGCCGCACTTACCCCTGGATTTACTGGCGCGGATCTAGCCAATTTGATCAATGAGGCCGCTTTGCTGGCCACTCGACGCAAGGCGGCTTCCGTGACGATGGATGATTTTAATAATGCGATAGAACGGATTGTTGCCGGTCTTGAAAAGCGTAATCGCCTGCTTAATCCAAATGAACGTAAGATTGTGGCATTTCATGAGCTGGGACATGCCATGGTGGCACTGGCGTTGCCCGGTACGGATGAAGTGCACAAGGTGTCGATCATACCCCGGGGAGTGGGCGCGCTGGGTTACACCATCCAACGCCCGACTGAAGATCGCTATCTGATGACTCGGGTGGAATTGGAAAACAAAATGGCCGTGTTGCTCGGTGGGCGGGCAGCCGAGCAGGTGATATTCAATGAGGTATCCACCGGGGCATCGGATGATCTGGTGCGTGCGACCGATATGGCGCGCGCTATGGTATTGCGCTATGGCATGAGTGATGCGCTGGGAAATGTGGCATATGATCGTGAGCGCTCGGCTTTCTTGCAGCAGGGCTTTCCTATGCCGCAGAGCCGTGAGTACAGCGAGGATACCGCCAACAAGATCGATACGGCTGTGCGTGCTCTCGTAGATCAGGCGCTTGAACGCGCAATCAGCATCCTTCGCAAAAATCGTGCGCTTCTGGACCAGACTGCTGATGAGTTACTTAAAACTGAGACGCTCAATCAGCCTCAGATAACGGCATTGAAACAGGCGATCGTTCAGGAGGTGTCAAGTTAGTGGCGTTTTAACGTAACAAAACCAGTCTGGGAATTGCATCAAAATCAATCCATACGATGGCGTTCTGATCAAATTGTCTACCGAGCGCCTTGGAGGTGGCAAGATCGATACCTAATGCCAGAAAGCTTGGTTCTGCTGGCCACTTGCCTGCCGGGTCCAGACTTTTGCCTGCAAAAATATGGCTGGAATGGCTGGATAATAGATCGCATAATTGCTTGCTAGCTGTAAGATTTGTCTCTATAGGTTGAGATTGGCTGTGCGGATTGTAGGCGGTGATATAGAGGGCGCACTGCGTACCATATTCTTGCATCGGCTTTGATAAGGGTTCGCAATGCTGGTCAATATGCAATGTCAGCGTGTCTGGGCCTATCCTTACCTGGTAGTGGGCTGCGACATAGCATTGGATGAGTTTGGCTGGAATTGCGGATTGCTTTAGACTTTCGTCCAGAATAATTGTATTGTTGTATTGAGACAAACCATGCGGGAGAGAAGCTTGTGCGTGAAATTTCATTGGAGAAAATGATCCGACGACAGACTACCTTTATTAATAAAAATGATTGCTACATGAAGCATTCTATTTTAATCATATTGCTTTTTTTTGCTTGCTTGGCAAGTGCTGCAGAAACACCGTTGGTCAGTGTTCCTGATACGCTTGCCGAACGTGTTAAGGCATGCACGATTTGCCATGGCCCAGAGGACAGGCGTGGTAGAGATGCTTATTATCCTCGTATTGCGGGTAAGCTGGAAGGATATCTCTTTAACCAGCTACGTCATTTCAGGGATGGCCGACGTTATTATCAGCCGATGGCCATTTTGCTTGAGAATATGTCGGATGAGTACATGCTGGAAATCGCTCGGTATTTTTCTACTTTAAATTTACCTTATCCATCGCCAGAGCCAGTTGCCATGCTGCCATCAGAAATGAAACTGGCAGAGAATCTTATTCGTTCAGGAGATTCCAAGCGTGATATCCCAGCTTGTAGCGCATGCCATGGAGAAGCTCTGATGGGTGCGGAGCCTTTTATCCCAGGTTTGCTGGGCTTGCCTCATGCTTACATTACGGCTCAATTTGGAAGTTGGCGCAATGGCGGATTGATGCGAGGTCAGCTCTCTGATTGTATGTCTGAAATTGCCAAGAAACTGACTGATGACGAAACTAATGCGATTGCGATGTGGCTGGCAGCTCAGCCTGTTTCGGGAAAACCAAGCCCAGCCGGCACACTCTCTCAGGAATTGGCGCATCGCTGCAGGAGTATCGTCTTGGAAAATGGAGGGATTCAATGAAACCAGGCGCGATTTTTCATATTGCTGGGGAATGGAAGCGTAGCCTTTTATTGCTCGGATATTTGCTGGTCATGTTGTTAGCCTCGAATGCTCTGCCAGTTAACGCATCTTCAGAAAAATCAGGCTCATCTGAGCAACGACAGGCGCTGGGTGAATATCTCGCGCGTGTCGGGAATTGTTTGGGGTGCCATACAGCCAAAGGAGGGCAGCCATTTTCCGGGGGACGTCGATTGTCTACGTCATTTGGAACGTTTGTTACACCTAATATCACGTCGGATAAAGAAACAGGCATCGGCCTCTGGAGTGAAGAAGATTTCTGGAAAGCGATGCATGAGGGCAAGTCACGTGATGGCAGACTCCTCTATCCTGCTTTTCCTTTTACGGAATATACCAAGGTGACACGTGAAGACGCAAACCTTATTTTTGCCTATCTTCAGTCGGTGCCGCCTGTTTCCCAATACAACCCACCTCATGAAATCCGCTTTCCCTATAACTATAGACCGCTCTTGTATATCTGGCGGACACTCTTTTTCAAACAGGGAACGTATGAGCCGGATCAAACCAAGAGCGAGGAATGGAATCGGGGTGCGTATCTGGTGCAAGGACTGGGCCATTGCAATGCCTGTCATACTGCTAGGAATGTGCTGGGTGCTAGTCAGGACGATACGGTAGGTGGCGGGCAAATTATGGGGTCAAACTGGTACGCACCATCTCTGACTTCCCAGCAGGAAGCAGGAAGTAGGGACTGGTCTCTTGAAGAGATCGTTGAGTTGCTTTTGTCTGGCATATCCCGTGGCGCAACGACGTCGGGGCCGATGGGAACCGTTGTCAGGCAAAGCTTGCAGTATTTGTCACAGGGTGACATGCGCGCTATGGCAGTTTATCTGCAATCGTTACCCGAGAGTGAGGCGCAGCCTAGAATGAGTTATCCGGAAATGCCGAGAAATGTTCGGCAGTACTTGGCGCAGGGCGAGAAGCTGTATAAAAAACACTGCCAGGAATGTCACGGCACATCGGGTCAGGGCGCGCCAGGCATTTATCCTGCGCTGGCGGGTAATCGCAGTGTGACCATGACAATACCCACTAACGTCATTCGCAGTGTGCTGAATGGAGGGTATCCGCCTACTACCGCAGCAAATCCTAGGCCTTACGGCATGCCACCATTTCAGCAGATCATTCGTGATGAAGAGGTCGCTCAGGTAGTGTCTTTCATCAGGAATGCATGGGGAAATCGTGGCGGTTTGGTGTCAGCCATTGATATTGATCTGAGTAGAGGGAATGGCCATTAAGGAAGCACTGATTAATTGCCTGCATGAGAAAAATGACTGCGTTGCAGCATTCATCTATTAAATTGTCTCGTGTGAATCTTGCACAGGTATTTTATGCTTAATTTTCATGGCGGCTTTAACCGTCGCCTGGTCGAGGTGGGGAGCAAACATTTCGATGAAGTCATAGACATAACAGCGAATATAGCTGTTACGACTGATGCCGATTCGGGTTGTGCTGGATTCAAACAGATGATCGGCGTCAATTGCGCGGAGATGTTTGTCGCGTTGCGGATCGAAAGCCATTTTCGCCAGTATGCCAATACCTAAACCAAGCTCCACATAGGTTTTGATTACGTCAGCATCGATTGCAGTAAGCACCACATTCGGAGCCAACCCTTTGGATTCAAACGCCTGATTGATTTTTGAGCGACCGGTAAATGCGAAATCGTAGGTAATGATAGGGTATTGAGCGATCGCTTCCAAGGTCAGAGGATGTTGCTTGAGTAGGGGATGTTTGGGGGGGGCAATGATACTGCGATTCCATTGGTAGCAGGGAAGCATGACGAGTTCTTGAAATAGCTCAATTGCTTCTGTGGCAATCGCGAGATCAGCTTCACCTGATGAAACTAAAGTCGAGATCTGGGTGGGGCTGCCCTGGCGCAGAATGAGTTTGACCTTGGGATAACGTTCGGCAAAGCGTTTGATGACAGGAGGAAGCGCATAACGTGCCTGTGTATGGGTCGTAGCAATCACCAGCGTGCCGCTCGCCTTGTCGCTGAATTCCTGGCCAATTTGCTTCAGGTTTTCTGCGTCTCTGAGCATTCTTTCAGCAATTTCGATAATGGCCTGTCCTGGCGGAGTTATTTTCACAATACGCTTGCCATTGCGAACAAAAATATCCACGCCTAACTCTTCCTCAAGAAGCTGAATTTGCCGACTGATTCCTGGCTGTGATGTATGCAGACTCTCGGCTGTTTTGGACAAATTCAGATTTTGATTGGCAATTTCACATAAGTAGCGTAGTTGTTGTAGTTTCATGAAGTGTTATTTATAATAAAAAGTTATATTAATCTAATTTAATATTATTTTGAGATATATAACAGTGCAGCTATGATACGCTTTTTTAAGCAGGTGATCTTGTAAGTAAGTGCATATATGTGCATAGAGGATCAACATTTCGCAAGTGAAACACCAGTTGTGCGGGGTGGCAAATAACATAAAAGTGGCTTGGTGCTTATCTGTTTGACACTATCTTCCTTTCTGAAGGGTAAGGGTATTGATAACAACTAACGCCAGCAGGTAGATATCGGATAAAATAGCAATAAAATTGTTAATATTTTTATCCTCATTGGCTGAAAGCTGGTGTGGTAAAAAAACTACGGAGAGAAGAAAGAGGATGGATTATTTAACCGATCTCGCGAATGATGAGGAAATCGACGCATACGATCAATCATTGCAGGATTTTCGTGCGCAGCGTATGGATGTCGATCGCTTTACCGCTACCCGGCTGCAAATGGGGATTTATGGGCAGCGTCAGGAAGGTGTCAATATGGTGCGTATCAAGATCCCTGGTGGGCGGCTGATACCGGTGCAGCTAAATGCGATTGCTGATGCGCTGGAAGAATATGCGCAGCATGGTGAAGCACATATTACTACTCGGCAGGATATTCAATTGCACTATGTGCCACTAACGGATACACCGGCTGTGATGCGTCATCTGGCAAAAGGTAAGCTGACAACCCGTGAAGCGTGCGGGAACACGATACGTAATGTAACGGCTTGCCCCCTGGCGGGAGTCTGTTCACGTGAGCATACCGACATCAGTGAGCATCTCAAAGGAGTTGTCAGGCATTTTCTGCGTAAGCCTTTGAATCAGTTGATGCCGCGCAAATTCAAAATCAGTTTTTCAGGTTGTGAATCGGACTGCGCGCAGGGTATGATCCATGATCTGGGTGTGGTTGCAGTCAGGCAAGGAACGCGCTTTGGTTTCAAAGTGCTGGTAGCCGGGGGGCTGGGACATAAACCTCATGAGGCAATTGTGGTTGAGCCGTTCATCGAAGAAAAAGACTTGTTGTTGGTGATAGAAGCTGTGCTCACGTTGCACAATAAGTATTCTGATCGAGCTAAGCGCGCTAAATCACGTATCAAGTTTCTGGTCGATAAATTCGGCGTTGACGGGTTTATTGAGAAATATCGTGAAGAGCTTGTGCGTGTCAAGGAAGCGCTGGCTGATCAGGATTATCCCAAAGGTGTATGGACTGGCGGTGTGGATAGTGAAGTACCTGGTCCTGGTGCGCCCCGCGCACTATTTGCGCAAAAGCAGTCAGGGCTATTTGTGGTACCGGTCAGTGTGCGACTCGGACAGTTGACCGTAGCGCAGATGCGAGGAATCGCTGGGATACTGGAGCAGTATGGCTTGAGCGAGATCCGTACCACCCAGGATCAGAATCTGATGCTAGTTAATGTGCCACAAGAGAATATTGCGGCTATTCAGTCTGCATTAGCAGTCCTTGGCTTAGGTTTACCTAAGGCGGGCGATAATGTAGTGGCTTGCCCAGGAACTTCCACATGTCGCTTGGGAATCACTTCCAGTCCGACTCTCGGAGGTAAATTATGGGGAGGGAACGATGACTTGCGTATCCGTGTCTCAGGCTGCCACAATGGCTGCGCTCAACCGGAAAGTGGTGATATTGGGATTTATGGTGAAGGCAAGCGCATGTACGGTAAGTTGATACCTCACTATCAGATGTATTTCGGTGGCAATGGCATGGCCAATGGTGGTTTGGCTTTTAAAGGTCCGTCAGTGCCGAGTGCACGCGTTGAAGTCGCAGTGGAGCGAGTAAGATCAGCGTATGCTACAGACCGTGAAGCGGGAGAAACATTTTTTAACTGGACGCGACGGGTAGGTCAGGGTTATTTTGCTGAACTTCTGGCTGATATCGTGGAGGTTAAGCAAGAGGATGTGCACTCGGTACTACGTGATCATGGTCAAGGTGATGATTTCAGAGTATTCCAGTTTGGTGGCGGAGAGTGTGCTGGCGCAAAACAATTACAAATTGGTACGGCTTTCTTCGATGCTGCAAACGAGCGCAATTACCGTAATGCACTTAAGTTTCAGCGCAAATTTGAGGACTCGGTTAAGTGTGCAGAAGAGATTGTACGTCTGATTGGTCAAGGAGTGGTCCAATTGGTCGGTGGTCGGAAATGTGATGATCTGGTAGAACAGGCGGAAGAGTTGCAACGCGTATTACCAGCTAAGCCTAATCTGGCTAAAACATTGGCTAAGCTTGCTCAAGATTTTGCGCACCCTGCCAATGAGTTGACTGATGCATTACTGACCGAATGGTATGCAGAATTGGATGCATGGACACTCGATGTGGCTGAGTTCTGTACTGGCTTTAATAGTCAGCTCGACTTGACGGGTTCACTACCGCAAAACGTTGTCCAGTCATTGCAAATTCAGAAAGCTTCGCAGTCAGCTACGGTCCTATAAGACGTCTTGTGACAAATAGGAAATTGATGAGCCAATGTGATGTAGCGCAGAAGGTCGAGCAATTACACGTTTTGCTCGCAAAGATACAGCAGGAATATGCGCCTGCTGTATTTGCCAGCAGTTTTGGTGCTGAAGACATGGTGTTGACCGACTTGATTGCGCGTTACTATTCGGATATTGCCGTGTTTACGCTGGATACAGGCCGGTTACCTCAAGAAACCTATGATTTGATGCAGGTGGTGAGAGATCGTTATGGTCTTTCTATTCAGGTGTATTTTCCTGATGCGGCTGCAGTGGAAAGTTATGTTGCGCAAAATGGCCCTAATGGGTTCTATCAAAGTGTTGAGCTACGCAAGCGCTGCTGTTACATTCGGAAAGTCGAGCCGCTGCGTCGTGCATTGTCGGGTAAGCGTGCCTGGATCACAGGGATGCGTCGCGAACAAGCAGTTACTCGAGACAGTTTGGCAATATCCTCGTTTGATGCTGAGAATAACATGCAAAAGTTTAATCCACTGTGTGAATGGAGCAATGCCGAAGTATGGGAGTATCTTAAGCAGCATGATGTGCCCTACAACAAGTTACATGATCGTTTTTATCCGAGTATTGGCTGCGCTCCTTGTACGCGTGCGGTCACCCCTGGAGAAGACGTTCGATCTGGGCGCTGGTGGTGGGAGAACCCTGAAAGTAAAGAGTGTGGACTGCATATAAATAAAGTTAAGTCGGTAAAATAGAGATAGATTTCACTAAGATTATTTTTAGAAGCTAAAAGAAAGAAGAGAATGAGTAATCAAACCTTTACCCATCTGGATGCTCTCGAGAGTGAAGCAATTCATATCATGCGAGAGGTGGCAGCTGAATGCGCTAATCCTGCATTATTGTTCTCTGGGGGAAAAGACTCAGTTGTGTTATTGCGATTGGCAGAAAAGGCTTTTCGGCCAGGGCGTTTCCCTTTTCCTTTGCTGCATATTGATACGGAGCATAATTTTCCTGAAGTGATTGAATTTCGCGATCACCGCGCCATGGAGTTGGGTGAACGACTGATTGTGCGCAGTATGGAAGATTCTATCAAGAGAGGTAAGGTAGTGCTGCGATCACAAAACCAAAGCCGGAACCCATTTCAGTCCATCACATTATTGGATGCTATTGCTGAATTTGGTTTTGATGCCTGTATTGGTGGAGCTCGTCGTGATGAGGAAAAAGCACGTGCTAAAGAGCGCATTTTTTCATTCCGTGATGAATTTGGTCAATGGGATCCAAAAAATCAGCGGCCAGAGCTATGGAGTCTTTACAACACGCGGACCCATCCAGGAGAGAACATCCGTGTGTTTCCGATCAGCAACTGGACTGAGCTGGATGTGTGGGAGTATATTGCGCGGGAGGAACTGGAAGTACCTTCCATTTATTTTGCTCATTGGCGAGAGGTTATTCCACGTGATGCGGGCTTATTGCCGGTATCGTATCTAGTACAACCCAAAGAGGGTGAGCAAGTCGAAAAAATAATGGTGCGCTTCCGTACAGTTGGAGATATGAGCTGTACATGCCCGGTTGCTTCACAAGCCAAAAATGTGAGTGAAATTATTGCTGAGACGGCAATGACACGCATTACTGAGCGTGGTGCGACACGTATGGATGATCAAACTTCAGATGCCTCAATGGAATTACGCAAGAAAGAAGGGTATTTCTAAAAGCATCTTTTTTTGGAAGATATGGATTATTTCAACTTTAAGAATCAATTATCAGAAGGCTCTAAAATGTCGGTAGTTGGGAATATCGGGCTTGATCGTGCTGAATTATTGCGCTTTATTGCTGCAGGAAGTGTAGATGACGGAAAAAGTACCTTGATAGGACGTTTGTTACATGACTCAAAATCCATTTTTGAGGATCAATTGAGCTCCATTGCACGCACCTCAAATAAGCGTGGAATGCAAAGCGTGGACCTCTCGCTGCTTACCGATGGCCTGCAAGCGGAGCGGGAGCAAGGTATTACGATTGATGTAGCTTATCGTTATTTTGCAACTCCCAAACGTAAATTCATCATTGCGGATACACCCGGCCATGAGCAGTATACTCGGAATATGGTAACAGGGGCTTCCACTGCCAATCTAGCCATTATTCTGATCGATGCGCGCAAGGGTGTGCTTACCCAGTCTCGTCGTCATGCCTATTTAGCTAGTCTGGTAGGTATTCCCCATTTGGTCGTAGCAGTTAATAAAATGGATCTGGTGGATTATTCACGTGAGGTGTTTGAGCGCATCTGCAATGATTTTGCTACTTTTGCGCAAGGACTTCGCTTGCGTAATATCGAATATATTCCTATGTCTGCTTTAGTCGGGGATATGGTGGTGGAGAGGGGTGACAAGCTTGCTTGGTATGAAGGTAGGGCATTGATAGATTTACTGGAAGATATTGATATTGAACACGATATCAATACGGATGATTTCCGTTTTCCAGTGCAATGGGTTTGTCGTCCGCAAACGGAAGCATTGCACGATTTTCGGGGATATATGGGACGCGTTGAATCAGGTTCTATTCGTGTAGGTGATGCCGTGACGATTCTACCTTCAGGATTAACCTCACGTATCAAGGAAATTCTCCTGTATCAAGATTCCTTTGATGATGCCTTCGCACCGCAATCTGTCACACTGACTATCGAAGATCATCTAGATATCTCCCGGGGAGACATGCTGGTAAAAACTGAAGAGCAACCAAAGATCAAGAAAGAGTTTACAGCAATGCTGTGCTGGTTGTCAGAACAGTCACTTGATCCTAGACGCAAATATATCGTTAAGCACACGACTCGAATGGTTAAGGGAGTGGTTAGCCAGATTGATTATCGTGTAGACGTCAATACGCTAAATCATGAGACGACAGATTCCTTGAAAATGAATGATATTGCGCGAGTTGTGATGAAAGTCCAGCAGCCATTGGTGTGCGATGACTATGCATCCAATCGCGCTACGGGCAGTTTTATTATGATTGATGAGACAAGTAATAATACGGTTGCAGCCGGTATGATCTGTTAGATCGATTATCAGAGTAGTTCTCATTTTCTTACACCCTATACAGAATCCCAATATCGCGAAGAACGGTACCAGCGTCAGATTTGACGCGGTACCTTTATTTCCATACAGATAATACCAAACAAAAAAACTATGACAAATTCAGCATCAACGCTTAACAGTCTCTCAACAGAGGTTGTTTCTCCCAGCCTTAAATTTGGCGTGACTTTTGCAGATTTATATAACCGTGATGGTTTGGTAAAGCTGGATGAGGCATTTCTAGATTTTCTGCGGGAGGGGGAGGCTGGATTACGTGCCCGTCTGGATCATGCCCGCCGGTATCCAGATGAGTTGGCGCCTAAAGATGAATCTGCTTTTCTGATTGAGCTTGCTCCCTGGTTGGAAGATTTTATTGCACAGCTCTTTGGTATTGAGAATCAGGTGCGTGCGCTTGCAGCACGCCATCATGAACTTGCCCCACTTTATTTTTGTAAGCGGCAATTTGTGCAGCGTCGTGCAAAAACTAAGGTAAGCGATGAAGTATTGCAAACGATAGATGGCATTACCTTAGAACAAAAACTGGAAGCTGAATTTGGCGAACCTTTTTCAGAGTTAGTGTTTGCAACCCATGTCGCGCAGTGGATGGAGGATGAAGCCAGCAATACAGCACGTTTGAATGATGCGCTGCACTATGCTGCATGGGCATTACGCACAACTTCGGGACAAACACACACCCAGCAGGGAGTGTTATTCAAGTCTCCAGCAAAACTCGATTATTTTCACTTATTGTCACTGTCGACTGATGACCATGCAGGATTTACCGTTCATCGTCTCGATCATTTGCGCCACCGAGAAGGTTTTTCATTGACTGATGAAGGAACTGATTTAGTGGGTGCATTGGATGAAACCAATTATTGTATCTGGTGCCATGAACAGGGAAAGGATTCCTGCTCAAAAGGATTTATACTAAAAGCTAGAAATCCAGAAGAACCACCTTCTTTCAAGAAAAGCGAGTTGGGTGCTTTGCTGGCAGGCTGTCCGCTGGAAGAGCGAATCTCGGAATTTCACAAGCTCAAGTCGCAGGGTGTAGCGGTCGGCAGTCTGGCGATGATTATACTGGATAATCCCATGTGCGCAGGGACGGGGCATCGTATCTGTAATGACTGCATGAAATCCTGCATATATCAGAAGCAGGATCCGGTCGATATTCCTCAAGCAGAAACCCGTACGCTCAAAGATGTGCTTGAATTGCCCTGGGGATTTGAGATATACAGCCTGCTTACACGCTGGAATCCACTTGATTTACATAGGCCCTTACCTAAGCCATCGACAGGCAAGAAAATATTGGTTGTAGGCATGGGACCCGCCGGATATACCTTGGCACACCATTTAATGAATGATGGCCATACTGTGGTGGGTATTGATGGTCTCAAAATTGAGCCGTTGCCAGCAGAGATTTCCGGTGTCAATCTACATGGTCAGCGCGTTCCCTTTTCTGCTATTCGAGATACGGACATGTTGCGCGTAGATTTGAATGAACGCATGGCGGGAGGTTTTGGTGGCGTGGCGGAATACGGTATTACCGTACGTTGGGATAAGAATTTTCTTAAATTAATCCGTCTCTTGCTGGAGCGGCGAGCAGAGTTTGCGCTCTTTGGTAGTGTGCGCTTCGGCGGCACTTTGACGGCGGATGATGCATTGGCTTTGGGCTTTGATCACATCGCATTGGCTGCTGGTGCAGGGCGTCCAACAATTCTTGATTTACCGAATGGTTTAGCACGAGGAGTGCGCGCTGCTTCTGATTTTTTGATGGCACTCCAGTTATCAGGTGCAGCACAGGCTGATTCTATTGCCAACATGCAGCTACGTTTACCTGCTGTCGTAATTGGTGGCGGGCTGACTGCAATTGATACAGCTACCGAAGCGCTGGCTTATTATCCGGTACAAGTCGAGAAATTCCTGAAGCGCTACGAAATACTTGTTTCAGAGCAGGGTGAAGCTAAGGTTCGTCATTCTTGGGACGAAGAGGAGCGGGAAATTGCAGAAGAATTTTTAACACATGCTCGAGCGATTCGTGCAGAGCGTGCTCAGGCGGTACAGGAAGGTCGTGAGCCTGATATTCTGAAGCTGTTGCAATCGTGGGGGGGGGCTACGATAGCTTATCGTAAGCGCTTGATAGAGAGTCCTTCTTATACGCTGAACCATGAGGAAGTCGAGAAAGCGCTGGAGGAAGGTATTTGGTTTGCTGAAGGACTGACACCTCTGCGGGTGGATGTAGACGAGTGGGAGCATATAAAATCGATCAGATTTTCTGTCCAAGCATTGGATGAAGCAGGACAATGGCAAAAAACTCGAGAAGTTGAGTTACCAGCCCGGGCAATTCTGGTCGCTGCAGGAACCCATCCGAATACTGTGCTTGCCAGAGAAGATGAGAAATATTTCAAGCTGAGCGGGCGTTATTTTTCTGCCTGTGATGAGCAGGGAAATCCTGTGAGTCTGCCGAAAGGTAATCCTAAGCCAGAAACACCAGCAGTATTGCTGAGTCGTTGTGAAGATGGGCGTTTTATCAGCTTCTTTGGCGATTTACATCCGTCATATTCAGGAAATGTGGTAAAAGCCATGGCTAGCGCTAAACAGGGATATCCAATTGTCAGTCGGGTGCTTGATCATATTACGCCTTCTTCGACTCAATCAGTCTCGCAGTTTTTTGCTGAAATGAATCATCAATTGAAGCCTATTGTTCATAAGGTGGAGAGGCTGACACCTAATATTATTGAAATAATTGTGCAAGCTCCCATGGCTGCCAAACACTTTCAACCTGGGCAGTTTTACCGCTTCCAGAATTTTGCAACACTTGCTACGACAATCGAGGATACCCGATTAGCAATGGAAGGTATAGCGTTGACAGGAGCATCGGTAGATATTTCAAATGGGCGCGTCTCGCTGATCGCACTGGAGATGGGGGGGTCTGCAAATTTATGCACGTTACTCAAACCTGAAGATCCAGTTGTGCTGATGGGGCCTACTGGAACACCTACCGAGATTTTTCACGATGAGACTGTTGTGCTGGTAGGAGGGGGACTCGGGAATGCGGTATTATTTTCTATTGGCGCTGCGGCGCGCGCAGCAGGATCCCGCGTTTTATATTTTGCAGGCTACAAAAAACTTGTTGATCGTTACAAAGTAGCTGAAATTGAGTCAGCGGCAGATACAGTAGTGTGGTGTTGTGATGAAGCGCCTGGGTTTGAGCCCTCCAGGCCGGGTGATTTTAGTTTTGTCGGGAATATTGTTCAGGCCATGGTTGCCTATGGCAGCGGTACACTCGGTGTTCAACCGATACCCTTAGCAGACGCTGATCGCATCATCGCGATTGGTTCTGATCGGATGATGGCTGCAGTGGGCTTTGCGCGTCATCACCAGCTTCAGCCTTACTTGAAGGAAAATCACTTTGCCATAGGATCCATTAATTCACCGATGCAATGCATGATGAAGGAAATCTGCGCCCAGTGCTTGCAACCACATAAAGATCCTAAAACCGGAGAGATTACTTATGTCTTTTCGTGCTTTAATCAGGATCAGCCGTTGGATTGGGTCGATTTTGGTAGTCTTGCGTCGCGATTGCGACAAAACAGTGCACAGGAGAAATTGACGAGTCAATGGATCAATCGTTGTCTGAAAAATATAAATTGAATAAATAAAGAAATTGCTTTTCGTAGTCATGTTTCGAGTGCAAATGAGTATGAAGTATGGATTTAATGGTTGAACATTTTATAAGATTGTATCAATCAGAGTAATGCATGCATCTAGTTTCATTTATAATCACGCATTCGAGGAAAATGATGCAAAGCATTAGGTATTTTCAAGTTTGAATAAAGGATAAGGGAGATTGTCGATGCACATAGGCATACCTGCAGAAATTTATGCGGGAGAAACGCGTGTAGCAGCTACGCCGGAAACGGTCAAGAAATATACTGCCAAGGGTTTTCATACTGTTCTTGTTCAGTCTGGCGCAGGTGCTGGTGCGAGTATTCCTGATGCTGCATACCAAGAAGCGGGTGCAACTATCGTTGATGATGTTTCACAATTATATAGTCAATCACAGATTGTACTTAAAGTGCGCGGTCCAGGAACGGATGAGCTAGCTTTGATACGCAAGGATGCAGTTTTGATTGGCTTGCTGTCACCTCATCAGATGGAAGGGATCGAGGTACTCGCTAGACATGGCCTGACTGCATTTTCCATGGAGAAATTGCCGCGTATCTCTCGTGCACAAAGTATGGATGTGCTGTCTTCTCAGGCAAATATTGGCGGATATAAGGCGGTCATTATGGCCGCTAATGTTTATCAGAAATTCTTTCCCATGCTGATGACAGCAGCTGGTACGGTTAAAGCTGCTAGAGTATTAGTGCTGGGAGCGGGGGTAGCAGGTTTGCAGGCGATTGCGACAGCCAAAAGGCTGGGCGCAGTGATTGAAGCATTTGATGTCCGTCCGGCAGTTAAAGAGCAGGTCGAAAGCCTTGGTGCAAAATTTGTGGAGGTTCCCCTGACTGAGGAAGAAAAAGCGAAGGCTGAAACAGCTGGCGGCTATGCAACTGAAATGTCGGAGGATTACAAACGCCGGCAAGGAGAATTAGTTCATGCAAGAGCTGCCGCAGCGGATATTGTCATTACAACTGCATTGATACCTGGGCGTCCGGCCCCAGTTTTGATCCGAGAAGAAACGGTTCAGGCGATGAAGCCTGGCTCGGTAATTGTAGATATGGCGGTGGAAGCGGGTGGGAACTGTCCCCTGTCTGAGTTGAATAAAACCGTGGTAAAACATGGTGTTCATCTCATTGGTATTGCTAATCTTCCTGGTTTAGTGGCTGCAGATGCAAGCGCACTCTATGCACGTAATCTTATGAATTTCCTTAATTTGATGCTTGATTCAAATAATGGCGAACTCAAAATAAACTGGGAGGATGAGATTATTGCCGGAACATTGGTTTGTTCGGGTGGAGAAGTGATCAAAAAAATATAAAACAGAAAGTGAAGAGTTGCTTTAGTGTGCGCTTCAGATTCTATAAAAGTTAATGAATTCAAGAGGAACAAACATGATTGGTGAAATTGATCCAACGATAATTCATCTTACTGTATTCGTATTGGCGGTTTTTGTTGGCTATCACGTGGTATGGAATGTGACACCAGCTTTGCATACACCGCTGATGTCAGTGACTAATGCCATTTCAAGTATTATTTTAGTAGGCGCAATGTTGGCTGCAGGCCCAGCTGAATCGGATTGGGGCGCCTGGTTAGGGGCTGCAGCAGTAATCCTTGCTTCCATCAACGTATTCGGTGGATTTCTCGTCACCCAGCGTATGTTAGAAATGTTTAGAAAAAAAGATAAAAAAGGAAGCGCTTAAATGTCTGCTGATTTGATTGCTCTCGCTTATCTGGTTGCGGCGGTTTTTTTCATTTTGGCCCTGAAAGGGCTTAGTTCACCTCTTTCCGCTCGGCGCGGTAATTTCTTTGGAATGGTTGGAATGACGATTGCCGTTGGCACTACTCTGACCATTACCGAGAATTGGGCATTGATACTGGGGTGTATTGCTATAGGTGCGATTGTAGGCTCTATTGTGGCGCAACGAGTTCAGATGACAGCCATGCCGGAATTGGTTGCTTTCATGCACTCATTGGTTGGTTTGGCTGCGGTATTTATAGCCATTGCTGCCGTCAATAATCCTGTTTCATTCGGCCTGTCTGAAGTATTGCCAGCTGGTAGCAAGCTGGAATTGTTTTTGGGAACGTTTATTGGTGCCATGACCTGGTCTGGCTCAGTCATTGCCTTCCTCAAGTTGTCTGGTCGCATGAGCGGAGCTCCCGTTGTGTTCACTGGACAGCACATGATCAATTTGCTGCTGGCAATCGTTATGATTGGTTTTGGCTTATGGTTCTTTTTCAGCGAAATAACCAATTGGACAGCATTTATTGCCATGACAGCTATCGCATTTCTGCTCGGATTCCTCATTATCATTCCTATCGGGGGAGCTGACATGCCGGTAGTGATTTCCATGCTGAATTCCTATTCTGGCTGGGCAGCAGCAGGTATCGGCTTTTCACTTGGCAACCCAATGCTCATTATTGCTGGCTCGTTGGTGGGCAGCTCGGGGGCAATTCTGTCATATATCATGTGCAAGGCCATGAATCGTCCCTTTCTCTCTGTCATACTGGGTGGTTTTGGTAGCGAAGGCGGTGCCCAAGGCGCGAGTGATGGAACACAGAAAACCTATCGAAGCGGTAGTGCAGACGACGCAGCATTTTTGATGGGTAATGCAGATAGCGTTATTATTATTCCAGGTTATGGCTTGGCCGTAGCTCGTGCACAACATTCGGTCAAAGAGCTTGCAGAAGTACTGCATCGAAAAGGTGTCAATGTTCGTTTTGCCATTCACCCCGTAGCGGGTCGTATGCCGGGGCATATGAATGTGCTACTTGCTGAAGCCGAAATACCCTATGAGCAGGTTTTGGAGATGGAAGAAATTAACAGCGATTTTCCTAATACTGATGTAGTGCTTGTTTTAGGTGCAAATGACGTGGTCAATCCAGCTGCAAATGTTCCAGGCAGTCCTATCTATGGGATGCCTATTCTGGAGGCGCACAAGGCCCGCACGGTGATAGTTGTCAAGCGTAGTATGGCTGCTGGCTATGCTGGTCTTGACAATGACTTATTCTACATGGACAAGACAATGATGGTGTTTGGTGATGCCAAGAAGGTTGTAGAGGATATGGTCAAAGCGGTGGTGTAATACGTATGAGATTCTTATTTTCCTATGCTTCTTTCATGTGGCGCTCACAAAAAATTAATTGGAATTATTTTTCTGATTCGCTAACCATTCGCGTGCTGTTTTCTGGGCTTGGGTTAGCTGTTTCGCAGTAAGTGATCTCATTATTTTATCTCGGGCTGCGACAGCTTGCTCAATGCCGGCAGCCGCAGCCAAGTTTAACCACACATAGCTTTTTTCATTGTCAGGATTAACGCCTAAACCATTGTGGTAGAGTAAGCCTAGTTCATATTGCGCAAGTGCATGATTCTGCTCTGCTGCTGACGTAAACCACTTTGCAGCTTCTTCGAAATCTTGTAACGTTCCTTTTCCCGTCAGATAGAGTGAACCAAGCTGGTACTGCGCATCAGCACTACCTTTGATTGCTTTCTCAAGATAGAGATGAGCGGTATAGAGGCGATTATCGTTTGAATTTGGCGCAAACGAATTAGGCCCCGTGTTGGGAATTGTAGTAGACTGATCTTTAGTTGCTTCCGATATAACTTTAACTTCATTCAGCATATTCGAATCAGGTTTTGGTCGGGGTTGAACTCTTTTTGTTCCGAGAGGGGTAGTCCGGGCTAAATCATGATGTTCGTTGCTCGCGATAATCTCGTCGGATGGAACCATTATCCAAACTAAAGCAGTTAATAATAGGCCGCTACAAAAGAGTAGAGCCGCTATAAGGTATGGATTTTTTCTCCAAAAGCGTGCCTTGCAATCTCGGCAGCGTAATGGTACCAGGAACCAATTTAATGCAGTGCGTTCTCCTGGTCTGAGGCGAGATCTGTGAGCATGATCACTGCCGCATTCGGGACATTGATTATTCATGGCTGCGAGTATTTTTAAAAAAGATAATTTTTATATGGAAATCGCTCGTCTAGCAAGACTTATTATTGCAAGCAATTGATAAATTTTATAAAAAATAAGATGACTCAACTTAGAAGCTTAAGTTGGGCGAGCCGCATGGAGAGTGTGGTTTTTCGGAGGGCAGCGCGAAGCAAGAAGAAGGTGCAGAATGGTCGTGGCGATGATATAAGACTGACCGGGGCAGATGGGGATTGCGGGTTGCACGCATATAAGCAATTGTTTAGCGGTAGCAGCTTGTGTTTGCGGAACACCGCAACCTTCAGACACTTTTGACGATGCTGTATCGTTCGATGGGCTGCCTCCATCGTGCGGGCGTTTCCGTGTAAAATCTGTCCCATAAATATTTCCTCCGTAGCTGACTATATATTACACCACTACACTGTGGTACTAAACAATACGCCACTTGTGCGACGCTTGATGTTCTTTCTGACATCAAACCCAACATTGTCATGCGCATTCTGGCCGGTTCTTACGAATTGCGCGTCGATAATGGCCAGCGCCGGGCTTTCCTCCCAATCTCGATCGTGGACGGCAAGGTATAACCGTCATAAATATGCTTCCATGTCCTGTTGCCGCTAGTTCCGAAAGTAACCGTAAACCATTTGCTAAGGTGGAAAATCCTTGGAGAGCATGTCCCACTGGCAATCTGATTGCAGCGGTAGAAAGCGGCATTTACCCATGGAATGAAAGCATGTTGTGCGTGGATACCCTGTTTCTGCACACGGCGGCAAATGAGGTGCTATTTTTTTCCATTCCGTATCTATCATATCGCTTGCGTAGCCATCAGTCACGGGCATACTCTTTGCGAGTATCGGACATCCATACCATCTGAGTTTTCCTGTAAAACGAGTGATAATTTCCTATTTCTAATACTGCCTGGATAAGGGATCTACAAGGCTGTATCATTCGTCTGATCTCTGTTCAAGAGCATTAAAACTGAATACCTGAGATTAGGGAGTTGGTACGTACGAAATTACAATTCTTTCAGTAATTCTTTGGCATCATTAATTCCTGGAAAAGATTTTCCGGTGGCCAATAATTGCTCAAGTTCCTTGCGTGCATTTGTTTTATCTCCAGATTTGAACAATCCAACTGCAAAATGATAACGAATTACGATAGCATCTGGTGCAAGGGAGGCAGCCTTCTGCAAGAGTGGCAGTGCTCGATCAGTTTTACCCTGTTCAACAAGTATCCATCCAAGTGTGTCCAATATTGCAGGACTGTCCGGTGCCTGCTGATAAGCCTTTTCGGCATATTCAATTGCTGCAGGTTCTTTCTTTTGCTGGTAGGCCCAAGCCAGATTATTCAGTGTTGGCACATCATTGGGGTGTTCCTCCAGAATAATATGATATTGCTTGATGGCCGAATCGTATTGTTTTTTTGCAAGATAAATTCCAGCAAGATATAGGCGGGTGGATGAGTCGGTTGGGTTTTCTTCTAGCCACTTGGTTATGCGGGTATCTGCTTGCTTTTCCTTGCCGCTCTGACTGAGCGCCGTAGATTGCTTGATTATTAATTGGCTGTTCTTGTTAAGGGAGAACGCTTTCTCATAGGTACTCAATGCCTGTGCAGGTTTTTTCTGCCTCATTAATAAATCGCCTTCCAGTTCATAACCAGCTGGTGAGTTTGCGTGTTGCTTCTGAATCTCCTTCGAAATTTTGAGGGCTTGTTCCAAGTTGTTATTTTGAATCTCGAGTCTGGCTTGTGCCAATTTTGCTTCTAAATAATCCGGCTTCAAGGTTAATGCTTTTTTTAGGGCGTCTGAGGCTGCTTTTGAGTTATGCATCGCTTCATGAACGGAAGCCAAGCGGAATTGTGCAGCTGCAGAATCAGGCAATCTGGCAGCCAGTTTTTGATAACTTTCTAAAGCAGCAGTCTTGTTATCATTAGCTAACTGAGCGTGTGCTAGTAATTCTATGATGCTTAGGTTTTCTGAGTGGGATCCTTGAAGCTTTTTGGCAAGATCGAGCGATTTTTTATTTTCACCGATGCGTAAATAATGGGCTCCCAACTGCAAAGCAGGTTGAAGTTCATCGGGATTCTCATTGCTAGCGCGTTCTAACCAACCTGTTGCTTCACTGTTTTTTCCTTGCGAAAGTGCAATATCTGCCAGCGCGCTCATGGCTTGCATATGGTTCTTGTCTTTTTTCAGAATATCCTCAAAGCGTTTCTTGGCAACATCAGGTTTATTCTCTTGCAGGTCAAGCCTGGCAAGGTTTGAGATTGCTGGGAAATAATCTGGTTGCAAAGAAAGTGCTTTATCAAAACTAGTGCGCGCTTTGCTCAAATCTTTTTTACTGAGATAGATGCCACCTTTCAGATTGTGAAAAAGAGGATTGTCGGGCTGCTCTTTCTCAAGAGCTTCAACTGTCGACAGCGCTTTGTCGAATTCACCGGCTTGAAGATGGGTCATTACTAACAAAACACCTGCTCGGGGAGATCGGGTATCCAGATCAGTTGCAGCTTGCAGTTCTACAATTGCGCTCTTTCTGTCACCCTGTCCTAGCTTGCTCATAGCTAATGCGGTATGAAGTGCTGCATTATCGGGTGCAAGGGAATTTGCTTTTTCAAAATACTGAGTTGCTTTGGTAAAGTCTCGAGCCTGCATATAACTTTCCCCGGCTAAGGCGAGCAATTGGGAATCTTGCTGAACTACATTTAGTGCCGGAGTCAATACTTCTATTGCCTGCTTTGCTTGACGGTTTTTCAGTAGAATGGATGCCATCAGTTTTATGGCATAAAGATTATTGGGATTTGCCTTTAGATATTGCTTGACATATTGCTCAGCTTGCAATAATGATCCCAATGAAAAGTGGGCCGCACCTGCTAGTAACACGCTGGGCATATGATTAGGAGCTGCACTCATTATTTTCTGAGCAGCCTCTAAAGCGACAGCATGTTTGCCTTCGCTGAAGTCAAGCAATGCCTGGGTATAGACGGTATACAGATTTCCAGGTGCTATTCTGCGTGCTGCTTCTAGATCCGCCCGGGCAGCATCAAATTTCCTTGTTTCAATTGCAATAGAAGCGCGATTGATATGGGCAGCTACATGGTCAGGTTTTAATTTGATTGCTTGATCGTAGGCGGCTGAGGCCATATCAACTTTACCCGCTGCGCGAAGAAGATCGCCTTTAAAAAACCAGGCATCGCTATTTTCAGGATTGCTGGTAACTGCTTGTTCTGTATAGCGCGTAGCTGATTCAATATCTCTTTTTACCAATGAAAATTTCGCAAGACCAATGAGGGCATCGGGAAACTCGGGTTTGTCTTTGAGTGCTTGTTCAAATAATGCTTTGGCATCTTCAGCTTTTCCTAGAGCAAGAGAGGCATTCCCCCGTAATGTTAATATTTCTGCGAAATTGATGTTTTCAGGAAGTGTTTCAGTTTTATCTAACAGCTGTTGGAACTGACCAAGACTTAGCAAGGCTTGGCCTAATTCAGGAAGCACTTCGACGGGATCCATTCCTAGACTCATTGCCCTGCTCAGCTCTTTCTCGGCAGATTGCGCATCACCGGTTTGGATGTATAGCGTACCTAAAAGGTAACGTGCTTCTTGGTTATCCGGATTCCGCTGCAGCGCATTCTTTAATTGAATAATCGCTGCTTTGTCATCTCCTTTTTGCTGATATTGCTTTGCTTCCGCAATGAGCGTTTCAATATCTTTGGCTTTTCCGCATGCAGTAACGGTTATTATGATAAGAGTGATTGAAACAAGAACTGTTGTTAATTTCTTTTTCGTGGTACTTTTATACAAAGTATTCATTTTCCATTAACCCCTTAATGCTATTACTATTAGCCGGCTCTGTTTGGAAATATTTCATCCATGGATTGATTTTGATTATTGATTCATTCTTATAATATTAGTTATAACACATCTTAATAAAAATTGAATTCGTTGAATTAGCGGCTATTTAATATGCTGATACAAACTAGCCTCAGCATCTGGCATGATACTCTTTTATTATCTATCTGGTGGTTGGTGGGTAGCTTTCAATGAAAAGAGCTTTCAATTGATTGAACGCTTTTTCAGTTCCAATATAAATATTGAGGATATATGTAAAAGGGAATATCTATGAGTACAGTAGCTGTTGTCGGATTAGGATATGTGGGATTGCCGCTTGCTGTTGAGTTTGGAAAAGAGCGACATACTATCGGGTTTGATCTTTCTGCAAGCAAGATTGAGAACTACAAACGTCATACTGACCCAACAGGTGAAGTTTTAGCATCAGATTTTCAGGCAGCCAATCAATTGGTAGTGACTTCTAATCCTGCGGAATTATCTCAAGCAGACTATATTATCGTTGCGGTCCCAACGCCAGTTGATCCTGCTCATCAGCCTGATTTTTCCGCGCTCGTGAGCGCAAGTGAAACTGTCGGAAAAAACATGAAACAAGGCGCAACAATCATTTATGAGTCTACAGTCTATCCGGGGGCAACAGAAGAGGTGTGTATCCCTGTTCTAGAGAAGTTTTCTGGGATGCAATGGAAAAAAAGTTTTTTTGTAGGATATTCTCCAGAGCGTATCAATCCTGGGGATAAACAGCGTACGCTTACGACAATTACTAAAGTTGTTTCTGGAGATACCCCGGATACCCTGGAGAAAATTGCGAAACTTTATGAATCAGTGGTCATTGCAGGTGTTTATCGCGCGTCCAGTATTAAGGTTGCTGAGGCTGCCAAAGTAATTGAGAACACGCAGCGTGATCTGAATATCGCACTGATGAATGAACTCGCGATTATTTTTGACAAGCTGGGAATCGATACGTTGGAAATTCTTCGGGCAGCAGGAACCAAGTGGAATTTCCTTCCTTTCCGACCTGGTTTGGTAGGAGGGCATTGTATAGGTGTCGATCCTTACTATCTTACGCACAAAGCTGAGATGATGGGGTATATGCCTCAGGTCATTTTGGCAGGTCGTCGTATCAATGACAATATGGCTAAATTCGTTGCAGAGCAGACAATTAAGCAAATCATCAAGGCAGGCTTTAATGTGAAGGGAGCTAAGGTTATTGTGCTTGGATTGACTTTCAAGGAAAACTGTCCTGATCTGAGAAATTCCAAAGTAGCCGATGTCATTTCTGAGCTTCGCGATTATGGGGTTGATGTATTTGTTCATGATCCGGTAGCTGATACGAAGGATGCACAACACGAATATGATGTTGAGCTTCAGTCATGGGAAAGTTTGCCGCAAGCCCATGCGATGATTGTTGCAGTATCACATCAGGATTTTATCCAGAAGCCATTGAGCGAGATTCAATCGAAAATTGTGGAATATGGTTGTTTTATCGATGTTAAATCTCAGTTTGATGAAAGTCTATTACGCAAAGCAGGATTGAGTGTCTGGCGGCTCTAATTTTTTATGACACCAGAGATAATACGCTATTATTAAAATATGACAAATTACCAGCAGATTCAGCAAACTTTAAAAAATAATCCATACTGCTGGCTCATTACAGGTGTTGCCGGCTTTATTGGTTCCAATTTACTGGAAGCCTTGCTTAGACTAAATCAGAAAGTAGTTGGATTAGACAATTTTTCAACGGGTTATCAGCATAATCTTGATCAGGTAAAGGCGGCAGTGGGACAAAATGCCTGGCTAAATTTCAAGTTTATTCAGGGAGATATTCGTCGTTTACAAGATTGTCTAGAGGCTTGCAGGGATATCGATTTTGTTTTGCATCATGCTGCCTTGGGATCTGTGCCACGTTCAATTGAAAATCCGATTCTATCCAATGAAAATAATATTTCAGGTTTTCTAAATATGCTAGTGGCCTCACGTGATACAGGCATTAAACGTTTTGTTTATGCTGCGTCGAGTTCCACGTACGGTGATCATCCAAATTTACCCAAAGTGGAGTCGATTATTGGTCAACCACTCTCCCCCTACGCAGTAACTAAATATGTGAATGAGCTTTATGCTGATGTGTTCAACCGCTGTTATGGTACCCAATCAATAGGACTCCGTTATTTTAATATCTTTGGCCCAAAACAAGATCCCAATGGTGCTTATGCAGCAGTGATTCCCCAATGGATTGCTGCATTGATCAGAAATAAAGAGCTTTATGTTAATGGTGATGGTGAAACTAGCCGAGATTTTTGTTTTATAGAAAATGTGATTCAAGCTAATTTGCTGGCTGCTTTGACCAATGAACCCAAAGCGATCAATCAAGTCTACAATATCGCACTTAATGAGCGTACCAGTCTAAACCAGCTTTATACGATGATGTGTGAATTACTCATCGATAAATTTCCGCATTTACATAATCATCAACCCACCTATATTGCTTTTCGTAAGGGAGATGTTCGTCATTCCCAAGCGGATATTTCTAAAGCGCACGAATTCCTGGGTTATGAACCAACGCATCGTATTGATCAAGGACTCAGAGAAGCGATGGATTGGTATGTATTGCATCTCTCATAAATAGGTCTGCTTATGGTTTTAGTGGGGGGTAGTGCGGGAAAAAGATATCTTATGCAGAAATAAGTTCAATATCTGGCTCTATTGTTCTCAGAAGCCGCTCAATACCTCTAAGTGTTCCGGAAATGGAGCTGGGGCAAGTACCACATGCGCCTTGATAATGGATCTTTAAAACATTTCCCTCAAGACCTAGGATATGAAGATCTCCGCCATCATTTTGTAAGTAAGGACGCACTTCCTCATCCAGCAATATATTGATGCGCTCAAGTCGCTTTTGGTCTTCTGGGTTTAAGCCAGCCAATATTTCATTTGCTGCTGCTACTGTCTCAGCGGACTGAGCATTGGCTGCAGGTGCTGCACGGATCGGGTCGGCAACAGCACGTGCGAGATCTTGCCAGTCAGCCTCACCATCTTGAGTGATAGTGATCCACCGGTCGACATAAAACACGTTGGTAACATGATCTATTTCGAATAAGGCTGATGCTAGTGGATCATCTTTTGCCTGCTCGGCACCGTCATATGAATGACTTATGCCCCAAGTAAGGGGTTCTTTCAGAACAAACTTTAATGCATTTGGGTTAGGTGTGCCCTCTATTTCAGCTATTTTTGGCATTTTGTTTTAGTTATTTGTATAGTGCTGTTCATGCTATATAACTCGTTTTCTGGTTAGGCATGACCCGTGGCGGCCTGAATTGAATCGTCGGCCGTTTCAGTTGAGATGCTGGCGACAGAATTCAGTGCGGCTTGCAAGGTATGCCACGGCAGAATTGCACATTTGACTCGCGTGGGTAAATCACGTACGCCAGCAAATACAGCAAGTCTTCCCAGGTGGTGAGGTCCCGAAAGATCAAGATTGCCAATCACCATCTCTCGAAATTCTTTGATCACTGTTTCTGCCTCTATTCGTGACTTCCCTTTGACAACAGTTGTCATCATTGAAGCGGAGGCTTTGCATATTGCACAAGATTCTCCATGAAATGCAATACGATCAATGTGTTCCTCTTCCATGTGAAGCGCAAGATCGATACGATCACCACAAAGAGGATTGTGTCCTACAGCGTGATGGTTTGCATTGTCAAGCGTGCCATAGTTACGTGGCTTACGATTATGATCGAGGATAACTTCCTGATAAATTGATTTTAGATTCATTATGAAAAAACCTTTTGTACAGAGTGAATACTTGCTACCAAGGCATCAGCCTCTTTTTTGGTATTATAAAAAGCAAATGAAGCACGTGATGTAGCAGGTATTCTGAAGCGCTGCATAATGGGTTGTGCACAATGGTGACCCGTGCGTATAGCGATTCCTTCTTGATTAAGCAGTGTTCCCACATCATGAGGGTGAACACCATCAATGGTAAATGATAAGACAGCAACTTTCGTACGTGTATGACCAATAATATGAACACCGGGAATAGTCTCGATCTGCTCGGTTGCGTAAGTGAGCAGATCATGCTCATAAGCTGCAATTGCATCCAGCCCAATCTTCGATAGGTAATCTATTGCGGCACCGAAGCCGATTGCGGCGGCAATAGGAGGAGTGCCTGCCTCAAATTTATACGGAAGGATGTTATAGGTTGTTTTCTCAAAAGTTACTGAGGAAATCATATCACCTCCTCCTTTAAAGGGCTGCATTGATTCCAGCAACTCGGCTTTGCCATAGAGGATGCCGATTCCTGTTGGGCCGCATAATTTGTGAGCAGAGAAGGCATAGAAATCACAATCAAGATCTTGTACATCGATTTTTAGATGGGGAGCAGCTTGTGCGCCATCAATCAAAACCGGTACACCTTGCTTGTGTGCGAAAGCAATCATATTTTTAATTGGATTGATTGTGCCCAGCGCATTTGATACATGTGTTATCGCAACAAAACGGGTTCTTGAATTGAATAGTTTTTCATATTCATCAACTAATAACTCGCCTGCGTCATTGATAGGCACGACACGGATTGTTGCACCTTTTTCTTCTGCTAGCATTTGCCATGGAACGATATTTGAGTGATGTTCTAGGTTTGTCAGAATGATTTCATCTCCATTCTTGATGAATTTGCGACCGTAGCCATGCATAACAAGATTAATGGCATCTGTCGTACCACTGGTAAAGATGATTTCTCTTTCTTCACGAGCATTGATGAAGTGCTGCAGTGTACGTCGTGCTGCTTCATATTCCAGCGTGGCTACTTCAGAAAGGTAATGCACTGCACGATGGATATTTGCATGCTGGGTTGTTTGATATCGCACTAGACGATCAATGACCGACTGAGGCATTTGACTCGATGCGGCGTTATCCAGATAAACGAGTGGCTTATCGTTTACTTTGAGATTGAGAATGGGAAAATCAGCACGATATCGTGCTGCTAACCCTGAAGTCGGGTAAGTATTCGTGTCTAATAAAGCATCAACAATTTTCATGTTTCAGGATATTTGTGTTCTTGCAAGTACGATTTCTTCGAGTTCTCTTTTGAGTGAAGAGATTGAAATACGATCAATAACCTCACCACCAAATGCATAAGTTAGCAAATTACGCGCGGTCAAATCAGAGAGGCCGCGACTCTTTAGGTAGAAAATTTCTTCTTTGTCGAGTTGACCCACTGTAGCGCCATGCGCGCATTTGACATCGTCAGTAAATATTTCAAGTTGTGGCTTAGTGTCGATACGAGCTTTATTAGTCAGTAGGAGATTGCGGCTTAATTGCGATGAATCCGTTAACTGGGCATGTGGGCGCACCATGATTTTTCCATTAAATACGCCATGCGCCATACCATCGACGATACATTTATGTAGCTGGCGGCTCTTGCCATGTGGTTTCACATGATCAATAAACGTATGTGTATCGGCAAGTTGTCGCCCAGAAATCAGTACCAAACCATCTGTTGTACACTCAGCACCTTCACCCGCCAATGTTACATTCAGGTTATAACGGGAAATATAAGCTCCCAACGTTATACTGACCGAATAATACTGACTTGCCTGGGCAAGGGATACTGTGCAATTTCCAATATGGAAGGCCTGCTGGTTATCACGCTGTATGCGAATATGGCTGACATGCGCTGTATCAGCAAGATTCATTTCAACAACTGAGTTAGTAACATAAGCAGCTTCTTCAGTGGTGACATAATCCTCAACAACCGTTGCATTGCTCCCAGATTCGGCAATTAACAGGCATCGCGGGTAGCTGGTGATTTCTTTTTGTGTGGTAATGAATAATAAATGAATCGGAGTAGTTACTGACACGTTCTGCGGGATAATGATGCAGGCGCTATCATGAAGAAAGGCAGTATTTAATGCTGTAAAAACATCATTCTGAAATTCTGCCAGTTGACCAAGATAGCGAGCGATCGTGTCGCCATGAGCAGCAACGAGCGATGATAAATTGCCAATAATAGCACCTGCATTATTAGAAATATTCGATAGATCAGGTGCATATTGACCGTCTACAAATACCAGGCGACAGATAGCTTCTGCGAGATAGCAATGTTTAATGTCTGAAGATTGCAGTTGTGGTGCAGCATATGCTGCTGGATAAGGCAGGCGACTAAGGGGCGAAATGTCAGTAAAACGCCATTCTTCATCGTGAGTTGTTGGCATCCTGAGCGTATTGACGTTATCCATTGCGTTTGCACGCAGTTGATCAAACCAGGATAATGAAGCTGCTGCTGGTTTCTGCCATGATCGAATGAGGTTTTCAAGATAACCATTGCTGATCATTGTATTCATGCCCGTACTCCTGTTGTACTGCAGCCGTCATCGGCATTTATCCAATCATAGCCATGTGCTTCCAGTTCCTTGGCAAGTTCTTTACCGCTTGTTTTGATGATCCGCCCAGATTCCATCACGTGTACATAATCAGGCACAATATAATCAAGCAGGCGCTGGTAATGCGTAACCAGAATGGTTGCGTTATCTTTATTAGTAAGCTGGTTCACGCCATTGGCAACAATCCTGAGCGCATCAATATCAAGCCCCGAATCAGTTTCATCCAAAATGGCGAGCTTCGGTTCGAGCAATGCCATTTGTAAAATTTCATTACGTTTTTTCTCTCCACCCGAGAATCCCTCATTGACGCTACGATCCAGAAAATCTGGGCTCATTTCGAGCAATTTCATTTTTTCTCGCACAAAATCATCAAATTCAAGAGGATCAAGCTCTTCTTTGCCACGTTGGGATTGAACCGTGTTGTATGCTAACCGCAAGAATTGATTATTAGCGACGCCTGGTATTTCAATTGGATATTGAAATGCCAGGAACACGCCGGCACGAGCCCGTTCTTCTGGGTCAAGATCAAAGAGATTTCGATCGTTGAAGATAATAGTGCCCGCAGTGACTTCGTAAGCAGGGTGGCCAGCGAGAATTTTGGCAAATGTGCTTTTGCCAGATCCATTGATCCCCATGATTGCATGTATTTCCCCACTTCTGACTGTGAGATCGACACCTTTAAGGATCTCAATGCCGCTTACATTTGCATGTAAGCCTCGCACCTCAAGGAGTGTTTTACTGTTCTGATCAATCATCCGACACTTCCTTCCAATTTAAAACTGAGTAGTTTCGTTGCTTCAACCGCAAACTCCATAGGTAACTGCTGAAAAACTTCTTTACAGAATCCATTGATAATCATTGATACAGCTTCTTCAGCACCAATGCCGCGCTGTAAGAAATAGAAAAGCTGATCTTCGCCAATCTTTGATGTGGATGCTTCATGCTCGACTTTAGCGCTATTGTTATTGACCTGGATATAAGGAAAAGTATTGGCGCCGCATTGATCGCCAATGAGCATCGAATCACATTGTGAGTAATTACGAGCATTCTCGGCAGTAGGTGCAACTCTTACCAATCCACGATAACTACTATTGGAATGTCCTGCTGAAATACTTTTGCTGACAATGGTGCTGCGCGTATTTCTTCCGATATGAATCATTTTTGTGCCCGTATCGGCCTGCTGATAATTGTTGGTGACAGCAACCGAATAGAATTCTCCAACTGAATTGTCACCACGTAAAATGCAGGAAGGATATTTCCAGGTAATCGCCGAGCCTGTTTCAACCTGGGTCCAAGAGATACGTGAATTAACTCCTTTTGCCAGGCCACGTTTAGTAACAAAATTATAAATACCCCCAACGCCTTTTTCATCACCTGCATACCAGTTTTGAACAGTCGAGTATTTGATTTCGGCATTATCCAGTGCAATCAGTTCAACGACGGCAGCATGCAATTGATTGGTATCAAATCGGGGTGCGGTGCATCCTTCAAGATAGGAAACAGAAGCGCCTTCTTCAGCAATGATCAGTGTGCGTTCGAATTGCCCCGATCCTTCAGTGTTGATCCGAAAATAAGTCGACAAATCCATTGGGCATTTGACACCTTTGGGGATGAAGCAAAATGAACCATCGGTAAATACCGCCGAATTAAGAGCTGCATAGAAATTGTCGCCAGTCGGCACGACAGTTCCGAGGTATTGTTTAACTAGTTCTGGATGGGTGTGTACAGCTTCTGAAATCGAGCAAAAAATAATCCCCACTTCAGCGAGCTTTTCTTTATAAGTCGTTGCAACGGATACACTATCAAAAATTACATCGACGGCTACGCCTGCAAGAGCCGCTCGTTCATGCATGGGCACGCCCAACTTCTCAAAGGTACGTAGCAGCTCGGGATCTACCTCATCCATGCTGGCTAGTTTCTTTTTTGGCTTGGGTGCCGAGTAATAGCTAATTGATTGAAAGTCAATTTCTGGATACTTGACATTTTGCCATCGCGGCTCCGTCATGCTGAGCCATTTTTCATAAGCCTGCAGCCGGAATGCAAGCAGCCATTCAGGCTCATTTTTTTTAGATGAGATCAATCGGATGATTTCTTCGTTAAGTCCTTTGGGTGCAATATCAGATTCTATTTCTGTGACGAAACCATGCCTGTATGGCTGGTTTACAAGATTTTGTAGTACAGCACTCATTTTTATATATTTTCCTTAGACTCTTCAGATGATTTGAGACTGAAGCTCTCACCACAGCCACATGCATTTTCAATATTGGGATTATTAAATTTGAATGTGCTATTTAGACCTTCTTTGACGAAATCGATTTCCGATCCATCGAAATAAGATAGATTATCGTGTTTCACGATGATCCTTGCGTCATACGACTCAAAGAGCTGGTCGTTTTCTTGCATCTCATCAGCATAATCAAAAATATAAGTAAAGCCGGAGCATCCGGATTTTTTTATACCTACCCGTAAGGCTAATCCCTTACCGCGTTTTGCCAGTTGTTGCTGGATTTGTTTGGCTGCGCGCTCGGTCAATGTGATCGCCATGATTTCTCTCTATAACTCTATAAATTAGTAAAACTAAAATGCTGCTTCGCGCAAATCGTATAATTTGACAACAGCTTGCTCACGTTGTTGCTCGCGTTGTTTTTGCTCCTCAACCAATCGCTTTAATGTTACGCCACCAAGATAATTGAAAATAATGTCATTGAGCTCTGCCCATAGATCATGAGTCATGCACTTGCCATCATTCAGGCAATTTTCTTTGCCGCCACATCGCGTATTGTCGATCGGTTCATCGACAGCAAGAATAATATCCGCTATAGATACTTGATCTAGACTCTTAGCTAAGCAATAACCGCCGCCGGGGCCCCGCACACTGTCAACGAGTTCACGTTGGCGTAATTTTGCAAACAATTGCTCAAGATATGACAGTGAAATTTTTTGGCGCTGACTGATATCGGCAAGTGTGACGGGCCCGTTGCTATGCTGCATCGCAAGATCCAAAAGTGCTGTCACTGCGAATCGTCCTTTCGTTGTCAGTCTCATACCAGATTCCTTAGTACAATTAAAGTTTATAAGTAATACTTGATCAATTTTGTCAACTATATAATACCTGACTGAACTAGTCAACTATAATAATGGTTAATAATAAGGCGCCCGCACAACTTCCCCACGTTATCCCGAATATTTCATAAATTGGCACGTGCCCTCACTTGTCTTTTGATTAATAAGAAAGATTTTGCTCAGTCGGGTGTATGAATCACTACCCCCCCCTCTTTCTCAAAACTTTCCTATTAATCAAAATCCTGCGTGATCATCACGCGAATTTATGAAATATTCGGGTTATTCCTCTGGTGATCGTGTCTGGGGCGGGCTCAGCTGCACGGCAATCGATGGGGCAGGGGTGATCGGTGGAATGATACTGGCTGCTTTTGTTGCGCCTATTTTTGTTCCGTTATTTTTTTCCTGGCTCGCTGGAAATCGGCATCAGTCATCCGTAAAGAAGAAATGGGAAAAATTTTTTATGGACTGACCGGAATCCCTGCGTAGGTGGAAATATTTCCGATACAATGGTTCTTATGCAATTAATCAAGACAGCCAAAAAAAATCATGATGTAAAGTTCTTACAGGGAAATGTTATTCTTGTAGGGATGATGGGTGCCGGGAAAACGACCATTGGTAAAATGCTGGCAAATTACATGGGTAAAACGTTTGTCGATTCGGATCATGAAATTCAGCAGCGTACCGGCGTTAAGATTCCTTTGATTTTTGAAATTGAAGGGGAAGCTGGGTTTCGTAGGCGTGAAACAGAGGTGCTACAAGAACTGGTGCAAGCAGAGAATATTGTGCTGGCTACCGGTGGAGGGGCAGTGTTGAGTGCTGGCAATCGTGCCTTGCTAAAACAGCATGGTATCGTGGTTTATTTGAGTGCGTCCGTGAATGAATTGCAGCGCAGGACGCGTTCTGATAAAAACAGGCCGTTACTTCAGGCTGGGGGCCTGCATGCCAGATTAACAGAGTTGCATGCACAACGCGATGCCTTGTACCGCGAGACGGCACATATTATTGTCGATAGCGGAAAACAAGGGGTGCGCTCACTGGTACAGAGGCTAGCCCGGAAACTGCTCTTCTTCAAACTAAAGAAGATCCGGGCTGAGGTGGTAAATCGGAAAAAAAGTACAGGAGCGGTTTATCAATCAGATAAATTATAAATTCCAGTTGACCAAGTTTTTCTCTGAGATTAATTACTTCATATGAATCATATGCAAACTGTTAAAGTAGCGTTATTTTCTGCTGAACAGGATCGAAGCTATCCCATCCACATTGGTAATGGGATATTAGAGCGGGTGGATTTATTATTGCCCCATTTGCCACAAAAACGGGTTGCGATTGTGACCAATACCACTGTGGCCCCTTTTTATCTGGATAGACTGCGTACTGCGCTCGAGAGGCATGATGTCATCTCGAATGCAATTATTCTGCCTGATGGTGAGGATCATAAAAATTGGCAAACATTAAATTTAATTTTTGATGCTTTGCTGGAGCAGCGTTGTGAGCGAAAAACTACGCTCATTGCATTAGGAGGCGGGGTGATCGGTGATCTGACGGGGTTTGCGGCAGCAGCCTATTTGCGAGGTGTGCCTTTTATCCAGATTCCCACTACATTACTCGCGCAAGTAGATTCTTCGGTGGGTGGTAAGACAGGCATTAACCATCCGCTGGGTAAGAATATGATAGGTGCGTTTTATCAACCCCGAGTGGTGTTGACGGATAGCGCTACGCTTAACACCCTACCTGACAGAGAGCTGCGAGCCGGGATTGCTGAAGTGATCAAATACGGTTTAATACGCGATGCTCATTTTTTTACATGGTTGGAACAAAACATGACCAGGCTGATTGCGCGCGATGCCGACATTCTGGGTAAAGCGATTCGCCGCAGTTGCGAGATTAAAGCAGAGATCGTTGCCGCTGATGAGCATGAAAGTGGCGTGCGGTCATTACTCAATCTTGGCCATACTTTTGGCCATGCAATTGAAAACGCCATGGGCTACGGTGTGTGGTTGCACGGGGAAGCGGTTGCTGCTGGCACCATCATGGCGGCAGCGCTGTCAAAACAGCTGGAGTTTATCAGTGAAAGTGATTTCGAGCGCATATGCGGAGTATTTCAAATGGCAGGGCTGCCAATCATTGCGCCTAAACTTTCTCCAGATGATTACTTGAGCTTGATGAAGCTTGATAAAAAAGTAGAGGGAGGGAGAGTGCGTTTTATTCTGCTAAAGCGTATTGGTGAGGCGATCATGAGTCATGATGTGCCCGCATTGACCCTGACAGAGACATTGCTAACTTGCATGGCAAATGAGTGATTTGGCACCTTACGCAGTATCATCTACCAATTCGCGCGGACGTCTCATCAAAGAAGCAGCTCCTTCAGGTCGAAGTGAATTTCAGCGTGATCGTGATCGCGTGATTCATTCAACAGCTTTCCGGCGACTCGAGTATAAAACGCAGGTGTTCGTTAACCATGAAGGAGATTTGTTTCGCACGCGCTTGACACATAGTCTGGAAGTGGCCCAAATTGGACGTTCTATTGCACGAAATTTACAGCTGAATGAGGATTTGGTTGAAGCGATAGCGCTGGCTCATGATTTGGGGCACACGCCTTTTGGCCACGCAGGGCAGGATGCTTTGAATGATTGCATGAAGGAATATGGTGGCTTTGAGCATAATCTGCAGTCTTTAAGGGTGGTTGATGTGCTTGAAGAACGTTATGGTGCTTTCGATGGTTTGAATTTATGTTTTGAAACCCGTGAAGGCATTCTCAAGCATGCTTCCAGGAAAAATGCCAAGAAACTGGGTGAAGTGGGGGCACGTTTTCTAATCAACCAAAGACCTTCTCTGGAAGCGCAGCTTGCCAATCTTGCCGATGAGATTGCGTATAATAATCATGACGTGGACGATGGATTACGTTCTGGCCTGATAACCTTGGTTCAACTGGAAGAGGTGGAGATATTTTCCAGACATTTGCGCCAGGCGAAAAAAAACTACCCCGATATTGTCGGTCGACGTTTAATTCATGAAACGATTCGTGGCATGATTAATAGTCTCGCTATAGATTTAACGCTACAAAGTAAAATCAATATCGAAAATATGCGGCCAGATGACCCGGATGCAGTGCGATCAGCACCATGCCTGATTGGATTCAGCGAAATAATAAAGCAGGAGCAGCAGGAATTAAAAAGCTTTTTGCGTGAGAATCTTTATCGGCATTTTCAAGTAATACGCATGAGTAATAAAGCGCAAAATACGATTAAAATGTTATTCAATGCGTTTAACTCAGATATTCGGCTGCTTCCTGTAGCATATCAGATTAAATTTTCTCAATATGGACATCAGGCTATTGCTGACTATATCGCAGGCATGACTGATCGTTTTGCAATAAAGGAATACCAGCGACTGTTTGCCATTAATGAAAATTGAAAGTCATTTTTTTTGGGTAGGTGACAGAGGATTCTAGAAAACTGATCTCGGTTCCTGCGTTGGGTGAATTCAATATAGAGAAGGAGAAACAAAAAAATGCCCTGGTCAAAGAATAGCTTATATACGTTATGCGCGCTGATAGGATTGCTGCATCTTTCAAATCATGCATTGGCTAGCTTAGAGAATAGCGATCTGATCAATGCAGCTGCGCGCGGTAGCTTATCTCAAGTTAAAGAACTGCTTGCTCAATCTGAGAAAAGTCACGAGATGCGCGATAGAGAGACGGCATTGGTTAAGTCGGTGCAGAATGGCCACGAAAGTGTCGTCAAGCTTCTGCTTGCTTCCGGAGTGAACGCAAATTTGAAGGCAGACCAAGGCCGGACTGTACTCATGCTGGCGGCACAAGATGATCGTTCAGGTGTCGTACGAACGTTACTTGCTGCTGGTGCGGATATAAATGCGGTTACTGACGATGGGATGACCGCATTGATGCTGGCATCCCAAAGAAATCACATGGAGATCGTGCGCTTATTGCTCGAGATGAATGCTGATGTTAATGCAGCGACAGATAAAGGTGTTACAGCGCTCATGTTGGCATCACAAATGGGTAACCAAATCGTGATTCAGTATTTGCTGCAAGCAAACGCCCATGTGAATAGTAAAGCAAGAAATGGTGCGACTGCATTAATGCTGGCCGCACAAAATGGTCATCAGGGAGCAATAATGACACTACTTGCTGTGGGTGCGGAAATTAATGCTAAGGCAGAAAATGGTGCAACCGCATTATTGCTGGCAAAAAAATACGATCATAAGGGTGCCATTGATCTTCTGCAGAAAGCAGGTGCTAACCAGTAGATCGTTCCGTTAAAACAATTGCAAATTAAACAAGCCCCAAATCGAACTTTCTCCAACGTAATGAAGCCGGTATTTCGTTAAACTCCGCAATACCTTTGAGGATTCGCTCTTTGAGTTCTTCCTTTGACGAGACCCGAATATGGCGAAGAAAGGTACGAGTCGTCTTGGAAAAGGCACACTCTATAAGATTCAGCCATGAACCATGTTTGGGTGTATGAACATATTCGAAACGCCCCGGACGGCTCGCCAAATAAGCCATCGTTTCCTTGGAAATATGAGCTGAGTGATTGTCGAGCACCACACGAATAACGTCATCAGCAGGGTAATGAGCGTCCAAACGCTTGAGCAGATCAATAAACTCGCGGCTGCGGTGCTTCGACTCCACGTTGGCGATGATTTCCCCCGTATGCAAATCGAGCGCCGCCAGGATGGACAGGGTACCAAGCGAACATATGCGTAATCTCGCGCCAATGATGTTTCCCTGCCGGGTACGGATGGAAGGTCTGGGGTAGTCAGGCCGATCGCTTGCACGCCGGGCTTCTCATCAGCGCTGACAGAGTCCACAATTCAGCTGCCAAACCATGATCCTTTGGCTTGGTGCAGGCGAGGCTGACTACCCAAGCCTTAGCATCCGCTAGAATCTCCGGCTCCTTGGGGCGGTGAAAGGTATCTTTCAAGCCCACAGGAACGCCCGCAGCAAGCGCCTTGTCGATACATTTATATAGTCGGACGGGAGATACCAACCTGCCGCTGGATATCGGAAATCGAAATCCCCTCCGCATATCGCAGCAATATCTTGGCGAGCTCTACCTCGCGTGCAGGTGCCGCCCTTGATCCGCTCAATTCGGTCAGCATCTGTCTATGAGATTCCGGCAATACCAAATCCGCCCGATTCGTTCCTCTTGCCATGCGCCATTCGCCATCTCCACTTTCGTTGTTGTCCTCCGAACAGTCATGGCAAACATACGCAAATTTGCAAATCAATTATCGGAACGAACTGCTGGTGTTAGTATCTGGGTAATGATCCTATGAACTTCTTATTAATCTTGAGATTGGTGAGTGTATCTGACTGTAAAACAACGTGAGTTCGACGCAAGAAAAGCTGTAAAAGGAATCGGAATTCCTTATGATGAAACAATTTTAGGAAAGAGCTTCATCACTAGAGGAGTCAGGCTCCGCTGGACACTATAGCGATTTTTTGTGCGAGTGACGATTTTTGCCAGAAGTTTGAGTCGTGGTGGGGTTTCATCTGCCGGGTTACCGGACGTTTAAGCACTATTACCTAAATCAGGCATTGAGGAGTTGGTGAGTTACAATCGCTTTGTTGAGCTATTTTCTGATCAGCCGCTTTGGGCGCTGCAGTGGGATGAGCTTCATTGATTCGACCGAGATCAGTGCATGTCACAATCGCCGCATCTGGTCACATAAAGTGATGGCGGTGTTTGCTGCCAGGGGAAAGACCCGCGTGGATTGGTTTTATGGATTCAAGCTGTACTTAATCATTAATGACCAGAGGGAATTAATGAGCGTGAAAATAGTGGCAAGGTAATGTCGATGATCGTGACCCGGTGTCAGAGCTAGCACGTTCCTTATTTGGGAAACTCTTTGGTGACCGGGGCTACATCTCCCAGCTACTGTTTGACAAACTTTTGTTGCGTAAACGCTCGATCATGGAGACTGTCAACGACCAACTGAAAAACATCTCCCAAATCGAGCCTTCCCGTCATCGCAGCCCATTTAACTTTTTTGTTAATCTGATAGCCGGGCTGGTAGCTTACGCATTCCGGGAGAAAAACCCTCACTTAATATCAGACCCTCCCAAGCTCTTCCAGTTGTGCTGATGTGATCCTTATGTCGAACTCACGTTAATATAACCAAAATGTTATAATTTCCATTATTTTTTACCTACCTAATAAGCAGGGTGGAATTATTTGATGAATACGCGTGTTTTTATATTGTTTGCTTTGTTAATGCTTTCTGGATGTGGTGATGGAACATCATCAGGAAAATCCGAGACAGAAGGATCTTGGAAGAAGTTACCGGATGAGATCACTCCGATCAATGAATTGCCATCCATATTCCAAGAAGGATTAACGCCGGAACAAAAGGCTGATCTGCTGAAAAAGATCATGCCGACGGGAGACGATAATTTAACGCCAGAAGAACGATTTCTGAAGTTACGCCAGGATGCAGACGCCGGTGATGCTGAAGCACAGAATGCTCTGGGCGCTTTGTTCTATTCTGGAGAGGCCATATCCAAGGATGCGACGGGGAAAGTTATGGACTATGATCTCGAGGCAGCTGCAGGCTGGTTTTATCGTGCTGCTGAACAGGGACACCCGGGTGCCCAATTTAATCTAGGTCTGCTGTATGCAGAAGGTCAAGGTGTTCCTCAAGATGCGGCCAAAGCAGTGGAGTGGTTTACCAAAGCGGCTGAGCAAGGTAATGTGGATGCCCAGAATAACCTGGGTGTGATGAATCTTGTTGGCGAGGGCGTACCAAAAGATGTGAATAAAGCAGTGGAATGGTTCGAAAAAGCTGCAGCACAAGGGAATGAAGATGCTAAAGAAAATCTTAAGGCGATACGGGCCGCAAGAAATTAGTCTAATTTGCCGTTTTTTATTGGCTTCTGTCTATTCTCAGAGATTCTCAACTACAAAGCATTACAAGGAAGCATGGGCGACATTAAATAGCTATCGTGAGTTCGACATAAGGATCACATCAGCACAACTGGAAGAGCTTGGGAGGGTCTGATATTAAGTGAGGGTTTTTTCTCCCGGAATGCGTAAGCTATCAGATTAACAAAAAAGTTAAATGGGCTGCGATGACGGGAAGGCTCGATTTGCAAGATGTTTTTCAGTTGATCGTTGACAGTCTCCATGATCGAGCGTTTACGCAACAAAAGTTTGTCAAACAGTAGCTGGGAGATGTAGCCCTGGTCGTTAATGACTAAGTGCAGCTTGAATCCATAAAACCAATCCACGCGGGTCTTTCCCCTGGCAGCAAACACCGCCATCACTTTATGTGACCAGATGCGGCGATTGTGACATGCACTGATCTCGGTCGAATCAATGAAGCTCATCCCACTGCAGCGCCCAAAACGGCTGATCAGAAAACAGCTCAACAAAGCGATTGTAACTCACCAACTCCTCAATACCTGATTCAGGTAATAGTGCTTAAACGTCCGGTAACCCGGCAGATGAAACCCTACCACGACTCAAACTCCTGGCAAAAATCGTCACTCGCACAAAAAATCGCTATAGTATTCAGCGGAATCCGACTCCTCTCGTGATGAAGCTCTTTCCCAAAATCGTTTCATCATAAGGAATTCGGATTCCTTTTACAGCTTTTCTTGCGTCGAACACACGTTATCTAAGCATCACTTATTTGTGTGTTTGAGGTTAAGAGCTTTAATTGTAAGATTTTTTTAAGCCATACAATAAAATTTTCACAGCTATCATTGGGTGTGGTAGGTGTAATAAATTCTTGCCTTGACGTGGCGTGCAGCTCTGTCTAACATAAAAAAGTAATCTTTGTTTATAACTGTTTTCTGGACATTCTAATTTAATTACTTTAGGGATTGATTATGTCACGGCTTAAAAGAACGTTGTTAAGTGGTTTTGCGCCATTATTGTTATCAAGTCTGTTGGTTGGTCAGGCAACTTCTGTTACTGCCGGTGAGCACGATGAGCATCATGGACATGTAAAAACGTATGCTCATTTCAATAAAGAAGGAGAGTTGCTAACCCCAAGAAATTATCGTGAATGGATTTTCGTCGGTTCGCCCGTGACACCCAAAGACATGAACGATGACAATCCAGCATTTCCTGAGTTTCACAATGTGTACATTGATCCTGCAAGCTGGGCGCACTGGAAAAAAACCGGTAAATTCCGTGATGGTACCATTATCGTCAAGGAGTTGGTTAGTGTCGGTACCAAAGAAGCACCCAGTGGCAAGGGTTACTTTCAGGGTGAATACCTCGGCATAGCTGCTACAGTAAAGGATTCGAAGCGTTTTGCTGATCGACCCAACAATTGGGCATACTTTGGCTATGAAAGCTATGAAAGCAAGAGTGCCGCCCCACAAACTGATAAATCTTGCAATACTTGTCATAAAGAAAATGCCGCTGAAGACCATGTGTTTACCCAGTACTACCCGGTATTGCGTGCTGGCAAGCCTGGGAAGTGAGCAAAGCAGCTTGGCAAGTTGATAAACAGGAGAGAGGGTTTGCCAAGGCTATAATAGTTACCTCTAAGCTTTAGAATGAGAAGGGTATTTTATTCCTGGCGCTTCTTGGCGCAGAATAATTTGCCCTTTATTTTTTAATAAAATTTAAAGAGATAGGTATGCGGGTTGTGTATATTCGTATCTATTGCTTTCTAATGCCATTATCTCTAAATGAAGGATGATGCGACGGTAAGCTAGACAGTATGGACAATACGGTAAGGAGAAGCCGACAAAGCAAGTTTTGCTTTAGAATTGGCGTAATATGCAGCTTCTAAAACAAAAGCAAGAGGTAGTTAATTAATGAAAACTAATCAAGCAGTTGAAAAAATTCTGGCGCCAGAGCTCCAGACAGTGGGTTGGCTCAATACTCCTCACCCTATTACACTTACTTCATTGCGCGGTAAGGTTGTGTTGTTGCATGCTTTTCAGATGCTATGCCCTGGTTGTGTGCAGGTTGGCATTCCTCAAACGCAACGGATATTCGAAGAATTTAATCCAGATCAAGTTGCCGTGATTGGCCTCCATACAGTCTTTGAGCATCATTCAGTTATGGGGCGTGAAGCGCTTGAAGTATTTTCCTATGAATATCGATTACGTTTTCCAATCGGGATCGATAAACCGAGCGATCAGCACGTCATTCCGCACACCATGATGACCTATCAGATGCAAGGTACACCCACGACTATCTTAATTGATAAAACTGGTCATCTGCGTTTGCACAAATTTGGTCATGTCAATGATTTTATATTGGGCGTATCCATAGGGACATTGCTGGCGGAAGAGATTGACGAAACGGGACTCGTACAATCTGCTCCTCAAAGTAAACAAAGTGACGCTGAATCTGCGAGTTGTGGTTCAGATGGTTGCCCAGTTTAACTATATAAATTCTGAGAATTAAAATGTATCTTTCCATTTGCGAATTTCTGTAAAAACACTGATGGAGTCTGGCAGTATTTTGCCAGAATGCTGGTTAGCAGCGTGAATGATGGCTGGCTGAGTACATCGCAAAAAAGGATTCGTCACTTTTTCGATGGCTAACGTTGAGGGAAGCGTGGGGGTATTATGCTTTCTTTGCGCTTCTATTTCGTTTGCGCGTTGTGCTAAGACTGGGTTATCAGCATCGACCACCTTTGCAAAGCGGACATTGGACAGCGTGTATTCATGAGTGCAGTAGACAAGAGTTTCATTAGGCAGATTGGCTAGTTTCTGTAATGAAGCATACATCTGTTGTGCGGTGCCTTCAAAAATGCGTCCACAGCCACAGGCAAACAGGGTGTCGCCACAAAATAACGATTTTCCGCCATAATACGCAATATGGCCTGCCGTATGGCCGGGTATATCCAGTACGGCAAGATCAAGTGATAGCTCAGTTAGGTGGAGAGTATCCCCCTCTCTGAGACCGTGTGTCAGCCCGGGAATATTTTCATGTGCGGGACCATACACTGGCATGGTAAATGCCTGCAATAAGGTAACATTGCCTGCGGTATGATCGTGATGATGGTGCGTGCTGAGGATGGCGATGGGTTGCAATTTCTGTTGCTGGAGATAGGTTAGCACGGGCGTTGCGCTTCCCGGATCGACAATGGCAGCGTAATGCTGATCATGAATTATCCAGATATAGTTGTCTTTAAAGGCGCGAACAGGGTAAATATTGAGCATGGTGTTTCTCTCGGTTTAGTTACAGTATATATTTATGATGAGATTGAGCGCTAACAATATCATGACTCTCTCCACGCAAGCGCAGGACATGCAGCAATGGTTTGCAACCTCACTGGGCCAATACTTGTTGGCAGAGGAGCAGAGCTATTTTGATCAAGCGGTTATCAATATTTTTGGCTATCACGCTTTGCAAATCGGATTTTCTCAGTTTAATTTTTTGCGCGCTAATCGTATCCCTTTTCAGTTTCGCCTGGGCATCAGCCATGGTGCATCCTTCCATGCGTTACCTGATTTTCTGCCAATCGACAGTGGCAGTATGGATCTGGTTTTGTTGCCGCATGTATTGGAGTTCAATTCTAATCCACATCAGATTCTTCGCGAAGTACACCGTGTTTTGATGCCAGAGGGCCATGTCGTAATCAGTGGTTTTAATCCGTTCAGCCTTTGGGGGGCGCACCAGTATTTCAAGGCAGCGAAAAATGAATTTCCGTGGTGGGGTCGATTTATCGCGTTATCTCGGCTCAAGGATTGGTTGAAACTGCTTGATTTCGAGATTGTCGGGGGGCGACTCGGCTGCTATGTTCCTCCCTTTAGTAAAGAAAGATGGATAAAGCGTTTTCATTTTATGGAGGCTGCGGGAGATCGTTGGTGGCCGATTTCGGGAGGGGTTTATTTCTTACAGGCGATCAAGCAAATCCATGGTATGCGTATTATTAAGCCTTGCTGGGAAAATAGCTTGGCTAGCAAAAGAAAGATTGCTCCGGTGACGCAGAAATTCAAAGATACTGTGGAGTGAGTATAATCACGCTGGACTATTAATCATCAAGTAAAAATACAAATCAGAGATGAACATGCAAGACGCTACATGCGTGGTGGAGATTTTTACCGATGGTGCCTGCAAGGGCAATCCTGGTATTGGTGGCTGGGGGGTTTTGCTAAAATACCAGGGAGGGGCGCAGGAATTATTTGGCGGTGAAGAAAGGACTACCAATAATCGGATGGAATTGCTCGCGGCAATTCGTGCATTGCAGGCATTAGCATCGCTGCCTGTTTTAGGGGAATCTTGCAAAATACAGCTTCATACTGATTCCCAGTATGTCCAGAAAGGAATCAGTGAGTGGATACACGGCTGGAAAAGAAAAGGATGGCGCACGGCTGACAGGAAGCCAGTGAAGAATGAAGAATTATGGAGAGAGCTTGATCAATTGGCGCAGCAATATCAAATTGAGTGGTTCTGGGTGCGGGGACATGCTGGCCATGACGGTAATGAGCGAGCAGACGAGCTGGCTAATCGGGGAGTTGAATCGGTGATCCCAAAAAAGAGTAACTTAGGTGGTAAGGCAGGCGATTGATGCGGCAAATTTTTCTGGATACTGAGACAACCGGCTTAGATCCTAAATTGGGTCACCGCATTGTTGAAATAGCGGCGATTGAAATGTGCAACCGGCAATTGACAGGCCGTCATTTTCATTACTACCTGAATCCTGAACGGGAAAGTGATGCGAGCGCGCTGCAAATCCATGGTCTGACTAGAGCGTTTTTGCAAGACAAACATAAATTTCGTGATATTTATAAAGCCTTGCTGGAGTTCATCGGGGATGCGGAGCTTCTTATTCATAATGCACCGTTTGATGTAGGATTTCTCGATCATGAATTAGGGTTGATCAGGTTGCAACCTCTGAAAAATTACTGCACCGAGATTACTGATACCCTTGTTCTCGCCAAAGAGATGCATCCTGGTAAACGGAATAACCTGGATGCGTTGTGCGAGCGCTATCAGATTGATCATTCGAGGCGCACCTTACATGGCGCATTACTGGATGCGGAGCTTTTGGCCGAAGTCTATTTGGCTATGACCAGAGGGCAAGAAAGTTTATTGATGGAATTGGATATCGCGCCATTGTCAATCGATACAGCAGTCAGTGTGGAAAATCTGCATTTGACTGTACTGTCTGCTAGTGAGCAAGAGCTTGAATTACACGTGCGGCAACTTGAGCATATTGATAAAGAAAGTAAAGGAAAGTGCTTGTGGAAACATGCGGAATTCAGCGCATAGTATGAAATCACATATATCATATGCGATCTCATGCTTTTTTATAAAATCGTTAAGTGCCGGCTTTTATTCGTAAAGCCTTGGTTGCAAGTGTTCTGCCCAAATCCCAAACTGCAGCCGGACCGCGATGTGCGTCACTGACAACATTTTTAACTGCGTCTACGATCCACTTTATATCGGATTCGGTAAGAATGAGTGGCGGAATAAACTTGACGATATTCATGCCGCGGCCCGCTACCTGGGACAGAATACGATGCCGGGAAAACAAGGGGACAGTAATCATTTGCGAGAACAACCCCTTGTTAGCCGCTTCCAGCATTTTCCAGGACATTCTCAGAGATAGGCTTTTCGGTTCAGTAAATTCTAAGGCAATCATCATGCCTTTTCCCCGGATTTCCTTCAGGCATTCATATTCTCCGACAAGGGGCCGCAGTGCTTCGATGATTGCTTGCCCAGATTGAGCAGATTTTTCGATCAGATTTTCTGATTCCAGTACTTCGAGGGTGGCTAATCCGGCTGCCATGGCAAGATTATTTTTGCCGAAGGTGCTGCCATGAACAACAGCCCGGTCCATACGATTGAAAACACGATCAAAGATCCATTCCTTGCAGATCAGTGCGCCGATGGGAACGAATCCTCCTGACAGTGCTTTTGCCATGCAGAGAATATCCGGAACAACCGACCAGTGTTCTACGGCCCACCATTTGCCAGTGCGTCCCAATCCTGTTTGTACTTCATCCGCTATAAATAATGCACCATAACGACGAGTCAGCTCAGCAGCTTCTGGTAAATAATGATCATCCGGTATCCAGACACCATGCCCTTGTATCGGCTCGGTAATAAAGGCGGCGACATCTTTTTGGGAGAGCGCTTCTTCTAAAGCGGCCAGATCTCCGAATGGAATCTCAATAAAATCTGGTAAAAGTGGACCAAATCCTTGCTTGTAGTGAGAATCTCCGGTAGCCGAAAGTGAACCGAGGCTGAGACCGTGATAACCTCCCTGACAGTAAATAATTTTGGATTTGCCTGTTGCATAACGACTAAATTTAATTGCAGCTTCGATCGTTTCAGTTCCAGAGTTGGCAAAGAAAACGCGCCCCAAACCTTCTGGACTGATGGCTACCAGCTTTTCGGCGAGTAACCCGGACAGCAACGATACATCCAGTTGTACAAGATTAGGGAGATCTGCACTGAGAACATCTTTAAGCACCTGGACGATTTTCGGGTGATTGCGTCCGAGCGCAAAGACACCGAAACCACTCAGCAAATCAAGGTAGCGATTGCCTCGATCGTCAATAAGGTAGGCCCCTTCAGCTTTTACATAATGGCGATCAAAGCCTATTGTTTTGAGCACTTTCACCATCTGGCTATTGAGATAATGATCGTGTAAAGCGAAATTCTCTTTGCCGCGTTGCTGAATGAGTTCCTGAATATTCATAAACCAGGCTCCGTGACAAGGTTGCATGTGAAAAGTTGAAAAAACATGTTTGAATCTTGTGGGATCAGGGGGGTCTTCTAGTTTAGAGACCTTATTATTGATATTTAAACGGAGGTGGCAATGATGAGGAAAATACCATGAATGTGTCTGATATTCAGATAATAAAGTTAAGGAAAATGCAAGGGTCTAGGGCGGTTCATGCTGAGCGACCAGGAGTGCTTTCTTTTGAGAATCATGACATTATCCTTGCCTAGTCCTCAAGCTGTCAATACTGAAGTGAGATGAGTTAATTAAATGGGATGCGCATGATTATTTGGCCATTCATAACATCTTGTCTTAAGCGCTCTTTTTCAGAATCTGTATATATATTTTTTGTTAGAATACCCCTTTATTTTAATCTGTTAATTTCGTGGAGTATTTAATGGCTGTTGAAAGAACGTTGTCTATTATTAAACCGGATGCGGTTGCAAAAAATGTCATTGGCCAGATTTATTCAAGATTTGAGGAGGCCGGGTTAAGAATTATCGCTGCGCGTATGATGCAGCTATCCCGGATTGAGGCTGAGACCTTCTATGGGGTTCATCGAGGGCGCCCTTTTTTTAATGATCTGGTGGAATTTATGACTTCTGGACCTGTCATGATTCAGGTGCTTGAAGGAGAAGACGCTGTCAGAAAGAACCGTGAATTGATGGGAGCAACAGACCCACAGAAAGCTGAAAAAGGAACTATCCGTGCTGATTTCGCGGAAAATATCGATGCGAATGCGGTGCATGGTTCTGATGCGCCTGAGACTGCGGCAGTGGAAATCGCCTGCTTTTTTCCTGCTTTAGATATTTATTCACGTTAAAAATAGTCTATAACCAGGGTAACTTGGTATGAATGTGGCGATTAATTTACTTGATCTTGATTCGGCGGGTCTTGCGCGTTTCTGCATGGATATTGGAGAAAAACCCTATCGTGCAAAACAATTGTTGCGCTGGATACATCAATTAGGCATGTCAGATTTTGCGGAGATGAGTGATCTGGCAAAAGCATTTCGAGAGAAGCTTGCTGCGCTTGCCATCATTCAATCACCCGAAGTTATCAATGATCATATCGCTGCAGATGGCACCCGGAAATGGTTATTATCAACGGGTGTCGGCAATGCTGTAGAAATGGTTTTCATTCCTGAAGCTAATCGTGGCACACTCTGTGTTTCCAGTCAGGTGGGGTGCGCGCTGGCATGTAGTTTCTGTTCGACTGGGAAGCAAGGTTTTAATCGTAATCTAACGGTTGCGGAGATCATCGGTCAGTTGTGGTGGGCAAATAAGATGCTCAAAACTGAAAGTGGTCATGAAGCTTGTTTTACGCCAGAAAGTGTTGTCAATGGAAGGATACACGATCAGAAAAAAAACGCTGCTCGGGCGATTAGCAATGTTGTACTGATGGGGATGGGTGAACCATTGGCCAATTTCGAAAATGTCGTTACGGCACTGGATTTGATGCTCGATGATAGCGCTTATGGATTATCCAGGCGGAGAGTAACGGTCAGTACTTCCGGTCTGGTACCCGCAATGGATCGGTTGCGCGAGCGCTGCCCCGTTGCTTTGGCAGTTTCTTTGCATGCACCCAATGATACATTGCGTGATCAATTGGTGCCGATTAATAAGAAGTATCCAATCGAGATGTTGTTGGCTGCATGTGAGCGTTATCTTCAAGCTGCGCCTAGAGACTTCATTACATTCGAATACGTCATGCTTAACAGCGTAAATGACAGCGTGGAGCATGCGCATGAGTTGGTGCGACTGGTAAAAAAAATTCCCTGTAAGCTGAATCTGATCCCGTTTAATTCCTTTTCTGGATCGGGTTATAAGCGTTCATCATCAGAAGCGATTCGAGTTTTTCGTGATGTGTTGATGCAAGCAGATATCATGACCACGGTGCGTAAAACACGAGGTGATGATATCGATGCAGCTTGTGGTCAATTGGCTGGGCAGGTACTGGATAAAACCCGACGAACAAATCGTGGCATGACAAGGGTAACAGGGTGAAAAAGGTGCTGGCTGGTTTGGTGGGAGTGTTTATGGTGCTGATCACTGGATGCACGCAATCACCCGTTAAAGAGACAGCACAGGCTTCGGAAGAAGCAAGAAAACGAGCGCAACAAAGTGCAAAAATTCATACGGAACTAGCTGGACAATATTACAGTCGTGGTCGGTACAGAGTGGCAATAGAAGAAGCTGAAATCGCATTGCGGACAAACCCAAATTATGCGCCGGCCTATAATGTACTCGGATTAGTATATATGGATTTGCGCGAAGATGGGCGTGCGCGATGGAATTTTGAGCATGCGCTCAGAATTGCACCTAACGACTCTGACAGCCATAATAACTTTGGCTGGTTTCTTTGTCAGCGCCAGCCTGAACAGATGGATCTGGCAGTGGACCATTTTATGAGTGCAATCAGAGATCCCCTTTATGAAATGCCTGAAAAAACATACTCGAATGCAGGAATTTGTGTGCTTAAACGTAATGAATTCGAACGCGCTAAAGTATTCTTCCAGAAAGCCTTGGTCATTCGCCCCGACTATCCACTGGCAGTACTTGGGTTAATTGAGATCGCTTTCAAGCGTGGTAATCTCAAAACGGCTAAATCCAGCATTACTTCCTATATGCAGGCTTATCCACTTACGCCAGAAAGTTTATGGCTGGCCATTCAAATTGAACATGCAATCGGAGATTATCAGGCTGAGACCAGCTATGCTTCTCAGTTACAAAGGCGTTTTCCTGATTCCAGTGAGGCGATGGCGCTGCGTGAAGGGAGATTAAATCATGAATGATGGTTCCAAAAATGGACTAGAAGCGTTTGATATCCATCTAGAAGGGGCGATCTCTTCTGATGGCGGCGTTCGTGAAAGCACACTTGTTCAGATTGATGGACGTGAGGCTAGTATTGAGGCGACCAGCAAGCTTCTTGCTGGTCATGGGGCAAGTGCAGGGGAAGAGTTTAATGCAGTAATTGGGTACGGACAGCGACTACGTGCTGAAAGACTGAGGCGCGGCTTGAGTGTAGGTGAGGTGGCGAGGCGATTGCGATTGTCAATACAGCAAATAAATGCCCTTGAGGAAGAAGATTACAGTAAGCTTCCTTCCGGTACATTCTTACGAGGCTTTGTTCGTAATTATGGTAGCTTGCTACAGCTTGACACTAATTCATTGCTTCGTTTATTGACTCAATCCGCGCCCCTGCTGGCTCATCAAGGTCCCGCAAGGCAGATAAAAACGACTCCACTGGTTTCGTCGAAACGAGCGGGCGGCGCGCGCGGAGTATTGCTTTCGGCTATGGTTTTAATTCTGGCTTTGTTGGGTTACGGTGTGTATCAGAGCGGAGATTGGGGGCAAGAGTCGGTTATGGAGCATGATATTGATGCAAATGCTTCGTTTGATTCGCAAGCAGAAAATGGTCAGGTCACAATGGAATTATTGCTGCCACAGACACCTTCAGTTCTTTCGCGCGGCATGGGGCCATCAGAGAAGAGTCCATCAGGAATCGTACCTGCTCCGGTCGTGTCGGCGGTGGCTGGGTCTGCTGTAACCGAGGTGATTGAGAGTAATGAAAAAACACTGCATTTCATTTTTTCCAAGGAGTCATGGGTGGAGATAAAGGACAGCAATAGAAAAGTGATTTTTGTCAAAACGAATGCCAAAGGTACGGAGCAAGTGATAAAAGGGATGCCACCTTTGTATTTAGTGATTGGTAATGCTACGGGCGTTAATCTTACCTATAATGGCAAGCCGGTTGATCTAGCTCCCTATACCCGGAGAAACGATGATGTAGCTCGTTTTTCACTTGAATGAATTTCTCGTTTTATTTGTCAAATTTTAGTTCTTTTTCAGGCTTTATAGAATAATGTCTCAAAATAATATTTCTTTACCCCGGCGCAGAAGTGTTGGGGTTCGCGTAGATTCAATCATGATCGGTGGTAATGCACCTGTCGTTGTACAATCGATGACTAATACTGATACAGCAGATGAAGTGGCTACCGCCATACAGGTTGCGCAATTGGCGCATGCTGGTTCAGAATTGGTGCGAATTACAGTCAATACTGCAGAAGCAGCCAATGCAGTGCCAGCGATTCGTGCAAGATTGGACAATATGGGCTGTCATGTGCCACTGGTAGGCGACTTTCATTTTAATGGCCACAAATTACTGACCGCCTACCCGGATTGCGCCAGAGCATTGGCCAAGTATCGTATCAATCCAGGAAATGTAGGTCATGGCAAGAAGCGCGATGAGCAGTTTGCTACGCTGATTGAGATAGCTTGTAAATACGACAAGCCTGTGCGAATTGGCGTCAATTGGGGTAGTTTGGATCCGGAAATGCTGGCACGCATCATGGATGAAAATGCCAAATCTGCTGAACCAATGGATGCTGGTCAAGTAATGCGCAAGGCTCTCATTACTTCTGCTTTGGAGAGTGCAACCAAGGCTGAAGAGCTTGGGCTTCCACGAGATCACATCGTGCTGTCTTGCAAGGTAAGCGGTGTGCAAGACTTGATAGCGGTCTATCGTGACCTGGCAGCTCAGTGTGATTATGCACTGCACCTGGGGTTGACAGAGGCAGGGATGGGGTCGAAGGGGATCGTTGCATCGACTGCAGCATTGTCGGTGCTGTTGTTTGAAGGGATAGGCGATACCATACGGATATCACTGACGCCTGAGCCTGGAGGGGATCGCACGCGTGAGGTCATCGTGGCGCAGGAAATCCTGCAGACAATGGGTTTGCGGGCATTTGTTCCGCTGGTGGCAGCATGCCCAGGTTGCGGACGAACAACGAGTACTTATTTTCAAGAGTTAGCTGAAAGTATCCAAGCTTATGTGCGAGAGCAAATGACCACCTGGCGTGAACAATATGATGGAGTGGAAAACATGACGCTGGCGGTGATGGGATGCGTGGTCAATGGTCCGGGGGAAAGTAAGCATGCCAATATTGGTATTAGCTTGCCTGGCTCAGGAGAAAATCCGGTGGCACCGGTTTATGTGGATGGACAAAAGACAGTCACCCTGAAGGGGGACAACATCGCGGGCGAATTTCGTCACATCGTTGATGAATATGTACGCACCAAATACCAAAGAAAATCAATCCATGCCTAATGTGATTCAGGCTATCCGCGGGATGAATGATATCCTGCCAGATGAAGCGCATCGTTGGGAGTTTTTTGAGGATGCAGTGCGTACCTGGCTCGCCAGTTATGGTTACCGTAATATTCGTACTCCCATCGTCGAGCAGACTGATTTATTCATACGCTCGATCGGTGCGGTGACTGATATCGTCGAAAAGGAAATGTACACGTTTGTGGACCATCTTAATGGAGATAGTCTGACATTGCGTCCGGAAGGAACAGCTTCCTGTGTGCGTGCAGTGCTTGAGCATAATCTTCTTTATGCAGGGCCGCAGAGATTATATTACTATGGACCGATGTTTCGGCATGAACGTCCACAAAAAGGGCGGTACCGGCAATTTCACCAAGTTGGCGTGGAGGCGCTGGGATATGCGGGCGCTGATATCGATGCAGAGCTGATCATCATGTGCGCGCGGCTTTGGCGTCAATTGGGCATTTCAGGTGTGCACCTGGAAATTGGCACGCTTGGCAGCACCGAATCACGTGCCATTTATCGGGCAAGACTCATCAAGTATTTTGAGCAGTATTGGGATGAACTGGATGAAGATGCACGCAGGCGCCTGCATAGCAATCCCCTGCGTATCCTGGATAGTAAGAATCCGCTCATGCGCGAGATCCTGCTTGGAGCACCACGGTTATTGGATGATCTGGATGAGGAATCACTAAAGCATTTTGAAGCGTTGCAGCGAGTGCTGCACGAGCAAGGTGTTGATTTTGAGATTAATCTCCAGCTTGTGAGGGGATTGGATTATTACAATCGCACCGTATTCGAATGGGTGACCGATAAGCTGGGTGCACAAGGGACGATATGCGCAGGAGGGCGCTATGATGGGTTGATCGCGCAAATGGGCGGAAAGCCGGCGCCTGCCTGTGGGTTTGCGATGGGAATTGAACGAATTCTTGCTTTGATAGGCGAAAGTGAAATTCCAAACCCTGCCGTCGATATTTATGTTGCTCATCAGGGAGAGATCGCTGCGAATTTTTCCTGGAAAGCAGTAGAATGGTTTCGTAATGAAGGGCTCAGCGTTATTTTGCATTGCGGCGGCGGAAGTTTTAAATCGCAAATGAAGAAAGCGGATGCCAGTGGCGCTCGTTTTGCTGTCATTATTGGTGATGATGAAGCAAAAGCAGGGGAAGTGAGCATCAAGCCGTTGCGTGAGGCAGCTGAGCAGGTGAGAATAGGGCTAGCGGAAGCAGGCCCACTACTCAAACGAATTTAATAGTTAATTATCTAGGCAGGTCAAGAAAAAATGGCAGCTTATAATCCGGAAGAACAGGAAAAAATAGAAGGGCTAAAAGCCTGGTGGGCAGCGCATGGTAATACGATGATTATCATCGTAACAACCTTGATTGCAACGATCGTCGGAACGCAGACTTGGAATTATTATAAAAGGCAGCAAGCACAGCAGGCTGCTGACTTGTTTGCTATATTGCAACAGCAAGTTGAGAAAAATAGTAACTCCGGGAAGATTAATGATGCCGCGCATTTGTTGATGGAGGGCTTCCCTGCTAGCGGGTATGCTTCACGCGCAGCTCTGATTGCAGCGCATGCAAATATCAATGCTGGTGAGATACAAGGGACTAAAAGTAAATTGCAGTGGATTCTGGATGTGAGTAAGGAGTCGGAGATAAAGGATATCGCGCGATTACGCCTTGCTGGCATATTGTTGGATGAGAAGAAATATGATGAAGCTCTGAGTCTGCTAAATGCTCAGCATGGAGAATCTTTTACAGGACTTTATACTGATTTGAAAGGAGATATTCTCACTGCATCGGGAAAAATAGCTGAAGCGCGTATAGCTTATCAACAAGCAATCGATAAATTGGGTGGTGGTAGAAGCGCCTATCAGAATATTGTCCAGATGAAGCTGGATGCTTTGAGAGAGACCAAGCAGTAGGTGATCGTCAATTTGTATCTGGAGTATCTTTTGTTGCTTAGAGCAGGAGGTTTCTTCTTACGACACCTCGTATTATCCGTCGTGTTGGTTTTACTGACCGGATGCGCCAGTATGGGTGATCTGGGGATTAGTAATTTTGTTGATCTATTGAGTAATAAAGATGAAGTTGAGGTTAATGAGGAAGAAATTGCGGCATTAGAAGCACTACCGCAGATACCGATATTGTGGCAGCTCGGCCTGAATAAGAGCGAGATAGCCGTATTCTCTCCCATTTATGAGAATGGCGCAGTATACGTGGCTGATGCAAAAGGACAGCTGGTTCGCCTCGATCCGGCTACTGGAAAAGAGAACTGGCAGGTAGAGACTGAGCATAAGTTATCAGGGGGAGTGGGTGCAGGCCATGGAATGATCCTGATCGGAACATTCAAGGGTGAAGTGCTTGCGTTTGACGAAATGGGTAATGAGCGCTGGAAAGCGCGCGTGACCAGCGAAGTATTAAGTCCGCCCCAGGTCGATAGCGGTGTCGTGATTGCACGGAGCGGTGATGGCAGGATTTTTGGATTAGATGCGGCGGATGGCAAACGTAAATGGGTTTATCAAGGGCCTACGCCTGCATTGACGATGAGAAATTTTACCAGCGTGTTAATTTATCGAGGTGCTGTATTTGCTGGATTAGCCGGTGGCAAACTGATAGCCATGAATTTAGTAAACGGCAATGTAGGCTGGGAGGCGACTGTTTCACAACCACGCGGGGTCACCGAGCTGGAGCGTATGACGGATATTGCTGGTCTACCCGTTATTGATGATCAACAAGTTTGTGCCGTAGCCTATAATGGGCGCATTGCCTGCTTTGAGATCGCGGATGGTAATCAGATTTGGGCGAGAGATGCATCTAGCAATGTTGGTCTTACTATGGATAACAACAATGTCTATGTAAGTGAAGATCGTGGTGCAGTCGTCGCTTATGACAAAAGAAGTGGTGCCATGATGTGGAAGCAGGCTAAACTGGGTAGCCGTAAATTATCTGCGCCCTTGGTTGTTCGTGGTGCACTCTTGGCAGTGGGTGATGCAGAAGGTAACGTCTCACTACTCAGGCGCCATGATGGCAGTCTGGTGGCACGAGCGGCCACGGATGGCAGTGCTATTTTGAGCCGTCCGGAGTATATTCCTGATGGGTTTGTCGTGCAGACCTCAAAGGGTGGAATTTACGCTTTTGCTGCGCAGTAACGGTTGTTGGTAATCCACTCTTCACAATAAATTTCAGAGATGCTTTCTTCCAGTAATGGGAGCGGGCATGCATTTTTTCAGCCATTATCATTTCCTATAATCATGAAACCTACGCTTGTGCTGGTTGGGCGACCCAATGTCGGTAAATCAACACTGTTTAATCGTCTCACGCGCAGTCGTGATGCCATCGTGGCAGACATTCCAGGGTTGACCCGTGATCGGCATTATGGTCATGGCAAGATAGGCGATAAGCCTTATATCGTTGTAGATACGGGCGGTTTTGAACCTGTTGTAAAGTCGGGCGTGCTGCATGCGATGGCGAAGCAGACATTGCAGGCAGTCGATGAAGCGGATATTGTTTTGTTTGTGGTTGATGGCCGGCAAGGATTGGCGCCGCATGACAAGATTATTGCGGAGCATCTGCGTCAAACAGGTCGCAAAATTCTGCTGGTAGTGAATAAAACCGAAGGAATGAGAACCGCTATTGTCACTTCGGAATTTTATGAGCTCGGTCTGGGTGAGCCTTGTGCAATTTCAGCTATTCATGGCGATCACGTGGGTGAGCTGGTCGAATTGGCTTTGGCCGATTTTCTTCCTCCTCCAGAAGAAATTGAGGAGAGAGCAGAAAAATATCCCAAAATCGCCATTGTCGGACGGCCCAACGTAGGCAAGTCCACGCTGATCAATACGTTGTTGGGTGAAGAGCGTGTCATTGCATTTGATCAGCCGGGTACGACCCGGGACAGTATTTATATTGATTTTGAGTACCGTCAGCATCATTACACTTTGATCGATACAGCGGGTCTGCGTCGTCGAGGCAAAGTATTCGAGACGATCGAGAAATTTTCAGTCATCAAAACACTGCAAGCCATCGAGGATGCAAATGTAGTGGTCCTGGTTCTTGATGCAAGAAATGATATTTCTGACCAGGATGCCCATATTGCCGGATTTATTCTGGAAACGGGCAGAGCATTGGTCATCGCTATAAATAAGTGGGATGGTCTGGATGATTATCAGCGAGATGCTGTCAAGCGGGAGATAGCCCGAAAGTTCGCGTTTCTTGATTTTGCTAAATATCACTACATTTCTGCGTTACAGGGAAGCGGCATAAAAGGATTATTTCCATCGATTAATACCGCTTATGCCGCCGCAATGGCGAATTTGCCCACACCCAAGCTGACACGTGCTTTGCTGGCAGCTGTCGCAAAACAATCTCCTCCACGGGGAGGGATGTCTCGTCCCAAATTGCGCTATGCTCACCAGGGAGGTTCCAATCCTCCCTTAATCATTGTTCATGGCAGCATGCTGGATCATGTGCCAGAAACTTACCGCCGCTACCTGGAAAGCACATTTCGTGAAACTTTCCGGCTGGAAGGTACGCCGTTACGCGTAGAATTCAGGACAGGCCATAATCCCTACGCCAATAAGAAACCTGCGCCACCGACCGAAGAAGAAGCCCGGCGTGCGCATAATCGCCGTCGCCGGAACAGGAAGAAATATGGTCGATGAGATTTATGGATATCAGAAAGATCAAAACCTGAAAGTGCACAGATTAAAGGTTTGCCGTCTGTTGCAGAACCCAATCGTGAAGGGTGACATAATCTGTTTTTCCAGTGCCCAGAATAGGCATTTCATTGATTACTAAAATAGTTTTTGGGATACTCAACTCTCCAATTCCCTGTTCCTGAACATAGCTAATCAAGTCATTTCGATTGGCGGTGGGATTGGTCGTAATGAGAACCAACCGTTCTCCTTTTTTTGCATCGGGAATCTGCACCACGGCATGGATATAATCGGGCCAGAGTTTGCTGACATACTCTTCTACCGCAGCTAAAGAAACCATTTCACCCCCGATTTTGGCGAAACGCTTGGCGCGACCTTTAATAAATATATAGCCTTCATTATCTATTTCGACGATATCGCCCGTGTCATACCAGCTGTTAAGTAGGGGCGTAACCTGCCCGGGCGAGTCGATCAGATAATACCCTTTCATGACATTAGGAGCAGAGACTAGTAACTTACCGCCATTTTTAATACCTGGAATTTTTTCCAACTGGTAGCTAATCCCTGGCAGCATGCGACCTACCGATCCTGCTCGGTTGTGCATGGGGGTATTGATACTCAGGATGGGCGCTGTTTCAGTAGCGCCATACCCTTCGAAAATACGGACGCCGAAATTTTCTGACCATGTTCTACGCGTACTTTCCCTTAATTTTTCTGCGCCTGCGAATACATAGCGAAGACTGTAAAAATCATAGGGATTAGCATGACGTGCATAGCCAGCCAGGAAGGTATCGGTACCAAATAGAAGTGTGGCGTTGGTGTCATATACCAGTTCCGGGATAGCCCGATAATGCAGTGGTGAAGCATAAAAAAATGTCTTTATTCCGGATAAAACGGGTAAGAGCATGCCGCCTGTCAGACCAAATGAATGAAAAATCGGTAACGCATTGAATACGATATCCGTTGGACCAAAATCGATAAGGGAGGACACCTGGAAGCGGTTCGCCTGTAAATTGATGTGACTAAGCACTACGCCTTTAGGAGTCCCTTCAGAGCCAGAAGTAAATAAAACCACCGCCGGAGCATTGGGATCCTGTGAGGGACTGGTGACGCGATAAGTAAGTCGCGGAATCCATCCGGCTAAGAATCCTGCGAACTTGTTCCACCAGTGAAGGTGTTTGTGAATATCTTCCAGGTAAAGTAGCGCAACACGTTGCGCTTGCAATCCATCGATCATTTCAGTGAGTTTCCCAGCTTCAATGAACTGTCTGGACGTGATGACCGATTTGATTTGTGCCAGTTGACATGCGTCCACCAGATTCTTTTTGCTGGCGGAGAAATTTAACATGGCAGGGGTGCGGCCAAAGGCTTGTAAGGCAAAGAAACTGATCAGCGTGCCAGTCATGTTAGGCAATAACACTCCCACGTTTTCTCCTGCCCGCGTAAGCTTTCGCAGATTGTTTCCTAGAATAAAACTGCGGGTGATTAACTGAGAGTAGGTCAATGTCATGCGTTTGATATCTTCAGCGACGATATGTTTTTTACCATGAATGGCGGTTGCATCCAGAAGGGACTGAAATAAGGTTTGCTTGAGTTCATTGCTTTGAAACATCATGGTTGTCATGATGTCGTAAAGCTTGATTCCGGCTAGACGTCTTCGTTGCTTTCCGTGGATTTGCGGCGGCAGATCAAATGATTCGGGTGGCATGCAGGTAAGGGTGATTTTGGGGAACCAGCGAATCCGAATTTTACCTTTCAGTCTGGAGAAAGGGGTGTATTGAGCACCTGAAATTCTGATCGGGAGGAGTAGCGCGCCAGATTTATCGGCAATGATGGCAGGACCTTCATAAACTTTCATGAGTGATCCGGTTAGCGTCAGCCTGCCCTCTGGAAAAATGACGACTCTCTGACCACTTTTTACTTTATTAATCAATAGCCGGGTAGACATCGGGTTAGCAGGGTCGATTGTGACGGTGTCAGCCAGAAATAGAAATGGCCTAATCCACCATCGTCGTGCGATGTGTGTGTTGATGGCAAAACACAGTGGCTCAGGGATACCAATGCTTAACAGGATGGCATCCAGGAATGATAGGTGATTGGCAATGATGATCGTTTTTTCTCCTGCTTTCTGATAGTTTTCCAGTCCTTTGACTTCCAGTCGGTAGAAAGTATGAAAAATTCCTTGCAGAATCGATCTGACCAGTGCTTGCGGCAACAGGCTAGCGATGTAGATTGCCACGAGACCATTCAGAATCGCGATGGTAAGAAAAACTTGAGTCACGGTGAAATCGCTGGCCAGCATCAAGCCGATGCCTAGGGCTGATAACACCATGAATAATGCATTCATGATGTTATTGCCAGCAATGACACGTGATAGGTGAGAGGTTTCTGAATAACGCTGAACAATGGCATAAAGTGGGACAACATAGATACCACCGCAAATGGAAATGGCCAGTAGATCCAGCAAGATACGCCAATGTGCCAATGAATTCAGAAAGGCGACTGCACCGATCAGCTCACCTTCTCCTGGAGGAAGGATATTTTCACTGGCAAAAAACAAGTCAATAGTAAAAATGGTCATGCTCAGAATGCTCAGCGGCGTATACGTTGCCGCAATTTCGCTTTTCAGCAATTTATTGCAAAACAGCGAGCCAATGCCAATACCGATGGAAAAAACGACTAGAAACAGCGTGACAATTTGCTCACTGCCGCCAATGATCTCTTTCGCAAAAACAGGAAACTGAGATAAAAAGGTTGCACCAAACAGCCAGAACCACGAGATGCCCAGTATTGAGCGGAATAGAATGGTGTTCTGACGGATGTGCTGCAGGATGGCGCCTGTCTCGTATAGCAGGTTGTAGCCGACTTTAATCTTGGGTGATGCCGGCTTGGCTGGTGGAATGAATAGACTGAATAACCAACCAGTGAATGCGGTGATGATGGCCAATGTTGAAATAATGGCGGCGCCATTTTCAGCTAGAATGAGCAAACCCCCTAGCATCGTGCCGAACAGTATCGCTAAGAATGTGCCTGCTTCAATCAGGGCATTGCCGCCAATCAACTCATTCTCATGGAGGTGGTCTGGCAGAATGCCATATTTGAGTGGTCCAAAAAATGCTGATTGGGCTCCCATTAAAAAAAGAATGCACAGCAGAAAAGCTGCATTCCCTAGAAAGAAGCCTACCGCTGCGCCGCCCATCAACAGGATTTCTATGAATTTGATGATTCTGATCAGCTTTGCTTTGTTCCATTTATCTGCAAGCTGACCTGCGGTGGCAGAAAAAAGAAAGAAAGGCAGGATGAAGATGCCAGCCGCAAGGGTCACCATGATTTGTGGACTGAGGCCTGCGCTATCCATCGCTGTATAGGTAATCAGGATGACGAGTGCATTCTTGAAAGCATTGTCATTCAGTGCCCCCAGGAACTGGGTGAGGAAAAGAGGCAGAAAACGTTTACTGGTAAGCAGGTGCCATTGACTTTGGTGCATGAAGAAAATCCGTGATAATTAATAATTAGTCGTTCGTAGTTTCTCATAACATGACCCATCTTGTAATCCGAACAAAATAGGAATACCGATAGATTAATCGCTTTTCTAATTATTGATTTTTATCAACTGGTTAATAAAAAAAGAATATTTTTCAATGCAGAAAAGTATTTCGTTTTTCCAAAAGCTAGTACAATAGGCACACTATGATCCATGGCCTGCTACTACAGGTAGTATGGCCATACTAATTTGCCTGTATTTTTGCATCCATAAACAAGGAGAAGTCGACTATGCAACTTACGGCCGACAGTGCAAACTTAAACCCTGTCCTTCAAAGTGGTTTTCCAGAAATTCCAGTTTCACCCGGCTCGCAATATGCTCAATATAAAGTGATTCGTCGTAACGGTGCGGTGGTTGCATTTGAGCCCAGCAAGATTTCTGTTGCGATGACCAAAGCCTTTATCGCGGTGGAAGGCGGGCAAGGCGCTGCGTCTGCACGGGTACGTGAGGTGGTGGCGCATTTGACTCAGGATGTGGTGGGCGCGCTGACGCGACGCCAGCCCGAAGGGGGCACATTTCATATCGAGGATATTCAGGATCAGGTAGAACTGGCGTTGATGCGTTCGGGCGAACACGATGTGGCTCGCTCCTATGTACTGTATCGCGAGGAGCGAGCGCGTGAACGGGCAAAGCAGCAAGAAAAGCTGACTGCCGAGAAACAGGTCCACGTTTTACATGTGGTAGAAAATGGCCACAGAATTCCTCTGGATGTTGCGCGACTGGCAGCGTTGGTGGATGCGGCTTGTATCGATCTTGGCGAGGCGGTGAATAGCGCATTGATTCTTAAATCAACGCTAAAAGATTTATACGATGGAGTGCCGGCGGAAGAGGTAAGGAAATCGATTATTCTATCGGCGCGTTCATTGATAGAAAAAGACCCGGCATATAGTTACGTTACGGCGAGACTGTTGCTACATACTATCCGCTTTGAGGTGCTGGGAGAGGATGTGACGCATAACGAGATGAAATCTCGTTATGCGGAATATTTTCCAGGCTTTATCAAGCGAGGTATCGAGGCTGGATTATTGGATGAGCGTCTGGCCCAGTTTGACTTGAGCCGTTTGGCAGAGGTGCTGGATGCAGATCGTGATATGCAGTTTGGTTATCTTGGTTTGCAGACCCTCTATGATCGTTATTTTCTCCATGTCAACGAAAAACGTATCGAGCTGCCGCAGGCCTTTTTCATGCGGGTGGCCATGGGGCTGGCGCTCAATGAAATTGATCGTGAGGCGCGTACCATAGAGTTCTATCAGGTATTATCCAAATTTGATTTCATGAGCTCGACGCCGACATTATTCAATTCGGGTACGTGCCGTCCGCAGCTGTCTTCGTGCTATCTGACCACCGTGTCGGATAGTTTGGATAGTATCTATGAAGCGATTAAGGAAAACGCCTTGCTTTCAAAGTTTGCAGGTGGGCTGGGCAATGACTGGACACCCGTCCGGGCGATGGGATCACGTATCAAGGGAACCAATGGCAAATCACAAGGCGTCGTTCCTTTCCTCAAAGTAGTGTCTGACACCGCTGTAGCGGTTAATCAGGGCGGTAAACGTAAGGGAGCGGTATGCGCTTATCTGGAGTGCTGGCACCTTGATGTCGAGGAGTTTCTTGAACTTCGCAAAAATACCGGTGATGATCGTCGTCGTACGCATGATATGAATACGGCGATCTGGGTGCCCGATTTGTTCATGAAACGGGTAATGGAGGGGGAGGACTGGACACTGTTTTCGCCCTCTGATGTGCCGGATCTCCATGACAAGTATGGCAAGGTATTTGAGCAAGCTTATCTCACATACGAGAAAAAAGCGGCGGAGGGTGAAATTGCCCTACATAGGAAGATTCCTGCTCAGCAATTGTGGCGGAAAATGCTGACCATGCTGTTCGAGACAGGACATCCATGGATCACCTTCAAGGATCCCTGCAACATACGCTCACCTCAGAATCATGTCGGGGTGGTGCATAGTTCCAATCTCTGTACAGAGATTACCTTGAATACCAATGAACAAGAGATCGCTGTCTGCAATCTGGGATCAATCAATTTGCCGGCGCACGTCAACGATGGCAAACTTGATATGGGTAAGCTCAAGCGTACGATCAGCACGGCGATGCGGATGCTTGATAACGTCATCGATATTAATTTCTATGCGGTTGCTAAAGCGCGTAATGCTAATCTGAGGCACCGGCCAGTTGGGCTTGGCATCATGGGATTCCAGGACTGTTTATATAAGCTGGGTATTCCCTATTCTTCAGAAGAAGCGGTGGAGTTTGCAGATCGATCAATGGAGGCTATTGCGTACTATGCTTATTGGTCTTCCACCGAATTAGCGGAAGAGCGTGGCTGTTACGCTTCCTATCGTGGCAGTTTATGGGATCGCGGGATTTTGCCGCAGGATACCCTCGAGCTATTACGTGAAGAGCGCGGTAATTTTGTTGAGGTGGATACTTCAGCGGCTTTTCAGTGGGATAAACTTCGTGCGCGTATCAAGAAGCACGGCATGAGAAATTCAAATTGTCTAGCCATTGCGCCTACTGCGACGATTTCAAATATCGTCGGCATTTCAGCGAGCATCGAGCCCACTTATCAGAATCTTTACGTTAAATCCAATTTGTCTGGAGAGTTTACCATCGCCAATAAATGGCTGGTCAATGATCTGAAGCAACGCGATCTATGGGACGAGGTGATGATTGCTGATCTCAAGTATTACGATGGTGCGATCGGCAAAATAGACAGAATACCTGCAAGCATGCGGGACATGTATGCGACCGCATTCGAAATGGATCCTCGCTGGTTGGTTGAGGCGGCAGCGAGACGGCAGAAATGGATCGATCAGGCGCAATCCCTCAATATTTATATGGCCGGTGTTTCTGGAAAGAAGCTCGATGAGCTTTATAAGCTTGCTTGGCTGCGGGGGCTCAAGACAACCTACTATTTGCGCTCATTAGGCGCAACGACAGCAGAAAAGTCTACGGTATATACCGGTGCACTCAATGCCGTGCCGGCCAGTGGCGGTGTAACCGCGGCAAACGCTCAACAAATGACAGCGGAAATCAAGTATTGCGCGATTGATGATCCTGGATGTGAATCATGCCAATGATAATTAATTAATGTATGAATGCAACTATATAAGAATAAGGAGTGGCAATAATGCTGACATTTGATGATGAATCCCTGCAACCAGAAAGTATCCGGAAGAAAGATCTATTGAGCGGAGTGTTAGATGATGATTCGATCTTGTATTCTCCTGCTGCAAGCAATACAACAAAGGATGGCGCCTGCATTGATACATCGAATGAGAGTTCAATGGAGGATGCCCATCGTCGCATCTCTGTAGAAGATAAGCGCATTATCAATTGCAAGGCAGATGTCAATCAACTGGTCCCGTTCAAATATAAATGGGCGTGGGAGAAATATCTGTCAGCTTGCGCCAATCACTGGATGCCTCAGGAAATCAACATGAGCCGTGATATTGCGCTTTGGAAAGATCCGAATGGATTGACTGAAGACGAGCGTCGTCTGATCAAGCGTAATCTTGGTTTTTTTGTAACAGCCGATTCATTGGCAGCCAATAATATTGTGCTCGGTACTTATCGCCACATTACTAATCCGGAATGTCGTCAATATCTTTTGCGACAGGCTTTCGAGGAAGCCATTCATACCCATGCCTATCAATATATCGTTGAATCACTGGGGTTGAATGAAGGTGAGATTTTTAATGCTTATCATGAGATCGAATCAATTCGCGATAAGGATGAATTTCTGATTCCTTTCATCGATACCTTGACGGATCCAAAATTTAAAACAGGCACATTGGAATCTGATCAGCAATTACTAAAAAGTTTGATTGTGTTTGCGTGCATTATGGAGGGATTGTTTTTCTATGTAGGGTTTACGCAGATTCTGGCGCTGGGAAGGCAGAATAAAATGATGGGGGCTGCCGAACAGTATCAGTATATTTTGCGTGATGAGTCCATGCACTGTAATTTTGGTATTGATGTCATCAATCAGATCAAGTTGGAAAATCCTCATCTCTGGACAAGAGAGTTTCGTGAAGAGATTGGCGCTTTGATGCAGAAAGCCGTCGAGCTCGAATATCGCTATGCTGAGGATACGATGCCACGTGGCGTCTTGGGCTTGAATGCATCGATGTTCAAGGAATATTTGCGATTTATTGCAAATCGCCGCTGTCAGCAAATTGGTCTCGATATTCTGTTTTCAGACGCAAGCAATCCATTTCCCTGGATGTCGGAAATGATTGATCTAAAAAAAGAAAAGAATTTCTTTGAGACACGTGTCATTGAGTACCAGACTGGTGGTGTTTTGAGTTGGGAGTAGCGTTAACAGCAAAATCTCTTTTATTTTCTGGATCGTTCTTTTGAAGTTCAATACCCTATAAGTTAGGGGTTCATTAACAATTTAGGAGTTTTAGGAGTAAATGCGAAAGCAATGATGTAGCAACTTGCCTGCAGAATATAACGGTTACGTTATCTGACTAATAGTCGGCGGAGGTCGAGTCGTAAGTCATGCAGGCATGATCGAATCTGAATTTTCAGAGATATCGATCATTTTGAAAATTAAGGATGCAACACACTCATGCTAGAAACAAAAAACATACCAAATCTGATATTAGTACTTATAGCCAGTATGATATTGGCTTTCTTACCAACTGCGGCAGAAGCGCAGGGAACTTTAGAAAATAATAAAAACCGCTCTACCTCAGTAATAAAGAGGGATTCTGCCAGTTCAGATAAGCATTTGGATGATTTATGGGCACGTATACGCAGTGGTTTTGCCGTTGCTGGTATGCGCAGCCAGGAAGTACGCCATAATGAAAACCATTTTACGCGCCATCAAAAATATATTGATCGCATCGTTGAGCGAAGCAGGCGCTATTTGTTTCATATTGTGGAAGAAGTGGAGCGGCGTGGCATGCCCACTGAGATTGCGCTTATTCCTATTGTAGAAAGCGCGTTTGATCCAGCAGCCTATTCTCACCGCCATGCTTCGGGTCTTTGGCAGCTTATTCCTTCTACCGGTAAAGCATTCGGCCTTGAACAAAACTGGTGGTATGATGAGCGTCGCGATGTTGTTGCGGCGACACGAGCTGCCTTGGACTATCTGCAGAAGCTTTATAAAATGTTTGGTGATTGGAAATTGACGTTGGCTGCATACAACTGTGGGGAGGGCGTGCTAAAAAGATCCATAGATGAAAATCATAAGGAGAATGATGGTATTAACTTTCGTGACCTTGAATTACCCAATGAAACGAGAAATCATGTTGCGAAACTCATTGCCGTAAGGAATATTATTGCTAATCCAGAAAATTTCGGTGTCAAGCTTAAACCTCTTCCTAATCGACCTTATTTCAAGCAAGTTGAAATTACTCAACATATCGATGTGAAACTGGCAGCCGAGCTTGCAGGGGTGCCAGAAAAAGAATTCACCGCACTTAACCCGGCATACCATAGGCCTATTATCAGAATTGATGACTCGCCCCGTACGCTTTTGTTACCGGTCAATAAGGCGAAAACCTTCATAGCCAATCTTGAGAATTACGATGAATCGCTTGTTTCATGGCGTGTTTATAAGGTAAAGGAAGGAGAAACAATCGAGGACTTATCCAGTAGATACGCGATTAATGTGGCTGAGCTTGCCGAGATCAATGGTATTTCCATAAATGATACCCTGAAAAAGAGACAAACTTTATTAGTACCACGTAGCAAAAATAGAACCAGGGAAAATGATTATCTAGCACAAGATAACAATCAGCATAACACTAATTCGTTATTGAATGACTCAATTATCTATATAGTCAAGAAGGGTGATACTTTAGACGATATAGCCAAACGATATGGTATTGATATAAAAGAAATCAAATCATGGAATGGTAATAGCGAGCGCCTTTCCATTGGTCAGGAACTTACCCTCAGATTGAGTAGCTCAAATAGAATCCGTTTAGCTGGAAATTCTTAGAAGTAAGGTCAATTTTATCAATCAGCTTGTAAGAAATTTTTGGAGGAACGCCATCGCCCAGGCAACGCCAAAACCCGTAATATCCGTCCCAACAGCACCGAGACCGCCTTTATGATTGCATGCGGAGAGATCCATGTGCAGCCAGGGCACCTCATTGACAAATTGACTGAGGAAACGGGCTGCAAGAATATGATCATAGTCGCTATCCAGCAGGCATTGTTTGATATCAGCAATTTTGCTTTCAAGGTCGACTTCGTAATCAGTATCCATAGGAAAAGCACAAACGCGTTCACCACTTGATTTTCCAACAGTCAGCGCCTTCTGGATCAGATGCTCGCGATTACTGAAGATACCGCTATAACGCGATCCCAGTGCGGTATAAAGACTGCCTGTTAAGGTTGCAAAATCGATAATCAGGTCAGGCTTTTGTTTTTCTGCCAAAGTCAGGGTATCAGCCAGTACCAGGCGGCCTTCCGCATCCGTATGGATAATTTCTATCGTTGTGCCATTTAATGCAGTAATGACATCATTCTGCTTGTAAGCGCGCGGGCTGATATGATTTTGTGCAATTGCTAGCCAGCAATCGATATTGACGGGTAGATCAGCCCGAGTAGCCGCCAATAAAACGCCCAGAGCGACCGCCGAGCCGTTCATGTCTTCATGCATGCCATGCATGAAGCGTGCGGGTTTTAAATTATGCCCGCCGGTATCGAAGCAAATACCTTTACCGACGAGTGCGATTGTTTTACTCGGTTTTTTGCCGGTATGCCGCTGTAAATGCACGATAGCGGCATCTTCCGTGTCACTACCTTGCGCTACCGCAACAAATGCACCCGCACCCAGTTTCCGCAATATCGATAAATCATATTCTTCATGTTTCCAATTTTCATTGATTGCGAGTTTTTCGATTTGCTCCCGATAGGTTTTGGGCGTTAGCTCATTGGGTGGCAATCCAGTCAATCCGCGGGCGAGCAGATTTCCTTCTGCTTGTGCGCGTAACGGTAAGAAATGATCGGGGTCTTCGTGCCCATGGAGAATGATCGACTCGAGTGGTTTTCTGTCAGGCTTAAGTTTACGTACCGGTAAAACTGCGCCATTGATCCAGGAGACGTATACTGCCAATTTTGCCAAGATCTGTTTTTGGTGCGCATTGCCATGAACCGACACATGGAGCTGGGCAGGCCCTTCTTCCAATAATAAGTGCAAGGCTTTGCGAACATAAGTGTGCTGCTCAAATATGGATTTATTTAAATCCACCATTGCCCAGGTACAAAGCGCACCATTTTGTAAATTGGCGCAGACAGGTGTCTCACTAATCTGGTATACCTGCATCTCACGCCGAAGCAGCAACGCGTTGAGTGCATATTCGCCGGGCAGATTAATTTTGCTGGGCAGTTTTTCTAGCTTGGGAAGGAGCACCAGAATGTGTGTGGTTTTAATAGATTCATCGAGAGGTGAGTTGTTTTGTAAAAGTGTTGCAAGCATTAGAGTCCCTGCCAGTATAGTTGGCGCTATTATATCTGCTATCCTAGCGATGTTTAGCATGGTTTTTTATTACTGCCTTATTTTTGTTCATTACGCATGCATCAATATCTTGAACTTATGCAATATGTGCTTCAGCATGGCCATCAAAAATCGGATCGTACCGGAACCGGTACGCTGTCTGTTTTTGGCTATCAGATGCGCTTTGATTTGGGACAGGGTTTCCCGCTGGTAACGACCAAGAAATGCCACGTCAAATCGATTATTCATGAATTGCTATGGTTTCTGCGTGGCGACACCAACATTACCTATCTCAAGGAAAATGGTGTTTCCATCTGGGATGAATGGGCCGACCTGAACGGCGATTTGGGCCCTATTTATGGTCATCAATGGCGCTCCTGGTCAAGCCCGGAGGGGAATTCAGTTGATCAAATCTCACAGGTCATCGAACAAATCAGGAAAACGCCTGATTCGAGGCGGCTGATTGTTTCTGCCTGGAATGTCCATGATCTGGACAAAATGAAACTGGCCCCTTGCCATGTGCTGTTTCAGTTTTATGTCGCCGATGGCAAGCTTTCTTGTCAACTTTACCAGCGTAGTGCGGATATTTTCCTGGGTGTGCCGTTTAACATCGCTTCTTATGCGTTACTGACCCTGATGATTGCGCAAGTTTGTGATTTAAAGCCAGGTGATTTTGTGCACTCGTTTGGCGATGCGCATCTCTATCTGAATCATCTTGAGCAGGCCCGGGGGCAGTTAGGGCGTGAGCCCAGAAAGCTTCCGGCAATGAAGCTCAATCCATCGGTCAGAAATATTTTTGATTTTAAATATGAAGATTTTATGCTGGATAATTACGATCCCCATCCAGCCATTAAAGCACCGGTTGCAGTATGAACTTGCCGCGCTTATCCATTTTGGCTGCAATGGCCAGCAATCACGTCATTGGCTGGAATAACGCCTTGCCCTGGCATCTATCGGCGGATCTCAAGCGCTTCAAATCGCTTACCATGGGTCAGATCATCATCATGGGACGGAAAACCTATGAATCGATTGGCAGGCCGTTGCCAGGGCGGATTAACCTGATTGTTAGCAGACAATCAGGTTTTTCGGTTTCAGGCGCGACAGTAATAGGCTCAGTTGAAGAGGCGTTGGCTGCCTGCTCGCCTTATCAGGATAAGGAAATATTTATTATTGGCGGAGCGGAGCTGTATCAGCAAACATTAATGCGTTGCCAGCGCCTTTATCTAACCGAAATCCAGAAAGAGTTCGAAGGAGACGCCTTTTTTCCAGAATTTAACCGACACGACTGGTATGAAGTCTCGCGCGAAATGCATACCCAGGAAGAAGACGGTGGGCTCGAATACCATTTTGTGGTGCTCGATCGCAAACCTGCGTAGGTGGGTAAAGCAAGCATTTCCTCATTTGTCCACATTGGCTGATAAAAGCATGCGCAAGGTTATGCATTGGTGTGGCTGGAACGATCAAGTTTGGTCTCACTGATTCATCGCTTCTGAAGTGCGTAGCCCGAATATTTCATAAATTCGCGTGATGATCACGCAGGATTTTGATTAATAGGGAAGTTTTGAGAGGGAGTGGTGTAGTGATTCATACACCCGACTGAGCAAAATCTTTCTTATTAATCAAAAGATAAGTGAGGGCACGTGCCAATTTATGAAATATCCGGGTTAGAGTTAGAGTCATCATCTGTTCAGATAGGAGCATCATCCGCTTCATTAGATGCTGGCAAAGTAGTTTTTTTGCTCATAACGTTCCGCCTTTCGCATAGAGATAATATGAATCTCGCCAACGGTCTCAGTGTATGCAATAACCACTACCTTAATCCCAAGCAAAGCTATCGTGGAAAATCGAAATTCATCATAGGCGAATCGTGTATCTGGCTTGGTCAAGGTATGGGTATGCCCAGAAAAAACCAGCTCAGCATCAGTAAAATCCAGCCCGTGCTTCTTTAGATTAGCTCGTCGCTTGGCCTCATTCCACACAACGTTCATGACCCAGATAATATAGATTATTATCTATACTTTCAAGGCGATGGCGTTATGGATATTCCTGTCTGGAGGAGAAGCGATTAAAGTCAGACAAAACCTTTTTGTCATGAAAGTGCTGAGGTCGAGTGCGATAGCGATGATTGCGCCGAATAGAATGCGAAAGTTTTCTCATCGATTTAATCTCTTCGGCTTCAATTCTTCGCTACTCTTCGCTACTTGCGGCGGCGGGAATAGTCGTTTTTAGGTCGCCGCTATTTTATTTGTCGGGTTTGTTGGTTTCGGCCCCCGGCACAGCAGCATGGCTGGTTTCAACAACGTTATGTTTTGCTATTCCAAAGAACCTGCCTATTTTGAGTAAAACCTCTTTGATCAAGTACCACAATTTGGGCAATAGCCAGATGGCCAAGCCAATAAAAATAATGAACAGCACCAGAAATAGCGCCGGGTGATTCAATGCAGTCCATAAGCCTCCTATCACCAGCACATCTTCGCTGATGGAGGCAGACCAGTTCGTTACCGGTTCTGGTGAAGTATTGATCATTAAGCGTGTGCCTGTCTTGGTGGCGTGGCTGGTGGCGGCAGCCCCGCCGCCTAGAATCCCTGCGGCTATTTCCAGAGCGGGGGAAACATCCCCCACCATACCGGCTGCCAGCATGGCGCCCGCAGGGATACGAACGAATGTGTGCAGGGTATCCCAGGCGCTATCCAAACCTGGCACTTTATCGACAAAAAATTGGATCACATACATCAGCACTGCCGCACCGATCACTAATGGATTCTCCAGAACAATGAGCTCCGCCGGTAAGTGAATGTTGTCAGTAGCGCCTCCGATACCCAGCACCAGCATGACTGCATACAAATTGATTCCGCTTGCCCACGATGTGCCCATGGTCAGCGCCAGGGTGGCGATTAAGGCTTCGTACCCATTCATATTAATAGCTCTTTAATAATGTGATTGTTTATAGCAGGAAATACGTGAGGTTTTTCAGGGGAGCGATAAAAGCGACTGGATTGATGTTAAATTGCAGTATCTATCAGCCGTTGCGCTTCGAGTCCAGCGCCCAATAGACCCACTTGAGGGTTCGTGATGACATGGACCGGAATTTCACTCATCATCCCTGTGTAACGTCCTTTGTTCCGAAAAGCACACATGAAGCTGCCTTTCTTCAGGGAATCGATGATTCTGGGCGCAATTCCCCCGGCAATATAGACACCGCCCCGGCATAATCCCAAGAGCGCCAGATTTCCGGCAAAGGCGCCATAGATTTCAACAAATAATTCCAGCGCTTGCAGAGCAACCGGATGCTTTTGTTCGAATGCCAGCCTAGTGATGATGGCACCGCTGTCTTCTGTCAATTCCATTACAGCGATACCAGGAAACCTGGTGGCATCGGCTTGCAAAAAATTGAAAATATTGGTTAGCCCCCACCCTGAAAGAACCCGTTCGATCGAGACATGGCCGAATTTTTTTGTCAGATGATTAAGTAATTCCATCTGCAGAGGGGTGGTCGGTGCAAAATCGATATGCCCTCCCTCGGTGGGAAGCGGGAGATAGCGATCTCCTTGCCAATGAAGCCAGGCAACGCCCATGCCGGTACCAGCGCCTAGCACGACGCGCATTGCGGGTGAATTCGTTACCCCACATTGCAGTGTTGCCAGATCATCCTGGGACAATATTTCAATACCAAGTGCCACGGCTTCAAAATCATTGATGAGCTTTACCTTGGGAATAGAAAATTCTGCAGAGAGGGCCGTTGCATCCATTAACCAGGGTAGATTGGTCAATTTGGCCTGTTGTGCAACAATCGGCCCGGCTATCGCAAAACAGGCTGATGCTGGATAGCGCTTTGCTTTATCCATGCCTGCATTAACAAGAAAATCGGCGAGTATTTCATTGAAATCAGCATGAGCTTGGCTGTCATATCGCTGTTCGTAATAGGATTTAGTTTTGTCCCCATCTGATACGGCTATGCGTAATAATGTCTTGGTGCCGCCTATATCACCATAAATCAAATAGTTACTCATAAGCCACTTCCTCTGTTGTCCAGCGCATCGCCGGATCCTGCTGATAAAATGCAGCCAACTGCTGGTAGACCCGCGGGAAAAATTGCTTTATTTCGCACGGTTTGACAAAAAAAGCTTCACTCAATACCGCAAAGAATTCGGCAGGACTTGTGGCGGCATAGGGGTCGATAACCCACTCATCCGCTCTCTCGACCTGCTCGCAGAAAACCTCAAAAGCTTCACTGAAGATCGCAGTCCAGGCCTGCGGATCCATATTTCTATGAAGCGGAGGAAAACCATTGGCAGCACCGTTTAGCATATCCAGCTTATGGGCAAATTCATGTATGACTACATTATATCCCCGTTTATTATCGGTATCGGCGACATCTTCCCAGGAAAGGATGACCGGTCCAGCGAGCCAGGATTCGCCGGATGCCACCATCTGCACGGCATGGACGATACCCTGTTCGTCAGTATATTCATGGTCAAGAATGAATTTTCCTGGATAGACAATGATCTCTAGCCAGTCGTGGTAATAATCCAAGTCCAGCTTCAGAATCAGGATGCAAGCCTGCGCTGCAATCGTCACGCGCATTTCTTCTGTGATGGTTAAACCTTGTGCGCCATTGATATGCTTGTCATGCAAGAAAATAGTTGCCCATTGCCGCAGCTGGGTGATTTCAGACTGGGTCAATCCACGCAGAAAGTGCAATCGCGCCAGCACATCCCGCCAGATGGCTTCAGTTATCGGTTCACGCTGGAGGATAGCGTGTCGCTGCCAATTTTTCAGACTCCATATCATAAGTTTTTAGGATATCTTGAAATGAAGTTTTAATTGAACGAACAGCCAGACTATACCATTGATCTTGCATCATTCTGTTACTTTCTAACCCAAGATCTGATTCATCCATGCTGCATTTTTTTATACGGAGAGCTTGAAACTGATCCTCGATTCGTTTAAGGTTTGGATTGATTGTCAATCAATAAGCTGGAAGATCGTAAACAAGTCATAGTGAGTGCTATGCGGTGGATTTATTAGCGAGACTTCGTTTTATCGAAACTTCGTTTTCACAGACGCTGAGTCGGACATCAACCCAGCCAGAAAGGACTATGTAACATGTTCAATTTAGGCTCCATGCTCAACTTGGGTTCTACTGATCCCGTCGTTGGTAAAGCTTCTACTTTAGTAGAATGTTCAGCCAGAGAGTTATTCAAATATCTTGGCGAAGATCTGTTTCAGAATTATCCAAAATGGTCACCGGAGGTCAAAGAGCTTGAGCAAATTACGCCTGGCCCGGTGCACCTGGGAACGATAGGGCGGCAAGTGCGCGTCGATCAGGGGCGTCGTACGGAATCCCGTTTTAAAATTTTTGCTTATAAACCGGGTGAGCGTTTAACGCTGGTTGGCGTGTCTGATCCGTTTCGCTGTACCTATGAGTTGCAGGATGCCAATCCTGAGCAATCAACCAAGCTGACGTTTACTTTTGAGTTGCTTGAGCTGTTGGTAGTCATGCGGCCCTTCGAGGCATTAGTGCGCGCTGCCATAAAAGATGGCGCTGAGCGAACCGTTCAGAATATCAAACGCCTGGTTGAGACTGAGAAATCCATGGGAACTTCTGCTAACTGATGCGGTATAGAAATTCAAGTATCCAACGATGGTTAATAAATAATGAATACCTACGATTGGCCGGTTTTGCCAGTCAATGGAAGTAAAAGGAGGCGTGATGGCGCAAGATACTTTATCCAACATTCAGGTACCGCGAGTCGATGATCGCCCGGTATGGGATGTGATCTTTGCGATTTATGGTTATCCAGCATTGCTCCTGGCGCACCGGTTGAAGGTCTTTTCCTTGCTGGCGGAGGGGGCGCGTACGCTGCCGGAAATTTGCGATGCACTGAACATTAAGCCGCGTCCGGCCGAGGCAATATTGACGGCGGCGACTGCCTTGGGCTTCCTGTCTTTGCAAACGGGGCGCTATGCCCTGACGCCGGTTACCGAAGAATATCTGCTCGAAAGCAGTCCAAGTTACTTCGGATTTTTCTGGGATCTGATGATCGACAATTATCAGGTGAGTACCTTTGCCGGCCTGGAAAAGGCTATTCTCACCGATGCGCCTCAGGCTTATGGAGGAGGTGATATTTTTAAATCTCATGAAGAGCAAATCGAATTGCTCCACCGCTTCACCTGTGGCATGCATAGCATGAGTATGGCCTCAGCTCTCTTCTGGCCGGGCGTCATGGATTTTTCCCGGCACCGCGTGATGCTCGATATTGGAGGGGGATCTGGTGCACATTCGATTGGCGCCACATTGCGAATACCCCATTTACAAGCGCTCATTCTGGATTTTCTGCAGGTATGTGAAGTCGCTCAAGGATATATTGCCGAGTACGGATTACAAGATCGCATTAAGACATGCGAAGGGAACATCTGGCAGGATCGGTGGCCTACAGCGGATCTTCACTTTTTCTCAAACATGTATCATGATTTTATGCCAGAAAAATGTCATTTTTTGACAGCGAAAAGCTTCAACAGTCTTGAATCCGGAGGGCGGATCGTTATCCATGAGATGCTCTATAACGATGACAAAACCGGCCCCTTTGCCTCCGCAGCATTCAGCATGATGATGATGGGCTGGACGGAAGGCAAACAATATTCCGGCCAGGAATTGTCTGCGATGTTGAAGGAAATCGGATTTGAGGAAATTCAGATCCATAAAGCCTTTGGCTATTACAGCATTGTAACCGGTCTCAAGCCTTAGACGCTGCCTTGGGATTCTGAAAAAAGTACTGACAAAAAGCCATTTTTCGGAAGCAGCTTCTTATCTCTTCGATCGGCGGACAAGCGATAAAGCGCAGTAATTGGCTTTTCCGTCGTTTCCCCAGAGTCGGTTGGATCAGTTGACGGCCGGCCGATTCATCATCACAGCCTATTCGTTACAATAGTTATTAGAGAGACAACTCAAAAACACAATAGAAAGGAGTTCATGATGAGTGCAAAGAAGATCTTGATGCTGGCCGGTGATTATGTGGAAGATTACGAGGTGATGGTGCCTTTCCAAGTGCTCTTGATGGTGGGGCATACCGTCCACGTGGTTTGTCCCAACAAGAAGGCAGGCGAGACAGTGCGTACGGCAGTACACGATTTCGAGGGAGACCAGACGTACAGCGAAAAGCCAGGCCATCATTTTACGCTGAACGCGACTTTTGCCAAGGTCAAGGCCGTAGACTACGATGCCCTGGTTATTCCTGGTGGGCGGGCGCCGGAATACCTGCGCCTTAACGAAAAAGTCATCAAGATGGTGCGGCACTTTTCGCTGGCAGATAAGCCCATCGCCTCTATCTGTCACGGTGCGCAGCTACTGGTGGCAGCTGGAGTCGTCGAGGGTAAGACGTGTTCTGCTTACCCGGCGGTGGGGCCGGATGTCACGCGCGGCGGCGGCCAGTATGTGGATATTCCAATGGACCAGGCTCACGTCGATGGCAAGTTGGTCACGGCTCCAGGTTGGCCTGCGCATCCTGATTGGCTCGCCAAATTCCTGCAAGTATTGGGAACGAAAATTAAACCCTAGAGACAGGGACGCATTTCGTGGGGGCGTATCAGTTTGGCGCTGATGGTGTGGAAGCAAGCATTAAGGCGCAGCTTCCCGGTCATAAAGCAGCTTTGGGTGCAGGGAGGGCGATTGCCGGCTGGAATGAGGGTGCCCGAAAGGTGCCTACGTGATATTGCATCATCTCCTCTGCAAAAATCGCTGTATTCTGTTTGCAAGAGGTGTCTTGTTTACTGTATTGCTGATTTTTCAATCATCAATGGTTACGGGTGAAGCCACCCCGCCGCTTGCCAAAGAAAATGTACTTGAAGTTTTTATTCGGGATGGTTGCCCGCATTGTGCGAAGGCTAAAGCATTTCTTATAGAATTAAGAGGCGAGCGACCCTGGTTACAGATTGTCTATCGTTCTGTAGATCATGATGAGAATGCTCGTGATGATCTGGTGCGGTATTCTCAAAGAGCGGGTGTTTGGCCTCCTGGGGTACCTTCCTTTCTCTTCAGAGATCAGTTGCTTGTTGGTTTCGATAATGCGGATCACATGGGCTTGGTATTGGCATCTTTGGTAGATCAGGCGGTGGAGCACAAAGAAACGAAACCGGATCATATTGAAACCACGCTATTTGGTACGCTCAGCGTCTCAAATCTAGGTCTGCCGTTATTTACCTTGGCAATAGGCTTGCTCGATGGTTTTAATCCCTGTGCGATGTGGGTGCTGTTATTCCTGTTATCCATGCTGATTCATCTGCAAGATCGCAAAAAAATGGCGCTTATTGCAGGCACTTTCGTTATCGTTAGCGGTGCAGTTTATTATGCATTCATGGCAGCCTGGCTCAATATTTTTTTATTGGTCGGCCTTTCGACCGCAATAAGATGGACGCTGGGCGGCATGGCGTTAGCGATTGGCGGATTAAACGTGAAGGATTTTATCGCATGGAAACAGGGTTTTTCATTATCCATACCCGATTCCGCCAAACCCGGCGTATATGCCCGGATGAGAGCGATTCTGGCTGAAGAAAGAACATTACCTGCTTTGACCGCCGTTACCATACTGGCTGTTATGGTTAATTTTATCGAATTGCTTTGTACAGCGGGTTTCCCGGCTATCTATACGGCGATACTCACGCAGCAGGATTTAAATCCAATCACCTATCAGGCGTACTTGGGTCTTTATATTCTCGGCTATCTGGCTGATGACGCACTCATGGTCGGAATGGCTGTGATGGCATTGAGCAGTCATAAACTTACAGAACGGGCGGGTCGTTTACTCAAATTGATTAGCGGGTTAGTCATGCTGGGATTGGGAGGTATGCTGATTTTTCATCCGGAGTGGTTGGTGTAGTCATGTAAACGGATACCGTCGCCAGCTATTGCTGGTAGTTGACAGCAGCTTAGCAGCCAGGTCCGTGCCCAAAGCTACGAATACGGAGGGAAGAGGGAGGAATATCCATATGGTGAAACTTCATATCGCAATCATCGGCTTTGGGCGGGTAGGGGGCGCTTGTGCACTGGCGCTGCGTCATGCGGACGAGCTTGCATTGGCTGGCGTGGTACGACGCCCGAGCTCGCCGATGAAACTGCGCGATCCGCTTGGCGAGGTCCCGGTAGTTACACATGTTCGTGATCTGAAGCGTGTCGACATGGCGCTGATCTGCGTGCCTGCAGGTGCTGTCCTCGGTGTTGCGCGAGAATTGCTGCAGGCGCAAATCCCGATCGTCGAATGCGCGGTGCTCGAAGGGCCTACGCTTGAGAGGCATTACAGTGCGATTGGCGATGCGGCGCGTCACCACAGTGTGCCTGCCATTGTTGGGGCGGGATGGAATCCCGGTATCCTGCCGCTTTTCGAGGGCGCGTTCACGACACTGGTTCCTGATGGCTACACCAAGCGTACTAACCGGCCGGGCGCGAGCCTTCATCATACCGAAGCGGCAGAAAGCATCCAAGGCGTGAAGGGAGCGCTGGCCACCGAAACGCGCGATACGCAGGGACAGCTGGCCCGCTATGTCTACGTTGAACTTGTAAAGAGTACAAAGGGCTCGGCGGGAACCTCACTCGAAGCGGTCAAGGCGGCGCTGGCTGCCGATCCGCTCTTCGTAGGCGAACAGACTTGCGTGTTTGAAGTCGACAGCATCGCTGCCCTTGAGGAGGAGCGAGGCATCCTGCTCGAACGTGTCGGCACGGAGCGCACAGGCGCGCACGCCGCATTGCTGCTCGAGGGACGGTTTGACGTGCCGACATTCACTGCGCGGGTCATGGTCGATGCCGCAAAGCGTATTCCGGGCCTTAAGCCGGGTGCGCATCGCTATTCCCTGTGGGGATAACGCATGCTCGAAATTGATGGCAGCTATGGCGAAGGCGGCGGCCAGCTACTGCGGCTCGCCGTGGCGCTGTCTGCCATTACCGGCATCGGGGTGTGCATCGCCCATATCCGCGCGCGACGCGATAAGCCTGGTCTCGCGCCGCAGCACCTCGCTGGTGTACAGGCGGTGGGTCAGCTCTGCAACGCCAAGATCGCAGGGCTCAACCTGCGCTCACAAGAAATCGCTTTCGAACCGGCCGCGTTGCGCGGTGGCGAGTACCGCTTCGATGTCGGCACTGCGGGTAGCATCACACTGGTGCTGCAGGCGCTGCTGCCAGTCATGCTGACGGCACCGACGCCTTGCAAAGTGCATATTACGGGCGGCACCGACATCCGGCGGGCGCCTGCTGCGGATTATCTGTGCGAAGTGCTCATCCGGCTCATCGGGCGGCTCGGTGCGCGGGTGACCATGCGGGTGCTGCGGCGCGGCTACTACCCACGGGGTGGGGGCGAGTTGGAGGTTACAGTGAGGCCAGCAACACTCGCATCCGCGGTATTTGACGCATGCGGGCACAGCCAGGCGATCCGCGGGGTGGCCCATGTAGCCAATCTTCCTGAGCACATTGCACTGCGGATGAAGCAGTCGGCACTCGACCGGCTTGGTGTATATGCCACTCAAGCGATTATCGGGACACAGGTCCTTGGTCACGAAGCAGCTTTCGGCCCCGGTGGGGCGATCGTGTGCTGGGCTGAGAGCGAACATACCGTGCTGGGCGCGGCACGCGTCGCGGAGCGGGGGGTTCCCGCGGAGGTGCTTGGCGAGGCGGTGGGGGAGGAGCTTGCTGCAGACCTTGCAGCGGGCGCCGCGCTCGATGTGCACGCGGCTGACCAGATGCTTGTTTATCTTGCGCTTGCGGGAGGTGGATTATTCAGTACCCGTAGCGTCTCGCTGCATGCGCGCACGGCGATGTGGCTGATCGAACAGTTTCTGCCGGTGGCATTCGATATATCGGAACTGGCAGGGCTTGCATACATTACCGTGATACCATGTGAGAAACGGTCATGATGCCGATTCACGAGTTGCTCGCGCGCATCCGCTGGGACCCCGAGTTCGGCAAGGGTAAATTTGAGCTCGCCTACGAGGATAAGATCGAGCACCAGCTTAAGCGCGTGCCGCTCGAACGGATAGACATCGAGCCAGGGCAGCACTTCGCTTTCGAGGCGGAGGAGGACGATGGCACACGCCACACCGTGCCGTTTCATCGGGTGCGGAAAGTATGGCGGAATGGGGTGCTCATCTGGGAACGGCACCCAGGGATAGGAGGGAAAACAAAATGAAACCATTACTCGAACAGCGCCTGCAGGTGCATGTTGAGAAACTCGCCAGTGAAATTGGCGAGCGCAACGTGTGGCTGCCGAAGGCACTCTATGCCGCTGCTGATTATATCCGTGATACCTGGGGCCAGCTAGGCTACGAGATCCACGCCCAGGGCTATGATGCGGGCGGCGTATGGAGCGAGAACCTTGAGATCGAGATTCATGGTGATGTACGGACAAATGAGATCGTGCTCGTCGGCGCGCACTACGACAGCGTGACGGGCAGCCCGGGCGCAGACGATAACGCTTCGGGCGTCGCGGCTCTGCTCGAGATCGCACGGCTTCTCGCTGATATCAAACCCGAGCGCACGCTGCGGTTGGTCGCATTCGTGAATGAAGAGCCCCCATTTTTTTATTTCGGTGAAATGGGAAGCAAGGTCTATGCACGCGCTGCGCATGAACGGAAGGATGACATCCGCCTGATGCTTTCGCTCGAAATGCTCGGCTGCTACAGCGATGAGAAAGGCAGCCAGAACTATCCTCCCTTTATGCACTGGTTCTATCCCGATCAGGGTAACTTCATCGGTTTCGTTTCCAACCTCAAATCGCGCCGCGCGCTCAAGGAATTTGCGAGCGCATTTGCTGCCAGCTCGGATTTCCCGTTCGAGACGCTCGCCAGCCCTGTCATCGTGCCTGGCGTTTCCTGGAGCGACCAGCTCTCATTCTGGCGGGAAGGCTATCAGGCAATAATGGTCACTGACACGGCATTTTATCGCTACCCGCACTATCATCGGGCTACCGACACCCCTGAAGAGCTCAACTATGCCGAGATGGCGCGCGTGGTCGAGGGGCTGGCTGGCGCGCTTGCAGTGCTGGTGAAAGCAAAGTGATGGCAGCGGAGCATGGGTGATCATTTCTGATCACTTTCCCATTAATCGGCCGCTCGTTGGCGTAACATATCACGTCGTTTCGATAGACTAACTGAACAATCAATCATTAAACCATGCATAAAGCAGCCCGCTTTGGCTATCAGGTCGCGTGCCGGCTGAGGCATTATCAACCAGGATACTGATGACCCTTGGCACTCAAGAAATCCGAACTATTCCTCCCTCTGGAAAGCGGGATTCCCCGTTGCTTATACTGTTTTCCAAATATTAAAGTAGATGATAAACTGGATTGGTAATTGATCCATTTCAATAGGGTAGAGGAGAAAGCATTTATTCTGACTATTAGGTCATATTAAGAAAACCTTTTATGAAGGAGAAGACTAATGGCTATTGATGAGAATCTGGTACAGGCAGTCTGGGAAAAAGGACGAGGGATGCTGGAGCAAGATACATCCGAGTGGCGCAAGGACCAATGTGGCGCGTGGATAAACCGGCAACAATATAATAATGTGAAGTCAGAATATGGTTGGAAGATCGTAAATGTTAAACCAGGCAGTCCAGATTCCCTGGAAAACCTGCAGCCATTTCACTGGAATAATGATTTCGATATTGCAAGCGATAAGCCACACTGCAGGGTCACGGCGGACCGAACTGGATTGTTGCCCACTCAAGACATCGATATGCCGCACAATACCAGCGCTTGATCTACCAGTATATGGCTGGTTTTATTGATACGGAAGCTTGCAGGGTGCTAAATCGAAAAAAGAAATAATTTCTTCTACCCACCCTGCTAACATAAGTTGGCAGCAAAAGGAGATTAATCAAATATTCGTCTAAAATTATAAAAAGAGACAGCTGCTGCGCAAAGCAGAAGTAAAGGCCAGAACTGAACGATGCCTTCGTACCATTGCGGACCTACGGTGATCGGAATGACTAATCTAAAATCCAGCTGATTCTCATCTACGCCCGAAAGATGAAGCACGTATTCTCCCGGCTCATCCACGTGAATCTCATGAGAAATACTGCCTGAATGATAATTTTTTGCGGGAATTGAAAAAAGCGCTTTTCCCAATTCGCCATCAACCTCCCTGAACAGGCTGAGTGCCACCGATCGCTCACGTGCGGAAACAGGATACAGTAAGTCAATGGTGATACTGAGTATGCCTGGGCTGGGTACTTTTCCACACAAAATGGGAACAGACATTGCACTTAAGGCATCCTGCGGTATTTCATAGTTTTTAGGAATAAAATAGGCAGAATAGCCAATTAACAATGTATCAGACTCAATGGTACAAGTACCACCACGAAACCCTTTGGGGTATGTTTCCGACATGTCGCCTTGAGAACTTACGTGGAACTGCATTCCGATCAGAATAATGCCCATTAGCGTACTGATAGCAATCATAAGGCGTCGGGTAAGTATCGATAAATTTTGCCAGATTGCAGTCATAAACTCCTCCTTGGAAAGGTTTGCTGGGGTCGAAAAGGGGATAATTTGCTTAACTCATTGCTGCCGAAAACCAGTATCTGGATTTGCTCGCAATAAACAGGACTACCCATAAGGTAAGAATAAAGGGGGATGCCAGAACGGGCAGGCCCATGGGTGTCAGCAGACTGGATAATACTGCCTGGCACAGCACGGCCAGAATACCAGCCAGGATCGCCAGCAAAGCACTTTTGGCACTGGGCTCGAGAAAAACCCAGCCGATTGCAATCATGACCAGGACCGGATTGAATCCATAGAGTCCCGCCTCGATAGCACTTGCATGGACGCCGAGTATTGCGGGTACGACAACCCCGATGAAAGCGCCGCCAATCACCATCAGCGCGCCGCGCAGGGAGGCGATGGCAATTCCGGTAAGAAGCATGCCGCCGGCAAGCGTATTGTCGGTAAAGATAACCTGGCCTATGCCTCTTGCCAGTGCAGTGAACCATGTTTCCAGAGGGAGGGTGCCTATATCCATGACGGCTGACTGCATGCTTGCTGCGGGTAACGCTGGGCCAAGTGCGTAGCTGTCGAAGGCGTAGATCGTTACCAGAAATACCCAGCTGACCAGGACAAATGGTGAAGTTGCGGCTGGTATGTTAAAGAGCTGGAGCATTCTGGTCAGAACTGTCCACATGAGGCTCGACAGCATGGATGCCAATACAATATAGAGCCAGAGCTGGGGCGTATGTTCAAGAAATATTGAGAGGCAGGCGCCTGACAGCACACCGTTGAAGCCATATAATCCTGCTTCGATATCGGCTTTGCAGAATCTGCAGGCATGAGCAGTCACAGTGCTGCTGATCAAGCCAACGGTTGCAGCCAGCCCTGTGATCGTTCCGCCCGCGTAGAATGCCGCCAGTACGATCAATCCTGTGACGGCGTTGTTACAGAAAACGACCTGTCCGGCCCCCCTCAGCAAAATGCGTAGAGGTGTGGGTATCCTCTTGTCCAAATTTAATGACCAGTTCAAGGTGGTGTTCCTCTTTTAAATTGAGTGCATCTTTGTTGCCTGATTATTGGTGGAAGGGGCGCTGCGCAGGATGTCCTCTGCAGTCAGTCGTCCGATATGGGCGACTTCGCCATTGCCGGTCACCATCGCGGTTACGATGGTGCCATCGATCAGGAGGCTCAATTTCTTCGTGACCAATTCGGGATCCTGTATACCACTTTGCGCAACCATTGCTTGCAGCCTGGCATTGATTTTTTCGCTGTGCCGGTTGGCAATTTCCTGTATCCAACTGTTACCCTTATCGTGCTCGGCGACCGCATTGATGAACACGCAGCCGTAAAAATCCTCGCTTTTGAACCAGTTCTGCATCAGATCAAACAAGGCCAGGATACGCTCAACGGGAGAGCAATGCATTTGCGGCAAATCCCGATCGAACCAGCGAAACCAGATACTTGCTTCAGCCTCGAATACTGCCTTGAGCAAGTTTTCTTTCGAGCCGAAATGCAGATACAGCGTGCGGCGGGATACGCCTGATTCTTCGATAATTCTGGCGATGCCCGTGGCATGTATGCCTTCCTTGCAAAACAGGCGGCAGGCCGTCTGCAGCAATTTTCTTTTATTGGTTTCTTTCCGTGAATGATGTCTGGGTCGTGCCTGCGTTCCGGTGTCTAACATAGCAATGATCGATTGGGTACTTCGCCTTCAGAGCGGCAGCGAAGCTTGATTGAAAATTTCTATTATCGTCCCGCCGCCAATTGTTGTTTGATTTTTTTTGCGATTCTGCCAGCCTCGAGACGGATTTCCCGTAGCAGACCACTTAATGGGTTTACTTGCCCGATGAAGTAGAGGCGGGGGGCGTCCTTGAACTCCTGGTCACCCGAAATAACCGATCTGTCATTCTCGTCGGTGATGCCTGGCACTTGAACCAGTTTGGAAATTCCGGTGCGAAAACCTGTGCCAGCGATGATGACATCGGGCTCCAGCGTCGTGAGTGAATGGGTGCTGCCGGGATCGGTTGTCAGCGTGCGCAGGACATGTACGGTTCGCCCGGTGATTTTCTGGATCGGGCCAACGATTCTGATCCGGCCGGCCCGGACATCGTCCACGAAAGGACGATAGAGAATGGGTACGACATTGTTGATGGCGTATTGTTTGGAGAGTGGCAGAGTCGGATAGGGAAGACCATGCGCGCTCAGGTTGCCGATCATGCTGCGCTGCAGGAAGCTCAATATGCGATCCACGATAGTACCGGGCCAGTAGCGGGTCCATACGCCAATACCGATCAGTGGAATGCCATAAACGCTTTTAGGCAGGATATGCGGGGGCGTTCTGCCCGATACGGTGACATGACTGGCGTGTTCGGTCAGCCTGCTGGCAATTTCGGCGGCAGAATTGCCGGTGCCGATGACCAGCACATGCTTGCCGGCAAAATCTTGAGCGTTCTTGAATTTCGAGGAGTGAATGATCTCGCCGGGGAAAGTTTCCATGCCTTCCCATTTGGGTATGACTGGAATGCGGCACCCGCCAATGGCCATGACCACAGCGCGTGATTCAAAACGCTTGCCATCGATGCTGGTGATGATCCACAGGTCGCGGTCGGGATCGTAATTGACCTGTTTGATATCGATGTTTGTTTGTACTGTAAATCCTCCCCGCTCAGGGAAGGTCTCCAGCAGGCGCACCACTTCCTCGCGCGAAGGCCAGGCGCCGGCGGAGAGGGGAAATTTGCTGCCTGACAAGGCCGAGAAATAGCGGCCGGAATTCAGGCGTACGCCATCATAGTGATTGCGCCAGACATCCCCCACCGCAGCGGTGCGTTCCAGTACCAGCGGTTCCAGGCCCGCTCTGGCCAGCTCATAGGCGGCTGACAATCCTGCCGGGCCTGCGCCGACCACGGCTACATCGTGAATATCATTATTTTTCATAGTTCACCTTGTTTGATATGCAGTTATTCATGCTCAAAAATGCACGCGACTGGCTGCCATAAATCCCGATGCGCGGATGAAGTACTCAGGAGGCATGCGTTGTGGTTGCTTCAGCGTGGTGAACAATCTCGACATCGATCGGCACCGGTCGCATGATCGTGTCCGGGATGGGCGCGGTTGGAAATACTTTGTCCATTAGCGCGATGACCTTTTCTTCCGGGGCATCGGTCTGGATATCGACAACGATTTTGATATTTTCGTAACCAGGCGTGCCTGCCTCCAGACCAAAGGCTGTCCGGAAATTGACTCGGCCCGAAACGTTCATGCGCAGGGATTCCACATGGATGCGGGCGGCTGATAAAGCGGCGATATAAGTATTGACCAGGCAAGCGCCCACAGCTGCCAGCAGTAAATCTTCCGGTGTGGCGCCCATTTCTTCCCCGCCATAGCGTTTGGGTTCATCGGAAAGCACCACCTGGCCATCGGTGGTGTGCGTGGTGCTATGAAAGCCGCTGTCCCACTCAACTGTCGCCCGGTAGCCAGGGTTGGCGATATCGCCTTTGTCATCTGCTTTGATCGAATCGAGCGCTGTCCGTATCCGTTTCAGGTCGAGTCCATTCACGATAATGTCGGTGGTTGAATTAATCATAGCTAAGTCTCCATGATGAGCGCAGGTGGTGGAAATTAATTCCCTTTATCCGCCTGATAAAAATATTTTACTGATTGTCATTCTAGCGCACTTATCGCAAAAAGTATACCGATCGTTCTCTTTTTAAATTCTCTTCTAAAACAGATGGGTAGCCTAGAAAATTAGAGACCTGGGGTGCGCGAGGTGTGTTGATGAGCCATGAAGAAAGGCAGCATGGTCGGTTGAGTTTTTCGGTGGTGTGATGATCAAAGAAGGCGCCAGTGCGAGACTGAACGAAACATCAGGTCGAGAATAAAGAAAAATGAAAGCGGTGATTGGGATGCTTGTTTGCCAGAATAAGAACTTTTAATTCTAGCGCCTGTTGGCAGAAAAGCGATCCTGATGATGCCTGCAAGAGACAGTCAGAAACAATGTTGGGGCCAGGTCTATATTTTATGATATAAAATATAGACCTGGCCCTTATTATAGACCTGGCCCTTATTATGCAAGCTGCGGGTCGAGCGGATCGTACAGCTCGCCTCTCACCATCTTCTCGCGTTCGCTTGCCATCGTAGCCTCCTTTAAACTCCAGCGCTCATCTATCAACACTTCAACGATAGTCCACCTGCCTTAACGCCGCGCTTCAGCGGCGGGCCGAGCGCGCAGCGCGAGGACCGTCCGCTGGAAGCGCTGGTTGGGCCTTCATTGCTGATTTGCTGCCCGTGGCGGAACGTCACCCTCTGAACAGAAGGCTCCACTCCCGGTCATTGGCCGGGTAAATTTTCTATGTCGGCGTGACAGTTCTAGCTCGGGAGCCGCTTCGGTCAGGCGGTGCAGGTTGCTGTAACAGTACCCCTCAGCGTGATTGAGCCAGAACGAAGCGATGTACCGCTGCCCTTCAGCAGGAGTGAACGTGCTGATGGCGACGCACTCCGAAATAAATACATTCAACACCATGAAGCTTAAGTCTCGATTCGCCGGTATTTTTGTTGAAGCTTGGTAGCGCGTCTTCCCGACCTTTTGAAGCTTCACATCATCGCCGCCCTGGCTACAGCGCTCGGCTTCTCGGAATATGGCGACTGCCGGAAAAGCACCACCACTGTCGATGTCAAAGACCAGTTCCGCGATTGGTCCATCGGTTGGCGCTTGATATATGGTCGCGCATCCCGAGAGCAACAGGGCGAGCGTGGTCAGTGAATGCTTCATGGTGAGTGAGTGTTTCATAGATTTCCTGAAGGCCCAACAGGAAATTATATAATTCCATATATCTTCCATAAATTTGTCATTATACATCTCGTGAATCAAACAGAGGCATTGTTGGGGCCGGGTCTATATTTTATATCATATAATATAGACCTGGCCCTCCTTATGAAGAATTATTACGGAATTGCCACTTCCCTTCGTGCAATATTGGGGCTAATCCAAAAATTCCAGAGAATTGAATCATCGGTTCATAAAATAACGTGAAACTTTAGTTATTATTGTGTTTGACAAGCAACCTGCCATTCAGTAGTGTCATCTTTGATGAAAAAGGGTATTTGTTTTTCCTATCAGATGGTGGCTAGTCGGCACCCAAGTGCCGTTCTGACAGGAGTAAAACAGGATGGTTGAAACCGTGGGCTCCTTTCGCCGTGCGGTGGTACTGGCGGTTGGCTCAGCCGGTGATGTCGCCCCATTGGTTGCGGTGGCGACCAGACTGGTCGCGCGCGGACTGCAGACGACGCTACTGGCGCCGCAGCGCTATGGAGAGCTCGTCACAGACACAGGGGTCGAGTTCGCATCGATCGGTGCCGACGATGTCTTCGCAGAAGTGTTCGATGGCGCTGACCTGTGGACCGCAAACCGCGGCCTGGCAGCTTCATGGCGCTATTATGGCGCCGCGATGCGCACTGGGCTAACCATATTGCGGCGGGGGTGGAACCCGGCGGATACTGTGCTGGTCAGCTCGTCGTTTGCCGTTGCGGCGCGACTGGCACAGGAGTGCGACGGCTTCACCAATACCACAGTGCATCTGTCGCCGTCGCTGATGTTCTCGCGAACGCGTCCACCTCGATGGCCGGCAAGCTCGATACCACCGGGCTGGCCACGTTGGCTTCAGCACGGACTGGTTTCGGCCGCAGAGCGCTGGATGGTCGATCCCGTCATCGGTGCCGAGGTGAACCCCTTCCGCGCCCAACTCGGCCTGCCGCCGCAGCGCCGGCTGTTCTCTGAGTGGATCCATTCGCCTCACCGTGTCGCCTATGCTTTCCCCGAGTGGCTAGCTTTGGCTGCCGACGACTGGCCGGCCCAGGGCGTATATACCGGGTTTCCGCAGTGGCCCGGCCCGATCCGCGCTCTGCCGAGCGAGATCGAAGCCTTTCTGCACACTGGATCCGATCCCATCGTAGTAGTGACGGCCGGCACGGCGGTCGCGTCGCGTCCGGGCTGGGTCGATCGCGTCAGCGGCTTTGCGCTTGCCCAAGGGGCACGGGTCATCGTGATTGGAGCTGACTCAAATGTGCCGATGTCATCGACATCGCTATGCCAGGTTCGCTTTGCACCCTTCGAAACGCTGCTGCCGCATGTTCAACTCGTGGTTCACCACGGCGGCATCGGCACGGCAGCCGAGGCGTTGCGCGCCGGCGTGCCGCAGTGGCTAGTGCCGACCGCACATGATCAACCCGATAACGCTGATCGGCTGCAGCGACTAGGACTGGCATACACCATTGTCCCCGCGGCACGCGCGGAGGCTCTGGCGCAGGCATGGCGCTGGGCATTGGGTGAGCCGCAGCTCGTCTCACGTCTAAAAGCGGCACAGGCACGCATGATGGCAGACTGCGATGGCGCAGACCGCATTGCCGAGCTGGTGCTCGACCGGATGGCCGACCCGAATCACCCCAAATAGAACCGCCGTTCAAATCATCTGACTCAGGGCTGACAGGGGCGCATTATTGGACCAGGTCTATATTTTATGATATTAAATATAGACTTGGCCCTTCTTATTCTTCTTATTGACCCTAACGCCTTGCTGAGCGGCGCGGGGCACGAACAGAACCCGAAAGCCACCGCTGTCTCACCACGTTTCTCTCGAACACATAGTTTACTGAAGCTTATTATCAATAAATGAGGGACATGCTTGGCGTTTGCGGATCTCATCCTGATCATGGCCTCAACAATGAGATCTGCCAAGCAAGTCATTTGCATATCCTTGATAACACCTGTGTCGTCAAACTTCATCGGTTACTGTCTTTTTTGGTAACCGTAGAGCGTAGGCGCCTGCCGGTAGCGGCTTTTGGCCGCCCCGGGTTGCGGAAGATCGAGCGCCAGCTGGGACTGGCAGGTTTTTTTGATCCAGAAATAATCCTCATCAATTAATTGCTGACTATCTTTTTGTATGAAAAAATTGCGGTCGGGTAAAGCTAAACATTAAGTTATACTCTGATCCCAATTTTTACTTTGATTTGCATCGATTACAGAGAGGATAGGCCTCATGTTTGATTTGAAACGCGCAGGGGGAGAAGGATTTCTTGCTCTTGCTGTACTGTTGTTGTTCTCCCCGGTAAACCTGGCACAGGCGAATTCCCGGCATGCCTCTATCGTAATCGATGCGGCTACAGGTGAGGTGCTTCATGAGTCCCAGGCCGATGCCAGCCGTTACCCAGCCTCTCTGACCAAGATGATGACGCTCTACATGTTATTTGACGCGATGGAGCAACGTAAGCTGACCCTGGATAGCCGCATGCGGGTGTCGGACCGCGCGGCGTCCATGCCGCAGACCAATATCCGCCTGCGGTCGGGCGATACCATCAGCGTGCGCGAGGCGATTCCGGCGCTAATCGTGCGCTCCGCCAATGACGTGGCAGCGGTGGTGGCCGAGGCGCTGGGCGGTACTGAAGCCAATTTTGGCCGTATGATGACCGATAAGGCCCGCAAACTGGGTATGCATTCTTCCACCTTTCGCAATGCTTCCGGCCTGCCCAACGATGAGCAGAAAACCACAGCTCGGGACATGGTGACCTTGTCCAGGCGGCTGATGAAGGATTTTCCCCAGCACTACCATTATTTCTCCACCCAGTCGTTTCGTTACAAAGGTATCACCTATAACAGTCACAACCGCATGGTGCGCAACACACAGGGCGTTGATGGTCTGAAAACCGGTTATATCCGAACCTCTGGGTTCAATGTCGCGACTTCCGCCAGGCGGGGTAACCGCCGGGTAATCGGGGTGGTAATGGGCGGACAAACTGCCGCCGCTCGAGATCAGCATATGGCTCAGCTGCTCGATCGCAGCTTTACCCGAGTGCCTGCAACCCAGCTGGCCAGCAATACCGGTCATGCCGATGCGATGCCAGCCGTAGCCATGAAGGTCAGCACATTGGCTCCCGTGCCTAAACCAGCCCCCTTACTGGAAAAGGCACCCACTCCGGTCATGATGCAACAGGCCACCCAGACGGAGACCAGAGTTGAGCTACAAAGAGTTGCCTTGGTCAGTAACAGCAGTTGGGGTGTTCAGATAGGCTCTTATTTGACGCGCGACCGAGCCCAAGCCCAGGCCCAGGTGGCCACGCGCTGGGTATCAGGCGAGGTGGTGATCAACGAGGTTGAAATCAGCAACCGCAAGCTGTATCGGGCCCGTTTGCTGGGCTTGCAGGAAAGCCAGGCACGCACGGCCTGCCAGAATCTGAGCCGGCAGGGAATAGAATGCGTGGTGGTCCGAACACATGGTTAATCTGCATGCATAATTTTGGGAAAAAACGCAGGCTGGCGGCGCTTTATAAATTTTGACACCTTGCAGCGGATATTGAACCGATAATGATTCAACAGGCGCGTAAGGCGTCAATCCTTCCCCCAGCTTCGGGTGTCAATCCCCAATGGCGGCAGCAATAAAATCATGAAATAGGTGTTTGCTGTCCTGTTTTCAAGTCTTCCACGTATTTCCTCACAGCCTGCACATAGTTATTCATACTGTGGTCTTTCAAGGTATCGAAGCCAAGTCTTCCGAAGTCTCTGCGTAGGCCTTTTAGTCCGTCGAGCACCCGTCTAAACATAGAAACTCCTGGGTGCAGTTTCCCGCTCTCGTCGATATAAATCAGTTGGTCAATATGCCAATATCTCAACAGCAGATCCATCTGTGGTACCTCGGCTATGAGGTCATTGTTATTCACGAACCTGAAAGACCGTCCTTTGAACCGCTGATCGAAGGCCGTTGCAAAGCTCCTGTTCCCGGTGCGTGGCTGACCGAATGTGTAAAGGCCCTGGACGTCGAGCTGCTGGCTCCTGACGCCATCTCCAAGACTCAGGCGAGCCACGGCCAATGTGGCCAAAGCTGCACCCAGGCTATGGCCGGTGACCCAGATCGCTTGATTATGGGTGCGTAGGTCGGCGATTGCAGCTTCCAACTGCGGCCATGCCGCATTCAGTGCCTCATGAAAGCCGCGATGAACCTTGTTCTTGATGTTTTTTATCGGTCCATCGGTAAGATCGAACTGCGCGTCGGTCAACCAATCCTTTAGATCATCCGGTTCCGTACCACGAAACGCGACGAGCAGAACATCGGGATCGGCGCAGACAAACGCCTGGGTATCGATGAACGGCTTCTTAGGAATGCTGATAAGCTTGAACTGGTTGAATCCCCACTTGTGTACCTCCTCCGCTCGCAACGAATCGGATTCTTCATAGACCAGATTCGAAGCCGCAGCGAGGCACAGTGCATTATTTGGCGCAAATCCGGTCGCCGCAGGATTAAAGGGATTCTTCTCGCGATCATAGCGGTAATCTCTTTGATTCACCGGTTGTTCTCCTGTAATGAGTAAAAATCGATGGAAATCAGTGGGTCTACGCGTCCCCATGACTATTTTCCAGAAAGATATCGAAAAATAAGAGATAAACAAATACGTGCAAGCACGTAAGCGGGCAAAGAATAATTGTAATTTTACTCTGCTCCCAATTTTTCAATTTTTCGTGAGAATAGAGGGAAATTTAACCCGGATTTTCCATTAGAACCAATTGAGGCGTAAATATTGGGTTAAGTTTAACGGGGAGATCAAATGTTTTAGATTTATTCCAAAGGCCATCAATCCATTCACGTTGTCGCATGGCTACGGCCCCAGGTTAACAGTCTTTTTTGGCCTTCGTGAGCAATATAAGTCGGTAAAAATTAGGTTTTGTCTGGCCTTGCTGCAATGGGGTACGAGATGCTCCTATCTGCGAAGAAGCGGAGGAGAAACCAGATCAGTCCTTTTAAAAGTGAACAGGAATAACACCGTGTATGCATTATAAAAAGTGTCTGCAAGGAACGGCGAAGAAGATCCAACAAATCGGCCGGATGGCAACTCAAAAATATCGAAATGGTAACTTGCGTAGCCAGTCTGGTATTCTGCTTTATAGAAGGCTAATTCAGGCAATGAAATAGGTATCAAAGAACCTTGGATGGGTGGAATTCCAAAAAAAGTATTTCCCAGTTCAGTTCCCAGAGAATTTACCACGACATTGATACGGTAGGTAGCATTTTCCGTACCTTCCTGAGCCGTATAGCCTTGCTGCCCCAACCATCCGGCAATAATTCCCCGCAAAATATCCTTATCCGCACTTATTCCGGAAACATCAAGTTTTACAGTTGCACCCTGCGGAATAGGCAAAGACAACGCGGGCTGTTTAGGAAGACTACGCATTGCCGCTTCACTGATCAGCAGTTGTTCAGTTGCGGTTCTAAGCGAATTTGTTATTTTCTGGGTGGTTGAGCAAGCTGATAGCAATCCAACTAATGCCACGCCTAAGCAAAGCGCTTTAACTATTTTTTTCATTATAAATTTTCGCTCCTTGTCGTTATTTATTGGTTTTTTTCTGCTGAGGAATCAATGAACCGATTCATTGGAGCAGCTTCGATTGCTCTAGGCAGGCTAAAGGATGGCTCCGCGTATGTTCCTAGCTTGTTTTATAGAAAGATATCGAGAAATAGGCGGTAAATAAATACGTGCAAACACGTAGAAGAGCAAAGAAAACACAAGGTTAAATTTTATGCTCCAAAAAAGGCGTCAGAGCGGGCAGGATACTGGGAAAGGTATCCTCGCTTAACTTGCCATGGATGGCGGCATGGTCACGCGCGAACAGGCGGCATGGATCTCGTCATAAGCCTCTTGTAGTTTGTCAGCGTAGCGCTGTGAAAAATGGAAGGGTATCAGTCGGCTAACTTCAGCCGCCATGGCGATTTCACCGCACGCGCGCGTGGTTAAATGGCCAGTCTGAGCTGCTTGCCCGGCATTGGCTTCCATAAAACGTGCTTCACAGAGAAAGGTATGGGCGTATTGGGCTAAAGCCTGTAGATGCTGGCGATTGTCCGGAGTGTCGGCAAGATCGGTCGCATAAACCAGTTTCTTGCCTGGTTTGATCAGGGTCAGGTCCGCTGCGACATCGGCGACACGCGCTACCGTTCCGTCAGGCAAGGTGATGATGGCTGTGTCATTTTCGGCCAGCAGGTGGTTTTTCAATGCAGCCAGCCAGGGCCCTGGTTTTAAGCCACGTGCTTGTAAATAATCCTTGCGGATATTGATCTCCATGGTCGGTTCGAATGCATAGGCGAGCACCGGCGTGTGATGATCCAGTCGTTGTGCGCGAATACGGAAACCTGCATCTTGCAGGATCACGCCCGCTTTCAACTTGACCTCACCGAGCGGCACAGGCGCTCCCTGGCCTGCCTGCAGGCGAAAACGCAGCAGATGATCCGCATGTAATTCCCCTACCTCAAAGCAAGGCGCGCGCTTCGCTACTCGGTCCCACAGAATGCCTTGCAGGAATCCTTCGATGTGCTGGGCCAATCCTGGCGGTCCATACAAACGGCAGAGCGGAAACGGGCCAATCCGCGAGCGCAGTAACATCATGAATCCACCAATATGATCGATATGAGCATGACTGATAAAGACATCCGTTACCTGATGGGCAATGCGTGCCGGCAGGCGCACGCCCTCTCCCAGATCAAACAGCAGACTGCGCTTTTGTTGCAGCAAGCGCACGTGCAGCAGCGGATCACCCAGAATTCCATTGACCAGGCAGAAGTCGATTGGGCCGATCCGGCCCATGACACGCAATCCGCCATCTTGCACGGTTGATCCGGCGGTATCGGAGGGAGACCGGTATTCAAGCGGTTCCGCTGCAAACGGGACAGCTGTTTCCATCAAGCCGTTGATTGAACGTTGCGCATCCCGGAGCAATAAACCATCAAAAACTTGCGGTAGGTAGGGTAGCCTGACGGTTAATTGACTTCCTTGCAAACGTCTCACTTCGGCCATGACTTGTGTCTGATTGCGATATAACAGCGCAATCTGCCGGCCTGCCCAAGCGCTGACCTCGCCCAATGGCGGCGGCATGCCGATGATATTCAGTTGATTGAGATCGAGTGTATGTTCGATACCGTTCTTAAGAGAGTTATCCCAAAGCTGAGTACGCTGGCGGGCGCGGCTGCGTTTACCCGGGCGCTTGGCCGCCGTGCTGGCGTGGACGACATAGAGCTGGGTTGTCAAGGTGCGCAATTCATCAAGCAGCGACGGGGCGCGATCAGCCACAGTCAAGGCGAGCACAGCATTCGCGGCCACCGCCTCGAATAAGCCCTGCAACAATTCGCTGCCGGCAACACCCCGTACTACGCCGGGCGTATCGATTAACAGCACCTCGTTATCCAACGAGGATGATTGCATGAGGCGCCGTACTGCTAAAACCAGCGGAAGGCGGAAACGGCCTGCATCGAGACTACAGGTAGCCTCATAACTGCCCATCTGCCAGCCATCCGCTTGCCACTTGCCGAGAGAAACGGCGCCTGGCAGGCCAAAGGCGGGTGAGCCAGGGTCGGCGCAGAGGCAGTAACAGTTTTGGCCAGTCTTATAAAGCTCATGCGCCAGTTGTGCTGCCAAGGTCGATTTGCCGACGCCGGGCGGACCATGCAGTAGCACCCGCCGGTTTTGCTTTAACACGGTATTGGTGATATCAACCGCGCAACAGGCTAAAACGGGCAAACTGGGTTTAGTATCGCCATGCATGCATTTTTGCTCCTCGTGCGCAAAATGTTTGATGAGATTACACCTGATTTTCGTCGTATTCTAATTCCAAACGTTTATAAGCAGGGCAATCTATTGGGCCTGGCCAGTAGATTTGCATGACTTCCCACGGTTAACCCGAATATTTCATAAATTCGCGTGATGATCACGCAGGGTTTTGATTAATAGGGAAGTTTTGAGAAAGAGGGGTGTAGTGATTCATACACCCGACTGAGCAAAATCTTTCTTATTAATCAAAAGACAAGTGAGGGCACGTGCCAATTTATGAAATACTCGGGTTAATACACAATGTCGGAAATAGCTTTACTTGCGTGATCTTCAATGCAAAATCCTTGCTCAGCGACTAACGGAGTCACGATACGTTATTCAGATGATAGATGTGCGGCAGGAGTAAAATCATGCCGGCGCAGCAGATGGTTGAGGCAGTGGGGTTGCCGGTACAGTTTGTCAGCGTACCAAACCGCAGTATAAATTGTTGGCAGGCGGTGATGGCGTCCTCGTGGGTGAATTTCTGACCAGTCCCGTGGCACATTGGGTTGGATCGTAGGCTTCTCCTATGGGCAACCTTTTTGATCATCAGTGTTCTCTGCTTTGCTCTCCGGGATCGTTCCTTTACCGCAAGGTGATGTTAAATTAATCCCAAGATACCTACGACAATCAAATACACGGCCACTAAATAATTTAAAAATCTTGGTATCAGCAAAATTAATATACCGATCACGAGTGCTAATACAGGTTCGATAGCGATATTCATGAAGATTCCTTCCTCACCTCAAAAATATAGAACCACTTTAGAGGTATGGTCGAACGTTGTCTGTACGGTATCGCACATAATGCTGTTGGGAGTGATTGAGCCAGATTGCCAACATACGTTGCGCCGATCAGGGACCCGATGCCCAGATTTGTTTATGAGCTCAGGATTGATTCTTAGACTTCATGAAAACGCCAGCTAAAAGTAGCAGTACTGCGGCGCCTGCTATAGCGGTCACTATTGAACCGATGAGCCCTAATAGACTGAACAAAAGACCGCCCACAACGGTGCCGGCAATGCCAAGAATGATGTTGCCCAGGAGACCAGCGCCTCTTCCTTTCATAAATATTCCAGCCAGCCAACCTGTCACTGCGCCGATTATGAGAAAAATTAATAACCCAACAAAGTCCATTGGTTTATCCTTTTGTTAATCCGACCACTGTCACTGTTTATGTGGTGCCGTGCATAATGGAAGATATAGTCCACTCTCAACCTTTCTAAGGAGTTTGCACGGCAATAGGCGCGTTGCTTGTGGGCTTCTCTATGAAATGAACTGCAAAGTATATTTCCTCACATATCCGCACGCGCCTAACGGCGGTAGTTTAATCACCGGTTGTATTTACAGTCAGGTCGCTTTGTACTGATTTCACGCCATCCTGGCTTTGGGCCACCTCTATCGCCTTGTCGATACTTTGCTGGGAATCAACCGTTCCGTTCAGCTGCACTACGCCATCAGCGGTCGTTACTTTGATTTGGGATACCTTCAGAGAGGGTTCGTTTAAAATTGCTGTCTTAATTTTTAGGGTAATAACCGAGTCATCGATGTACTGGCCACTTGCTTCAGTTTTCTCGATTATCGACTCTTTGACGTCGTCAAGTTTGCTTTCTGCTTTTTCTGTTCCTTGCTCAATCTTTTGTTCAGCATTTTCAATCGAGCGATCTAACTTTTTCCCCGTCTTTTCCGCTGGACCTTCCTGTTGACAGCTCGCTAGTCCGAGAACAGCAAGTAAACTCATAATCATAGAAAGTCTTTTTGCTGAACTACCTAGCCCACGCTCATTTGTCGCTTTCATTTGGTTTCTCCTTAAATTGTTAATGGATCTCCGAAAGTGCGCATAACTTACGTAATGAGCACTCAAGTGAGCGAAAAAGTGTCAGAGAAAGAAAACTCACTGCTTAAATTCACGGCACCCTTAAAACCCTGCTCAAATTCTAGCAACAGCATCAAGTGCAGTCTGTGCGCTACCGCACAGACTGCAATGGGTTCCGTGGTTAAAATTATTTAGGGTTTTATGCGACTCCGACTTCACCTCAAAGCGTGATGCTTGACCGAGAGGGGATGCCTGTCTGCAGCCGTTGATAGTTCTTAACCGATAAAGGAGTATGGATCATGCTCGTTATTAGCAATCGTAATTTAAAACCGGAATTTGCTAAAAGTGGTTTTAGTAACGAAAATGCTTTTGGTGAACAGCTTAACAGCAAAGGGCCCAATGAAATTCGGCTGGCAAACGCTTATAAGGAAGGAGGGCAATGGAAGCTGGAACTGGTTCAAGAGCCTAAAACGCCTCGTCCCGATAATTTGCCCAGTAAAACACAGTTTGAAGCCGTTCTGGACCGATGCAAGGAGAACAAAAAGAATTGCTTGTTCTTTGTGCATGGATACAATAAACCATTCGCGGAAACCATCGAGCAAGGATGGCTTTTGCAGGAGCGCTACCAAATTGAAGTTGTTCTTTTTTCCTGGCCGTCCAATACCGGCGGCATCACAATAAAAGAATATAAGACAGTAAAACGGGTTGCCCAAGTGTCTACGGGCGCGTTGGATAATGCATTTGAAAAGTTGGCGTCATATTTGGCGATCCCCTTTAATAAGGAGGCGCTGCTCGAATGTGATGTTTCTCTCAATTTCATGACATACAGCATGGGGAATTTCCTGTTTCAGAATTACGTGCAAGGTACGATATACGATGGCGAAACGCGGATGTTTACCAATGCTGTTCTTTGCCAGGCAGATTGTGACAATGAAGGGCACAGAAAGTGGGTGGAGAATATCCAGGTTGGGAAAAGGACTTATATTACCATCAATGAAAACGACAAAATTCTCGGCTGGTCGGACGCAAACTTCCAAAAGGATCGGCTTGGCAGGACGGTAAGAGCACTCGACGCAACCAATGCGATATATGTTGATTTTACAGAAGGTGATAAGGTCGGCAAGACTCATCAATTGTGGGGTGAAGACACCAATGACACGGTAAGGAAGTTCTTTGACCATGTTCTGAATGGCCGGCGTGGCGAAGATGTCGAGGGACTTAGCTACGACTCGCGTGTCAATGCCTTCCGAATATAAAACATAGAACGCGTCATTCAATCGGGGTTTTGCGATGAGGCTAAGGCAATTTCCTGCGAGAGGAGGCGGCAATTTATGACAAAGCGTGAATTCTTCGGCGTCACCATTGAATGTGTGCAGGGGAACATTGCAGTTCAACCCGATATGGAGGCGATTGTCAACGCAGCCAATGCGATGCTGCAGACCGGGGGCGGCGTGGCAGGCGCAATCCATCGGGGGGCGGGCCCTGGTCTCGAGGAAGAATGCCGCAAGCTCGCACCTATCCAGCCCGGCCAGGCGGTCATCACTGGAGCGCATCATCTGCCGAACCGCCATGTTATCCACTGTCTTGGGCCGGTCTATGGTGTAGACGAGCCTTCTGATCAGTTGCTGTCCTTATGTTATCGTAATGCATTGCAACTAGCCGAGTACCATGGCATCAGATCCATCGCTTTTCCTGCAATCTCGACGGGCGCATTCGGCTACCCTCTGGAACCGGCTGTGCGGATCGCTCTCAAGGTAATCTTCGATAGGCTTCCCAATTTTCTGACCGTTAAGCATATTCGCTTTGTTTTGTTTAGCAATGCGGATCAACAGTTATACGAGCAAGTTCTCGGCGAGTTCGCAGAAGCATGATTCAGGGGTTGCAAAAGGCCGGAAATGAACGGTTTTGCAATGGTGACTCATGAGCGTTCATAGTGCAGGCATCATCCTGTACCGCTTTATTGAAAGCGAACTGCAAGTTATGCTGGTTCATCCTGGCGGGCCTTTCTGGGCAAAGAAGGACGATGGCGCGTGGTCAATACCTAAAGGCATCTACCAGGAAGATGAAGATCCGCTCGATGCGGCCAAGCGAGAGTTTCGAGAAGAGACAGGGGATGAGGTTGATGGAGCGTTTGTCGATCTTGGGGAAGTCAAGCAGCCCAGTCGGAAAATTGTGCATGCATGGGCCTTAGCGCACGATTTCGACATTTCCAAGATCGTCAGTAACACGTTTAATCTTGAATGGCCACCCAAGAGCGGTGTAATTCAGCAGTTTCCCGAAGTCGATAAAGGGCAGTGGTTTGAGATTCATGAGGCCAGGAAAAAGATCCTGGCAGGGCAGCAAGCGTTTCTCGAAAAATTAATGGAACGGCTTGGTTACCCGCCAAAAAATGCAGGAGCGCCGCATGATTCTGAGTAATAAAGCACCCTGTTTTATTTGATCAGGTCAGTAACGAGATCTCAGTTACTTTATGAAATATTCGGGTTAACTGGACGGTAAGAAGCGAGATCGTTTAAGGAATTGACGGTGATGTATGGAAATATTTGAACTCACCCAATTCGTATGTAATGTCGATTGATCGACTTCCGGATTATGTCCGTAGACTACCGACGCAATGGCATCGTAAAGTAATTTTGGGATGTCATATATTACTGGATTGGATGATTCAACCAATCTTGCCAATTTGAATTCATAAGCGTTGTTGTCCACAAATTTTTTAGCCCATTTTCTCGAGACGACCCGTTAGTCGCTATCGTAACGTGCAGCCGTTTCAACCTGCGCAATCGAGCTGCGCAGGTTGAAAAACAGCTTGGGATTGCTTCTATGGTTTACTGGACACGATAGGGCTCGCGTTGAGGAACCCCCAGATGAAGTCTGTTTGCATTACCAGCATATTTGGCCGGTTGTTGTTATCGTTGTAGAACCAGAACGGATCAGGAATGCCATGATGGCTGCGCGCATAGCCAAAATCGGTCAGATTGCGTTCGAACACCGAGAGTGCGAGGAAATTAGCTGAGCCATCGCTCTTCAGTGCCGCACCCGCTCTTGCGTGACAGCTAATGCAGCTCGAACCATCCATAAACCCTGCCTCGGTCACCGAATTACCCAATAGCGTCGATTGACCCATTGAGTTGACAAACTCCACTTGCGAGCCTTTGAGGCGGAAGTTACGCCAGGCGATATCCTCTGGGTCAGGTTCAACCTGACTGGTGCTGCTACCGCCGCCGATATTCAATTGAGCGAGCAGTTTATCCCATTCCGGACGGATCATTTCCAACGGATAACCTTTGTCTGGATTGAACACGATACTGGGCGAGTTCAACTGATCGCTATGTTGATTGGGTTTGACATAATTGTCTGCGGTACCAGCCGGGCGATTCTTGTCGTCGCTTGCATAGCCATAAGCATCATTGCAGCCGGTGACATCGCAGCGGCCGGGTAGGCTAGTATGCTCGAAGGTAGTCCATACCCAATTGGGAATATCTTTAGAGGAAATATGGAACGCCACCAGGTGATGAATGCCTTCCAGATTGCAAGTCAGCGGTGATTTGCTAATACCCAGCGCCTGCAGATCAATCTGTGTCTGCAGCAATTTGCTGATGTACTGCTTGGGATCATCTGGCAACCCCAGAGCAACAGCAAGATCATGGTGCAGCCAGTTGCTCTTGATCATGATGGCATCCGGCGGCAAATCCACGCGGGACAACGAGCCCGGTTTTCCATCCAGGGAAGATTGATTGGCACGACGGTAGGGCGCTTCTGTTTGCAGATTTTTCTGGTTGACCTTGAATATATCGATCACACCGTTGGCATTATATAAATTATTGGTGAACAAGTAATCATGGAATACCTTGTTGCGGATGGTGAGTTCAGCATTGGTCTGACGAATGACGCGGCCAGTACTTTCTGCATCGGCTGGATTAAATTTCTTGATGATGTCTGCTACCAGATCCTCGGTCTTACCCTCAACCGGTACCGCAGAACAGGAAGGTACCGGTGTGTCGGCAGCCTTTTTCATCGACTGGAGTTTGACCATGCGACTCAGGGGATTAAGCGTGTCATGGAATGGCAGGCGGGTATCACGCTGCAAGGCAGGATCACGCGCCAGCTTTTGCGCTTCTTCTGCCAAAGCGTCTGTCAAACTTTTGAGTTTGGTGGCGTGCTGAGTTCCCGGATAAACTGGACAATGATCAGAGTCGTTGTTCGCTGACCCAGGTTGGCAACAAGCATCTTTACCAGGTGCTTGGCCAGGCTGGCAAAGCGCATAAGGCTGCGCTGGCCAGTTGTCATTCTCGTCAGCCCAGTTTGACCAGAATTTAGCCTGAATCACATCGGCAAAGAGTTTCCAGGAGAACATATCCGGGCAGGTCATGGCAGCGTTGCTCAGTACCTTGCCGGTACTGCTATTGATGGCAACCAACTCACCCTTTTTAAGGGTCATCGAACAGTATTCAGCATCCTTGATAGCAGCTTGAAAATACAAAATAGAATCGATGCCAGTGGGCTTGTAACTATCCGCATGAACAACAGGTAGCAGGCTGCTTAAGGCAATACCCATCAGAATATTAAGCAATAAACGAGAGCGTGGGATCATAGTGTTTCTTCCAATTAAGATATAGGGATAAAAGCTTACTGGCGGATCGTAAAAGAAAACCTACACTGATCTGTCTTCGAGAATAACGCTTTAAACAGACTTAATCACTGCTAGCTTCATCGAAGAATGTGTTAAGACGTACACGTTAAATAGGTGGCTGCGCCAGAACAAAATTTTGCTAAAGTCTACTGACGTCTACTGACTCGTGGTATCGAAACGCGCAAGCTCATTTTCTCAGGTTATGCGCTCTGTGCGATTGCTTGCGGAGCCGCGTTGCGGCGATCTTCAAGATATTTTTGATGAACTTGGCAGAGGGGCATCCTATGGCGCTTCAACAACCCATCTGGGTAAGCTTCTTCCACGAATTGAAGGGGGCGGTGGAGGTGGATGTCCTGTGCTGGTTTTGGGTATTTCAAGATTATGCTATGTAGAAGATGAATAATATGAGTGCATCTGATGATCTCCTTGAAGAGGTGGGAAAAAGAAAATTTGCTACAGTGCTTGCTGATCCCCCTTGGCAATTTCAAAACCGCACAGGGAAAATGGCGCCTGAACATAAGCGACTATCCCGGTATCCGACCATGACCTTGCAGGAAATTAAAGATTTGCCTGTTGAGGCGATCGTAAAAGATACCGCGCATCTTTATTTGTGGGTGCCGAATGCGCTGTTGCCGGATGGGCTACAAGTGATGGAGCACTGGGGTTTTACCTACAAGACAAATTTAATCTGGTACAAGATCAGAAAAGATGGCGGACCCGATAGGCGAGGGGTTGGCTTTTACTTCCGCAATGTGACGGAAATGATTTTGTTTGGCGTAAGAGGGAAAAACGCCCGAACATTACAAGCCGGACGAAGCCAGGAAAATATCATTTCGTCCCAGAAGCGGGAGCATAGCCGGAAACCTGATGAACAGTATCAAATAATCGAATCGTGCAGCCCAGGTCCGTATATTGAGCTTTTTGCGAGAGGACCTAGAGAGGGGTGGTTTGTATGGGGTAACCAAGCCGAGGAATACGCCCCTACCTGGGATACCTATTCAAATCATTCGCGGTCAAATGTGGTTTCTTTTAAGAAGCAAAGAAAGCTGCCGTAACCTATTTAACGAAGCGGTTCGGCAAGCTTGTATGGTATTTGCGGCGCATTCTCCTACCCACACCGCAAACGTCGATGAAAAATCTAGTGGCCCATATAATCAACAGACCGTCGATTTGAACACAAGCTAACGTCGGTGTGCGCCAGCCCCAGCTTTATTAATTTACTTCTGGAGGCCATGATTTCGTCTTTTGAGCGGATTCTTTCACGTTAAATTATGTGGAAAATGGGAGAGAATCCACTCATTTAAGCAATTATTTTTCTCCCGGCATCGATTTAGTAAACATTGCTTCTCATTGTAAGAAGCTTGCGTTAGAATCTGAGACGGTTTCTAGAGAAATCATTTATCCATATGATTATTATGGTCAAAATTGGATATAACTGATACGTAAATTTTAACCGTTTGTGAACAAGGGGGAGGTATGGCAGAGCATTTTACCAAGTCCGCAGCACGTAATATTTTCTATGGCGGTTCAATTTTCTTTCTGGTGGTTTTCACGCTTTTAACAGTTCACAGCCACTTCTATATCAAAAATGTTTCAACGGATGAATCCACTCTGACCGAGGCCGTTGTCAGAGGAAAGCATGTATGGGAGCGTCATTCCTGTATTAATTGTCATGCGCTACTGGGTGAGGGTGCTTACTTTGCCCCGGAATTAGGAAATGTGTGGGTTCGCTACGGAGGGCGGGAAAGCGCGGAAGGCGCGCGCATGGGCTTAAAAGCCTGGATGCGCGCCCAGCCTACAGGCGTAGCGGGGCGGCGGCAAATGCCACAGTTTAATCTGACAGAACAGGAACTGGATGACTTAATTGATTTTCTTGAATGGACGAGTCGTATCGATACACTGGGCTGGCCCCCAAATGATGCTGGCTGATTGCATGTACGATTTACTTAAGGAGATTCATGATGAAATATCAGACCCAGAAACTTGCTTATCCCTATTTTGTAGCTGCGCTGGCGTTATTCCTGGTTCAGGTATTAGCCGGGGTGCTTGCTGGCACCATTTACGTTTTTCCGAATTTTCTGTCAGAAGCCGTTCCTTTTCATATTATTCGAATGATACATACCAACGCTCTTCTGGTATGGCTGCTGCTAGGCTATTTTGGAGCCAGTTATTTTCTGATACCAGAAGAAAGTGAATGTGAAATCCATAGCCCCAAGCTAGCCTCGCTGCAGCTTGGGATCTTTGTGTTTGCCGCCTTAGCTGCCGTTGTCGGTTATCTTTTCGGGATCCATGAGGGGCGCGAGTTACTGGAGCAGCCTTTTTGGATCAAGATTCTGATGGTTATTGCTTTTTTATTGTTTATTTACAATGTAACGATGACGGTTCTTAAAGGGCGAAAAACCGTCGTTTCCATTGTTTTGCTGCTGGGTCTCTGGGGCGCTGCAATATTTTTCCTCTTTGCTTTTTACAATCCGGACAATCTGGCCTTGGATAAGCTGTACTGGTGGTGGGTTGTGCACGTCTGGGTTGAAGGGGTATGGGAATTGATTATGGCAGCCATGCTGGCCTTCTTATTGATTAAACTAACCGGTGTAGATCGTGAGGTGATAGAAAAGTGGCTTTACGTCATCGTTGGTTTCTCTCTGTTTAGTGGCTTGCTGGGAACCGGCCACCACTATTACTGGATAGGTACGCCGGAATACTGGCACTGGATTGGCGCAGTATTCTCGATTCTGGAAGTCGTGCCTTTTTTCGCTATGATCCTGTGGGCTTTTTATCTGGTTTATCAAAGCGGGCGCAACCATCCCAATAAAGCAGCAACACTCTGGAGCCTGGGCTGCCCGGTCATGGCTTTTTTTGGGGCAGGAATATTAGGTCTCATGCATAGTTTTCCATCGATCAATTACTATACCCATGGCACTCAGTTGACGGCGGCGCATGGGCACCTGGCTTTTTATGGCGCCTATGTGATGTTAAATCTGGCTTTCTTTACCTATGCTTTGCCTGCTTTACGGGGATTGCAGCCATTCAACCAGATTCTAAATATGTGGAGTTTCTGGTTCATGACAGGCGCCATGGTATTCATGACGCTGACGCTTGCGTTCGCGGGTATCTTACAGACCCATCTTCAGCGTGTGCTGGCGATGGGTTTTATGCAAATCCAGTCACAAATTGAATTGTTCTACTGGTTCCGGCTAGGGGCAGGTCTATGTTTCCTGATTGGAGCGGTACTCTTTATTTATTCAGCGCTGGGTCCCGTCCGGGAACAGGTGACGATTTCAAGGTATTCACAATCGCGCTCACAATAACAGTCATTGATCATGAGTCATTTCCAGCTTCAACAGGCATTACACGCACCAGCCGTGCTGCAAGAAGTCCCGTTTTATAAGCCAGTCGGTAATGAATGTACATTATTTGAAGTGGCTTATCGGCAGCAACTGCCGCTGCTGATCAAGGGACCAACGGGTTGTGGCAAAACCCGATTTATAGCCCATATGGCAGCTCGGCTGGGGCGTCCACTCCATACAGTTTCCTGTCACGATGACATGACCGCGGCTGATTTGACGGGGCGCTATCTTCTCAAAGGAGGCGAGACGGTATGGGTGGATGGCCCGTTGACACAAGCCGTGCGCACAGGCGGCATCTGTTATCTGGATGAAATCGTGGAGGCGCGCAAAGACGTCACCGTGGTGCTTCATCCACTGACAGATGATCGCCGGATTCTGCCGCTGGAGCGCACCGGTGAGATCCTGAAAGCACCGGACGGATTTATGCTGGTGGTATCCTATAATCCGGGTTATCAGAATATCCTGAAATCATTAAAGCCGAGTACGCGTCAGCGCTTTGTTTCCATCAGTTTTGATTTTGCCCCGCTTGAAGCAGAAGTCGAAATCGTATCCAGTGAAAGCGGCTTGCCTGTGGAACATTGCATACCCTTGGTGAATCTTGGGAAACGGTTACGGGCGCTGAAGGAGGTTGATCTGGAAGAAGTCGTGTCCACTCGTTTGCTCGTCTATTGTGCCATTCTGATTAAAAATGGATTGGATCCTTTCCAGGCGGCTGAAACTGCCCTGGTGGAACCGCTTTGTGATGATCTTGACGTCAAAGAAGGTTTGTTGGAACTGATACGTGCCACTTACGGCTAAAGTATGTGGGAATTCATCGAGCTGGAAGAGCAAATTGGCCGCTATTGGCACCACCTCGTCGGAAAGGCGGATAGCTACCCCTATTATCAAGAAGCCGCTGTCACGCTGGATTCGCTGCGTTCTGCGCTGAGTGTTTTTTTTAGAGGCCTGGGTGGCGCGCTTGGCATAGTTTTAGCAGCAGGGATGCCGCAATCATCAGGGCATCGCCTGAAACTGCGACAACGCCTGGGCATGGATCAGGAATGCCTGCCCCGGATAGAATGTAATGCCGAGCGGATGTTACTCCCTGCAACCATTGCGTGTTTTCCATCAGCCGCATTAAACCGGCGGCTTTATTTCTGGCTGGCTGCTTATTTTTCCGTAGCTGAAGATTCCTTCGGTGAGACGCTGAATGATCCATTGCAAGCTGATATCGCTTTTCTGCATAGCGCCTACTGGAACTGTTTAAAAGTAGTTGAGCGTTATCCCGGGCTTGCTCAGGATTATCAGCAACTCTGCAAGGCGCTGTGTGAGCAGCGACCGCATCGACTGCTTTCCGGGCAAGAGCAGGCAATCGAAATCGTCATCCAGGCATTATTAGGGAAGCATGGTTCAAATTCTCTCAGTAAAGCATTCTTACAGGCCGTCATGCGGCCTGAGCCTGATTTCCAACGCTGGCAAGCCGCGAAGCACTACCATACTTTCCTGCCCGTTCCTTTGTGGGGAGAAATCCATTCAAGTAAAACTTCATCAAGTGCGATGGCAGAGTCCTCAGATCAGGATGACGGCGGCAGTAGTCATCAGGAAAATGAGGATCATCGCAAGAAAAAGGGCCGAAGAGAAAAATACGAGCAAAGCGAACGGGATGATCCGCTGTTGCTGAATCGCTTTGAGAAACTCATGAGCTGGTCCGAAATGGTCAATGTTAATCGCGCTGTGCAGGATGACGATGAAGATGCCGCCAAGGAGGTCGCCGAGACGATCGAAGAAATCACGCTGAGTCCACATCAGCGCCAGGCTGCGACCAAGCTCAAATTTGATCTTGATCTTGCGCCAGACGACGTCAATCCGGCTATTCTGATTTCCGAATTGACTTATCCTGAATGGGATTATCGACGCAAAGATTATCATGCGCAACAATGCCGGGTTATTTTTCAGAATGCTGAGGAAGGAAATGAGTTATGGGTGCCTGATCTTGAAGCCAGGCGTCGTTTTCGTAAAATCCAGCGCCAATTTGAAACATTAAGGCCCCGTCGTGAGATTTTACGTAGCCAGCTGGACGGTGCTGAGTTGGATATGGATGCTCTGGTGCGTGCACACTGTGATTTCTTTGCTAATGGAAATGGTTCTGACCAAGTCTATCTAAAGGCGCGCCAGCAGGCTCGTGATCTGGCTGTAGCCATATTGGTGGATGTATCACTATCTACGGATAGCTGGATTAACGGTCGGCGTATTCTTGATATTGAGAAAGAGGCTTTGATCACACTGGCTTCCGGTCTGGCCATTTGTAGAGATGCCTTTGCGGTTTATACCTTCACTTCACGCAAAAGGCACTATGTACGGGTGGCTGCCGTGAAAGATTTTGATGAAGCCTTCAATAGTCAGGTATTGCGGCGCATTGCCGCCTTGCGTCCCGGTTACTACACCCGTATGGGCACGGCTTTGCGCCATGTCCGGCAGCTACTCAACAAGCGAACTGAACGTAACCGTCTTATTCTCTTGTTAAGCGATGGTAAACCCAACGATCTGGATTATTATGAAGGCCGTTACGGTATTGAAGATACCCGACAGGCAATTCTGGAAGCCCGGAGAGCAGGCCTTGCAGTTTTCGGCATTACGATAGATCGCAAGGCGCAGGATTATTTCCCTTATCTATTCGGTAAGGGGGGTTACGCCATTGTGGGCCGGCCTGATCGCCTTTCGCATGTTCTTCCTATTATTTACCAGCAATTGGTAGGATGACCAGTTGATCCTATAAAAGCATTGGGGGCGCGAATCAAGAAAAATAAGAGCGACGATTGGGGTTATTGTTTGCAAGGATAAGAATTCTTAGTTCTGGACCGCAGGTATGTGCTTTCAGCCTATTTGACTATCTGGCTCACGATCGCCCAACTCACATCAAAATACTTGCTGATCAATTTCGGATGTAAAGCCTGAGGGCTTGCTATGAATAATGCAACAGCATGTAATACAACAAAAAGATCAAGCGCTTTACATCATCCAAGTTAGAAAAAATTCCAAGTGTGAGAGGTGGTTTACTCTAAACTCTAATTCTATCGACAAAAATGAAGGAATTATGGCAGCCTATCAAACAGGTGACTACACGATAAAACAGATCGCAGACGAATTTGGGCTGCATTACACTACTGTCAGTCGAATCGTTAAGAAAGCAGAGAAAAGATAGATGTTATGTTTCAAGACTTAACCCCATTTTGTTCTAAGCTCTAATTATTTAACCTTATGAGGGGAAATGTCATGGCAACAATTAAACAGAAGATCGTTCCACATCTATGGTTCGACAAAGAAGCAAAGGAAGCAGCAAATTTCTACTGCTCTGTCTTTCCCGATTCAAGAATCACGAGCATCACTACGCTGCCCAACACGCCGTCGGGAGACTGCGATGTTGTTTCGTTTACGCTTTCCGGCCAGCCATTCATGGCGATCAGCGCTGGACCTTTGTTCAAGTTCAATGAGTCCATTTCCTTTATGGTCTATTGCGAGACACAAGAAGAATTGGACTACTACTGGGAAAAGCTTTCAGCTGTTCCGGAGGCTGAGCAGTGCGGCTGGCTCAAGGATAAGTATGGTCTCTCATGGCAGATCGTACCCACGATCATGGACAGAATAATGGAGGATCAAGATCCTGAACGATTGGCCCGAGTTACCCAAGCATTTCTCAAGATGAAGAAATTTGACCTCGCTGCGCTGCAAAGGGCATACGATGGAGATAAGCGAGAAAAGCAAAATTTTTGCTAACAACCGGTTGCAGGAGACGGCACTTTACACCGCCGCTGGAGGGAGCATTAGGCAGGAGAATGCGCATGAGTCTGCCTTCCGGCATATCGCCGCGGGACTATTGAATCGCCCCGGTTTCGCCGCAGCACATCCACCCTGCTATCCATATGCTCGACGGTTTGAAGCTGTCAGATCAAGTGTGAGCAACTGCATATTAAAGATGCTTATTCATGGTATGAATCCCAACCAAAAGGATTGGGGGCCAATCTTCTGCTATCCATCGAAGAGGCATTGGATCGTATCTCAAGGAACAAAATAGATAAACTACTTCTTTACCAAACCAGAATCACCCGGTAGTCGTTCACATTGGTGCGGGTGGGACCGGTGATGATCAAGTCATCGAGCCGTTCAAAGAAGGCATAGGCATCGTTGTCATTCAGCAGGGCAGTGGGATCGAGGCTGAGTGGTTGGGCGCGGGCAAGCGAGTCGGGGGTGAGGATGGCGCCGGCGTTTTGCTCGGTGCCGTCAATGCCATCGGTGTCACAGGCGAGTGCATAGATATCTTCCAGGCCATTCAGCGCGATGGCGAGCGACAGTAAAAATTCGGTATTGCGTCCTCCGCGGCCACGGCCTTTTACTGTCACGGTGGTTTCGCCACCGGAAATCAGCGCAACCGGTGATTTAAATGGCGCATTGTAGTAACGGATTTCTCTAGCCAGCGCGGCGTAGACTTTGGCCACTTCGCGCGCTTCACCGGTGACGGTATCGCCCAGTATCAGCGGGGTGATGTGGTGCGCGCGAAAAAATTGTGTGGCAGCCGCGAGCGACTGGTGTGCAGTGGCAATGACGCGGTTTTTCACGTTTCTGAAAACAGCATTCCCTGGCTTAGGGGTTTCGTCTTCGTCATGCTCGCTTCTTTTTTGCAGGATGGTCATCACAGAGGGTGCAACGTTGATCGCATATTGCTTGATCAGGGCGAGCGTGTCGGCGTATGTCGTCGGGTCAGGCGCACAAGGGCCTGAAGCCACATGAGTCGGGTTATCTCCCGTGACATCGGAAATAATCAGGCAATGGATCGGTGCATGGCAGGCGGCGGCCAGCCGGCCACCGAGAACGGCGGAGAGATGCTTGCGCACCGTGTTGATTTCCTGGATCGAGGCACCGCAAAGCAGTAATTGGTGGGTGATAGTCTTGAGTTCCTCCATCGACACGCCGGCAATCGGCATCGACAGCAGGCTTGATCCGCCGCCACTGAATAGACCGAGCAGCAGATCATCGGCGGTGAGCGCTTGCACCTTTTCCAGGATGGCTCGTGTGGCCAGTTCGCCGTGCTGATCGGGCAGCGGATGACCCGCTTCGACGACTTCAATTTTTCGGGTAGGCACACTGTGGCCATAACGCGTGATAACCCTGCCTTCCAGAGGCGCGTCCAAAGGCCAATGCATTTCCACTGCTTGGGCCATGGCTGCGGCAGCTTTGCCTGCGCCCACCACCAACGTGCGTCCTTTGGGTGGACTGGGGAGATGAGCAGGGACAATCTGCAACGGGTCGGCTGCGGCAAGCGCAGCCTGAAAACTGTTGAGCAGCAGTTCGCGTGGGTTCAAGCGGTTACCTTTGTGCTTGCGTAGCAAGCATCGGTTTCAAGTATTCACCCGTAACGCTGGCCGGGTTTTGTGCAATACTTTCCGGCGTGCCTTCAGCAATGATCTGGCCGCCGCCATAGCCTCCCTCGGGGCCAAGATCGATGATCCAGTCGGCTGTTTTAATCACATCGAGGTTATGTTCGATGACGACTACCGTATTGCCGTGGTCACGCAGCCGGTGCAGTACTTTCAGCAATAGATCGATATCCTGGAAATGGAGTCCGGTGGTGGGTTCATCCAGGATATATAGCGTGCGGCCAGTGTCGCGCTTGGACAGTTCCAGTGATAGTTTCACGCGCTGCGCTTCGCCCCCTGATAGAGTCGTAGCCGATTGTCCCAGGGTGATATAGCCCAATCCCACATCGAGCAAGGTTCGCAGCTTGCGCGCCACCACCGGCACGGAATCAAAAAAGGCAAAGGCGTTTTCCACGGTCATTTGCAGAATCTCGTTGATGTTTTTGCCTTTGTACTGAATTTCCAGCGTTTCGCGGTTGTAGCGCTTGCCGTGGCACACATCGCAGGAAACATAAATATCCGGCAGAAAGTGCATTTCCACCTTGATGACGCCATCGCCCTGGCAAGCTTCGCAGCGTCCGCCTTTGACGTTGAACGAAAAGCGCCCGGGATTATAGCCGCGCTCCCGCGCCTGCGGAACACCGGCAAACAATTCGCGGATCGGGGTAAACAGGCCGGTATAAGTGGCCGGATTGGAACGTGGTGTGCGTCCAATCGGTGTTTGATCCATATTGATCACTTTGTCAAAAAAGGCCATGCCATCCAGTTCTTGATAAGGCGCGGGTTCCGTGTTGCTGCCGTAGAGATGGCGCGCCACGGCGCAATATAGCGTGTCATTGATCAGCGTGGATTTGCCCGAGCCCGATACGCCAGTGACACAGACCAATAAGCCGACGGGGAGATTGAGTTCGACATTCTTCAGGTTGTTGCCCGATGCGCCCGTGATTTTCAGCATGCGCTCAGGATTGGGGGGAGTGCGGGCTAGTGGCGTCTGAATCGTTAATTTGCCGGCAAGATACTGGCCGGTCAGTGAGTCGGGGTTTTGCTGGATCGCTGCCGGGGTACCCTGAGCAATCACGCGGCCGCCATGTTCACCGGCGCCGGGGCCCATATCGACGACATGATCGGCCAGCAGAATGGCATCCTGATCATGTTCCACCACGATCACGCTATTGCCGAGATTGCGCAGATGCTGGAGGGTTTCCAGCAGGCGGCCATTGTCGCGCTGATGCAAGCCGATCGAAGGTTCATCGAGCACATACATGACGCCCGTCAGACCGGAGCCGATCTGGCTCGCCAGGCGGATGCGCTGGGATTCTCCGCCTGATAAGGTGTCGGCAGAGCGATCGAGTGACAGATAATCGAGTCCGACATTGTTGAGAAATTGCAGACGGCTGGCGATTTCCTGGATGATGCGCTCGGCGATCGCTTGCTTGTGTCCCGCCAGCGTCATCTGATCAAAAAACAGCTTGGCCTGCTTGAGCGGCCACGCGCTGATTTCATAGATGGTTTTTTCATCGACGTGCACATGGCGCGCTTCCCGGCATAAGCGCGTGCCTTCGCAATCAGGACAGGTACACGAGTTGATGAATTTCGCCAGTTCCTCGCGCACGGTTTGTGAATCGGTTTCCTTGTAGCGGCGCGTCAGATTGGGGATCACGCCTTCAAAGGGATGCTTTTGCTGAGAAGCCCGGTTACTTTCATTCAGGTAGGAGAACTGGATTTTCTCCTTGCCGGAGCCGTGCAGAATGATGTGCTGGATCTTTTCATCCAGCTGCTGGAAGGGCGCTTCCAGATCGAAATCATAATGCGTGGCCAGTGCTGTCAGCATCTGGAAGTAAAACTGATTGCGCCGGTCCCAATGCTTGATCGCACCGGAAGCCAATGACAAATGCGGAAAGGCGACAATCCGTGCTGGATCAAAGAAGGTAATCTGCCCCAGCCCATCGCATTTAGGGCAGGCGCCGACCGGGTTGTTGAAGGAAAACAGGCGCGGTTCCAGTTCGGACAGGGCATAGTTGCATACCGGGCAGCTGAATTTGGCAGAAAACAGATGTTCCTGGCCGGTATCCATTTCCACCGCCAGGGCGCGGCCATCGGCATGGCGCAGCGCGGTTTCGAACGATTCTGCCAATCGCTGCTTGGCGTCAGGCGAGACTTTCAGGCGGTCGATCACAACTTCGATGGTATGTTTCTTGTTTTTCTCCAGTTTCGGCAAATTATCGATTTCATAGGTTTCCCCATCAAGCCGCACGCGCACGAATCCCTGCGCACGCAGCTCATCGAACAAATCCAGTTGCTCGCCTTTGCGCCCAATGACACTAGGGGCGAGAATCATCAGCTTGGTGTCTTCCGGCAATTGCAGCACATGATCGACCATTTGCGAGACACTCTGTGCGGTCAGGATAATGCCGTGTTCCGGGCATTGCGGGTCGCCCGCGCGCGCAAACAACAAGCGCAGGTAATCATGAATCTCGGTGACGGTGCCAACGGTTGAGCGCGGATTATGCGAAGTGGCTTTCTGTTCGATGGCAATGGCAGGAGAGAGCCCCTCGATCAGATCGACATCCGGTTTTTCCATCAATTGCAGGAATTGCCGGGCATAGGCCGAAAGCGACTCGACATAGCGTCGCTGCCCTTCTGCATACAGTGTGTCAAATGCTAGTGAGGATTTACCGGAGCCGGATAAACCGGTAATGACGACGAGCTTGTTGCGTGGCAAATCGAGGTTGATATTTTTGAGATTATGCGTGCGGGCTCCGCGAATTTTGATCAGTTCCATCAGCTACCTAAGTATGGGTCAACCTGCTAATATACCCAATTTTCCAGTTTTCACACAATCTGGTTCATATCTGCGATGTCAATACCTGAAAAAATGTCCCCTGTAGAAATGCGCGCTTCTGTCGGCTTGGCCGGCGTTTATGGATTGCGCATGTTTGGCTTATTCATTATTTTGCCCGTTTTCGCACTTTTTGCGGAACATCTTCCCGGTGGCGATAATTACACCCTGGTAGGAGTTGCACTGGGCGCCTATGGGTTGACTCAGGCAATTCTGCAAATTCCGTTTGGCTGGATGTCTGATCGTATCGGACGTAAGCCTGTCATTTATTTAGGTCTGGTGCTATTCGCCATCGGCAGTTTCGTGGCAGCCACCGCCATTGATATTTACTGGATCATTGCCGGTCGTATTATTCAGGGTGCGGGTGCGATTTCCGCAGCGGTCATGGCGCTCGCCGCTGATCTGACCCGTGAGGAGCATCGCACCAAAGCTATGGCCATGATCGGCATGACCATTGGCGCCACTTTTGCGCTTTCAATGATGCTTGCTCCGCTTTTGAATCAGTGGATCGGGGTGCCCGGTATTTTCATCATGACGGGCGTATTGGCGATTGCGGCGATAGCCGTGGTTAACAAGGCGATTCCGGATCCCGTGATCAGCCGTTTTCATTCCGATACCGAAGTCTCCACCGGACGCTTTGCCAATGTCGTGAGCAATCCGCAATTATTGCGCCTGAATTACGGCATTTTCGCATTGCATGCGGTCTTGATGGCGCTGTGGCTGGTTATGCCGCTATCGCTGCGCGATGCGGGGCTGGCGGCAGAGCAGCATTGGCAGATGTATCTGCCCGTGATGGTGTTATCGGTCGTGCTGATGGTGCCGGCCATCATCTATGGTGAAAAGAAGGCCAAGCTCAAGCCCGTATTCGTCGCTGCAGTCGCCCTGCTGCTGACAGGGCAGATTCTGCTGGCGCTGATGCATCAATCTTTATGGGGAACGGCTGTGGCGCTGCTGGTTTTTTTTACTGCCTTCAATTTGCTGGAAGCCAGCCTGCCTTCACTGATTTCCAAGATCGCACCTGTTGGCGCCAAAGGCACGGCCATTGGAGTATACAGCAGCACCCAGTTTCTGGGAGCGTTTGTCGGCGCCAGCGCGGGCGGCTACTTGTATCAGCATTATGGCGTGTATGCGATCGCTGCCTTCTGCGTCCTATTGCTGATTACCTGGTTATACCTGGCAGTCACCATGGAAGCGCCAGCCGCCGTCCGTTCCAAAATGTATCATGTCGAAGAGATGGATGCGAATCAGGCTAGCGGGCTGTCGCGTGAACTGGCAGCATTGCCCGGTGTATATGAAGCACTGGTATTGGCCAATGAGCAGGTGGCCTATCTGAAAGTTGATCTCAAAGGGTTTGATGAAGAGAGAGTCGTCCAATTATTAAAGGGGAGCGCATAAATGGCATCAGTCAATAAAGTTATCCTGGTCGGAAACCTGGGGCGGGACCCGGAAGTACGCTATATGCCCAGCGGTGACGCCATGGCCAATCTGAATATCGCCACGACCGACACCTGGAAAGACAAGGGGGGCGAAAAACAGGAGCGAACCGAATGGCATCGCGTGGTGATGTTTGGTAAACAGGCCGAGATTGCGGGCGAATATCTTAAAAAAGGCTCACAAGTCTACATCGAGGGACGTCTGCAAACACGCAAATGGACGGATAAATCCAATATTGAGCGTTATACCACCGAAATCGTCGCTGATCGCATGCAAATGCTGGGCAGCCGTGCGGGCGGAGGCAATTTCGAATCCGCCGACCGAGAAAGTGAATATAGCAACAGTGCGAGCTATGCTGACAAACCTGCTAGTCAGAGCAAGACGGGCAGCGGGTTTGACGATCTGGAAGACGATATTCCATTTTAGCGGGTACTGCTGGCTATACGATTGTGTGCCATAAGCACCGTCATTCCGGCGCAGGCCGGAATCCAGAATAGGAGCTGAATAATCCAGCCCTGTGTCTATCTGTTGGCTAGTTAATCTGCAAGCTAACGGCTGATATCGAGGATTTTGAGTTGGGTTTATAACCTGAGAGGCCGTGAAAACGAAGTTTCGCTAAAACGGGGTTTTGCCAATAAATCTACTGAATAAATCTACTGTGCGTCCCAATCACTGCGTTGAGCAATACTCGTTTCCCGCCTATCTATTTGATAGGTGCTACGCTCAAACTCTGTTTCACCGAAAGGCGTCAGGCTGGTGTTATCGAAACTCGCTACGTTCGCTTCTTCATCTTTGCGTTCGGTCCGTCTTATTCCAAGGAAACCGAGCAGGCCGATGCCAACAAGAGCGAGCATGTCAGGCTCAGGAACAGCGGCGGCTGACGCTGCCTCGATGACAGTGCCGCTCAGGTTGAGCGTCAGGTAGTTATCAAAGAGATAGCGACTGGCGGATGCGCCAATATTTGCGTCTGACAAGCTGAGATGATAGGTTGCATTGAATGTTCCCGGATTGGAGGTGTCGATGAAGGCAAGGAAATCATTGTTATCTCCTGCTTCCAGGCCGAAAAATTGAGTCAGGTTAGTGGTCAGTACCGAGGTATGCCCAGCACCACTGATAAGATCCAGATCCAGTCCGGCACGTTCACCTAACAGATTAAACAGATTGAAGCTGAGTGAAGCAACGGGGTCTCCTGCATAGAGATGACCAAAGTTTAGATTGAGCTCTGTTACCACCGAGTCTGCGGCAAAAGAGGCTTGCGCGTGTTGCAAATAGTTATATACCAGGCTGTAGCTGGTAGTAAGATCAGTCAGGTAAGAAGGGTCGTTATTGACATTCGAGCTGCTGATACTCGCCGTCAGCGTTTCGCCAGGTAGGCCCCCATGACTCCGATTCGCAATCAGTGAGGTATCAACCTGCGTATTTAAGCTGCCTGACCCAACCCAACTGTTAAGAGCTGTACTATTGGTGATGGTTTGTGAAGGGGAAAGCCAGGAACTGGATGTGCCATCGTTTGGGCCGTTGTGCTTGGATGCGGTATTCAGAGCGCCAGACACATTCAGCCCGTCGATTCCATGCCATATAGTGCTCACCGTTGCGGTGCCTCCTGTAGGCGTACTGCCGTCAGCACGCAAGTAGGTGGAGCTGCTGCCGGGTGTTATGGTTGCGGTGACACTCGTCAGCACGCCATAGCTCGAATTAAATTGGCTGATGACAGGGCTTGCGGATTGGCTGGTATTCACAAAACTTGAGCTGGTGGTGCTATCCGAGACACTCAGATTGGCGCCGCTTAGCAGGATGTTGCCACCCGTTACGGTTGTGGTGAGAGGAATGGCTTGCACGCTAGCGCTAAATGCTAAAGCCACGGCCAGTATCACGGGCTTAAAGGGGGTTCTTAGAGGCGCCATTTATAAAATACTCCTGTTGGTTACACAATGTCAGCCATTGTGGCCAATTACCCATACTGCGCCTATCGTACCGAGGTACATCGTACTTTGGTCTAATCTGGGAGCAGCATGATTCGATGAGCGAATGAACGTAAGTCACGAGGTTAAGCAAGCATGAGAGATCTTTGGTATCGCGGGTTCGTAATTGTCTCTATGTGGGTGACGGCCGGATTATCTGGCCTGGTATCTGCCCAAAATAGTGCTGTGATCGAATTTAAAAATAAGGGGGAAATGATCAGAACGCTGCGATTGGATGAGTTTGATAAGATTGCAACCGCAAGCCCTCTCAGGATTTTCGAGGCGCATGAGAAAAGGGCGCGTATTTATCAGGTTTATCCCGCCCGGCAACTTTTCGATCAAGTTTTTGGAGAAGAATGGAGAGCAGCAGAAGAGATCGTCTTTCTCTGCGAAGACAACTATCAGCCCAGCATTTCGGTGGCCAAGTTTCTTGCTTATGATGCCTATTTCGCTTTTGCCAGTGCAGATGATTCGCCGTTTATGCTGACTAACGTGCTGCAGAACGATGAAATGGTCAAACTAGGGCCGCTTTATTTGGTATGGGATAATCTGAAGTCATCTGAATTACGCGAAGAAGGGGCAGTAGACATGCCTTATCAAGTGATGGGGATCGAACTTACCTCTTTTGCGGCTCGTTTCCCCAAGCTGTTTCCACCCGTCAATGCATCTCAAGAAGTGCAACGGGGTTTTCTGCATTTTCGCAAATACTGTATCGCCTGTCATACGATCAATGGTCAGGGTGGCGGCAAGGCGCCTGAATTGAATTATCCGCTCAGCGTGACCGAGTATATCCGGCCGGAATACCTAAAGCGCTGGATGGATAATCCATCCAATATCCGCTACAACACAGCCATGCCAGCGCTTGCAGCGGAGACCCCGGCGCGGGAAAAGGTGATGGAAGAAATCATTGCTTATCTGCAAGCGATGCGCACTGTCAAGCGTGCGCCGGGCAAAGCACCCGAGTAATCCGCCAGATCTAATTGACGTACTTTATATTTTTGAGAGGAGTCATATCCAGCCATGCATGAAATCAAGACCCTCTTGCTTTTTCTGGTAACGGCAGTCGCCGAGATTGCCGGCTGCTACTTGCCCTATCTCTGGCTCAAGGAGGGGAGAAGCGTGTGGCTGCTTATTCCGGCGGCCTTCAGTCTTGCGTTATTTGCCTGGCTGCTTGCTTTACATCCCACTGCGGCGGGCCGCGTGTATGCCGCATATGGCGGCGTCTATGTTTTTGTGGCAATACTCTGGCTTTGGGGGGTGGATGGAATTAAACCTACGGCATGGGACTTGGCTGGATCCCTGGTTGCGTTAACGGGTATGGCTATTATTATGTTTGCGCCCAGAAATACATAGCTGTTTGTGTAGCCGCCCTGCTACAGTGAATAAACGCGTGCCTGCTATCACCATTCAGTCCTCATTCCAACTGACCCGTTTCCATCCCGCGCAGGATGTTCAGGGCAAGCCCTTTGGCTTCCTGGAAACTTGATCGGTGGGTGACGATAATCGTAACGACACTCTTTTTGTCCCTGGTCCGTCGACAATGCACGGCAAGGTTATAGTCGTTGTTGACAAGCGCAACATCATCCGCACGTTTAAGGGCTTGCCCTGTGATTTCAGAAGCGATAGCGGTGTATGCCCGATTCAGACAGTCTTTTTTACCATAGTTTAACGGCAACACAGCGTAAAAAAGAGAGGGTGAGGCGCTTTCTGCCTGTTTGATTGGGGTCGTGAATAGAATGGCACAAATGACCAGTAAGGATCGCATCAATGTGGCGGCTTGCATAGGCATAACATTTTCTCCAGAAAAGCACTTCCAGCTTCCTCGAGACCGGGTTGCTCTTTGTCGCAGGGCGTACTGCATCATATTATGCAATACTCCCTGCTTTCCCGGAGAGCAATTTCTGTCGGACTATGGCCTATTCGCGCGGAATGCTTGCCCCTTTACATGATCATTGTCTAACGAGGGTTTTTTTTAGCCAGGATCAGCGATTTTCTTCTCGATAGTTTGTCAGTAACCCCGCCACGATAATAATGAGCCCCATGGCAATATAAAAATTCCGGGCGACAGCTTCGTCAGCAAAACCCAGGATAAAGGGGATCGCCACCAGAACGGGGCCAACAATGCGCTCGATCCAGCCATGCAGGGTGAAAGCAAGCATCTTGAAAATGCCAAGGGAGAAATCTGAAGCCAGGGTAACCGTCAGATGAACCGCGGCCAATCCATATGCCAGCATGGCGGGTATTTGACTTAAATCTAATAGGGTGGGGGCCAGTAAGAATATGACAACTGTCAGAAAATCCAAATAGCCATGGTTGCGTGCTGAAATTATTTTCATTTGACTGCTCCTTTCATTGATGATGGGTAACAGTCCGCACTCTAATATAGCGTATTGACAGTGTCTGTTAGCCAGACAACAGTCGTTCAGGGTGAGTATCGCTGCGGCGGAGTTTAATCATGCGTATCATTGATCAATGCGGTGTCGTTGATACAAATTTGCTCGCGTGTATAGTCCAGTATCCCTCGACTTCTGAAATCATTCATGATCGTGCTGACCACGGAACGGCTGGCGCCGACTAAATCCGCCAGCTCCTGTTGCGTGAGGAAAATTTCGAGGGCATATCCATGAGTACATCGTGCTCCAAATAATTGGGCCAGTTCCAGCAGCATTGCGATAACCCGTTTCTCGACTGGCTGGGTAAGAATAGCCCTGAGCTTGCGCTCGATTTGTTGCTGACGGGTATAGATTGCCTCGAAAACGGACCATGACCACTCTGGCCAACGAGACATCAATTGCTTGAAATCCTCATGTCCGATCTGATAAAACACGACCTTTCCCAAGGCCTGTGCGCTTTCTTCCATCGATTGACTGACAGCATCCCGCTGCAGGCGGCCGATGATGTCTCCTCGCTGTAGCAGGGCAAGCGTCAGCTCGTTTCCCTGTATTGTGAGATGTGAGAGTTTAACGATACCTTCTTTAATCCAGAAGAAACCCGCGCAACGCTCTCCCTGACGATAAAGAAAATGTTTGTCAGGAATTTCGATTTCCTGAATAGAAGGGCATTCTTTCTGCCATTGCTCCAGCTTCCACTCGAGGAGCGGCTTGAGTAATCCAGCCTTTGTATTGCCCGGTTTTAACGAAGACATCGACTATTCCGGTTTCCTGCTAGCAAGTTTATCGCTTGTTTCCCCACAGTTGGGTAAGGCGTGCATCACGACCACATCTGCTACGATAGTATGAGTAGCGGACAGGATTTTTGAGGTAGTAATCCTGGTGATATTCCTCCGCTGGATAGAATGCTGTGGCAGGCAATATTTCGGTTGCGATAGGTTGATTAAAACGGCTGGAAGCGACAAGTTCTGATTTAGAGGCTTCTGCCAGCTGTTGTTGGTGACTATCACGATAAAAAATGGCGCTACGATATTGCGAGCCGTGATCACAAAACTGAGCGTCTGGTGTCAAGGGATCGATCGTCGGCCAGTAAGCGGCAAGCAAGCTGGCATAATTGGTTTTAGCCGGATCAAAATAGATCTGTACGGCTTCGATGTGACCGGTTTTGCCTTTGCTGACCTGCTCATAAGTAGGATTGGCTACTTTTCCGCCAATGTATCCCGAGATAGTGGCCACCACGCCCGGTACCTTATCAAAATCCGCTTCTGTACACCAGAAACACCCCCCTGCAAAGATTGCGATCTCCAGGGTGGTCTCTTCCGATGGGTTTCTGGATTGATAGTTAGCTCCGGCCAGAAGCTTAGGATCCGATTGCTGGCACCCAGCAAGCGCAATCACCGTCAAGAGTATCCCGCTGCCTGATCTTCGGTAAGTCATGCAGCGCAATTTCGTCCACCACGTTATCACCTTGTTATCCCCTAAGCTCAGGGAGCGCTTCTTCTTTCGGGATAAACCGGAGCGCCAAGCCATTGTTGCACCAGCGTTCGCCGTGAGGTGGCGGGCCATCATTGAAAACATGCCCCTGATGCCCGCCGCAGCGTGCGCAGTGATATTCGGTGCGAGGCCAGATCAGCATGAAATCACGTTTTGTCCCTGTGTGACCGGCAATGGGCTGGGTAAAACTAGGCCAGCCCGTACCACTCTCATATTTATGTTCGCTCTCGAATAACGGTAAATAGCAGGCAGCACAAATGTAAGTGCCATTGCGATGCTCTTTATTGAGCGGACTGCTTTCGGGGCGCTCGGTGTCTTCTTCGAATAGCACGCGATAAGCTTCCGGGGATACCAATGAACGCCACTCTTCGTGCGGCTTCTTGAGGGGGGTGACCGTAATGGGATCGATTTTGATTTTCGTGCTCCTTTGTTCTTCAGCGATTAACTCACGCGAACAGGATGATATAAAAGGCAGCGTTGCCAATGCAATGAACCCTTCCAGCAAAGTGCGTCGTTTCATAATGAATTCTCATTTTTTCAACTAAATCAGCAAAAATTTGATTATGAGTGCACAGTATAGTTCATAACAAGTGCAATCCTTTCTTTGGGCCGGCTTGCTTCAGGGCCGCTTTCTAGGGAGAAGGCGCCTTACGGGGCGCGATAGGAAATATGAATATTTTATGGCAATCACCGGCAAAGTCCAGATAACCGGTGCAAGTGGTAAGCAACCCCGCCCACAGGGCGGGGGCACGAAGAGTGAAGTGGGATTATTGACAGCCTGAGTCTGCAAAAATAACTTCCCAGTTCATGGAGTTGCCGCGTTGATTCATGACGACATTGTATTCTTGACCATCGACTAGCACGCAGGGGATCACTAATTCACCCGCAGCGAGATCAGCGCGTGCTATGGAAGGAGTAAAGGGCACATCTGGCAAGCAGGCGCTCACATCATATTTGACATAGCTGTTTTCCGCCGCGCCGGGGATTGGTAATCCTGCTGGCGCTTTAAGTGTTGCTATATAAAGGTCGTTCCCAACTAATTTTATATCAGTTGCGCCAGGCAGAGGAATTTCTAGGCCCGCTGAGCTTCCCGGACTAAAAACGCCATTACCATAAGAGCAGGATAGTTGACCATCGGATGGACTCGGCAGAATAGCCAAGCTGGAGCCCGTTGCCATAAAAACCGCATGCCCTTTGACTACGGCTATCATATCGGCATGACTCGACAGGGATAGGGCTGAGCCCATTACTGCAAAACTTAATGATAAAAACAGATTTCTCATATGCTTCCTAAAAAGTTAAAAGGTTTTGAATTCAGCTATCAAATTGCACACCTGGTGGTGTATACGTAGGATTATTTTGCGATTCCTCCTTTTTTATTTTATATAAACCTGACTTCAAACAAAGCAGCGATATCAGGGGATTACAGGCTTTTTCTCATTGTTTGAGCCGACATCATCATTCCTCACTATTGCTTTTTGTGCACTGGAAGCAGTGTCATCGAATAAATTTAGTAGGGTGGTGAGGGGGGAGGGCTACCTGGCGGCGGCGGTGGATAGCTCCCTGAAGGAGCGCGCTGGGGAGCAGATCCATCATAGCCCCCGCCACTTGGGGATCCCTCATTGATGAATCGACCTGGAGAGGGAATGCGATGACCATTCGCATACATACACTGCATATAAGCTGCATCATAGCGTTGCTGACCGATCTGGCCGGAAGATCGTGCGGCGCTGCTTCCAGTCAATCCTCCCGCTAATAATCCGCTGCCCGCACCAATGGCAGCGCCACGTCCGCCTCCAAATGCGGCGCCTGCGATGGCACCCAATGCAGTGGTAACAGCGGCACTTTCCATTCCACTCAATATGGATGCCTGCCGGGGTGTCTGACCACTGATTTGTTCGTTGGCAAATTGCCTACAGAGATAGTCGTCAGCTCTAAATTGATCAAAGGTTTTATTGGCAGCAGGTAAAACCATGACACTCGGACCCGTTGGTACGTGTACGCAGGCTGTTAGCAGAGCGAGAGGCAGCAAAATCGATAATTTGGCAATTCCAGGCATAACGAGATTTCCTTTAATGAGGTGATTAAGAAGGCTGTGGAGGAACTTTTAGCCAGCCTCCCGGGCACTTTCTGACATAAGGATAATACCCTTCTGGGTTTCGACAGTAGTACCAATAATTGGTTTTTGGCGCAGGAGCAGATCGTGAAACATGCTGTTGCTGGATATAAGCCGGTTTTCCAGGGGGGGCAATGATCATCGCAACCGGCAATACTGGCGTGGCCGCAACGACTGCAGGGAAGCCCTCCAATGGATAGTAACCTCCCAAACGGTTATAGGGGCCAAAGCCAGCGCGGCCAAAAGGAACAGGGCTACTATAAAAACCCATCCCCCCAAAAGAACTGAAGCGGCTGTAGATGCCAAAACTTCTATCAGGAGCAAAACCACCCAACCCATCATAACCAAAGCTTCCGAAAGGAGGTGCATAAGGCATAAAGGGACTAAAAGGCCCCAATCCCAGCCCCAGTCCGATACCCAGGCCGAAGCCAATATCAAATCCATGATGGTGGTGGTGATGATGATGTCCATGAGGGGGGTTCCAATTATTGTGATGATGTTCAGAGTGATGATCAGGCCCGCTATTCTGAGCCGATTGAACATTATGGATATTAATATTCTGAGTAGGGGAATCACCCTGGGCAGCGGCATGGCCTTGGGCAGACTGATCTCCCTGAACTGATCCCCCTTCCTGGGTAGATTGAGCCATTTGGGTAGATTCGCCAGTCTGTACAGGCGAGCTATCCTGAGTGGTTTCATCGTTCTGGGCAGCTTGATTTGCGGGTGCCGATTCACCATCCTGAGAGGTTTGATCAACCTGGGCGGACTCGTCGGTCTCAGTTGCTTCAGCGGAGGAACCATCCTGAGTAAGCTCGGCTTCCCCGGAGGATTGATCAAGCCCGGCAGATTCATTCTCTGGCATGGGCAGGTTATCCTGATCAGATGCGCTCATCTCGACAGCCTGCTCATCTTGAATCGACACTTCTTCTTGGGTAAATTCTTCGCTTTGAGCAGGCTCAATATCCTGGCCTGAGCCATCCTCTACCGCAAAATCGTTCGGTTGCTCAAAATCATCCGCTTGATCAAAGCCTCTACCCTGGCCAGGATCATCCATTAATTCAAAATCTTCCTGTTGATCAAAGCCACCGTCCGGGTCAAAAGCATCGCTCTGATCGAAATCTCCACCTTGGTAAGCGTCATCGCCTTGACCAAAAGCACCTTGGTCAAAATTGCCTCCAAGGTCTCCGCCCTGGTCAAAGTCACCACCATCGAAATCGCCGCCATAATCACCCCCGGAATCTCCACCCCCATCAAAATCACCTCCGGAGTCACCCCCATCAAAACCACCCCCATCCCGATCAGCAGCCCATGGTGGACCTGCCGATACCAAGCCAACCAGAGCGATGGCCATACAAATCAATTTGAGTTTCTTCATATCAATCTCTAGTTGGGTCTGATGGAGTTAACCCGAATATTTCACAAATTGGCACGTGCCCTCACTTGTCTTTTGATTAATAAGAAAGATTTTGCTCAGTCGGGTGTATGAATCACTACACCCCTCCTTCTCAAAACTTCCCTATTAATCAAAATCCTGCGTGATCATCACGTGAATTTATTAAATATTCGGGTTAAGCAAATGATTAAATTAAACAGCATGAGTGATTTTCATTGTGTCTGGTTTGCTGGCTTAGCAATCCGCATGCATGGGCTATGCAGGGCATTGATCTTATCTTATCGAGCTGATCCTGAATGAATGCTGAATGCGTTATCTTCGCTATTGAGATGGAAACAAATCTCATACCTGGAAAGCAAAGCGTGCAATTTCTAGATTGTCCGGATCATACATGCTACATTGAGTACCCGAGCATTTGTCTGAAGGACGTTTTCAATAGAGCCTCTTGTCCTAAATGACAAATTACTTTCAGTGCGACGCGTAACTTCTCGTCCATAGTTAGAAAGGAATGAGCATGAGGGCATGGTCGAAGCTATGGAATATTTTCTGCTGTTATTCAAGGAAAATAACGCTGAGGAACAAGACGAGTTGGCTATTCGTCATGGTTGGCTTAAGCGGATGTGCGGTAGGGCCGGATTACCGGCAGCCCGCACCCGCAATTCCTGATCATTGGCAAGCAGCGCAACGGGAGATCGATGAATGGCCCAGTTCAGTAGCACTGAAACCAATAGATCCAGAGACGCTCAGAAATTGGTGGAAGAGTTTCGGGGATGCCCAGCTGGACAGCCTGATGGATCGGGCTTTGTCAGATAATCTTGATGTCAAAATAGCCGTGGCGCGCATCGACCAGGCCCGTGCCGATCGCCGTGCCATTCGCGCGGAACTTTTTCCCAGTGTTGACGCAGCGGCAGGTGCTCAGCGTCAGGATAATCCCTTCCCCGGCTTGGCACCCGACATCAAATTCAATTTGTTCGAGCTGGGTTTTGATGCCTTGTGGGAAATCGATCTGTTCGGTCGTTTACGGCGCCGATTGGAGGCGGCTTCCGCCGATCTGGCTGCCGTAAAGGAGCAATACAACCAAGCCCTGGTGACGTTAACCGCCGATCTGGCGCGGAGCTATATCGAATACCGCAGCTTTCAGAATCAATTGCGCATTACCCGCGCCAACCTGGCGGCCCAACAAACCACGCAGGAGCTAACGGAGACGCTCTTCAAGGAAGGGGTCGGAACCCGCTATGACGCTGTGCGGGCGCGCGCGCAAACTGAAAATACCCGAGCTCAGATTCCTGGCTTAGAAGGAAGTTTGATTGCAGCACTTCGGCAATTGGAAGTGCTGGTAGGACAACAACCGGGAGCGCTTGTGATCGAGCTGGATGAGCCGGGCGCCGTACCGATGGCGCCCGGGCGAGCAATCCTGGTTTCACCTGCAGAGACCCTGCGTCACCGTCCTGATCTGCGCATTGCCGAGCGCCGGCTCGCTGCTGCCACGGCCATGCAGGGGGCCGCGATCGCAGAGCTCTTTCCACGGCTATCGCTGTCAGCCTTTCTGGGTTTGCGCAATACGGAGCTCGATGCGTTGTTCAGATCGGCCGCTTTTTCCTATGGCGCTTCTGCTAGTCTTTTGCAGCCATTGATCAATTTCGGCCGCATTCGGGCTGGAATCGATCTGGCAGATGCGCGGCAACAGGAAGCTTATCTGGCATTTGAAAAAACCGTGCTGGAAGCGCTGCAGGAAATGGAGACTGCCATGACGCGCTATCTCAAGGAAGAAGCGCGGCGACAGGCATTGGCGCGCGCTGTGACGGATTTGCGCGAAGCGGTCCGGCTATCACAGCTGCGTTTTCAGGTAGGCACCATATCATTTCTGGATGTGCTGGACACTCAGCGCACGCTTTACGCTGCCGAGATCGAGCTGGCTCGTTCCGAAGAGAAGGCTTCTATTGATCTGATCGCAGTCTATAAAGCGCTGGGCGGCGGTGCGGATGTTGTCGTGCCACAAGCGGAAACCACTTCGGAGGGGCTATGAGTAAACAGATCAAAGCGGCGCTGATGGTTGTTTTTGCTGTCATCGTGGTAGTTACGGCATGGTGGGTGCTTCGCCCTGCTGGCCTGCCTGCCGGGATTGCCGCAGGTAACGGCCGTATCGAGGCAACTGAAATCGACATTGCCACCAAGACCGCCGGTCGTATCGTCGAGATTCTGGCAAGGGAAGGTGATTTTGTACAGGCCAACACGATACTTGCACGTATGGATACACAAGTACTGCTCGCTCAGCAGGCTGAAGCAGAAGCGCAAGTTCGTCGCGCCGAGTATGCCTATCAAACGGCGCAAGTCATCGTGATACAGCGTGAAAGTGAACGAGCCGCTGCGCAGGCGGTGGTCGCCCAGCGCCATGCCGAGCTTGATGCCGCGCGCAAACGCCTGAGGCGCACGCAAACACTTGCGGGTGAAGGCGCTGCGGCCAAACAGGAACTGGATGATGATCGTGCCCGGGTACTGAGTGCACAGGCTGCTGTCAGAGCGGCGCAAGCCCAGGTTGCCGCGACAAACGCAGGGATCGAAGCAGCAAAATCGCAAGTGGTGGAATCGCAATCGGTCATTGCCGCCACCCAAGCGACGGTGACGCGCCTGCAGGCAGATATCGACGACAGTGAATTGAAGGCGCCACGTGATGGCCGCGTACAGTATCGCGTTGCTGAACCCGGTGAGGTACTGGATGCCGGCGGGCGGGTGCTGAATATGGTCGATCTTGCTGATGTTTATATGACTTTCTTTTTGCCTACTGAGGCTGCAGGCAAAGTAGCGCTCGGCAGCGACATCCGCCTCGTGCTGGATGCCGCGCCTAACTATGTGATTCCGGCGAAAGCCAGTTTTGTTGCCAGCGTCGCCCAGTTTACCCCGAAAACAGTGGAGACCGAGAGTGAACGCCTGAAACTGATGTTCCGCGTGCGTGCGAGAATCGATCCCGCACTGCTGAAACAGCATCTCGAAAAGATCAAGACCGGTGTGCCCGGCATGGCTTACGTCAAGCTTGATCCTGCGCTTGCCTGGCCTGCAGAACTTGAGGTCAGGTTGCCGCAATGAGTACCGGTGTTCTAGATATGGCAGCAGCGCCAGTGATTCGCGTGCAGGATGTCAGTCTAAGCTATGGCAATAACCTTGCCCTCGATAGTCTCAATCTGGAGATTCCTGCCAACCACATGGTGGGCCTGATCGGCCCCGACGGGGTAGGTAAATCCAGCCTGATGTCATTGCTGACCGGTGCTAGGGCGATACAGCAAGGCCAGATCGAAGTGTTGGGCGGTGACATTAGTGATGCTGCGCATCGTCGCACGGTGTGTCCACGCATTGCTTACATGCCACAGGGATTGGGCAAGAATCTCTATCACACCTTGTCGGTATTCGAGAACATCGATTTCTTCGGCCGTTTATTTGGTCATGAACAGGTCGAACGCCAGCAGCGTATTGATGAGCTGCTCGAAAATACCGGTCTTGCACCGTTCCGGGACCGGCCAGCAGGCAAGCTATCAGGCGGCATGAAACAGAAGCTGGGTTTGTGTTGCGCACTGATTCACGATCCTGACCTGCTGGTGCTGGATGAGCCGACCACCGGAGTTGATCCGCTGTCGCGCGCCCAGTTCTGGGAATTGATCGAGCGATTGCGCAGGCGCCATAAAGGTATGAGCGTGCTCGTCTCCACTGCCTACATGGATGAGGCGGAGCGCTTCGACTGGCTGGTGGCGATGGATGTGGGCAAGATCCTCGCCACCGGCACTGCGCTGGAACTGCGTGCACGCACCGGCGTTGACACGCTGGAGGCAGCGTTCATCCAGCTGCTACCGGAGGAAAAACGCAAGGAACACAAGGCCGTGGTGATTCCGCCGCGAGACATTGAGGGTGTCCAGGAAATCGCCATCGAAGCGCATGATTTGACCATGCGTTTCGGTGATTTTGTTGCGGTCGATCGGGTCAATCTGCATATCGCGCGCGGTGAGATCTTCGGTTTTCTCGGCTCCAACGGTTGTGGCAAATCAACCACGATGAAGATGCTAACCGGCTTGCTGTCCCCGAGTGAAGGCGAAGCGCGGCTGTTCGGTCAGGTTCTTGACGCTGCTAACCTGGCGACGCGGAAGCGTGTAGGCTATATGTCGCAAGCGTTCTCGCTGTATTCTGAATTGACCGTGCGGCAAAACCTGGAGCTGCATGCAAAGCTGTTTCACTTGCCCGATACCGATATTCCTGCACGTGTTGCCGAGATGGCTGAGCGTTTCGTGCTCGGTGCAGTCATGGACAGGCTTCCTGACGCTATGCCGCTCGGCATGCGCCAGCGCCTGTCTCTGGCGGTGGCGGTCATTCACAGGCCGGACCTGCTGATCCTCGATGAGCCAACCTCCGGTGTCGACCCGGTAGCGCGCGACATGTTCTGGCAGCTCATCATCAATCTTGCCCGTCGCGACCAGGTCACCATTTTCATTTCTACCCACTTCATGAATGAAGCCGAGCGCTGCGACCGCATCTCGCTGATGCACGCCGGCAAGGTGCTTGCCAGCGACACCCCCGCCGCGCTGATCAAGCGCAGTGGCTATGTCACATTGGAAGAAGCCTTTATCGATTACCTGAAGGAAGCGAGTGGGTGCGAGGACGAACCAGTGAGCGGGCCACTCACACCCGCCGCTGGCACCGCTGCTCCGGCGCATGGTCATGCCGCCAGAATCAGCACTCGCTTCAGTCTGTTGCGACTGTTCAGTTACACCCGGCGCGAGTCGCTCGAACTGCGCCGTGACCCGATTCGCGGCTCGATTGCGCTGCTCGGCACGGTGTTACTGCTGTTCATCATGGGCTATGGCATCAGCTTGGATGTGGAGAATCTGCGCTTTGCCGTGCTCGATCGTGATCAGACTACGCTCAGTCAGAACTATGCACTTAACCTGGGCGGTTCACGTTACTTCATCGCACAGCCGCCCATTGCTGATTATGACGAGCTTGACTGGCGCATGCGCAGCGGAGAGCTGAGCCTGGCACTGGAGATTCCACCGAATTTTGCGCGCGATCTGGCACGTGGAGATAACGTCAGGATTGGCGCCTGGATCGACGGCGCGATGCCAAGCCGCGCCGAGAACGTGCGCGGCTATGTGCAGGCCATGCACCAGGGTTGGTTGATGGAACAGGCGCGCCGTCATGCCGCAGGTCATGTGCTTGCCGGATGGGTGACGATCGAGACGCGCTTTCGTTATAACCCCGACGTCAAGAGCCTGCCGGCCATCGTGCCCGCAGTGATCCCAGAGCTGCTGATGCTGATTCTGACCATGCTCAGCGCGTTGAGCGTGGTGCGCGAGAAGGAGCTCGGATCCATCCTCAATCTGTATGTTACACCGGTGACCAAACTGGAATTTCTCCTCGGCAAGCAACTGCCCTACATCGCCTTGGGGATGGTCAACTTTTTTTTGCTATGTGCGCTGGCCGTGCTTGTGTTCGGCGTGCCCCTCAAAGGTGATTTCCTGCTGCTGACCTCGGCTGCGCTGCTCTACGTTACGTCCGCCACCGGCCTGGGATTGCTGATCTCGGCCTTCACCCGCAGCCAGATTGCCGCCATCTTTGCCACGGCGCTCGGTACCATGATTCCGGCCTCTCAGTTTTCCGGCATGATTGATCCGGTATCCTCGTTGGAGGGTGGGGCGCGCTTCATCGGCGAGATTTATCCTACCACTCATTTCCTGACCATCAGCCGCGGCACTTTCTCCAAGGCATTGGGTTTCGCTGATCTTAGCCCCTCGCTGCTGCCCCTCGCCATCTCCATTCCCGTGCTCCTGGGCCTGAGCATCGCGTTGCTGAAGAAACAGGAGCGTTAGCCTTGCACACACTGCTTAACATCTTCCATCTCGGGATCAAGGAATTGCGCAGTTTGGGGCGTGATACGCTGATGTTGATGCTGATCCTGTTCGCCTTCACCGGCCAAGTGTATCTGGCTGCGACCGGTCTTCCCAGCTCGTTGAATAAGGTACCCATCGCCGTCGTCGACGAAGATCGCTCGCAATTGTCGACCCGCATCTTCAATGCTTTTTATCCGCCCTATTTCCTGGCGCCGGTGATCATCGATCAGTACGCCACCGATCCGGGCTTGGATGTGGGTCTGTATACTTTCGTGCTCGATATTCCATCTGATTTTCAGCGCGACGTGCTGGCCGGGCGCCGACCGACGGTCCAGCTCAACATCGACGCCACGCGCATGTCGCAAGCTTTCATCGGCAACAGCTATATCCAGAACATTATTACTGGCGAGGTCGCGGACTTCGTTCAGGGCCATCGCGCGATTATCACGCTGCCCGCGGAGCTCGAAGTACGTGTGCGCTTCAATCCCAATTTGGATCCAATGTGGTTCGGTGCGGTTATGCAGGTGATCAACAGCGTTACCATGCTGTCCATCATTCTCACTGGCGCGGCCCTGATTCGCGAGCGCGAGCACGGCACCATCGAGCACTTGCTGGTGATGCCGCTGGTTCCGTTCGAAATTATGATGGCCAAGGTCTGGGCTATGGGGCTGGTCGTGGTGGTCGTGGCGACAGCATCGATAGTCTTTGTGGTACAGGATCTGCTTGAGGTGCCGATCGAAGGTTCGATCGGACTGTTCGTTGGCGGAATGATGCTGCATCTTTTCGCCACTACTTCGATGGGCATTTTTCTCGGTACGGTGGCACGCTCGATGCCGCAAATGGGCCTGTTGATGATCATCTCTCTGCTGCCGCTGCAGATGCTATCCGGCAGCATAACGCCGCGCGAGAGCATGCCAGAACTGGTGCAGAATATCATGTTGATGGCGCCGACCACCCATTTCGTTTCGCTCGCCCAGGCGATTCTCTACCGTGGAGCGGATTTCAGGATCGTCTGGCCAGAGTTTCTCGCGCTGATTGCAATCGGTAGCATTTTTTTCTTGCTGGCGCTGGCCCGCTTCCGTAAGGTCATCAGCTCAATGGCATGATCGGTGCTGATCACCGTGATAGCCAAAAAATCTAATCTCGCTGGCTAATTGAGTGATGGAGGTTGAACCAGTTTTTGAGTACGCTCTCAAACAGAGTGAGGGTGCTGAAGATTCATCACAAGGAGGTTATATGAATGCACAGAACGGTCGCCATGAGCACAAGTCAGGTGAAACCCCGATGCAATCCATCCTGTCTGCTGATAGCGAAGCGATCTACACCTGTCCCATGCACCCCGAGATCCGGCAAAAAGCGCCGGGAAGCTGCCCGATCTGCGGCATGGCGCTGGAACCAGTCACAATGACGGGAGAAGAAGGTGAAAACCCGGAACTGACCGATATGCGTAAAAGGTTCTGGGTCGGTTTGACGCTAACCCTGCCCGTTTTCATCCTGGAAATGGGCGCGCATTTTATCGATCGGCATCATGCCATTAACGGTTCGTTATCCAATTGGATACAACTGGTGCTGGCGACCCCCGTGGTGCTTTGGGCTGGAGAGCCCTTCTTTGCGCGCGGCTGGAGTTCGTTGCAAACGCGCAAACTGAATATGTTCACCCTGATTGCCATGAGCACAGGGGTGGCCTGGTTATACAGTATGGTGGCGACACTGGCACCCGGTATTTTCCCTGATGCCTTTCGACAGGCGGACGGAGCCGTGGCCGTTTATTTTGAGGCGGCTGCTGTGATTACAGTGCTGGTCTTGCTGGGACAGGTGCTGGAACTCAAGGCACGCGAGCAGACCGGCGGCGCAATCCGTGCCCTACTTGATCTGGCGCCCAAAACGGCCCGGCGGATTAGCCCGGACGGAGAAGAAGATGTCCCCCTGGAACACATCCATGTGGGTGATCTGCTACGGGTCCGGCCTGGCGAAAAGGTCCCTTTGGACGGCGTCGTCACCGAAGGACGTAGCGCAGTGGATGAATCGATGGTGACGGGCGAATCCATGCCGGTAAAGAAGGAACCGAATAACAAGGTGATCGGCGGCACGATGAATCAGACCGGCAGTTTTGTGATGCAAGCCGAGCACGTGGGTAAGGATACGATGCTCGCGCAAATTGTTCACATGGTGGCCGAAGCGCAGCGCAGCCGCGCCCCGATCCAAAGGCTGGCCGATGTCGTTTCTTCCTGGTTTGTGCCTGCGGTGATTTTCATTGCGCTGCTGGCTTTTATGCTCTGGGCGGTATACGGGCCTGCGCCTGCCTTCAGCTATGCGCTCATTGCCGCGGTCAGCGTGCTGATTATCGCTTGTCCCTGCGCGTTGGGACTGGCCACGCCCATGTCGATCATGGTCGGTGTCGGCAAGGGCGCTCAAGTGGGGGTGCTCATTAAAAATGCCGAGGCGCTGGAACGGATGGAAAAGGTCGATACGCTGGTGATTGATAAAACCGGCACGCTGACCGAAGGCAAACCGACAGTAACCAGGATTGTTGCCACAGTAGGATTCACTGAAGACGCGCTGCTGGCGCTGGCTGCTTCACTGGAGCAGGGCAGCGAGCACCCGCTGGCGCATGCCATTGTCACCGCAGCGAAAGAAAAAGCGCTCGAGCTATCTTCAGCAGATGAGTTTGACTCACCGACCGGTAAAGGCGTGATCGGAAAAGTAAAAGGGCAGCAGGTTGTCCTTGGAAATATCTTGCTGATGGAAGAACACGCCATCAATATGTCGTCACTCACGATAGAAGCCGATGCCTTGCGTGCGGAGGGGGCGACCGTCATCTTTATTGCCGTGAACGGTCATCCTGCCGGACTTTTGGCGATAGTCGACCCAATCAAGGCGACCACAGCGGCGGCGATCCAGGCGCTGCAGCAACAGGGGTTACATATTTTGATGTTGACTGGCGATAACCGCCGCACCGCTGAGGCGGTGGCCAAAAAACTGGCGATTACAGAAGTCGAAGCGGAAGTTCTTCCTGAAGACAAAGGCAAAATTGTCAAAAAGCTGCGTGAAGCAGGACGCATTGTCGCTATGGCTGGCGACGGCACCAACGATGCACCGGCGCTGGCAGCGGCCGATGTGGGTATTGCCATGGGGACGGGCACTGATGTGGCCATGGAAAGCGCGGGGATCACACTGCTCAAAGGCGACCTCACCGGTATCGTTCGCGCCCGCAAACTGTCCATGGCAACCATGCGCAATATCCGGCAAAACTTGTTCTTCGCGTTTGTTTACAACGCTGCCGGGGTGCCCGTGGCGGCAGGGATGCTCTACCCGTTGTTCGGCATGCTGCTTTCTCCGATTATCGCCGCTGCCGCGATGTCACTCTCTTCGTTGAGTGTCATTGGGAATGCCTTGAGATTGCGGCTCACGACGCTGAAGTGACCGGCTGATCACGATGGGGTGCCATTGAGATGAGCCGTACGCGCATAACAATGTTATCGTTATAGAAAGGAGCACGAAGAGCATATGAAGATGCCCCGCTTAATGCTGCATTACTTGCAGCACTTGCCCGCTGAATTGTTGCCACTGGTCGAGCAAGTCGCAGACTTGGCGACGGACTTGCGCTGGACCTGGAGTCATGCGGGTGATGCGCTATGGAAAATGATGGACCCGCAATTATGGGAGCAAAGTGAGAATCCATTTGTGGTGTTGCAAAATTTGTCTCATGAACGGCTGGAAGAACTAAATCGAAGCACGCAGTTTAAACAACAGCTCGATCGTTTGACCGAGGCGCGGAATAATTACTGCGAGTGCTGTGGCTGGTTCGGGGATGTGCACGCTGAGGCCAAACTCAAGGGAATCGCCTATTTCAGTATGGAATTCGGTTTGGGTGAGGCTTTACCATTGTACGCGGGGGGTCTGGGTGTATTGGCGGGCGATTACCTCAAGGCTGCCAGTGATCTGGCCGTGCCCGTGACTGCGATCGGTCTGCTGTATCAGGAAGGTTATTTTCGCCAGGTATTGGATGGCAACGGTTGGCAGCAAGAGATTTATCCTTATAACGATTCCAGCACGCTGCCGCTACGTCCCGTGTTGACCCATAATGGCACCTGGTTATCCATACCCATCGAGTTACCCGGGCGCACGGTGCGCTTGCATGTCTGGGAAGCGCAAGTGGGGCGGGTGAGTTTGTATTTACTCGATAGCAACAATCCTCTGAACAGTGCGCTTGATCGGGGCATTACCAGCAAACTCTATGGTGGCGGAGAGGAAATCCGGTTGGTGCAGGAGATCGTTCTGGGAATAGGGGGATGGCGGTTAATTGAAGCATTGGGTCTGGCAATCGACATCTGTCATTTGAATGAAGGCCATGCCGCTTTCGTTACGCTGGAGCGCGCCCGATGCTTTCGGGAAAAGCGGCAGGTGGATTTCTGGGAAGCGCTTTGGGCGACCCGGCCGGGCAACATCTTCACCACCCATACCCCGGTAGCAGCCGGTTTTGATACCTTTCCACGGGAATTGCTCGCAAAATACGGCTTGATTTACGCCAAAGATCTCGGTGTGGCGCCAGACGAATTAGTGGCGCTGGGCCGCCGTAATGGGCATGATGACAATGAGTCCTTCAATATGGCTTATCTGGCGGCACGAACATGCGGCATGATGAATGGCGTGAGCCGTCTGCATGGCAAAGTCAGTCAAGGTATTTTCCAGGATTTATACCCCCACTGGCCTGAGTGTGAAGTACCGGTCAGCTATGTAACCAATGGCGTGCATGTGCCATCGTGGGATTCTCCCTGGGCTGACGAGATTTGGACGCATTCTTGTGGCAAGGATCGCTGGCTTGGTACGGCAGAAACGCTTGCCGCGGAAATTAACAAATTGGATGACGCTACGCTCTGGACCCTCTGTGGTCAGGAGCGTGCTGACCTGGTGCGCCACGCGCGACAACGGCTTCGCTTGCAATTGGGTCAAAGGGGCGCAGAGACGGAGATCATTAATCAGGCTGACCGGATTCTGGATCCCAATGTGTTAACCCTCGGATTTGCGCGGCGCTTCACCGCTTACAAGCGTCCCAACCTGTTGCTGCATGATGTTGAACGCCTGATTCGGCTCCTCTCCCATCCGGAACGGCCGGTGCAACTCGTTGTCGCCGGCAAGGCCCACCCCGCCGACCATGAGGGAAAACACTTTATTCAGCAATGGGCGCAGTTTGCTGCGCAGCCTGTGATTCGTAACCATGTCGTATTTCTCGAAGATTACGACATTGCCCTGGCGCAGGAGCTAGTGCAAGGCGTGGATGTATGGATCAACACGCCACGCCGACCGTGGGAAGCCAGTGGCACCAGCGGCATGAAAATTCTGGTGAACGGCGGATTGAATCTTTCGGAACTGGATGGCTGGTGGGCGGAAGCCTACACCCCGGAAGTTGGCTGGGCGATAGGGGATGGCAAGGAACATAGCGAGCCCGGTTGGGATGGCGTGGAAGCCGAACAACTCTATCATCTTCTGGAGGAAGAGATTGTGCCGATGTTCTATGATCGCGACGCAAGAGGTATCCCCAGAGCCTGGGTCGCCCGCATGCGCGCCAGTATGGCCCGTCTCGCCCCGCAGTTCAGCAGCAATCGCATGGCGCGCGAATATGTCGAAAAGCTGTATCTTCCCGCCGCCATGACCTTTCAACAGCGAACCGCCCAGGGAAGCGTTGTGGCCAAAGAACTACGCCTATGGGATGAACGGTTAAGGCGAAACTGGCATCAAGTGCATTGGGGCAATCTGACTGTGTCCGCAGAAAAAGAGGGCTGGGTATTTGAAGTACAGATTTATCTGGGGGAGATTTTGCCCGAGTCTGTGCAGATCCAGCTTTATGCAGAGTCGGCAGGTGAGGGCGTGCCTGTTTGCGAGGCGATGCAGCGCCATGCCAGTATTCCAGGGGCTTTAAATGGCTATCTTTATAGAAGTCATTTACGTGTCACGCGCCCTCACACCGATTTCACGCCACGCTGTGTAGCATACCATGCAGATGCCTGCATCCCCATTGAGAACAACCTGATCCAGTGGTGGTCAGGCACGGCAACATTGTCCAGGAATTCACCCTGATCGCGCGATCCCAGAGGCTTCAGCCTGAGCTGCGGCCATGTATGTTGTCAATCCATGGAACCCTATGGTCATGTGATGGCCTAAAAAAGAAAAGGAGGTGTGTTATGACGATTAATCCATTGCAGCAGATCAGGGCACTTGGCCAGAGCATCTGGCTCGACTACATCCAGCGCAACATGCTGGAAAACGGTGAGATCAGCAGAATGATAGAGGAAGACGGACTGGCGGGGATGACTTCCAACCCGGCTATTTTTGAAAAGGCGATCAGCGAACATCATGACTACGATGAAGCGATTTCATCGCTTAAGCGCAGTGGGAGGCCACCCAAAGAGATTTTTGAGGCGTTAGCCCTGGACGATGTGGGCCGGGCAGCCGATTTGTTTCGGCGTCTCTACGATGAATCGAACGGCCATGATGGTTTTGTCAGTTTGGAGGTTTCACCCCATCTTGCTTACGATACTGAACAAACCATTAGCGAGGCTAAGCGGTTATGGGCAGCCCTCAACCGCCCTAACGTCTTGATCAAGGTGCCGGCAACCCAGGCAGGATTGGTTGCGATTGAGCATCTCATTGCTGAGGGGATCAACATCAACGTGACCATATTGTTCAGTGTGGAACGTTATCGACAGGTCGCCGATGCATTCATGAGGGGGCTGGAAACCCGCGTGGCGCAGCATAAGCCTGTTGATCACATTGCTTCCGTCGCCAGCTTTTTCCTGAGTCGCATTGATGTGTTGGTGGATCAACGCCTGGATGAGCTTGTCAAAACGGAGGAGGGCAAATCTGCCGGTGCTTTACGTGGTCAGGCTGCCATCGCCTGCGCCTACCTTGCCTATCAGCACTACCAGCATTGGGTTAACGATAACCGCTGGCAATCCTTGGCCAGCCGGGGCGCGCGAGCCCAGCGGTTGCTCTGGGCGAGCACGGGTACTAAAGATCCTGCTTACAGCGATATCAAATATGTCGAACCTTTAATCATCAAGGATACCATCAATACGATGCCACCCCAGACACTGGCTGCTTATCGTGATCATGGTCACCCTGTATTATGGAGCGGGCAGGGATTGGATGAGGCCCGTGCCTTGCCAGGAAAACTCCATGAATTCGGCATTGACCTTGAGGCAGTCGGCGAGCAACTGGAAGCGGAAGGCGTGCAAAAATTTAGTGCGCCTTTCGATAAATTGCTGGAACGGATAAACCACGGGTAACCTGTGTTTTGCCTGGCAAGTTGACGAGGATATCCGGTGTCATTTTCATTAATTTATACTCATCATACTTCATAATCCCTCATCCAGCCTTCTCCCAGCGGGAGAAGATTGATACCGAATTTTGAAGTATGATGAGTATATTTCCGGAAAAGAACATGATACCCAGTCGATTTGTCTGGATTCCAAGGGTTATCGCGATGATATCCCCGCTAATCTTTGCAATACTCTCTTCAGGTTGCGCCAGCTTCGCTAAAGGGGTTACGGAGGCAGTCATGAGCGGACAAGGTAAGAAAGAGAATGTCCGCAAGTGCTATGTGCGTGGCCGTCCGTTCGAGGGATTGGAAACCAAGTTAAAGAGACAGCAGCAGGCAGCTCAAATAAGCAAGGGTGATCATCCCGTGCTTAAGGTGCTTGTGGTGCATGGTATCGGTTCTCATCAGCCAGGTTACTCTACCCGCCTGGCCGAGAATCTGGCGCAGGCCCTTTCTCTCAATCGTGTTCAGGAGACGGTCAAGGAGATAACTATCACCCATCCGAGGTTTTTGGATCAGGAGCTGGGATTGCTCCGCCTGACACGCTACTTGAATACCGATGAGGGCAGGGAGATTATTTTCGCAGAACTTACCTGGAATCCCATCATAGCGAAGGAAAAGCAAACCATTAACTTTGATAACTCGGGTGAATATTCCTTCCGGCGCGCACCCATCAACAATATCATGAAGGTATTCGTCAATGACACCATCCCGGATGTGATGATGTTCAATGGCACCTCACGGCAACAGATCCATGTTTCTGTCGGTCAGTCTCTCTGCTGGCTCATGAGTGAAAGCTGGGCGTCACTTCAGACCAAGACTGCGCAATTCTGCGATGCAAGCGTTTCCACCAGCATTGACCGGCTGGATGATGAGTTTGTCTTTATCACACACAGTCTTGGCAGCCGGATTACCGTGGATGCGCTGCAATGGATAGCGAGTCTCGTCAGTGACATCACCAAGCCGGAAGCCGCTGTTGCCGGTAATTTACAGCCCCTGCAACATGCTGCAGTGACCCATCTTCCCACAAAAACAAGGAGCACTGTTATGGCACAAAAACGTCTCCTCCAGCAAAAGGAATTCACCGTTTTTATGCTTTCCAACCAGTTGCCGTTGCTGCAGTTGGGGCAACCCAAGCCGCAGGTTACCGGCCGGATCGCTGAGATTTGTGGCCCGGAGGCTGCCCATGAAACGGAAAGAATCTTCCGCAATACTCATCTCATTGCCTTAAGCGATCCTAACGATTTATTTAGCTACGCGCTTCCTCCCAGCTTTATCAATGAGTATGTGGATTCGCGTCTTTGTCCAACCTTGACCAACGCTATCCTAAACGTGTCTGATGTAACGGATATTTTCGTGGGACAGTTTGCCAATCCCCTGGCTGCTCATACCGAGTACGACAATGATCCGAGAGTGATCGGCCTTATCGCCAGAGGGATTGGCCATAGCGAAGTGGACCCCGAAGTCGCCGAGCGGTGTACTTGGCTGGAGTCAGTGCCGAATGGACAATAAAGAGCTGGCTAGCGGCAGAAAGAAAATAAAAAGTGTGGAAAATGGCATGAAGCGGCGCTAGTATTAATCGTTTTAAGGAATCACTATGCGCAGCATCGTTTTATTCATATTACTGTCAGCAACCCTGTCGACAGCGAGCTGGGCGGAGAACATCATCCGGCCGGGATTATGGGAGGTGACGACCCAGTCTGATTTATTGGCACTGGTACCTCACATCCCTTCGGAGCAAATGCAGCAACTTACCGCCCTGGCCAGGCAGTATGGCTTGGAGATGCCTCAAATCCGCAATGGCGCGGCGACCTCCAAAGTTTGTATTACGCCGGAAATGGCCAAGCAGGAGGTACCTTCTTATCTCTACGAAAATCAGTCTGGCTGCACGGTCACAAATGCCACCCGAACGGGCAATCGTTATCAGATGGAATTGATGTGCGATAACCCGCAATTCAAAGGAAAGGGTCATGCGGAAGGTGTTTTTATGACGCCTGAGAGCTTCTCGGGACAAACGGAGTTTGAAAGCGTAGTGCAGGGTACGCCAATCTACGCCCATGCCGATACCACAGGCCGATGGATAGGCGAGCGCTGTGAAGCGGTGCAGCCTTTGCGATAAGGCATCGGAAATGGTGATTATTAAGCAATGACAGCACATAGAGGCTATGGCCAAACCTGGTGGGGAGCGCAGTGGCTTAATTCCCTCTCACAAATTGATTATGACAACCGCCTGCCACGTGGACGCAGTTATGCCAACAAGGGAGCGGTAACGAAAATTGAAATTCAGCATGGAAAAATTCATGCCAAGGTAAAAGGCTCGCGCCCTCGCCCTTATGACGTGGCAATCAAGGTCCCGGCCATGCCTCAGCAACAGGCTAAAGCTTTACTTGATGCGCTGGCACTCGATCCGGTCATTATCTCGAAAATGCTCAATCGTGAGCTAGATCCCGCAGTTCTGGAACGTGCCAAAGCACTTAAGGTCGATATTTTCCCGGCGCGCTGGACCGATCTTTCCATGTCCTGCTCTTGTCCGGATTGGGCTGTGCCATGTAAACACCTGGCCGCGGTGATTTATCTGATCAGTCGGGAAATCGATGGCAATCCCTTTCTGGTATTTTCATTGAAGGGAGTCGATCTTACTAAGGAGCTGGCAGCACGTCATATTTCGATCGAGCGCGAGGCCAAGGCGACTTTGCCGACGGTAACGGCCTTGCTGGATCAGCCGTCGCAGCAGCAGGCAGCCCTGGTGCAGGATAGTGCTGGCCTGGAGGATTACAGCACACTCGATTATTCCATCTTGCCTGATCTTGCGGCTTCCCTGATGAGCGTATTGCCTGCGAATCCCGCTTTCTTTCGGCAAGGCGATTTTCGCATCATCTACGAAAAAGTGATGAAGCGCGTCATCAAGCAAGCTCGTCTTGCGCTTAAAACAGTTGCAGCGATGGCTGATATCAAGTCAGTAGCCATTACCCCGGCAGATAAACCGCGTGTTGTGCTTGATCACACCTATCAACCCGCCCTTGCCGGATTAACAGTGCAGGCGCGCTGGATAGATTGGGTATTCACACTGCAGCAGCTTGTCGAAGCTGATTTGCCTGATCTCCAACCAGAGGTAGCCGCCATGTACCATGCTCGCATGGTTAGCCTGCATCTGCTAGCACAAGGCGCGGTCTTGCCTCAAGTGTTCGCAGTGGGCGAATCGGAAGCAGGCTTGCGCTGGTTACCAGCGATGTTGGATGAGGCCGTCAGGACCTTGGTCAATCGACTGGCATCGCTGCTGCCGCCAGGATTGCTGGCTTATCGCAGCGGCAAGAAGGCGGTTAATCCCACTGGTGAAGCGCAAGTGCTTGCATTATGCAGCTTGTTTTTAGGTGAGTTGATCCGCTATTGGGGCGATGCTCGCAACCAGAAACCGTATGGCAACAAACTACTCGACCTGTTTTTTGGTCGCGGCCATGCCCGGTTTGATGGACCGGGCGAAGGGGAAGTAGGCTCCGGCGTGCAATTGTGGTTGTCGCGCTTTCATGTTGGTCAGCAAACTTATGTGCCGGTATTGCAGCTGGAGGATAACGGAGCGGAATTCAGTCTGTCGCTGGGGGTGGTCGCACGCGATAATCCTTTGCAGGAGCCTGTGCCATTCGCTCGCTTGCTGACGGATAAAGCATGGCAGACAAATCGCTACGGCGTGCTGCAAACGGTATCATTACTCGCCGAATTTTTTCCCGCCTTCAATCACTATATCAGTGCGGGTGCTACTGCCCCGGTCGCACTGAGTCCTGAAACTTTCCCCGCCTTTCTATTCGATACGCTGCCGATAATCCGGCTGCTTGGTATACGCGCATTGCTGCCCAAAGCGCTCGATCACCTCCTGCGGCCTCGGCTATCGATGAAGTTATCCAGCAAAAACACCGGCAGCACAGGTTTTCTCAATGCGAATGATATTTTTGGTTTTGACTGGACGGTGGCGATTGGCAATACCCAGCTCACCAGGGCCGAGTTTGAGGAATTGGTCAAGACTGCCCATGGCGTCGTGCGCTTCAAGGGTGAATATGTCTATCTCGAGCCTGCCGACATTGAACGGTTGCGCCGGCAACTAGAAAAACCGCCTCGCATTACCCCGGCTGAGCTGTTACGCACCGCCCTGAGCGAGGAGTATCTTGGCACGCCTATCAGTCTGGACGCAAAAGCGCGGGATATCATTCGTGAGTTGACTGAGATCAGCAATGTGCCGTTGCCCAGCGAGCTCAATGCAATCTTGCGGCCGTACCAGGAACGCGGCTATGCCTGGCTGTATCGCAATATTCGGGCCGGATTTGGCAGCGTTATGGCCGATGACATGGGGCTGGGAAAAACACTCCAGGTAATTGTTACTTTACTGAAACTCAAAGAAGAAGGAAGCCTGCATGAGGCAAAGGCGCTGGTGATTGTGCCGACCAGTTTGCTTACCAACTGGACCAAAGAAATTGCGCGATTTGCACCGACCCTGACGGTACACCTTTTTCATGGTGCGGAGCGGATGTTGGCAAAAGAGCGGGCGGATGTGCTACTCACTACCTACGGCAGGGTACGTACCGATCTCGCCAAGCTCAAGAAGCTTTCCTGGCGCATCGTCATTGTCGATGAAGCGCAGAACATCAAAAACTCCGTTGCTGCACAAACCAAGGCTGTGAAATCCATTCCTGCCTCTTCCTTCGTCGCCTTGACGGGCACACCGGTTGAAAACCGGCTAGCTGAATACTGGAGCATTATGGATTTTGCCAATCGCGGCTTTCTGGGCAATCTCACTCATTTCACCAAAGAGTTTGCCGTACCCATACAAAACGACCATGATCAGCAAGTGGCGCAGCGTTTCAAACGCGTCACCAGTCCGTTCTTGCTGCGACGCCTTAAATCAGATAAAAGCATTATCAGTGATTTGCCCGACAAGATCGAACAGAATCAATATTGCGAGCTGACTAACAAACAGGCGGCCTTGTATGAATCCGTCGTGCGTGAAGCGTTGCAGGTCATCAATGGCGAATCCGACACCTTCAAGCGTGAGGGGCTAATTCTGCAAATGATCATGGCCTTGAAGCAAATCTGCAATCATCCGGCGCAGTATCTCAAGAAAGGAGACAGCGACGCGAGCCTGTCCGGCAAAGCAGAACTGTTTCTCGATCTGCTCGATCCCATCTTCGCAGCCCATGAAAAAGTACTGGTATTTACGCAATTTCGCGAAGCAGGAGATTTACTGGCGGCATGGATCAAAACGCGGTATGGGCGGGAACCCCAGTTCCTGCATGGCGGTGTCGCACGAAAAACACGCGATATCATGGTGGAACGATTCCAGCATGATCGTACCGAGCGCGTTTTTTTGTTGTCGCTAAAGGCAGGTGGCACCGGTCTTAATCTGACAGCGGCCACCAATGTGATTCATTTCGATCTATGGTGGAATCCCGCTGTGGAAGCGCAAGCAACCGATCGGGCCTATCGCATCGGCCAGCAGCATAATGTCCAGGTCCATCGCCTGATTACCCGCGCCACCTTCGAGGAACGCATCAATGACATGATTCAATCCAAACGCGAGCTGGCTGACCTGACCGTCGGTATCGGGGAAAAATGGATGGGGAATCTAAGCAATGCCGAGCTTAAAGACGTGTTCAGTTTGGGATGAAAGTGCATTGTTGGGGACAGGTCTATATATTATGATATTAAATATAGACCTGTCCCTTCTTACTACCGTGAATAATGAAGGAGAGAGAGGGTGGTAGGTTCATGTTGCGGGTAAAACAGAGATATCTAAGATTCTCAGCCTTCTGCATTTTTAGATAACCCTAAAGGGCTAAGATCGCACGCCGTAAAAGAAGAATAACTTAATTACGGAAGCGAATAATATGTTTCTTACACATGAATTGATAAACGATGCAATTACTAAAAAAATCCCCATTAAGAAGCTCTTTAATTCGTCAATTGATAAGCTCTTAGATAATTATGTGGTTAGTGATTATGTAATAGCTGATCATATTCCAGAAATTATACTTAACGGAGGCCCCGCTAAGGAGTCCGCTCGTTTTTTCTTTGAGAAATATCGATTTTTAGCAAAATTCGATATCAGTAACATACTTGTAAAATATGATTTTGTTAGTCAGTATGATGTCCATAAAAAATTTCCGTATGAATTCTTAATAAATTTTTTTGACACATTTATCGTAGTCGAGATTGCGCCAAGCACCCTTCACACGGAATACGTTTTAATATCGCCTAACAATAAAAGCGGAGATAATTCCTTGGGCCAAGTGTTAGATGGACTTACGGCAGCCACTTCTATTATGGCGCTTTTTTCCAACCTCAACCCAGGTGCTCAAGTTGCTCTTCATATAAAAATAGGTCAGTTATTGGAGTATCTTAGAAGCGGAGTTGGTAAAAAGAAACGTTTTGGTATTTTCTAATTTCCTGATGTAGAAAATAACGTGAAAAAATGGGGTCGTGAAAAAAATGGGGGCGCGTCTTGCAATTGAGCATAGTGTGGAAAATTAATATTGTTGGGGACAGGTCTATATTTTATATAATAAAATATAGACCTGTCCCTTCTTACGCGTGTCCCTTCTTACGCGCATGCGGGTGTAAAAATTTTTGCGGAATGGCTTTAACGATAAAACGGTATGCTCATCTACTGATCGAACGTTTGATGCAGTACGTCAACAATGAGATGAAGCATTGAGAAAGTTGATTTGCCGATTAATAATTGAAGTCTTACATCACAAAAAAAAGGATTAGAATAATTCTTTGGATTTGAGAATGAAACATCAATCAAATTCAGAAATTTATTTGCCAGAAGAAATACCTAGCCGTTGTTGTATTTTAACTTATCCGAATCCGAGGAGAGATTATGAATCATCAAAAGAAATTCTCGCGTCGTAAGATAATAAAACTCATGGCATTAGGTGCTACCGTTCCCTTTGTGAGTGCATTCACTGACCAGGTGAAAGCGGCAAAAGCTTCCAAGGAAGCAATGCAGTATCGTAACAACCCAAACGGGAAGGAAAAATGTAGTAATTGCATGCAATTCATCCCAGGCAAGACACCTGAAGTTAGCGGCGAATGCAAAGTTGTAGAAGGCAGCATAAGCCCTGAAGGTTGGTGTAATGCGTATGCCCCAAAATCGTAATTGAGTACGCTGATTACTTATATCCTTATCCACAGGAGCTAACAGCATTGTTGGGGACAGGTCTATATTTTATGATATTAAATATAGACCTGTCCCTCCTTACTCATTATGCTTATGGCATGTAAGGAAGGTAGTAGCTATCACTATTTCTATATAGAATTCCACTACTTTGATTACGAGCTAGAGGTTGAATCATGAATAATACGGGGGATCCGAACAATGCGTAAGCAACATTAAGGTTCAGTGCGCTTATATGGAAATGTCCCAGGAATCGCACATGATTCTCGTGGCTCCTGAGACTCCAGTTTAGCGCAAATTTTCAGGGATAGAACTACCCTAAATACAAACTATACTTTATTAACAATCCGGCTTGTCAACCAATTGACCATTGCAGTTGGTTACAGGATGTTGAAAACCGCTAAAACTGGTGCTGGAAGACACCCAACTGCCATCAATTTTTTGACAAGTTGCAGACAGTTTGTTGTTTGCTACTGACGAATCTTTGCAAGTTCTGGCAAAGGAACCGGTGGGGCCAGTGCAAACTAGGTTACCATCGACGTTACTGATGATTCCCACGCAAGAAGTTGCGAATGGCAGTTCGCTATTCTTCTTCGATCCATCGAAACGGGTACAACTCGCGCTCAGCGTTTCTCCTTTCAGAACGATATTAGTGCACGTTTGCTGATAAGATCCCGCTGGATTATCAGCATAAGCGGGTGTTTGCAACGCGAACGCAGAAAAAACCAAAATGGCTGCTGAAATGATAATCTTAGTCATTGTTAAACCTTTTTCTATTTTAGTCAAAATAAATAGGTACAAAAACAACATACCCCAGCTATATCATGATGAACAGCACGACAATCTTAACCGTCAACTGCACATCATCCTCGATCCAACACCCATAATATAAGCAGCAATTGGATGATGGCTTTGTTTGTTAGGTGTGCAATCGGTGATTACCAGATACGCCTAACAGAATATTGAAATTAAAGATCAAACTTATAACGAAGCCAAATAAAACTTAAAGCTCTAACTATGTCGATACTTAAAGTCAGATCTCACTCAAAAATTTTTTATAGCGAATGAATTTACAAACAATGTTTTAATTAATTTTTAAAACTCTAAAGCAATGAATTTGTAGGGATTGGTGTAAATTTGGTGTTAACTTTTAACTTGTAGCTTCTAATAGCTTAATTTAATAAAGGTTACAATTTTCTGAAGAAATATAAAATAAGCAGAATTCTAAATTTGATGTAAGAAAAGTGCTAAAAAGCTTTTTTAAAAGTTATGGCAGTCAGCAGTCACACTACTTTTATATAAACACCCATTGTTGGGGACAGGTCTATATTTTATGATATTAAATATAGACCTGTCCCTTCTTACGGAGGAAATAAATTTGAGAAATACCGGCAGTTTCCTTCCGACGAAAAACAGAAATCTTCCGCAAGGACGGTGCGGGTAAGTGGGTGCTGTATGAATTTGGCAGGAATAATCCAGTCCATTTTGCCAGCTTGGAATTGACGATTGAGGGCGCTGCCTTATATGAGAATGCTGATGAGCATGGATTAGAGGGGGGGCACCAATTATCTTGGGTGCTAAAAAGCAACGCCCCTGGGAGGAAGAACTTCGCGTGAATCAAATACTATCGGCCGATGGTCGCTTAACATGGTGTTAGCCATCAGACTCGCATGACATGACTTCCTTCACCTCGCTGATCAATGATGTGCGTGCCTGCACGCTTTGCGCTGAACATTTGCCGCTTGGTCCGCGTCCGGTCTTCCAGGTGCATGAGTCGGCTCGCATCTTGATTGCAGGGCAGGCACCAGGCAAGAGGGTGCACGAAACGGGCATTCCGTTCAATGATCCAAGCGGTGACAGGCTGCGCGCATGGTTGGGGATCTCGTGCGAAACGTTCTATGACCCCAGGCAAGTAGCCATCCTGCCGATGGGTTTCTGCTTTCCCGGAACAGGCCAATCCGGCGATTTGCCTCCGCGACCCGAATGCGCGCTAGCGTGGCGGGCGGCATTGCTGTCCTACTTAAAGAATCTCCAATTCACGCTGGTACTGGGACAGTACGCACAAGCCTATCACCTGCCAAACGAAAGAGCATCGCTGACCGAGACCGTTCGAGCATGGCGGAAGAACTGGCCTGATATTGTTCCCCTTCCTCATCCGAGCCCGCGCAATAATCTGTGGCTCAAGCGCAATCCGTGGTTCGAGGAAGAGCTGATTCCTGCCCTTCGAGCGCGCGTGTCGGAAGTGCTCGAACGTCATGGTTAGTCCTGTCATTGGAGGGGCTTGACGAGCCATTCCTGGCCGTTTCTCAAGTTATTTGAATGTCAATCAATTTCCCCAGTAATATTGCCAGTCAATCTCCTCATCGTTATCGGCGCAATCAGTTTAACAGTGCTAGCCCGAATATTTCATAAATTGGCACGTGTCTTCACTTGCCTTTTGATTAATAAGAAAGATTTTGCTCAGTCGGGTGTATGAATCACTATACCCCTCCTTTTCAAAACTTCCCTATTAATCAAAATCCTGCGTGATCATCACGCGAATTTATGAAATATTCGGGCCAATGGCGACGATTTGCCCATCCTGCGTGGCGAGAACGGCTACGGTTCCTGATCCGCCATTTCCAGCACTTCGGTTGCTGTCAGCTGTCCGCTCATGTCACCGTTCCAGGTGGCGTTGAGCGGCAGCGTATTCTGCGCGCGCGCGGTGCGGTCTAGATAGGTCTGCAGGGTCATATGCGGTTGTGTGACTGGTATGGCTATGGCGCGCGGGCTGCGAATCACTTCGTTGAACAAGATTTGGTTGATCCGGACCTGGTGTTGCGCATTGCGCTTTTCCTTGGGCGTTGAGCGCGCGGCGCGCAACGATTTCTTGAGCAGCTTATCGTGATTGCGCTTGTCGTCTTCCAGGATGGGGTAGGCTTGCAGGTACAGCGCCCGGCCGCGCCAGCCGAGCAGGCGGGGCTGATTCACCACTCGCACCGGCGTGCCAACCGGGACCTTGCCGTAGATGCGCGCGATGTCTTCGGGATACATGCGCAGACAGCCGTGGCTACCGCGCAGACCGATGCTCGGCGGCTTGTCGGTGCCGTGAATGGCGTAGTTCGGCCAGGCCAATTTCAGCACATGGCTGCCCATCGGGTTGTCCGGGCCGGGCGGTACGACGGCGGGCAGCGGATCACCATTCTTCGCGTGTTCTTTGCGGATGGAAGGTGTCGGTATCCAGGTGGGATTCTCCTTCTTGGAGGCGATTTTGGTCGTACCTTCCGGTGTTTTCCATTCCACGCGTCCGATACCAAGCGGATGGGTAATGACCTTCTGCGGCTCGCCAGGCGCTGCCTTCGGAAAATAAAATAACCGCATCGCCGCGAGATTGATCACGATGCCTTTGCGCGGTGCGTCAGGCAGCACGAACTGGGTGGGAATCACGATTTCGGTGCCTGTTCCCGGTAGCCAGGGATCGACATCGGGGTTGGCGTTCACGATCTCTTCATAACCTAGGTTGAATCGCCGGGCGATATCGGAGAGCGTGTCCTCTTCGTTAACGGTGATGACTCGCAGTGTGCCGACCACATCCTCGCGGACGGGGTCGAAGCTGAATTCATGGCTGGCCACCGCAATGGGTAACGGCTTGGTTGCTGGAGTGGGCAATGCCGATTGGCTGGTCAGAAACGACTGGCAGCCGCCCAGAAGAAAAAGGACGCTGAGCAAACTGCACACCCAACCATAACGCGACGACGATGAAAGTGTTCTACTCATCTGCAACTCGAAAAGATTAGACATGTGAATTCATCTTAATGTGGGGAGATCATAACCATATTAATTACAAAGCGTAGCATGCCAATCAATGTCAGAGACCAGACCAGCAGCGCAAACCAGCCCCAATATTGGGGAATTATCGCCAGCGATCCGAAGCTTGTCGCTTTCGCCAGGGAAAGTGTGCAGGCCGCGTACATCCCCATGGGGAAAACCCTGCTCCATGAAGGAGGATCGTAGGCATGATATTGCCTGCCAAACGCCAGTCTTGACCACGGAAGAGTTTTTATCCACATGGGCGCTGAAGCTGTGATCCCCACGCGGGTGAATTTCCGGATATCCATGACCAGTAGATAGGGAGTCCACAATGTTCCCATACTCCATGCAACCCCGGTCATCCACAAAACGGTTTGCCGAATGTCTTCCCATCCTGGCAGGGTAGGCATGCGCATGACGAGCTCGGAGCCCGCCAGAACAATGATTGCCGCTGCCCCCATGCAGATCCAGTAAGGCGCATCCCAATCTCCAGGTTTAAATCGCCTGAAAAACAGGCGATAGGTCAATATTGTTATGATCAGCAGATACAGAATATAACCTACAACCCAGAAACTTCCTGCCATAAAATAGGCATAGCTGGTATGGACTTCCATTGCATCCAGAAGATGAATTCCCAGCAGGGATATCGATACGGTGCTGACGACCACCAGCAAGGTCGCGCCGTTCACGATTTCGTGCAGGGGTTTGCCTTGCATAGCGATAAAATCGAGCGCGATGAAATAGAGACATCCGAACCAGCCAATCAGGGCAACCAGCCCTAACCCAATGGCCCATCCCGTTGCCTGCTGGAAGGTGACAAGCTGCATGCCGATGGTATTGGTGCCAACCACGAACGTCAGAAAAAGTACTGCACGCCGCGGAGTTCTCAAGTCCACCATTAAATCTGGCCGGAAAAAAGCCGTCCGCGCAGCCAGGATGGTGCACAAGATCAGATAAAAAATCAGATTCAGCGTGAAAAGCGCCTTCGCTATGCCGGGGAAAGTCATGGCTTCAAAAGCAATCGACATGATACCGGTGGCCATTACCATGGCAAAATAGGCGGGATGAAAATCCTTTATACCGTTGCTGAGGATGACGCTGCACCGTTTCATGATAGCGTCAATATAATTAATCTCTTCTCGCCAGTAGTAATATTGGAAATCTTACTGACTTGATTTTCTACCCTTTTCTTTCGTAACCGGATTTTGTAAGGTATAGCCATTCTCTTTCATCTTATACCCTCCATAAGCGCCCGCACCCGCCGCAACCAACGTCCAGCAACCGGATAGCAGGGGCAGTATCATCAGGAAAGCCACCATGCTCAGTATCTGTTTTTCCTTCATTCGTAAATTCCTGTAGCAAATGATATTTCAATGATTTCAATCAGCTTGCTGAAAATCTTTTTACAGCATCATTATACAAAATTATGAGAAGATTACAGGCTATCCCGCAGGCTTACAATCGCTTTGCGGCGTTTGTTTAATGCATCCATAATCTGAGGAAACTAAGAAAAAGAAGGCTGGTGGAGCGTTATTAAATTGATTACAAAAAAATTATTAGATGAATAATGCCGCGAGCTTAAGATGAGGCGCCACTATAAATTGCTTAAGCGTATTGAAGACCCAATCGATGCGTTTGTCCTTGGGAAAAAGCGGGTGCTAATTCGGTAATGGCGGATACTTTGCCAATTCGCTTGGTGATCCACGGTGGCGCCGGTGCGATTACGCGCAGCAGGCTGACAGTGGAACGCGAGCAAGCTTATACGCAGGCGCTTGCGCAATCGTTGGCTGCTGGCTATGCGGTGCTGGAAGCTGGCGGCAGCAGCGTTGATGCTGTGATTGCAGCGATTGGGGTGATGGAGGATTCACCCTTGTTCAATGCGGGCAGAGGCGCGGTGTTCAGTCATGCTGGCCGCAACGAACTGGAAGCGTCGATTATGGAGGGTTCCACGCTCATGGCAGGGGCTGTTGCCGCGGTTACGACGATCCGTAACCCGATTCGCGCTGCGCACGCCGTGATGACGAAAAGCGCGCATGTGATGCTGATCGGCGAGGGCGCCGAAGCCTTCGCTGCCGAGCAGGGTCTGGAGATTGTGGATCCATCCTATTTCTACACGCAATACCGCTGGGACCAGTTGCAAAAAGCAATCGCCAAAGAACATGTGTTGCGCGATCACGATGCTGGCCCGACTACATCGCTGCCGGATAGGGATGAAAAGCGTGGAACGGTCGGCGCCGTAGCATTGGATCGTTACGGCAATCTTGCCGCCGGCACCTCGACCGGCGGGCTTACCAATAAACGCTTCGGACGCGTGGGTGATTCGCCGCTCATCGGCGCCGGCACCTACGCAGACAACCGCTCGATTGCGGTATCCGCGACCGGTACCGGAGAAATGTTTATTCGGACTTTGGCTGCGTTCAACACAGCGGCGCAGGTGCGGCTGCAGCACGCGCCGATTGCCGAGGCAGCCGATAACGTGCTGGCAGAAATCGCCGCCATCGGTGGCGATGGTGGTTTGATTGTATTGGACGCAACAGGCAATTATGCGATGCGCTTCAATACCAGCGGCATGTATCGCGGCGCCATCGGTAACGATGGCATCGCACGGCTGGGCATTTTCCCGGGGGCTGAAACGCCGGTTACGTGTCTCCCTGCATCTGCCCCATGAAAGCCGCATCAGCCTGGAATCAAAAGGGTCAAGCTTGGTGGAATCTGTCAAATGTAAGCTCTTGCTGCGAATTATCCTGGCAGTGCCTTTGCAAGTTATCCTGGAGGTTCCCTTGGGTTAAAAATAATCCTGACGGATTGATAGTTAACTATCTATTCGTGGAAATACTTCAGCGTTTGATCCCGTTGACTCATTGTGTGGTGACGCACTGTCTTCGTCTTTCCTTTCTGAGCTGGCTCTTTCCCTTGGTCGTTATTCGCTTGAATGTACCAGAGTCATCAGAGTACTTTTTAACCCGAATATTTCATAAATTCGCGTGATGATCACGCAGGATTTTGATTAATAGGGAAGTTTTGAGAAAGAGGGGTGTAGTGATTCATACGCCCGACTGAGCAAAATCTTTCTTATTAATCAAAAGGCAAGTGAGGGCACGTGCCAATTTATGAAATATTCGGGTTAATATGAGTGAGGCAAAATTCCTTTTTTAGATCATTCCTTAGGATGTTTGACAATATGGGTGATCCTCGGTACATTCCTGCTAGTAGGCAAAGGGTGTTTGTATTTCCCTACTGCGAATGTAGCTGGGTTGGAGCTTCTCAAGCACGGCCGTGCGGCGCTGATCAGAATCAATATCAAGACCTCCGCCGGACTCACGTTGCATGATCCTATGCCGAGACTCGAAGCGGCCAGTCTATGCAGTACTCCGAGAAGCGTTGCCAGGAGGCGCAGCCTTGAGCGCCTTGGCGCGTGAGCCACAGATTAAATCTTTTTTGAACAGCCTGCCTAAACCATGCGTTTCCAATGGAGTCACACTGATACTTATGTTCAAAAGAAAAATCGTTTCACTATCGATCATCGTGAAAAATCTACTGTGTCATCGCATGACCGGGTTGCGTAGCGCCCGGGTCCTTGCCCATCCATCTGATAAGCCTCGTATTCTGCACGCCGGGCGTCGTACCCCTCGGCCATCGATTATAGTTTTTAAAAGTTTTCTCTTGCTGCTTTTGCTCATCGGCGCTGAAACATTTGCCCAAGGGGCGCGCAATGTGGATGGGTGCAGCATCCGGCGAGGCACATTTTGTGTGGACATGAATCTGTATGGCGCCGATCTTCAAAGTGCGAGTCTGGCAAATTCCCAGTTCACCCGTTCGGTGCTTTCCGGGGCGAATCTGACTGGGGCCAATCTGAATGAAGCGAATTTGTCGAGTGCTCAACTGCGTGGAGCCAATTTGAGCCAGGCCTCGCTGGTAAAAACGAATGCCCGGGGAGCGCGCTTCAATGACGCGCAGCTTGTTGGCGCAAATTTGCGAGGTGCCATTCTACAGAATGCGGATCTGAGCGGTGCTAATTTGACAGGATCCGTGTTGACCAACGCGGATCTCACTAACGCCAAACTCGGCGGCGCTATGCTTAACAATGCCAACCTGCTAGGCGCTAATATGCGCGCAGCCAATTTGCGGGGAGCCTCTCTGGTTAACGCCAATTTACAGGGGGTAGATTTCACCGGCGTCGATCTAACCGATGCCGATCTGAGTGGGGCGAATCTCGATCAAGCTATTTTTACCATGGTGAAAACGAACGGATGCAAGGGCTGCCCCTGATTCTATACTCGCGTTTGATTTTTTCGTATCAGCCGAGAAAACCAGCGTGGTTTTACTAGAGGCTAGATTGATCGAGTCCAATCCAAACGATTATGCTAACGATGACTCAGTCATTTGAGAGACGCTACACTAGCCCGAATATTTCATAAATTGGCACGTGTCCTCACTTGTCTTTTGATTAATAAGAAAGATTTTGCTCAGTCGGGTGTATGAATCACTAGACCCTTCCTTCTCAAAACTTCCCGACTAATCAAAATCCTGCGTGATCATCACGCGAATTTATGAAATATTCGGGCTAGAAAGCCTCTGAGCCTCTGAACGAACCGCGAAGCGAGAGATTATCAGAGGCTTCCTTGGTAGAAGAATTGAAAATGTGGACAGGTTTTACCTCTTTACAGCTTGACGTCCGAAGCGGGATGCATTGAGTTCCACATCGGCGCGCGCCCAAGCCTTTTTGAAACGCGCTTCGATAAGCGCCGCCTGATCATCCTTCTTTTGTGCGCGTAGCGCCTGCATCAAGCCATAAAGCGCCCAGCCGTTGTTGCGATTCCTCTTCAGGTCTTCCCAATAGACTGTTTCCGCTTCGTCCGGGCGCCCTGACTCCAGCAGAATAGCACCCAGTGCCAGCCGGGGTGGAAAGTGAAATTCCAATGGTTCCGTGTACACTAGGGCATCCTCAAGGCGAACCGCGCGTTCAAGGTGTGCAATGGCCTGGTCGAACTGTCCACGCGCGGCGGCGATTTCGCCTGCGAGCACTTCAGGCGCGACGCTTAGCACGGTGCGTGGGGTATTTTTCGACAATAGCGGACCGCCCAGCGATGAGTCTTTCATGATCTCGCGCAACGCCTCCAGCTCCTGCCCGGCTTGCTGCAATTGTCCTGTAGCGACAAATGCGAGGCCGCGTACATAATGCCAGCTTCCTTTCAGAAATGCGTTGGTAGACGGCGGCGCAGGTTCATCAAAGATCGCTTGCCAGTGCCCGAATCTCGCAAGCGCCCAGTATGGCTGCATGCGGAACAGTGCGGTTAGCGGCAAATCTTTTAGTGTGGCATCGTCTATTCTGCTGGCCGCCTCTCGTGCTGATTCGATTGCAATCCTGCTTTGGCCATCTATCGTCGCAGCGAACGACAGGAAATGGAGATTATGCGGATAATAGACCAGCGGATAAATTCCCTGCGCGCGGCTCTGCGCGATGTAATTCTCGTCCGCAGCAATGGCAAGCTGATTGCTCTTCATCGCGTCGGCATATCGACCCACGCGCAGATAGATGTGCGAGGGCATATGTATCATGTGCCCTGCTGCGGGCATCAGCGTCAGCAACGTATCAGCCGCCTTTTCTGCGCGTTCCGGTGTATTTGTTGCTTCGACGAGGTGAATATACATATGCAGCGCGCCCGGATGCCGCGGATTGCGCTGTATCACTTTCTCAGTGAGTGCGACGATTTGAGTTGTTCCTTCTCGCGAATAACCATCACGCATCCAATAATCCCAAGGATGGATGTTCATCATCGATTCGATATAGAGTGTCGCAATATCATCATCGTCCGGAAAACGCTGGTGCACATCCCGCATTGCATCCGCATAGGCTTTGTCGTTTGCTGCGCGCTGCTCAGGCTTTCCTGTATAGCGCTTCTCGAGCGCGCTGATAAGCGCCCGCTCCCGCGGTGACGCTTCAGCCGCGGTTGCTACAGCCTTTTGAACGAGTTCCAGAGCCTGCGCTTCATCCTGCGGATCCATGGGTGCGTTGATGTTGGGGCCGAGCACCAGCGCCTGGCCCCAATAAGCCATAGCCAGCGCGGGGTCAAGCCGTGCTGCTTCCCGGAATGCGCGGCGCGCTTCCGCATGGTTGAATCCATAAGCGAGATTCAAGCCTTGGTTGATGTACTGTTGCGCTAATTGGTTACGTGTACTGACCGGAAATGTATGAGAACCCAGGTTCTGCAAACTTGGCGCAAGCTGACCATCCGAGCCTGGGTTATCCGCTCTACCGGATGGTGCAGCATGCTTGTGGCCACCTGCAGATCCTGCAGCCGCTTCGTATTTTTTGGCCGAAGCCGCCTCGCCAGTCTCTGCGAATGCGCTGGAAACACTTGCAACGGTCAGGGTCAGGCTGATGATCATTGAATGAATGACACGGAGTTGCATGAACGTTACCTCCTTAGTAGGTATTTTTTATGAGCATGAACATTTTATTTCTGCGCTCCCAAGAATTAATTCTCCGCAGTAGTGGGATCAATCACGGAATGGATTCGAGAAATGCGATTAGCGGGAAATTCACCCTGTTCAGCATGCGCTCTGATGGTAGCCTCGTCGGGCGCGATGTAGAGGCAATAAACCTTATCGTCCGTTACGTAACTTTCCAGCCACTGAATTTGTGAGCCCATATGGTTCAGGATGCTGCAGGATTTCTGTGAAATAGCCTGAAGATCCTGTGACGTCAGGGAACCGGCGCCAGGAATGTCGCGTTCGATGATATATTTTGGCATTTTTCATCTCCTATAGAATTAAGATTAAATAATATGACCGGTCGTTTTTTTTTGGTGCAAAAAAAATCACGGCTTGAAAAAATCTTCCAGCAAATCCTTGCAACATTGCTTAACTGGGGCAGATGATTTTTCTATTTTCATCCTCAGTAAGGCCCCCTGCCAGGCATTTATCAGCAAATCCGCCATCTCTTCAGCCGATTTGTCCGATCTTACCGTGCCCTGCTGCTGTGCTTTAGTCAGCCCGGATCGCAATAAATCCCGATAACGCCCAACGGCGGATTGAAGGGACTTCCGGCAAATTTCGCTGGTATCGCCTATTTCCCCCATCAGATTGCCCAATAGACAGCCGCCCTTAAACTCATTTTTTTCAAGCTCCATGATGAGTTCATCGAAATAATGCCGTATCGCAGCCAGCGCGTCGGTTTCGGATTGTTGCAGATGCACCGCTAATTGTGCGATAAAGGGATCAACGTAGTGCTGGATAACTTCCGCGCCAAAATTTTCTTTACTGCCAAAGTAATTATAAAAAGAGCCCTTGGGAATATTTGCCGCATCAAGGATTTCCTGTAGCCCCGTACCATGATAACCTTGCTCCATGAGCATGGCCACCCCCTGATTCAACAGGGTTTCTCGCTTGAGTTCTTTTTTCGTCACTTTAGGCATATTTTTATAATATGACCGGTCGTATTGGTATGTCAAGAAAAGAATCAGCGCTTCCCCGTCCTGAAGGGCGAGGCTTGCCGCGCAACTGATCAAAAAGACCATACTCTCTTATCCAAATAAGAATGTAATCGATGGCTGTTATAGAATATGGATATGTAATTCAATATATCCTGCTGCTGAGAATAGCCTTGGCTTTCACGGCACATTTAAAGGTGTGCAAGGTGTAGGTGTTAAGATTATTAAACAATCACGGGCGATATCGATAAATTGGAAAAACACCTTCTAATTCAGAAGTAATCCGATTGGTAGAACAGCGCAGAATAGGAACAGGCCACAGTTATCGGTGATGTAAGAAACAGATTGCTGGATTCTGGTTCTACAATTTTGCGCGATCGTCCAGACTTGCCGCTAACTGTTCGTCTCCCATGAATCGCCGATACCTGTGCCGTGGAACGTTCATTGTCCAGCACGTTGTGTCATTCATTGCATGTCGAATCTCATTCGCCAACCCTGATTCCAATTCATGACGGAATACTCGCGGTGAGCTTTCTCTGTCTACAAGTAAAACGGTGTTCTCTTCCCATATTATCCGTCATCCGATTGATGAGCTGGTTAGGCATACATCAAGCGACTCGGGGTTCTGGGACCGGGCGGCCAAGCTCACGAGCAGTTTGGAATCGCTCTCCTAATGCCGTCATTTCGTGCCTCCCTTTTCGAGTTGATTAAGTTAATTCCTTTCGCAATATTAGGAAAAATTCCTTGAAGGAACTTAATTGATAAAAAAAAGTCTGTATTTATATTACTTCACAAAAATTTCACAAATTATCATTTGATATTTTTAGATAGGGCAATAGCGTTATTGACAACGATACTGTTTTGATCCCTAGAGCATGTAGATGCTAGCGTAGTGGCCATTGGGCTGTAGCGCTGGATGGTCATGAAGCCAAGGTAAGGTCTCACGACAAGGCATTGAAGTGCCTTTAATGGTGGAATCATAACTTGAAGAGGAGGAAAGAGGCCATGGATGCTTTGAAACCGGTACTTCCAAAGATTTTTCATTTCTGGAAAATTTTTGGTCGGGCCGGGGCTGTTGTTTTTGTTCTTAGTTTTTGAATTCCTTTTGGAATTTTGGATTATTTGCAAAAGAGGAGCTAATTTAAATGAGTATTCCTGCACTTGGAAACAGATCGGTAGATAAAGCAGCGAAGGCAGGCAGTCCTGCCTATGACATGTCGGAATGGTATGATTCCAGGTTTTACAAGCTGGGTCTTCTACCCATACTGGGAATAGCAATTTTCTGGGTCTGGTTTCAGCGGACCTACGCCTACTCCCATGGGATGGACTCCATGGAACCGGAGTTCGATCAAATCTGGATGGGCCTATGGCGTTTCCAAATGACACTCTGGCCGATCTTGGCGCTGACGGTCTGGGGTTGGGTATGGAAAACACGCGATACCCAGGAACAACTGGCGAACCTGCCGGTGAAAATGGAAATTAAGCGGTATTTTTATTTCATGATGTGGTTAGGGGTGTACATGTTTGCTGTCTATTGGGGTTCGAGTTTCTTCACTGAACAGGATGCTTCCTGGCATCAGGTGATCATTCGCGACACCAGTTTCACGCCCAGCCACATTCCGCTATTTTACGGCTCGTTCCCGATGTACATCATCATAGGCGTATCAACTTTCCTATATGCAAGGACGCGATTGCCACTGTACAACAAGGGAACCTCGTTTCCTTTGGTGATGTCTATTGCCGGTCCGCTGATGAGCCTCCCGAACGTTGGTTTGAATGAATGGGGCCATGCCTTCTGGTTCATGGAGGAACTCTTTAGCGCACCGCTACATTGGGGCTTCGTGATACTGGCATGGGCCGCTTTGTTCTCTGGGGGCGTTGTCATCCAGGTCATTGCACGCTTTTCCAACCTCCTGGATGTGCAATGGAACGAACAAAGCCGAGCGATTCTGGATGATGTTGTTTAAATCCAGGTTGTAACGAGTATTGCATCTACCCATCCTCTTTTAATAAGGGGATGGGTTTTTTGTTTACAAAGGGGCAGCCAAATAATGTCCAGGCAAAGACGGAAGAATCTTCAAGCAATAGAGTGGGGATAGGCTTTGTCTGTTGGGTGACAATGCAAGACTTTGTGTGTATTCACAGCCTGATACCTCCTTATATAAAATAGCAGCGCGCACAGCGCCTGATTCTGTGTGGATGCAGCAATATTTCGTTTAACTGCGAGATAAATCAGAAACGATTCAACTTCCCTTTCTCCCATCGTATCGGGGTGCTGCTTGTTGTAAAAGAAAATGAAACGTTTTATCCAGGCAATATCAGATTGCTCCGTGCGATAGCTGTAATGCTTGAGCCTGAGTTTATCCCGCATCTGGTCCAAAAGCCGGGACTTGTTCGTCATATTTGTGGATCTAACAAAGTTTGTTATGATGAAAGCTCATTCGGCGTAATTCTATAAAACAGAAGGAGATAGCATGCAGCTTGCCGTGTTAGATGTCATTTTTGACGTGATGTATTGCGTCATTTCGGAGTTCTAATTCTAGTTATAACCACAGGAAACACCGATGACATATGCACTGATTGACAATGCCTCACTTACAGCTGTGCAAAGGGTCATGGGTCAGATTGTCGTTAAAAACCCCGATACTATAAACGGTGATCTTGTAGCGTTAGAAAACTTCGTTCAAGCGATCCTTTTTTATGACGAGCTTGTTTGCATTGATAATTACAAAGAAGAGCAGAAGGAAGAAAGAAAAAAAGAATTCGATTTTATAAAGTTCATATCACCAGAAGACTATCAGTTAGACAATTTTTCAGAAAAAGCAAAATCAGAAGCAAAATTAATCCGGCCCGAAATTCGCGCAGGTGAATTTGTGGACCTAGATTTCCGGGAATTACTTGGATTACTTAAGCTAAATATGATTTGTACTTGGGATTTGCGTTCGAGCGTTTATTATTTAACCTTGAAAATGCTTGGTCAACCAAATACACTGGAGTATGAAAAATACAGCGAACTGAGTTCAGCTATCTACAATGAACTTTCGGATGCTGGCGATACATTCGGTGTTTGGTCAACAGATATTAAACTTATTGGTTCAGATGGAACAGAACTCACGAAAGAGAGAATGGCTGAAGAAGCAAAATCAGCTAGGCGAGGTCATGGTGGTACAACTCGTGCCCTGGATATGTTTATCGCATCACTAAATTGGCTTGCTTATAAGTCGATTTATTACAGCTTAGCAGCCAATTATTTAAAAGCTGATACTTTTCTTCATCCTATTAGACATGCTTATCAAATTCATTGGTTTAAAAAGACGGGCGCATTTGGTCACGATTTTACGGCAAAATTAGTAGGTTCTTTATCGAATAAGCTATTAACTTCGGTAGGTGAAATTATTGACGCTGGAAGATCTACAGCTGTTTCACTAGATATTCCAATATTTTCTGCTTGGTTATCAGTTCAGTCCGGTGATGCTCGAAACATAATATCTTCGGCTCTTGAAATAAAAAACGAGCAATGCTTGCAGGATGTAAGAGGGCTTCTAAGGGAAATACGAATTGGGTTTGATGAGGGTGGAATTACACAGGCTAATAAATCAATCCAAAAATGGGAGAAGCAGCTCAAGAAAGCAGAACATGAATTAAGATCAAAATATGGCCTTAAAACTGATCAAGGGATTCAGGGAAGCTTTTTAATGAAAGTATATAATTCAGTTGCAGCATTAAAAGGCCTTCCGCAATTTCCAGAATTCGATTTCAAAATCCCTTTGCCTGATTTCATTGCCAATAATCAATCTGGTAATTTCTCAACACTTTTCAAAGATATCGCATCAGAGCTCACCTCAACAGAGAGATTGGGTGGAGTGAGAGACCTAATGGCTGCTAATTTTGTAATAGATGATGAGCACTATGTGCCACCAAAAACAGAAGCGCCAGAGTATAGAAAGTACGCTTCAGATTGGAAATTACCAATGTAGGTTATAACAATTGGGTCAACTAGGACGCTCCTGTCGTTGCGCCTGTTACCCAAAACGTTATGTGTTTGAGGAGTCTGAGTGACAGAATTAATTTACAAAGTCATTGACTATTTTTTTAATGACCCTTTAAAGATTCTGTATCTTATTGGAGGCACGGGTGGAATTTATTTCTGGTATGAAAAATGGACTTCCAGAGTAAGACTACATACGGTGCTGGTTAAGCAAACATATGATCCAGATAATAATTTTGGTGCTGAACTTAAGTTTAAATGTACCAATGTAGGATCTAAGATAACTTCTCTTGATGGGGTTGTTACTGTGGTATCTCTAACAAGAGATGGATTGCCGTTAAAGGTAAGCATGCAGATTATGGGCAATGATCTTGCTTTGAAACCCCATGAGGCAAGAGAGTTTTTAGCAAAAGGTCCGGTGGGGGCAACGTACTACTTTTCCAAATACCGAAAGTACCAATTTAAACTCAACTACGGTTCAAGTTGTAATTTGTATACACTTGATGGACCAATAGAAAGCGAAAAAAGCTTTTTTAAGTGGGTTCTAGATAAACAAAAGTTCAAAATTAAATTACGACTATCCAGGTTGATTCAACGGGCAACAAACACATAACAAGTCGTTCAAGCCGACCGCGCTACGCGCGGCGGCTTAACTCCAGCGTTAGGTATACCGAGCAAGATCATGGCATTCAGGAAGCATAAGGGTGTGGGATGGAACATCGATGAGCAACGGACATATCTTTATTAGCTATCGCCGGGATGACTCGGCAGGCTACGCGCGCGCTATCTACGACCAGCTCGTTCAGCATTTTTCCAGGGAGCGAATTTTTATGGATGTGGATGCGATCGAGCCGGGTTTCCCGTTTGATGAAGCCATCGAGCGCGCTGTGGGCCAATGTGAGATTCTTCTGGCGATGATCGGCAGGCGCTGGATGGAACAGCAAGCGGGCGCAGGTCTACGCATCAACGACCCGAAAGACTTCGTGCGTCTTGAGATCGCTGCTGCACTATCGCGAAACATTCGCGTGATCCCCGTGCTACTTGATGGAGCGAGCATGCCAGCCGAAGAGGCATTGCCGGAACCTCTTCGCGCGCTTGCGCGGCGGAACGCTCTTGAGGTGAGCAACAGCCGCTTCAAATCGGACATGGAGAGACTGCTGGAGGCTGTTAGCAAGGCACTTGGTGAATCGAATACATCAAGTGGTAAGCAGGATCTTCGCACTCGTAAATCTATGCTCTACTGGCTAGCAGGTGGACTCGCTGTGGTTGTCCTTTTTTCTTCACTTCTGTTCGACTATTCACCAACCACAAACCGTAGTCTCTCTCAATCGTCGCCGACGCTAATAGCTGAGACAGGAGAACCGCCTGCACCTACTGCCGACGGACCGTCCAAGCCGATACCTGGTTCGAGTTCCTCTTCCTCCGAACTCGGGCCAAAACTTCCGGCAGCTAGAGAGCAGCCCTTAACTCAACAGCCCATTTCCAGGGAGGCGAGAAAGCCGGTTGAATTGGCTGATCTGGTTGCGGGCATTTATTATGGCGATGTCATCTCCGATTCGAAAGGCAGCTCGAGATCCGATGTGACCGTGACGATTGCCAAGGTGAACAAACGAAAAGTCAGGATCACCTCAGATTATGAGAGATTGGGCACTGTTGAAATAGATCTTACGAGGGTAGGTAATACGATCCAAAGTGTAGGTGGCAGTACAACGCTGCTGTTGCTAGAGCTGGAAAAGAACCCGCCACGTTTAGACTACAACCCGAATGGTGAAGTGGCGTATAGCGGGCAAAGGCAGTAGATTGTTATGATTAAGACCATAACCTGGACTAGGATCATGAATTCTTATTCTGGTGAACAATAACCCCAGTTGCCGTTATTTTTCTTGATTCGCGACACTTGATCCCTTTCGTGCGCTAACCACCTCTGAAGCAGTCAGGACACTACAGAGGAAGCCTTAATCTGCTATTCTCAAGAAGATTCTGTGATTAGTGAACGGTAAGCTTCGGGCTGAAAGATCGTTGGCAAGAGCAGCATTGGGAGGCCAACAGAATTTTTTATAACTTATTATGGTTTTAGAAGTTATTCTGTGTTATTTAGGAAATGGACGACTCTCATGCTCTGTGGAGTATGCCTGCATTCGATTACTCCAGCTTCCGCTGTGGAATTTTCACTTAATGGTGATGTGCGTGCTAGTTTTTTCTCGCGCGAGCGCGATGACCGCAATAGTAAAGAAGAATCAACCCACGAACTTCGATTTCGCCCTCGCGTCGGGATTGGTGCGAAATTTAATGAGCAATGGCGGATGCAGGTACGTTTCGCAGGACGTTATTCCACCCGTGACAGCAATTTGCACTTCAAGATTTTTGACAACATCCCTACACAGGATGGGTTACGTCAGGGTGATTCCACTTTCGACGAGATTTATGTTGAATACCGCCCCGCCGATGTCTGGGAAATTCTCGTAGGCCGCTTCCAGAGTAAAGCCCTACTGAAAGGGGTAGCCGAAAAATCACTGGATCGTGAAGACAGCGCATTCACCAATATCACCTGGACTGATGGCGTGCAAATCAAATACAAGGCTGAGAATGGCTGGAACACGACGGCGATTGCCCAGTACAATTATGCTCAAGGTGCAACACAGCCGCGCAGTGCGCCTCTTGATTTCAGCGAAGATGGCAGCCGGGTGTCTTATTTTGCAAGCGTTGAAAATACCCAGAAAGCCGGCCCAATTGTTCAGCGTACGGTGGATATTAACTGGTTGCCGAGTGCTCTGCACAGCGAAGGGGTAGGCTCTGGTATCGTCACCGATTACTGGGCCGTGGTCGGACGTTTGGCAGCGCAGTGGCCAATAAGAGGCAGCCTAAATTTCATGCTTGGGGGGGAATTAGGGTACGCGCCGAATGTGCCAAAACGCAGCACAATAAGAACGGGCGCGTCGGGTAATGCCGATGGACTCGCGGCCCAAGTCACTTTCAATTTTATCGATATCGTTCCACAGCATAGTCTTGGATTTGCGCTCGCTCGTATCGGGGATGGCTGGCTGCTGACGCCATCCTTTAATGATAATGCCTATGTGGCCGAGGTACGCTATAAATGGGTTATCGATAAAAACCAAACCATCGAAGTCCGCATGCGCTATAGCGAGGATATCCGACAGCATACGAGCTCATTACAAAAACGTCAGGATCTCGATTCTTTTTTGCGTTACACATATAGATTCTAGATAGTGTTGTCACAAGATATTAACCCAAAGAGCGATACATCGGGTTTGAATGGCAGCACAGAAAGGGTCAGATACCAGAATCATGAATTCTTATTCGGGTGAACAATAACCTCAGTGACCGTTCTTATTTTTCTTGATTCGCGACCCCTCTTCCCGGAATAATGACCCATCCAGAACTCAATTTCTTTAAGGTCAGAATTGCAGTAAAGCGACCGGAAATGAAATGAATAGCGTTGCAGCGGCCAGCGTAGGGATGTCATTTGTTTGAGTTACTTCCACGATTTCCCCTGTCAGTACATTCACCCCCCGCATTCCTGCAGCAAGATTAGGCACTTCAACCGTTGTGGTGCCCCACACGGTGTTGCCCAAAGGCAGTTGACCTGACGCTGCGGGTATCAGCCGTGAAAACCAGCGTGGTGCGACAATTACCAGAGTAATCTCGTCTGCCTGGCGGGCGAAGGCGCACAGATGATCTTTCCGTGATCCTGCCGTCATGAGCGGCAGGTAGGCGCCGTCCTGGAAAACATTGGGCCATCGCTTGCGGCTATGCAGCAAGCGCCACGTCAAATACAGCTTGGCGCGTCCATCCGTCATGTCATCGAGCAGTTGCCGGACTTGCTTGGCCAGCGCATCTTGAGGAACGGCTACAGATGCTTCCAGTTCCTTCAGCAACTGCTGGCGCTGAGCGTAGTTCACCGGGCGGCGGTTGTCCGGGTCCACCAGGCTGAAATCCCATAGCTCGTTGCCCTGGTAGATGTCCGGCACGCCGGGCACGGTCAATTTGAGCAAGGTCTGTGAGAGCGAGCTGAACATTCCCCAGTAGGCCACACGCTGCTGGAAAGGAAGGAAGTCGGCCAGGAAAGTGTTTTTGTCAGATAGATTCAGTATCTTCCTGATAAAGCTTGATAGACCCTCTTCATAGGACATGCGCGGATTGATCCAACTGGTGTGCTGTTTGGCTTCGCGCACTGCTTTGAGCAGATACGCCTCAATGCGTGCCAGCAAGGCTTCATGCTCTTCTGCAATCAGCTCCGTGAACGGCCAGATGCCAATCAAGGTTTGGTAAATCAGGTATTCGTCATTGGCGCTGGGGATTTCCTCGCGATCAAGCAGCAATTTCTTGCTTCGGTTGAGCCGTCGCCAACGCAACGCCTGCTGATGCCAATGACTGGGCATTTCAGACAATACATTGATGCGCGCACGCACGTCTTCGCTGCGTTTGCTGTCATGCGTGGAGGTATTGAGCATGGAATAAGGCCAGCGTTCCAGCCGCTTGGCATTCTCGGCATGGAAGGCTTTTACCGAAATGCCGAAGAGGCGAGGGTCGCCGCCTACCTCGTCCAGGGAAATCAGGCGATGGTACAGATAGAACGCGGTATCTTCGTAGCCTTTGGCCATCACCGGGCCGGAAAGCTGCTGGAACTTCATGGCAAATGCAGTAATCGCGGCGGCATAGGGCGGGTCTCTATCGGCCGCGGCGTCCAGCAGGAGCACAGAGCCAAGAAAATCGAAAATGCTGATATCCAGCACCTGGGTGAATTTCTTGGACTGAGCCACAGCCCATTCTACATAGCGGCGATCAAGTACAGAAACCTGGCTGTCGCGCACGTAAGTACGGTAGACAGGCAGCCGAGCGATTACTTCGGCAAGGGCATGACGCAGGTTACTGGTGGTAAAGTCACGCGTATGCGGCCGCAATTCGCAAATTCGGCTTAATTGTCCCGCCATGACGTTCAGTTCGCTGGCCATGCTATATTTCATGATCTGGTGCTTGCTGCGGTAAACGAGTTCTTCAAAATCGGGCCGGGCGTGAGTAAACGAGCGATAGGTGCGCTCCAGCGTTGTTCTCGCGTGGAGATCAACGAACAGACTATTGACCAGATTGCAAAAGTCATAGCCGGTAGTGCCATGGATGGCCCAATCCTCGCGTAATGGTTCATGGCTGGCGAGGATTTTTTCTGCCACGATATAAATGGCTTTTTCTCCTTCCATTGAAGGGGAGCGCATCGCCACGCGCTCCTGCAGCCGCTGAAAATACTGCGTGGGATCATATAACCCATCCGGATGGTCAATGCGCAAGCCATCCACTTTACCCTCGGCAACCCATTTCAGTACCAGCTGATGGGTAGCTTCAAAGACATGATTGTCTTCCACGCGCAGGGCAGCGAGATCATTGATGTCAAAAAAGCGGCGGTAATTGATTTCATCGGAAGCCACGCGCCAGTTAGCCACGCGCCAGGGCTGAGCTTCAAGCAGCTCATGCAGCAAAGCAAAAGAACCGGGATCGCCAGGACTACCGTTGTAGTCGTTGACCGTATCCAGCACGGTCTGTCTGATGGACGGGGAAATACCAGCCAATGCCGCGAGGCGCCGTTTGAGCAACTCCTGGTCGCGGTGCCGCTCCAGGACCTTATCGGGCGTGGTCGCCTCCTGTGGCGGCAGATGATCAAACGCCGTAATCAGACTGGCGAGTCCCTGCAAATCCGGGTCATCCGGCCGCAGTTGCGCTTCCAGCAGGGATAGGCGATGCCGCAACAGGCGGGGATATTCGCGTGGGGCGATGGGCAGGCGGTGCTGGTAATACCATACACTGAAGCTCCCGCACGCCTCGTCAAAGTTGAGTTTTAATTCGCCATCTTCCAAGGTGTCGCCATAGGATCGTCCCAGGATGGGTAACAGCACCTTGCCACGCAACCCTTCTTTGAGAGGCTGCCAGTCGATATCAAAAAAAGGCGCATAAACCGAGGCGGGACCACTTTCCAGCACATCTAGCCACCATTGATTGTCTGCGCTCATCACGCCCATGTGGTTGGGTACCAGATCCAGGATTTGCCCCATACCATGCGCATGCAATGTGGTACAAAAAGCTTCGAATTCTTCCTGGGTGCCAATCTCCGGATTGAGCGCGTTGTGGTCGACGATATCGTAGCCATGGCTGCTGCCGGGACGCGCCTTGAGGTAACTCGAGCAATAGGCATGGCTGATGCCCAGTGCTGCCAGATAAGGTACCAGCTGCGTTGCTTGCGCAAAGGTGAAGTTACGGTTGAGCTGCAAGCGGTAAGTGGCAAGGGGAATGCGTAAGCGCCGTTTCAGCACGGGCGCAGTACGGGTGCGAGGACGCTCTTGCCGCATGGCTGCAGCCAGCGCGAGTACCCGGCGGTCAGCCGCACAGGCTTCGAGATTGATAGGGAGCTTACGTCGCCAATTGGGATGCTGCGTGGTGGTGGAGGGAATATTGACTTGATCCAGTACATCCAGTATATCCTCGATTTGCACCATCAGGACCCGAGCTGGGCTGCGGGCCAGATAGCTATAGACCGCCTGGATCAATTCCGGTGTGGCGACTGGCAGTGACACTGGATCAACCGTCAGCCCTTCCGGCAACAATCCGGTCTGCTCCAGCATCAGCAAGAGATAAGCGCGTTCCTGGGAGCGCATGACCACCTGAGTCCGGCGAGCCTCATCGGAGCTGAATAGTCGGAGCGCCGTACGCTGGATGATATCGTGTCCTTGCCAGTAGCCTGGCAGCGTCGGTAAATCATGCGTGGTCACTGCCGCAAGCGCTTGGGCGGAATAGTTCTCTGGCGCAGTGAAGCTGCCCGTTGCTTCTTTTTCCATTATCAGCAAACGATACGAGAGGATGCCTAAGGGCGGTAAGGCAGCCTGTACTTCCTCCGGCACGGTTCCCAGATCTTCGCCGATAACCAGGCACTGGTTACGCTGGCTTTCCAGCGCCAGAATCCCGAGCAGATCCTCGAAAGGGTAACGCACATAAGCGCCTTCAGTAGGTGATACGCCAGCAGGCACCCAGTATTGACGCATCAATCCCATGACATGATCGAGACGCAATGCGCCTGCGTGTCGCATATTATGCCGCAGCGTGGCAATGAAAGGCGCATAGGCTGCCTCACGCAGGCGATCCGGTACGAATGGCGGCAACCCCCAGTCCTGGCCGAGCTGGTTGCCGAGCTCTGGTGGCGCGCCTACTCCCACACCAATGGCATAAAGCGCCTGATTGGCCCAAGCTTCTGCACCGCCGCCATCGACCGAGACCGACAGATCGAGATAGAGACCTGCACCGAGTCCCAATTCCAGTGAGCGCCATCCCACGGCAGCAAGCTGTAAGTCAGCCTGCCATTGCAGGTAAGCAAAAAATTCGACGCGATCTCGATGTTGGGCCTCAAATTCATGTACTTCTGCTGCTTCAGGATGGCGGTAGGCCTTTGGCCAGACCGGCCAACCCCATGCATTGGGATCCTGATTATGGAAATACTCTTGTAGTGCCTCGAATAGAGTATGGCGGTACAGCCGTTCACCCTCACGCGTCTGAAAGGCGCGAAATACAGCGGCACGCTCGCTATCCGCTGCCAGGTGCCGCTCACAGAAATGGCGGTACAGCATTTCCAGCATGGGCAGCTTGAGCGCGGCGACACCCGCGTAATCGACCATCTCGGTCGCCCGTAATCCTTCCAGCCGGATCTGAAACTCGGGCGTGCGTAATATGGCGCGCGCCGCATCGCATTCGTAAAAATCGTCGATGGCCTCCACATCGAGATAAAGGATATTGAAAAATAAGCGGCTGGAAGGACTGTACGGACTCGCGTGTTCCGGATTATGCGGAAACAAGGCGTGCATCGGGTTGACGCCGATGATATCCGCGCCCTGTGCTGCCCATTGCTCCAGCAATAGCCGCAGATCGGTAAAGTCGCCCATTCCCCAATTACGCTCGGACCGCACTGCGTACAGTTGCACGGCTGGCCCCCAGATGCGGCCGGAATGAGTGATGGCTTCAGGCTGATAACAGGTAGCGGGGACAACGATGAAGGTCTGCTCTGCACAGGGCTTACCGGCACGCGATAGTGTCAGGCGATGATAGCCCGGCGCAAGGCGTCCGGGCATCGCGAGCTGCCAGGCAGTATGCACTATACCATTGATTTTCCTGGCTCCAATTTGCGGCAGGGTTTGCGGTTGAAACTGGCCACTCAGGTTGCCACCGTCTTCCAGATCCAGACGCCATTCCCACTCTTCATCAGCGGAAGTGTCCTGTGTGACCAGCCGTACCCAAGCTGCCTGCTCTCGAACCACTGACACCGCTTCCAGCGCTCGCCGCCAGGGATGCAACTCGCGCTCCTTAATGGCGGCAGCGATTTTTTCCGGTGTGGACACATCGAACCCCATGGCAGCCAGCAGCATGCGCTGGGTGGTAGGGGAGGTGAGGTGCTGCTGCTGCCAGTTATCGGTGTAGGCTGGCAAGATACCCGCCAGTTCGCTTAGATGGGTCAGTAACTCAAATTCGTTTTCAAGCTTACTCATGGTCCTCCCTTAGATACCAGGCTACGGTGAATGCAGGCAAGACACCCGATGAAAGCCGGTAATCAAGATCGACCTCGCTCCCATAGAACAATTTACCCTGCGGCGTGGCAGGCAGGTTGGCCGCTGTTTCTCCTAAATTGGCGTACACTGCCAGCTGCCTAGCGTCACTAAGCTGCCAACCGGCATGTAGCGCATGCGCTGCCAGCACTTCAAAACCACTGCCACGTATGTCGCGCACATGAGGAACGATCATCTGCTGCCGCAAAGCCAGCAGTTCCTGATATAACATGAGCCATGCACGGTGTGGCGGATGGTTCTGTGCCTGCCAGTCCAGCTTGGCCAGCTCAAAGGTGCGGACTGCACAGGGATCGGGAATGGCTTCCCGTGCAGTCGAATCGCGAAAACGCGCGAAGCAGGCAAATTCCTTGCGCCGTCCCGCGGTTACGGCCTCAGCCAGTTCGCCGTTAAATCCACAAAAAAAAGGAAACGGCTCGCATGCACCCCATTCCTCACCCATAAACAGCAAGGGCACCGAGGGCGACAGCAGCAACAAAATGGTGGCAGCACGCAACGCTTGCGGTGCAGCTAATACCGTCAGGCGTTCACCCCACGCACGATTGCCGATCTGATCATGATTTTGCAGAAAAGCGACAAAGGCCGTGGGTGGCAGCTGAGCGCTCGGCTCACCGCGAGATTCGCCCCGACGGTAAGCAGAAATCTCACCCTGATAAGCAAATCCTTCGGTCAGGCAGCGTCCTAAATGGTGGATAGTTTGGTTCGCGTAATCGGCATAATAGCCATCACGCTCATGGGTCAACAGCACATGGTAGGCATGATGGGCATCGTCATTCCATTGGGCATCGTAATGGATGGTTTGTCCGTTCTGTCTACGCATGAGGTAATGGGCGGCATTGTGGTCATTTTCCAGGATGAGGTGAATGTGGCGCTCCGCACCGAGTGTTGCGCGCACCGCCTGCGCCAGCGTTTCCAGAATATCAGGCCGGCTGTCATCGAGGATGGCGTGCACCGCATCCAGCCGCAGGCCGTCGAAGTGATATTCTGCCAGCCAGTAAAGTGCGTTATGAATGTAGAAATCGCGTACGATCCGCGAATTTTCACCATCGAAGTTGATCGCTGCGCCCCAGAGAGTGTGGTGCCGTTCCGTGAAAAATTGCGGGGCATACAGATGAAGATAATTGCCCTCCGGCCCGAAGTGATTGTAGACGACATCGAGTAACACCATCAATCCACGCTGATGCGCGCTTTGTATTAGGCGTTTGAGATCTTCTGGCGTACCGTAGACGCTGTCCGGCGCAAACAGCAAGGCGCCGTCGTAGCCCCAGTTGCGCTGTCCAGGAAAATCGGCCACGGGCATCAGTTCGATGGCGGTCACGCCGAGTCCAGCCAGATAGTCCAGTTTTTGCTCGATAGCCGCGAAAGTGCCCTGTGGGGTGAAGCTGCCAACGTGAATTTCATAAATCACCGCCTCTTCCCAGGGCCGGCCACGCCAGGCACCATCCTGCCAGTCGAACGCAGCGGGGTCGATCACCTCGCTGGCTCCGTGCACGTCGTCAGGGTTATAGCGTGAAGCAGGGTCGGGTACGCACAATCCACTGTCGATTTGATAGCGATAGCGGCTGCCCGCCCGCGCCTGCTCGCTTACCCACTGATACCACCCTTGTCCTGCCGCCTGCATGGGCATCGGCGCTTCATTGTCGACCAGCAGCATGACCTGATGGGCTGCTGGCGCCCAGAGACGAAAACGTACCTTGCCCTCTTGGGTAAACTCAGCGCCGAAGGGCATGCAATGTTGTCGTTTCATACCCATTTCATTACAAATAATGACCGATATAGCCACTGTATTTCCCTTTTGGCACGACCACGATGCCTGAGTCTGTGACGGTGTAACGCGCGGCGTCAGCTTGTCGATCGTAACCGATTCGACTGCCGGCTCCGATCAGGTTGTAGCGGTCTATGATGGCGCGCTTAAGTCGTGCGCCCCGACGGATAACGGTGTAATCCATCACGATGCATTCATCGATCTCAACATCCTCTTCGATTAACACCTCTCGACGAATAACAGAGTTGTGGACGCTGGCACCCTTGATGAAACTACCGTCACCGATGATACTGTTCTCGATCTCAGCACGGATGAATTTCGCCGAGGGACCCAGGTATTCGCTGGAGGCGAATCGCCACTGGGGATTAAACAGATTGAATTTCGGCTCGATCCCCAGCAAATCCTGATGGGCGAGGAAATAGGCATCAATCGTGCCGACATCTCGCCAATAGTGCGACTCCTCATAATCACGCACGCCAGGCACACGATTGTCGGAGAAATTGTAGGCAAATACCCGGTGACGCTGACACAAACGCGGTAACAGGTGGTGGCCGAAATCTTTTTCACCGCGATGTTTACCTTCCTCCAAGGCGGCGAGCAAGGTGTTGGTACTGAACAGATAATTACCCATCGAAGCATAGGCTCGGGCCGGATCTTCCGGCATGGAGAGCGGATGTTGAGGCTTTTCATGGAACTGGCGTATTTGCCCGTCGCGAGTGCTCTCGATCACGCCAAAAGCGCTGGCCTGCGCAAGCAGTACTGGCAACGCTGCCACGGTCACGTCGGCATTATTCTCCAGGTGAAACCGGGCCATCTGCTGCACGTCCATGCGGTAAATATGATCGGCGCCGAACACCGCTACCAGATCCGGGGCGTGCTGGCGAATCAGATTGAGGTTCTGATATACCGCATCTGCCGTGCCCTGAAACCACTCGGGGCCCTCGCGCATTTGCGGTGGCACCACAGTGACGAATTGCTCGGGAAAAATGGGTGTCAACCCCCAGGAACGGCGAATATGCTCGATCAGCGACTGCGATTTGTACTGCACCAGCAAATAGATCGCAAAGATATGAGAGTTCACCAGGTTGGACAGCACGAAATCAACGATACGGTAGCGGCCTCCAAAAGGCACCGAAGGTTTGGAACGTTCGCAGGTAAGCGGGTAAAGGCGTTTACCTTCGCCACCTGCCATCACCATTGCCAGTATTTTCGGATTAGGCATGGGTATCACCTCCAGAAGAGAGCATGGCTTGCCCGATTAAGTTGAGCAGGATCAGCATTGCAGATTCCAGCCAGGTAGACTGTTCAGCCAGGGATTTATCCAGTTCATCCAGTATTCTCTCCAGCAGGAACAGCTCAAGCAGTTTTTGTTCCTGTGCCGGTTCGGCTGGATAAGCGCAGTATCCCGCTATCGCTGCCCGGTAGCCAGATAGAAAAGCATCGGTAGCCGTCTGTTCCCACTGATGCGCATAGATTTCCAGCAAGTCACGGTGATCAATACGTTCAGCAAGATGCCGGCTGAGTGCTTGCCGCGCTGCGGCAGACAGTGAGTAACACATTCCCGCAAGGTCTTTGAGGGGAGATTGCTTGGTACGCCGTGCTTCTAACGATTGTTCAGGGTCGCCTTCGAAATCAGTGATCGTGAAATCGTTATGAGTGAGTAATATCTGGTCAAGGTGATAATGACCATGGATGCGGATTTTATATAAAGGAGGTTCATCTGGCAGTGCATAGGCAATGCGATCCAGGATACGTGGCCGCTGACTGAGCAAGCGTTCACAAATCCCGCGTGACGGTTCAGAGAGGTGTAATAATGCCTGTTCCAGTTTGTCGAAAACAGTGGCAAGATTTATCCGTAACTGCGCCGCCTGAGCGGTAATTTCGCTGACCGGCTGGATCTCAGGGTCAAAGGCAGCATTGCCTGTGGTCTTGGCCAATGCCTGATGCAATTCTGCCGTGCGCCGTCCGAGCGTTTCCATCTGTACCAGGTAGACTGCATGCACTTCAGCCTCACGGGCGTGCTCGGGTTCATCCACGCACAATTTGAAGTGGCGGCCTAAGTAGTCTTGCGTGTAGTTCCAGAAGGTGCCCTGGTTCGGTACAAACCGGTGCAGTACTGCAATCGCAGTGACGGTATCATGGGCATGATACTCCAGACTGCCAGCCAAAGGAGGTACACTCGGGCACGGTGATATTTCAGTCAGAAACCGCCCCATTTCCAGTTCTGGATTGATGCCTTCTTGCACGCGCCGGTAGACCTTGAGAATAGCCTGGTCGCCATAAACAATGGAAGTATTGCTCTGTTCCACTCCCGGCCGGATGATCTCCACTGTTTCCGGTAGCGCCGGGAATGCTGAGGTTCTGGAAAATACCATTTCACCCGAGGCAAAGGGGAGACGCATCTCTGTCACGATGGCATCCAGCAGGAAGCGGCAAAAGGCATCTTCACCCAAGGCATCATAGAGTATGCCTTCGCGCGCACGTTGCCTGACCTTGGCCAGCATCCACGGCGACAAGGCATGATAGTGCTGATCGGCAGCTTCCCCGAGCATCAGGCCCAGCGGTAGAAAGTAGTTCTGTGTTGCACCCGAATCGAACAGGAGTTTGACCAACAATGGCAACCATCCTTTGCCTTCAGTGGTTTTCCAGGTTTGATTCAAGTCTAATTCCAACTTTGTGATGGGTTGTCCTGCTCCTGCGAACCAGCGCTGAGTAACAAGAAAGGGTGGCAATATTTCGGTTTCCAGCTGTGCGCGGGGCTTGCGGGCAAGGACATCCGTTACCACACCTGCAGGCTTGGCCATCAACGCACTCAGCAATCCTTCAGGTAGGATCAGTACCGGCAATAATTCACGGGGGAGTTTGTCCAGATGCCAGACAGGGGCTTCCACATCGGTGGCCAGATGGAACCAGTAAAAACTGTAACTGGGTAGGCTCAGTAAATAAGGCAGCTCACCAATGGCAGGGAAGGTGGTGCGCCCCATTAATTCGACAGGAACGCGGCCTTTGTACGCAGCGAGATTCAGCTCAACTGGCTGAGCGCTGTTGGCGAGATTGGCCACACATAAAATGCTCTCGTCCTGGTATTCGCGCAGATAGGCCAGTATCTTGCGATTGCCCGGATGCAAAAATTTGATGGAGCCACAGCCGAAGGCTTTCTGTGCTTTGCGCGTGGTAATCAGGCGCCGCATCCAGTTAAGTAATGAACTCGCGTTGCGGTTTTGCGCTTCCACATTGACAGCTTCATAGCCATAGAGCGGATCCATGATGGGCGGCAGATATAGCCGCTGCGGATCGGCCCGGGAAAATCCTGCATTGCGATCGGGACTCCATTGCATCGGCGTGCGCACGCCATTGCGGTCGCCGAGATAGATGTTGTCACCCATGCCGATTTCATCACCATAATAAATAATGGGGGCACCCGGCATGGACAGCAGCAGGCTGTACATTAGCTCAATCTTGGCCCGGCTGCCTTCCATCAGCGGCGCCAGCCGGCGCCGGATGCCTAAGTTGAGCCGCGCGCGCGGATCGGATGCATAAGTGAGGTACATGTAATCGCGCTCGCGATCGGTGACCATCTCCAGGGTCAATTCATCGTGATTACGCAGAAACACGGCCCATTGGCAATTCTCTGGAATCTCCGGGGTTTGTGCCAGTATTTCGATGATGGGATGGCGATCTTCCTGGGCCACTGCCATAAAAATGCGCGGCATCAACGGAAAATGAAAAGCCATGTGACATTCATCGCCATCGCCGAAATATTCGCGCACATCCTCCGGCCATTGATTAGCCTCAGCGAGGAAGATGCGGTTGGTATAATGCTGATCCAGTTCGGCACGCAAATGCTTGATGATGGCGTGGGTTTCGGGAAGATTTTCATTGCTGGTGCCATCGCGCTCGCACAGGTAGGGAATGGCATCCAGCCGCATGCCATCTACTCCCATGTCGAACCAGAAGCGCATGGCCCGCAGCACGGCCTCGACGACATGCGGATTAGCAAAATTGAGATCCGGTTGATGTGAAAAGAAGCGGTGCCAGTAATACGCTTTTGCGACTTCATCCCACGCCCAGTTGGATTTCTCTGTATCAGTGAAAATGATGCGTGTTTCCTCGTATTTCTTGACGGTCTGGCTCCAGACGTAATAGTTGCGTTTGGCGGAAGCTGGGGGAGCCACGCGCGCCGCCTGAAACCAGGGATGCTGATCCGAGGTATGGTTGATGACCAGTTCGGTAATGACTTTGAGGTCGCGTTGGTGGGCTTCGTGCAGAAAGGTGCGAAAGTCGGCCAGTGTGCCGTAATTGGAATGAATGCCGCGGTAGTCCGAGATGTCGTAACCATCATCGCGCAAGGGTGAGGGGTAAAACGGCAGCAACCAGAGCGTATTGATCCCCAGCTCTTTCAAGTAGTCCAGCTTGGAGGTCAATCCGGCAAAATCACCGATGCCATCGCCATTGCTGTCACAGTAAGCGCGCACATGTAATTGATAAATGATGGCATCTTTATACCAGAGAATATCCTCTGTGATACTCATAGATCCTTCCTATTACCAGTCAATCGACGCATTAGAGCGGTAGCGCTCTAATAGAGATTATTTTTGCAGTTGATTTGCCGAAGCATCCATCTTTTGCCCAGCTTGTTGCCATCTGGCGCTAGCCTGGGCAGTTAACCCGAATATTTCATAAATTGGCACGTGCCCTCACTTGCCTTTTGATTAATAAGAAAGATTTTGCTCAGTCGGGTGTATGAGTCACTACACCCCTCTTTCTCAAAACTTCCCTATTAATCAAAATCCTGCGTGATCATCACGCGAATTTATGAAATATTCGGGTTAATGAAACTTCATCGCACACCTTTCAGCGCGGGCTTAATTGGAAACTTTTTATCAAGTTTTGCCTGCGTCAAGCGTTGAAAGTGCTGAAAGCTGAAAGTCGTGATTGTCTAATTTCCCGGAGATTTTCCTCTCCTGCTAGCCAACCCAGATAACGACCTATTCAGAATTAGATAGCTATGAGGAAAATAAAACCTTGGAAATAATGGTTAATGCAAGCATTTCCTGTTATTACCGTACCGAGTAATGATGGCATGGTCAAGTCATTTATAGAGAATGTAGGGAGCAACCAAACTATTTTCAGGGGATCACAAGGGGATCGGGGCCGACTCTCCGCATACTCGGATTAACCTGAAAATAGTTCATAGGCATATTCCGGCAAGGCATCACAAAATTTTTACTTTCCGAGAGTTACACTGTTTCCAACAAAACATCCCGGCACGCAAGATAAGGGAAATCTTGCATATTATTTTTATTTGAGATAAGCAGTTGATTTGCCTGCATTAATTAATCTATGGCCTTGTGGGCAAATTTTATGCGTAGGAAAGCTACCTTTTAGAGGGGGGGAGCAAAATGCAGAGCAGTAGAACCACCAAATATCAGCAATATAGCGATGGTATGTCGCATTACAGAATAGTCATGACGAGACAAGCGTTTCTCATCTTCACCTTGCTAAATTCTCAATTATTTTCTGATTCTTCATAGACTGGCATTAATTCCGTTAGCTTGTGCGCATTAACTGTTGATTGCAATTTTAGAATTAACCCGAATATTTCATAAATTCGCGTGATGATCACACAGGATTTTGATTAATAGGGAAGTTTTGAGAAAGAGGGGTGCAGTGACTCATACACCCGACTGAGCAAAATCTTTCTTATTAATCAAAAGGCAAGTGAGGGCACGTGCCAATTTATGAAATATTCGGGTAATCAAATCCATGAATAACCAATATTTCTTGGATTTCTCGATTTTAAAGGAGAGTGTAAGGTAATGATGCGAAGAAAATATACAAATAACTTGCTTGCGATCTCATCCATTATTGGATGTTTCATGGGAGGTAACATCACACTCGCTGCGGAAGCGAAAAATACCGAGGCAGTGAAAGCTGAGAAATCATCAATTATTGTCAGAAACAATACTGCGCCCAATGGGGCGCCATTCAGTGCGGAAGAAACCGTGGGACGTACCCGGTTTGATTTTGATAGATTAACCGATCTTATGGAGAACCATAAAACGCCGCTTGCTGCCATGGCGCCAGATTGGCTTAATTTGGCCATTGAGCACCGAACACGCTACGACGTGTATGATCATGGCTTTACCAGAGCCATTCCGGGTTTTAATGATCAGATCCATCAACGGACAAGATTCTTGTTCGAAGTTCAGAATATTATTGATCCTTTCCGGTTCACGCTTGAACTGACCGATTTCCGTGCGCCACTGGCGAATTTTGGACAAGATCACTCACCGGCTTTTGCCAACCATTTTGATTTCTCCCAGCTTCACCTCGATCTATTGTCCAAGGATTTTCTGGGAACGGGATATGGCGCAAAATTTGAAGTCGGGCGCATGATTCTGGAATATGGGGAATCACGCTTGGTCGGGGGGCATCGATGGGGGCCTTTTACACCTACTTTTGATGGAATACGATTTTCGTTAGGCAACGATAAAGAGAAATGGGGTTTTCATGTATTTGGCACCCGCCCTGTCAATCGGGAAGTGACGCATTTGGATTGGAATACGCCCGAAACTTATTTTTCAGGCGCACATATTACCAACCGTGATTTGCGCTGGGCTAATGTAGACGTATATTGGTTTCAACTAAATGAAAGTAATAATGTCAGGCAACGTAATTTATCTACTCCCGGTTTCAGGTTATTTGCCAAGCCTGTCAAAGGCAATTTCGATTATGAAATTGAGTCCATGTATCAGTTTGGGGACACCCAAGACATCGATATTTTCGCGCATCGCCATCACGGAGAAATAGGATATAGCTTCGAAACGGCAATGCCTTTCAGGTTGATCTACCTGTTTGATTATGCATCAGGAGATCCTGACCCAAGGAAAAATTTTGATATTCTGTATGCAAAACGCCGCGTAGAGTATGGCCCTACCGGAATGTTTGGACCATTTTTTCCTTCCAATCTTTTCTCACCCGCAGGCTTTCGTGCGGTGCTTTTACCCGTTCCTAATGTTAGACTCATGATGTCACACCGTGCGTATTGGTTAGCGGATAAACATGGCGCATATGTAGGCAGCGGCCTGCAAGACCGAACCGGTCGGTCAGGTAGCTTCTTGGGGAATATGCTGGATATCAGCGTAGGATGGGATCCCCAGTGGAGCTTTTTAAAACGCGTGAGCTTTGATATAGGGTATAGCCATATATTCAAAGGTGATTACTTTGACAAAGTACCGAACGGTCCTGAAAAAGCTGATACCAATTATGGGTATACCATGGCTACCCTGAAATTCTAGGAATAAGGCATGATTGGCGAATCGCCCATGTATGGTGGGGAGATTTGCCATCAGTTCGGTAAATTTAGCCTCTCGTAGGCATGATAATACAGATGAAGTTTGGGCATTGTCAGAGCCGTATTTCCTGGGTGAGAAGGGGTATGGCATAGCTGCGTGCTCTGCCAAAACTTCAACATCCTTTTATCCAGTTCGGGATAACTCGAACTGGATAGTTAACCTGCTAATCGATGCGGTTGAAAGAGACTATTTGGAATGTGTTAGAGATACGCTAGCATTCTCCGGGTTATTTATTTGTTGATGATTTTTTCTTTGATAGGAAGTAGATGCACCAGGCGATTGCACTCAGAATCGACAGACCAATAAATAGCCATGCCTCATAACGCTTGATATCGTCAATAATAAGCTCGAGCGTATGGCCCAACAGATATCCCATGATTCCAATGGTCATTGACCAAATAAGCGCACCAATAAAGTTCAGGATCAGAAAGCGAAATGGACGTATCTCGCATGCTCCTAACAAAAACGGCGTGATCGTCCGGAAACCATACATAAATCTGAATCCTAGTATCAACAGCGTCTGGTGTTTATTTAGAATTGCAAACACTTTTTCTGATTTACATTTCAAATGGGGTCTTTTCTCGAGAATACTTTTACCTTTTACACGACCAATGTAGAAGTAAAGTTGATCACCAAGTAATGTGCCTAGAAACGCGCTAACCAGAACCCATGGTAACTCAAGATAGCCTCGATGCGCTGCAAAACCTCCCAAAATGAGAATAGTTTCGCCTTCCAGAAAGGCGCCTATAGCTATTGCGCTATATCCATATGTTGTTATTAATTCTTCTAAAGACACTTTTGTTATAACCAATCAATGCTTCAAGTCAAACGGTGCCCGCTGAAATCGGAGTATGGACTCCTTTTGGGAGCGATGAGTATATAGTTTTACTTGAATAGCATACTTGAGTTGATCATGTCCTGGTAGATTAAGCGCTTGCCGCCAATTTCATCAGGCATCAGTTCTCAGATCCGGATTCAAATTGACTTTATTAACCCGAATATTTCATAAATTGGCACGTGTCCTCACTTGTCTTTTGATTAATAAGAAAGATTTTGCTCAGTCGGGTGTATGAGTCACTACACCCCTCCTTCTCAAAACTTCCCTATTAATCAAAACCCTGCGTGATCATCACGCGAATTTATGAAATATTCGGGTTAATCGCAGGTACTACGCGTAGTAGATTTCCCATAACCGATAATGAACAGTGAACGCGCGGAGTAAGGTGTCACCGGCGGTCTCGTTGGCAGCTCCGTTAGAACACTGGATCAGAACCTCAAACACCAGCCTGCGGCGATGTGATATGTTACGCCAAGACTGATGCTGATTGTGAACAAAATAGAGGATCTGTGATGAGTAAATATACTATCCGGCGTTATAGCAAATGCATAATCGGTGCGATGATAGAATGAGTATGATCGTGATAAAAAAACAAGATTAGGAATCCTGGATAGCGTGGATGCTTTTATGAGGAAATTTTATGAAAGATGAAATCAAACAACGATTACAAAAAACTGAGACATGGATACACGGACTTTATATGCTGTTTTTTGTCTTCGTTTATGGCCTTGCTGAATTTCTGATTGTTCTGGTAATGCTGTTTCAGTTCTTTTCCATCGTGCTGTCTGGCAATATCAATGCTCAGTTACTCAAGTTCGGCCAGAATCTGGCAGCATACGTTTATCAAATCATTATTTTTCTTACGTTTAATAGTGAGCAACGGCCTTTTCCATTTAGCGCCTGGCCTGGTGAAATCAGCAATCATGATGAAAATAAAAAGTAATCTTGACTGATCGCGATACGGAAATAAATTGAGCTCAGGAAGTACAAGATAAGGAATTGATTATAACGGCTATTGATCTGGTCATTGAAGTGACCGGTGTTTGCAGCATGATTCATACACCCCATTTATTGCAATGATTTGGCTGGAGCAATCAGTAAAAAAATCAACAAAGCAGATCGGCGTCTGAAGCAGAGGGGGGAGCAACGGATCAAACCAATCTGGCTTTGTTGCATAGTAATGCTAAAGGGTAACAAATAAACAGACAATACTGCATATGCATACAATTTTATCTCTTAACATTGTTAGCCCGAATAGTTCATAAATTGGCACGTGCCAATTTATGAACTATTCGGGTTAGTCTTGCCAGCCAAGGTCTGCGTGAATTATTGCAGAGGATACTTCAAAGTTAGATCATCGATTTGCAAAATTTCCCGTTTTTTTAAGCATTGTGCTTAGATCAAATTAAGGTTTTTGCTTATTTTAATTTTCTTCAAGAAAGAATAACTTTTGATCGGGCAGGTGAAGTTTAACCCGAATATTTCATAAATTCGCGTGATGATCACGCAGGATTTTGATTCATAGGGAAGTTTTGAGAAGGAGGGGTGTAGTGACTCATACACCCGACTGAGTAAAATCTTTCTTATTAATTAAAACAAAAGGCAAGTGAGGACACGTGCCAATTTATGAACTATTCGGGTTAAGATCACCAACGCCTGTCGTAGTTATTCAGGCGTCAAGCTTATTGCTATAAATTTAATTTGGCGACTAGATCTTTAGTTGGTCGAACTAATAATTCGTTGAAACCCTTTTTAACCTGGCATGATTCACTGATAACAAAGCGAGAAAATGCAGTTGTATTTGCGGAAACTGATATTATTGATGACCTTGATGTTCTGGGCGGGCGCTGCGGTGGCGAACAGCGACTTACCCCAGGTGCTGTCGGATTCAATGATGACTGGGAACGATCCTGGAGAACTGGTGGCGCTGGCAGTCAAGTATGAGCATGCTGAAGGTTTCCCGCAGGATAGAGAAAAAGCTGCCGAACTTTACTGCCGGGCAGCCAGGTTAGGATCACCCGATGCACTGTACGCCCTGGGGTGGATGTATGCTAACGGGCGTGGGGTGGAGCGAGATGACAGTATCGCGGTCCAGTTATTCTTGATGGCGGCAGAGCAGGGACATGCTTATGCTCAAAAAATGATTCGTTATACACCGGCTATCTTGCCATCGCGCTTGCCCGCTTGCCTGCAGTCAGATATCGAAGATAAGTATGAAAAAGCGGTTCTCTATCCAGATGACCAAGTTTCTAAACTGGTACACAAGCTGGCTCCTGATTATCAGATTGATCCCAGACTGGTGCTTGCTGTTATCTCGGTAGAGTCAGGGTTCAATACCCAAGCAGTTTCACCCAAAAACGCGCGGGGACTGATGCAGCTGATTCCTGAAACCGCGCAACGATTTCGGGTAAAAGATCCTCTTGATCCTGAAGAAAATATTAAGGGTGGAATGGCCTATTTGCGCTGGCTGCTGGCGTTTTTTAAAGGGGATGTCACTCTGGTGGCGGCTGCTTATAATGCTGGAGAAGGCGCCGTTGAAAAATACCGGGGTATCCCTCCCTATCAGGAAACGGTCAGTTATGTGGAAAAGATAAGAATGCGCTACAAAAAGTCCACGCATCCTTATCAATCTGATATCGTTAACCGAACGTCAGTAATCGTATCGTCCAATAGTGTTGAGAACTGAATCAACGATCTCAGAAACATTTTCTTTTTTATACGTTTTAGATGAAATTAAAGACTGTCGTCAAGCTTCTTTTGTTCGCTGTTTTTGCAACGGCTTTATTGATTCATTTTGTCACGGAGCATGTCAGTGCAGGCTGGCGGACCGCCAGTCGCGAATCAGTCGGGCTGGCTCCCGATCCTGAACAAACTCCGGAAGCGATCATACAGGTTTATGGTGCGCGTGCTTATGGTTGGCGCGGCTATTTCGGTGTTCATACCTGGATTGCGGTCAAACCATCACTCGCCAGAACCTACACCGTGTATGAAGTCATTGGCTGGTATTTGCGCCGGGGCGGCTCGGTATTGACGATTCATCAGCAACAACCTGACAGGCGTTGGTTCGGCAGCATGCCAATCCTGCTGGTTGAAAAGCGCGGAGAGAGTGTGGATGCATTGATTGCCCGTATCGAAGAAGCCGCACATAGCTATCCTTATGCAAGGGAATACACCATGTGGCCTGGCCCAAACTCGAATACCTTTACTGCCTGGGTTTCGCGTGCTGTGCCAGAACTCGGGCTCGATCTGCCCCCTACGGCAATTGGCAAGGATTACCTTGGCAGTAGCCTGGTTGCGGCCGCACCCAGCGGAAGGGGCTGGCAATGGTCCTTGTATGGACTGCTGGGTGTCATCGTCAGTGAAGTTGAAGGGGTCGAAATCAATTTGCTTGGACTGACGTTCGGCATTTCTCCCAGTCCCGCTGCGATTAAGCTGCCATTGATTGGGCGTATTGACCTGAGCGCACTGAACAGGCTGGCTGTTTCAGTTCCGGAATAGCCTTGTTGTAGTCGGAAGGCGCACCTGAAACAGCCTAATTCCGCTAACAGTATCCGCCTAACAATGGCTTGAGTGCTGCTTTAGACGCGTGTGCTTTCCTGGCCGTTACCCAGCATCCCTTGCAAAATTCGAACAATGTAGTAACTGATCCAATTCAAGGATCGGCTTATCCAGGACTGCTTTCCCCAATATTTCCTTGATACCGGCCTGGAGTCTTCCATGGCCTGTTGCAGACTGGCTCTGAGTTCCAGAGCAAATGCCTGGTCAACAATCATGACATTGGCTTCGCGCGCCATGAACAGGCTGAAGGGATCAATATTGGAAGAGCCGACTGTTGACCAATAGTGATCTATGACAGCTACCTTGGCATGGAGATAACTCTTCTGGTATTCATAAATCTTGATGCCTGCATCGAGTAAATTGGCATATAAGGCGCGTGTGGCATGATGCTGTATGCGATATTCAATTTTTCCCTGGAGCAGGAGGATGACCGATACGCCGCGGCGGGCTGCATGAATGAGGGCGCGACGAAAATTTCTGCCAGGAAGAAAGTAAGCGTTGGCGATAATGATCTCATTGCAGGCGGTGGCGATTGCTTTGAGATAAGCGCGTTCAATATCACGCCGATGACGAAGATTGTCGCGGATAACAAAGGCTGCGCGCTGGTTACCAACCGGTGTTGCGGTAGGCTCCAGCTCGAGATGAGCCGTCCAGCGTTTCTTGAAATGCGCCCAGGCGACCAGCATCCATAAACGTTTGGCTGCAGAATGAATGGTAGGGAGCAGAGGGCCTTCTATTTTTATCGCATGATCAAAACGTGGTGAGGATTCTCCAAGTTTGTAGTAATCATCGATAATGTTGATTCCCCCAATAAAAGCAATGCTGCCATCAATGACGGCGAGTTTGCGATGCAAGCGGCGTAACCGATGGCGTCTGAAACGGAAAGAAAAAACCTCTTGCCGGTATAGCAGAACTTGAACGCCCGAAGTGAGCAAGCTCTGAATGGCTTTTTTGGGAAAATCAAGCGAGCCATATCCGTCTATCAGCAGATGAACGGCAACACCGCGTTGGGCGGCTCGCTTTAATGCATTGGCAATGCTGATGCCTGTTAGGTCGTATTTGAAAATATAAGTCTCAAGATGAATTTCCTGCCTGGCCTCATCAATTGCAGTTTCCAGCGCTGGGAAATATTCCGTACCATTGTGCAACAGTGCAATCCGGTTTCCATCGATAAACTCGAGGCGTTTCATGCACGTATGATATTGGCGGATAAAGCTGCATGATCAGAGATTCTCAACCAAGTGCGACTTTGGTGGACGCATACGTTTTTTACCCGGAAGCCGCGTACGTAGATCCGATCAAGACGCAATAAGGGGAAAATGGAAGGGTAGCTGCGGGCGGTTTTACCGTGGGCCTGCTCAAACACCTCGGTTAATTCAAGATGTTTCACCAGGATACGGCTGGCTGTTCCGTGCCAGTCATTGAAATCTCCTGCAATCACGAGGGGCGCATTGGGTGGAACGAGTTGTTTGATACGTTTCTCCATCGCCTGGAGCTGTCTGCGCTGGCCACGCCTGAATAATCCGAGGTGAACACAAATGCAGTGCAGGTTTTCCTGCCAGCCGGGGATACTGATTTCACAGTGAAGCAAGCCGCGATTCTCAAACCGATGCGACGAAATATCCTCGTTTTCCCAGTTTACGATAGGAAAGCGACTGAGAATGGCATTGCCATGATGGCCTGCGTCATATACCGCATTTTTGCCGTAAGCAAAATCTTGCCATACTGAATCCGCCAAAAATTCATATTGGGAGCGGTTTGGCCAGTTCTCAAATCGGGAAGCATGCTTGCTATGTTCCCCAATCACTTCCTGTAAAAAGATGATATCCGTATCGAGCGCGCGCAAGTGATCGCGCAGCTCGTGCAGTACCAGGCGATGATTGAAATAGGAGAAGCCTTTGTGGATATTGTAGGTAGCAATATGCAGTTTATCGATCATGGACAGCCTTAAGAAATGACATAATCAGAAAGCCAAAATTTTCTTTCTATGACTCCTCCTGAGATATTTACTGTATTGGGCGCCATCGCTACCTGGAAACCGCCAGCATTTTTTCAAGTGCCAGCTTGGCAAGCTTAGCTTCGTGTGGCGGGACTCTGATTGGGTTGACTACATTACCTGTCGCCAGATTTTCCAGCGACCATGCCAGATGCTGAGGATCAATCCGTGCCATGGTCGAACACATGCACACCATCGGTGACATGAACTGGACGATTTTTCCTTGGGATTTGAATTCTTCCGCAATACGCCCAACCAGATTCAATTCGGTGCCCACCAGCCAACGTGTTCCTGCTTCGGCTTCACGGATGGTGTTGATGATGTATTCAGTAGAGCCGACATAATCAGAAGCTTTACAAACTTCAAAACTGCATTCCGGATGTGAAATCACCAAACCTTCAGGATACTGATTGCGGAATCGCAGAATATGTTGCGGCTGGAACATCTGATGCACAGAACAATGGCCTTTCCATAACAAGATCTTGGCTTTTCTGATTTGCTCCTCGGTTAATCCTCCCATGGGCTCATCAAAATCCCAGACAGGCATTTGCTCCAGTGAGAGACCCAACTTATAACCACTCCAGCGTCCCAGATGTTGGTCAGGAAAAAATAGCACTTTTTCGCGTTGTGCAAACGACCACTGCAGAATTTTAGTGGCGTTGCTGGAAGTGCAAACAATCCCACCATGTTCTCCACAAAAAGCTTTTAGATCAGCACTCGAGTTGATGTAGGTCACAGGCGTAATCGCTTCTTCGGGATCAAGTATTTCAGCCAGTTCACGCCAGACTCTTTCTACTTTGGAGAGATTGGCCATATCAGCCATCGAACAACCCGCTGCCAGATCGGGTAGAATAGCGATCTGCTCCGGGCTTGAAAGGATATCTGCCACTTCTGCCATGAAATGTACGCCACAAAAAACCAGATAATCAGCATCCGTTTGTGCGGCAAGATAAGACAGCTTTAAAGAATCTCCCGTTAGATCGGCATGCCGATAGACATCCGCTCGTTGATAATGGTGCGCCAGGATAACAGCACGTTTTCCCAGTTTTTCTTTGGCAGCAATGATCCGTTGCGCACAGGTTTCATCCTGTAGCAGCTCATAATTTTCAAAATCAATGGCGTTTGCGTGCATGGTTATTTCAAAATTTGTTGAGGAAATACATTACCATAATCATATTGTGACAGGGATTCAAGTTTAAAGAGGGCAATGTAAAAAATTCTACATGAAGTCTTGGATGCTTTTTCCATTTAAAGAATGTCACCTTGCGATAAAAATATTAAAAGCGTTTTTGATTGCCTGATTGCTTGATTGATTAGAGTGTGACTTTGCTATAATGATCCAAGCAAATAAATCATAAGAACTTGTTAGGTTTTTTTGTAGTTAACCAATATAAATTGTTACTTCCAAGCGATTCTCCAGTTATTTTTTTCATTAACGGGTTAGGGAAAATATCATGGGAAACAAAGTAGTATCGTGAGATGATTCATCGTCTGCCCCCAGGTCCGGCTGTTCTTCTGATTATACTTATATTGTTAACGTTCTTGCTGAATCAAACGATTCAACAGCCAAGGATTCGTGAAGATAATGGTTTAAATAACAACCCTGACTATATTATTGAGAATCTCTCGGGTGTCGAGGTGGTTCATGATAAAGCGATTCGGCATATTTTTTCCGCAGACGTGATGACTCATTTTCCAGAAGGAGATATCACCTATCTTGAGCCGGTTGATTTTCTCATTATCCAACCTGATAAGCCGGTGACACGGATAAATGCCGATCGCGCAGAACTAACCGCCGGTAAGAATGATATCTATCTCAAGGGAGATGTCGTCATCTCGAGAGAAGAAGAGGCAGATAAGATAACGATGAGCACCCAATTTCTACATCTCATTCCTGACGCTGACATTGCAAAAACTGACCAGCCTGTGACGATAGCGAGGATGAATACCATCGTGAATGCGGTAGGGATGGAGTTAAACAACCGAACGGGACGTATCGAGCTGAAATCAAGGGTAAAAGCGAGAGATGATAAAAAGCCCGGGAGCGCTGATCGACCTTCGAACAAGAAGTAGCGAGTCAAACTAAATCATCATAAAAAATGAATGTATTCTTTTTCGCCTTACTAGTCATTGGCACGCTGTTTGCGGATGCCACCCTCGCAGAACGTGCTGACCGTGATAAACCGATTCATCTGGAAGCAGATAGCGCCACAGTCGAAGATTACAAACGCAGAGATAATTTTCGCACGAGTATTTTTACGGGTAACGTCATTCTTACTCAAGGGACGCTCATCATTCGGGCGGATAAGGTCATTATGAAAGAGGATCTCAAAGGTTTCCGGTATGCGACTGGCTATGGCAATCTTGTCAGTTTCCGGCAGAAACGCGATGGTGTTGACGAATATATTGAGGGCTGGAGCCAGCGCGTCGAATATGATGATAAAACCAACAAAATCGAGTTATTTGGCAAGGCGCGGTTGAAGCGGGGAACGGATGAAGTGCAGGGCGATTATATTTCTTATGATGTTACGCGCGATTTCTTCCAGGTGACGGGACACAAGGAGAAAAATGCCAAGGAAGATTCAAGAAGCAGGGTGCAGGTGATTATTCAACCCAAAACAAAGTCACCCCAAACAATAGACACTGAAGAATAATCTTTTTCGTGTAACCGGAGAGATTATTCAGAAAATACCATGAGCGTACTGAAAGCCGATAATTTAAAGAAAAGCTATAAATCCCGTGCCGTCGTCCGGAATGTGTCCTTTTCTGTCGGAAGTGGGGAGGTGGTAGGTTTGCTCGGTCCTAATGGAGCGGGTAAAACCACTTGTTTTTATATGGTCGTAGGATTGATTCCGTTAGACGATGGTGAAATATATTTGAACGAACGTAGCTTAAGCAAAATGCCGATTCACCAGCGTGCGCGCCTGGGCTTGAGTTATTTGCCTCAGGAAGCTTCCGTTTTTCGACGTCTTTCAGTTGAAGATAATATCCTGGCGGTACTGGAGTTACAGAGGTTTAGCGATGCTGAAATTCAGCAACGGCTGGATAATTTGCTGCACGATTTGCATATCAGTCATTTGCGGGAAAGCCTGGGCATTAGTTTATCGGGTGGTGAGCGGCGGCGGGTGGAGATTGCGCGTGCTTTAGCATCCAAACCAAGTTTTATTCTTCTGGATGAACCCTTTGCAGGCGTAGACCCCATCGCAGTCATGGATATCCAGAAAGTGATTGGCTTTCTCAAAGAACGTGGCATCGGTGTGCTGATCACTGACCATAATGTGAGAGAAACATTAGGAATTTGTGATCGCGCCTATATTATCAGCGAGGGGACCGTGCTTGCCAGCGGAAGACCCAATGACATCATCGATAATGAGCGTGTCAGGGAAGTTTATCTGGGAGAACATTTTCGGCTTTGAACATGAGAATTGAATCTATGAAGATAGCTCAGTGATTGCTGCTTTTTCAGAACCATGAAGCCCACTCTTCAGCTTAAATTAACTCCCGGTCTTGCGCTGACGCCACAGCTGCAACAGTCAATTAGATTACTGCAACTTTCTACACTTGAGCTGAATCAGGAAATAGAGCGTATTACACAAAATAATCCGCTGCTGGAACTAGGCGAGAGTGCTGATTATGGGCGAGTTCGTGATCAAGATGACCCGGTTGCATTATCTCCAGATATCCCGAGTTCGCAAATCGAATCAAACGATGTAGCATATTCTGAAAAAAATGATCGTGATTCGATGCTGCCCTCAAATGAGGATGCCGATGGGTTTAACGGCTATGAAACCTTTTACGGTAATCGCGAGAGCGATGAAGAGGGAGGCGATTTTGCACAACAAGCGATCACTCCTCCCAATTTGCGTGAGCATCTTGCGACGCAGATCAGCCTAACCCAGATCAGCGAGCGTAACCGTCATATCGTTGGGATATTAATCGATAGTCTGGATGATGATGGTTACCTGAGACAAGATCTGCAGGAGCTATTAGAGATGCTGCCGGTGGAGCTGGGTATTCATCTGGAAGACTTGCAGGCTGCGCTGAAATACTTGCAGCAACTGGATCCGCCCGGAGTAGGTGCGCGCAATCTGCAAGAGTGCCTGGCTTTGCAGCTGCAGGCGCTTCCTGAAGAAACGCCCTACCGTCAGCAGGCGCTTTTGCTCGTTAGGCATGATCTTGAGATACTCGCTTCAAAAGACTACAAACAAATTAAAAAGTTATTGCATTGTGACGATGATTGCCTGCGTTCGGTGCAGCAACTGATCACTCAGTTGAATCCCAGGCCTGGCGAGGCATTCAATTCAGCGATCTCGCGCTATGTCATCCCTGATGTGATGGTGAGCAAGCAGGAGGGTACGTGGACAGTAAGACTTAATCCTGAATCGATTCCTCATCTCAGTATTAATCAACTTTATGCTGATATATTGAAGCGTGATCGAAACAATTCGGCTCAAATATTGATGAATCAGCTTAGTGAAGCCAAGTGGCTGCTTAAGAACATTCAACAGCGTTCTGAAACCATACTTAGAGTGTCCTCTGTCATTGTTGAGCACCAACAGGCTTTCTTCGAGCATGGCGCAATTGCCATGCGTCCGCTCATCATGCGGAAAATTGCAGAGGCTCTGAATTTGCATGAATCCACCGTGTCACGTGTGACCACACAAAAGTTTATGCATACCCCCCACGGCATATTTGAGCTCAAGTATTTTTTTGGCAGCCATGTTGCAACCAATACCGGAGAAACCCGCTCTGCGATTGCTATTCGTACCTTAATCAAGCAGTTGATACAAAGTGAGGATCCGAAGAAGCCGCTTACTGATAGCCGGATTTCAGGAATTCTGGGAGAGCAGGGAATTATTGTGGCGCGCCGTACTGTTGCAAAATACCGCGAATCGATGCAAATTCCCCCAGTTAGCCTTCGTAGAATGCTTTGATCGCATCAAAAATAAGTATCAGTTGCAGCTAAAAATACATGGCTTGTTCATGTTAGCCCGGCAATTCCAGGCTGGCTGGATATTCCCAGAAAATCCTGTGCTCTTTGAATCAGCCGGATTAAGATAAAACCTTCCTCTGCTCAAGAAAAGCCTAAAACCCTTGGTAATCCATAGCAAGCCAAACTGATTCTCGGGGAATTATCACCAATTCCTTTGATAAGACCTCTGCACAACCCTAAAAATTTTGCTGGGGTGGCGGGAGAGAAATTCCAGATGACATTTTTACGCGTTTTTTAGCAGAAAAGTGAAGTTTTACTCCTTTTTCAAGGGAGTTCTTACCCCTTATGCTGCATTGGACTGCTCCCCTTCTGGAGGGCTCATCCACGAAAATTTTATTGGCAGCTTTTTTCAGATTCATGCAGATACTTTTCAGCACGACTCGGGTATTGATTTTTACCGTGCTGAAGTAGCTGGCGCGCGCCATTCCAAAGAAATTTGCTGTCTACTCATTACCAATAAGCAAGGAGGGTAATCATGAATCGGCAATCTGGATCATTGGGCCGAGCAGTTACTGCTTTGCGCAGCTCGTTGCTGGCGTTCTGTCTATTGCCGCCATAAACAGGTGGCGTGCGGGACTCCCCGGCGATATGATGCGGGAGTTAGATTAAATTTTTTCATCACCGATAAAGCCAATCGTGATTATATCGTGACCGGTGTTGCGGATATCGAGGAAGACATCATCACTCATTATTTGCCTGCCGAGCTTTTCATGCCGCGAGGGCTGACCCCTGATGAGGAACAAAACATGGCGTTCGGTTTGAAGCCCGGCGGTGATCTTATCCAGCCAGTATTGGGTTTCAGATTGATCAGCCGGAGCAACGAGGGTGTATTTGAGCCAATGGTTAAGCTTTTAAAATCATTGACTACCCAATTTAGTAGACCTGTCCTTTCTTTGCGCCTACGTGCTTGCACGTATTTGTTTGTCTGCAATTTTTGGATATCTTGCTAGAAAGTAATCAGGAGCGTACGCGAAGACTCGCATTAGCCCCCGGAACAATTGAGTCTGACTCTGGGGATTAGGAGTCTCTCTTGAGATATGGGCAATTAAAATAAGCTGCTGATTCTTTTATCGATAAATGGAGACACAAATTACTTTGAATAATTTTTCGGATCGGGATCTATAGATGATCAATTTACTCAGCAAACCCATTCATATTCTGGGCATCGGCGGTATTGGTAGCGTCCTGGGCTGGGCCCTGGCGCGGGAAGGTTATTCCGTGATAATGGTTGACAACCATCCTGGCAAAGTGGCCGAAGGTAGAAAGAATGGTGTAACGATCGTCGGACAGGGAACGCAAGCGATACCTTTCATGACTTTCGATGATTGGAGCGCGCCAAAAGAAGGTTTTATTCTGCTCTGCACCAAAACCTATGACAATCCAGAAGTGCTCGCACGCCTGCCTGACGACGCCTTCCTGGTGCCGATTCAGAATGGCTTCGATCCGGGGTTGGAGCGGCGCAATCATGCGTGCGAAGGTATCGCCTCATTTGTGTCAGAATGCTTACGCGATCGTCCCGTAACTCGAATGACCCGACTGGGTAGCCTGCATATTGGCGCACGCCGATCGGTCACTGTTGCTGAGTGGGATGAAATCGCGTCGTTGGCTAAAGCACTGGCAAAGGCAGAGTTATTTCCCGTCGAATTGGTTGCAGATATTCGCCCCTACAAAGCGACCAAACTTATGTACAATGCTGCCATTTCACCGCTTGCGGCCGTGGCTGGTGTAGATAATGGCGCATTATTGACCGACTTGTTAGCTAAAAAGCTCTTTTTTAGCATGCTGCGCGAAAATTATGCCATTCTCAAGCATGCGCACATTCAACTTGCTCGCATCGGACCATTTCATCCCGATACCGTTTCTTTAATTCTAAGCATTACCGCTTTGAGCACATTTCTGGCCGGGTTCTTTCAATCATCGCTACGCGGCACCTATTGCTCGATGGCGCCGGATATGTACGTCCAATGCTGCCGTACGGAAATCGAGGCTTACAACGGTTATCTGATTCGGCTGGCGGGAGACTTTCCCTGTCCATTAAACCGCGCCGTGTTGGCACTCGTTGAAAAAGTGAGCCGGGAAGGTCTGAAACCGCAGCGTCAATATCTTCAGTATCTGGCAGATAATTTACCGGAAGGCGCTCTGTCTTGATTCTAATCTGTGAGTGTGTATGAATTAGGACTGCGGCCTCGCCCGATACGCGAGGCCGCCCGCGATGCCATAGCGTGGTATCGTTCACAGGGTTGGCTATAATCCACAAAGATCAATACAGATCAATGACGCAGCGCGATGGCGCAAATTTGTTCCTGCTCAGACTAACTGTAAAGGTCTGCGATCTCTTCTAATTTGCTTCGAAGGCCAAAAATACCTCCAGCTTTTGAACTATGGCATGGCTTAACCCGAATATTTCATAAATTGGCACGTGCCCTCACTTGTCTTTTGATTAATAAGAAAGATTTTGCTCAGTCGGGTGTATGAATCACTACACCCCTCTTTCTCAAAACTTCCCCTATTAATCAAAATCCTGCGTGATCATCACGCGAATTTATGAAATATTCGGGCTAGGCCAAAAAAGGATTTTTTGATTATTTGTCTATAAGGTTTACTGCTACGTGTTCGCACGTATTTTTTTAGCCAGCATATTTCAATAATCTATTGAAGCATCAGAGCTTAATAAAAAATGGCGTTTATTTTCCCTATCCATTGCCACGGAAAGTGAAATGATGGAACAGTACGCCGACGGCTGTCACCGAATGCCATCAAGGTTGCTAATCTGTCATGCCTCTGAGGTGTTTTCGGGTGATGGGAAGTGAAACCGGCGCATCGGGCGCAAGCTCAAAACAATGCACAAGGAGCTCCCAATGTCTTCAAATATCGTACCTCCCCCGCACGACGATTTGTTCAGCAAAACCGTGGAAACGGCCATACGCCTGGGTGTGCTGGCGATCGTGCTGATCTGGTGTTTTCAAATATTGCAGCCGTTTATTATCCCGGTGGTGTGGGGAATCATTATCGCAGTAGCGATCCATCCTCTTTATCTCAAGTTAATCAATCTGCTGGCTGGTCACCGCGTCATTGCGGCGACGCTGCTGATCACCGTGTTGTTGGCGCTATTAATGGTACCCACCGTCACGTTGACAAAGCTGCTGGTGGAAAATGTGGTAGAACTGGCGGAGCAATTTCACCAGGGGCAGTTTGCTATTCCGCCACCGCCGGAGACTGTCAAGAATTGGCCACTCATTGGGGAACCGGTCGCGAAAATATGGAACCTTGCTTCAACGAATTTGACCGATGCCCTGAAACTGCTGCAACCCCAATTCAAAGCGGTAGGCGCCTGGCTCCTCAATGCCGCTGCCAGCGCGGGTCTGGGCATGATTATGTTCATTGCTGCGTTCGTGATTGCCGGTGTCTTGCTGGCGCATTCCGCCAACAGCTATCAGCTTGCTCATGGCATAGCCCGGCGATTGGTGGGCGAGCGCGGCGATGACTTCGCCAACCTGGCCGAAGCCACCATTCGCAGCGTCGCCCGTGGCGTGTTGGGCGTTGCCGTTATCCAGTCGCTGCTGGCAGGTCTCGGTTTTATCTTTGCCGGCGTGCCCGGCGCCGGAATATGGGCATTATTGTGCCTGATCCTGGCGGTGGTGCAGATCGGGGTGGGGCTCATTGTCATTCCAGCCATAATCTATGTATTCGCAACCGGTGATACGCCTACCGCGGTGCTATTCCTGATCTGGAGCACGTTGATTATGGTGCTGGATAACGTGCTAAAGCCATTGCTGTTGGGGCGCGGTGTCGGCGTGCCCATGGTGGTGATCTTTTTAGGCGCGATCGGCGGTATGCTGTTATCCGGTATCGTCGGGCTGTTCGTCGGTGCTATTGTGTTGGCGTTGAGCTACAAGCTGTTTCAGGCCTGGCTGAATATGGAATCATTATCCCAGTAGACCTGCGCATCAAAGCAGCGCGGTGTCGTTTTGCAGGCTGTTATGACTTAACGCGAATTTATGAAATATTCGGGTTAACCGCTGGGGGAGCTGCGTTCGGCTTGCTCCTGAGATTTGTCAGCAAAATATACGAGCTGACCAGCAGCACCCACAGTGGAAACGCCAGCGGCGTCCAGTAAAAATATCCGATGCTCAGTAACAACAGCAGCGCCATTGCATACCCGAGAAACGCGATCCACTGCGGGAAAATCTTGGTACGAACAGCGACTGTGCAGATTGAGATCATAAATACCCCTGCCATTTTCATCGCATAGACGTTAACGATCTGATATACCACAGTGCGACCAAACGTGTAAATGCCAGATTCGACGAGCTTGTCGGGCGTGGCGGCGCTGTAGCTGATCATGATACCTGCCGCCACTGCTCCCGAAGCAAACAGCATGGCCAGAAACAGCAGGCCGCTGCCGAGGAACACGGTGGCAAAAAAGCGGTCTTCGTAGGCACCAATCCGGTCCCGCAGCACGCCGATGAACCATAAAAAGGCGATGCCTGCGAACGGCAGCAGATACAGCGCCAGCTTGACGGTCTTCGTGCCACTCGCCAGCCACGCTCCTGCATCGTGCGGATCGGCCGGGACCGAAAGCCGGACGAGCACCAGGCTCGTGATATACAACACCGAAAATACAATACCAGCAACAGCGGCCGCGCGTGGTGTCTTCAAGCGATTGTGAGTCAGGTTTTTTTCTTGTGTCATGCTTTACTCCTGGAAACGGATCACAGCAGTTACCTTCGCCAGGCGAGGAGAGATCCAATGTTTAATAAGTGCTCTATTCGCTCAGTTGATTCGGTTTCCGGCGTAGCCCGCTTGTTCCATCTGGTAAAAAGATCATCCATCAGTCCGTTATGGCGGAAAATCATTCGGCATCGCCTGGTTACTGGATACAGCCTGTGATGACATACAGGATGGCGCTCACGATGGTTTTTGTGATGCTTATCTTGCGAAGACCATTTTGCAGGCAGCTTCTTATTCGAGAAAGCGAATGCGCCCCGTTACCAACTCGTAAACGCCTCCAACCAGCGTGACACGCTTTTCTCGCAATGCGCGTTCGCCTTCCGGTAGAGTCGACAGCCGCTGCATGGACCAACGGACATTCATCTCTACGGCGGCACTTAACAAGCTATCGTGATCCAGCTTCAGATCAAGTTTCTTTAGTCCAGGTTTGATTAATTGAATCAGCGCCTCGATATGCTCAAGTTCTTTGGTCTTGTGCAGTATTTTCTCCACGGTGGCGGTAACAGCGCCGCAACCTTCATGGCCAAGTATGACAACCAGCGGTGTTTTGAGATGTGCCACGGCATATTGCAAGGAGCCAATCACGTCTTCTGCGATGATGTTGCCAGCTAGCCGAATTGTGAAAAGATCTCCGAATCCCACATCAAAGACGAGTTCGGGTGGTACGCGCGAATCGCTGCAACCCAGAACAGTGGCAAAAGGTTTTTGCGATTCAACTAGCTGACTGCGCCAGGAAGCTTTTTCATGTAAATGAAGCGACTTATCTTCCATGAAGCGTCGGTTTCCGTTCTTCAATCGTGCTAGCGCCTCGTCTGCATTTCGCGGATAAGACTCCATGTCAACTGATCTTGAGGAGGGTGCTTTGGTTGCGATGCTTAAAGCTATCCCCAGACCTAATCCGCAAGTACCGGCTAGCCATTCCCTTCGTGTGATTTTCAGATTTGCCATGATATGTCCTGGTTACGTATATTGCTTGGCCCTTGCTGGATCACAGATTAGAGTCAGCTTGCGCTAGGACAGATAAGCCATTGATTTTCATCACACGGCTAAGGTAACCGCCTCTAGACAGTAACTTTCACTTTAAATGCTTGGACTCATGCGCGCTTAGTTGGGTACAGACGATTTTAATCGTTAGTGGATAGCAGTTTAATTCCCCGCCGGGAATCCTTTAGCGGCCATGCAGGAAGCAAACGCCTGGTTGTAAGCATCCTGGGCCGCTGTATCCTGACGACGCTGCTGGCGTTGCTTGGCCGCGCCCGCAGCGGCCCCCATCTTCGCTTTTTCTTCCATCTGGCTATGGGTGTATTCCTCGGCGACACTTTCGGGCACGTTGCCGTACTGGTCAGCCTTGCTTTTGCCCTTGACGGCTCCGGCCATGGCGCCAGCCGCCGCACCCTTCGCCCGTCCGCCCGCCTGTGGCTGGGTAGCGCCGGGATTATAGCCAGTTTGTTGCTGGGCAATGCTCTGGCACTCGGATTGGGCTTGCTGAAGCAAAGGATCGCCTTGAGCTAACACCCAACTGCCAAAAACTGCACCGAAAACGCCGATGGCCAAGCGAATGGATATTGAATTGAACATGGTTTATCTCCTTGAAAAGGATCAGTTTGAGGAGGATAGGCAGTATAAACGCCTTGAATTGTTAACCCGAATAGCTCATAAATTGGCACGTGCCCTCACTTGTCTTTTGATTAATAAGAAAGATTTTGCTCAGTCGGGTGTATGAGTCACTACACCCCTCTTTCTCAAAACTTCCCTATTAATCAAAATCCTGCGTGATCATCACGCGAATTTATGAAAAATTCGGGTTAAGCGATGACGCTTCCCTAGATTATCGAAATACACTGGCTAAAAAAATACGTGCAAACACCTAGAATTTAAACTTTTTTTGACAAGCGTTCAGATTAACCCGAATTTTTCATAAATTCGCGTTAACTATCTGAGCAGGGCAGAAAGTATCGGCGTTGCACCCCACTCTCACATAAAATACACATTCAGCGTCATCGCCAAAATTTTTAACTTTCCCAGCCTGCTGGCCGCCCAGGTACTGTTCAGATTTAACGGGTTCTTCGAGTCAAACTGGATCCAAACTGTTGTGCATTTTTCTCCTTGGCTGTCATTTGCCGGATAGACAAAAATATATCCTATTTTTGATAGGTTACGTCGCTTGAACCCATAAAAGGATGGATGGATCGCTCGTCTCAAATAGGTCTAAGTCTACGTGTTTGCACGTATATCTTTAGTAAGGGTATTTCAATAATCTATTTGTTATATCCCTTGATAGAAAGAAGGAGTGCTGAAAATGACCAACGCCGAACAAAGATCTACCCCTGCCAGCAATCCGCTCAGCGCCGAAGAATTGCGCGCGATGAACGCCTGGTGGCGCGCTTGCAATTACCTCTCGGTGGGCATGATCTACCTGCGTGACAATCCGCTGCTCAAGGAGCCGCTCAAGATCGAGCATGTCAAGCATCGGCTGCTCGGACATTGGGGTGCGAGCCCGGCGCTGTCGTTCGTCTGGGCGCACCTCAATCGGGTCATCAAGCGTGACGATCTCGATGTGATTTTCATGGCTGGCCCGGGTCACGGAGCGCCCGGTGTGATTGGGCCGACCTATCTCGAAGGCACCTATTCCGAGGTCTATCCCGACAAGAGCGAAGACGCGGAGGGAATGCGCAAGTTCTTCAAGCAGTTTTCCTTTCCTGGCCAAATCGGTTCGCACGTCACCCCGGAAACGCCCGGCTCCATTCACGAGGGCGGCGAGCTGGGTTATAGCCTGTCCCATGCCTATGGCGCCTGCCTGGACAACCCTGACCTGATTGTCGCCTGCGTGGTGGGCGATGGTGAGGCCGAGACCGGGCCGCTCGCCACCGCTTGGCACTCGAATAAATTTATCAATCCAATCCGCGACGGTGCGGTGCTGCCGATTCTGAACCTCAACGGCTACAAGATCGCTAACCCGACCATCCTGGCGCGCATCAGTCACGACCGGCTGGCCGCGCTTTTCCACGGCTACGGCTATACACCCTATTTTGTCGAGGGGGACGATCCCGATGCGATGCACCAGATCATGGCGCAGACACTGGATACGGTCATCGCTGAGATCCGCGCCATCCAGAAGACAGCGCGCGAGAGCGGCAAGGCCGAGCTGCCGAGCTGGCCGATGATCGTGTTGCGCACGCCCAAGGGCTGGACCGGGCCGAAGGAGATCAATGGCCATAAGGCTGAAGGTTCCTGGCGCTCCCATCAGGTACCTTTCTCGGATGTCCGCACCAATCCCGCGCACCTGAAGCTGCTGGAAAACTGGATGAGCAGTTATCAGCCCGAGGAATTGTTTGATGCGAGCGGCCGGCTCATTCCGGAACTGCGCGCGCTTGCCCCGCAGGGACAGCGGCGCATGAGCGCCAACCTGCACACCAACGGCGGCCTGCTGCGCAAGGATCTCAAACTGCCGGATTTCCGCAACTATGCGGTGGAGGTCGCACAGGCCGGCAAGGTGCTGTACGAAAATACCAAGCCGCTGGGTGAATTCCTGCGCGATGTGATGCGCAACAACATGACCAACTTCCGCGTGTTCGGTCCCGATGAGACAGCCTCCAACCGCCTGCAGTCGATCTACGAGGTAAGCAAGAAGGTTTGGATGGCGGAATTGTTGCCCGAGGACGCGGATGGCGGCGAATTGTCCCGCGATGGACGGGTGATGGAAATGCTCTCCGAGCACACCTTGATCGGCTGGCTGGAAGGTTATCTGCTCTCCGGACGGCACGGCTTTTTCCATACCTATGAAGCCTTCGCCCATGTGATCGACTCCATGTTCAATCAGCACGCCAAGTGGCTAGATATCTCCAAGAACCATGTGCCCTGGCGTGCCCCAGTGGCATCGGAGAACATTTTGCTGTCTTCCACGGTGTGGCGTCAGGATCACAACGGCTTTTCGCACCAGGACCCGGGTTTCATCGATCTGGTCACTAACAAGAGTCCGAGTGTTACCCGTATTTATCTGCCGCCCGACGCCAACACCTTGCTGGTGATCGCGGATCAATGCCTGCGCTCGACGGACTGCATCAATGTCATCGTTGCCGATAAACAGAAGCACCTGCAGTTCACTACCATCGACGAGGCGATCGTGCACTGCGCCAAGGGTATCGGCATCTGGCGTCGTGCCAGCAACGATGAGGGTGTCGAGCCGGATGCGATAATGGCCTCCTGCGGCGACGTGGCGACCCAGGAGGCGCTTGCGGCAACCGCCTTGCTGCGCGAGCACTTGCCTGATCTGAAGGTGCGCTTCGTCAACGTGGTGGACCTCTATAAAATGCAGCCGGTGGCGGAACACCCGTGCGGCTCAACGGACCGCGAGTTCGATAGTCTGTTCACGACCAACAAACCGGTGATTTTCAATTTTCACGGCTATCCCTGGCTGATTCACAAGCTTGCCTATCGCTTCAAGAATCACGAAAACCTTCACGTGCGTGGTTACAAAGAACGCGGCAACATCAATACGCCGCTGGAGCTCGCGATCTTGAATCAGACCGACCGCTTTACGCTGGTGATCGATGTCATCGACCGGGTGCCCGGGCTTGCCGCGAGAGCCGCGCATCTGAAGGAGCAGATGAAGAACGAGATCATCCAGAATCTCGCCTATGCGCATGAGCATGGCACCGATCGCGATGAATTCACCAATTGGGTGTGGCCGTATTGAGAAGGGGCCCATATGAGCGAGCAACCATCTTCACCTATCCCGCGGCAAACAACCGTAAGCCTGGCTGACGAGGAAGCGGTCAAGCGCATCCTCGTTGAAACGATATTCGGCCTGTGGGCATCGGTAAACAATCTAACCCGTCTGCGTCCGTCCAAGCGCGAACGCTACCGGGTCACAATTTTTGGCTCGGCGCGCACCCAACCCGGACACTGGGTATATCAAGAGGTTAAGCGCATGGCCGAGGCGCTGGCAGCCATGGGCTGCGACATCGTGACGGGCGGAGGGCCGGGCTTGATGCAGGCCGCCAACGAGGGCGCGGAGGCGGCTAACGCGCCGGAACGGGCGCAGAGCATCGGCATCCGCGTGAAGCTGCCGTTTGAGCAGGAGGTCAATCCATTCGTTGAGCAGGCTTTTGAACATCAGACGTTTTTTACTCGTCTGCATCACTTTGTGCTGTTGTCTGATGCTTTTATTGTCGCGCCGGGTGGCATCGGCACGGTGCTCGAGTCCACGATGATCTGGCAGCTGTTGCAGGTGAGGCATCTGCACGATACTCCGCTCATCTTTACCGGTCCCATGTGGCAGGGTCTGGTCGACTGGGCGACGCAGATGATGTTGCGCCCGGGATTCGAATTGGCCAACGCCGCAGACATGAAGATTCCACGTTGCGTGGATAGCGCCGATGAGGCGATTGCCCTTATTCGAGAACACCATGCGCTCTGGTTAGCCGAGCATGCTAAAAGCAAGACTGCGGGTTAGGTCATGAAGTCGCTGAGTGGATCGCATACTCACTGACGAGAATCAACTGCGGAACGAAGATGGCCGAAGCTGGACAGAGTTCAAAAAGACATCGAGAGGAATCAAAATCATGAACGGTAGAACACTCCCAAAACAAGCACAAGCAAAAACTGTGGAATCAGCGGTCGCTACGGGTCTGATCGGTGCGGATGTGCGCACTGGCATGCAGGCTGCCGTGCTCAAGCAAGCAGTCATGGACCATCTGCACTATTCCGTTGGGCGCCTGGCGGCGGTGGCGACTGCGCATGACTATTACCGCGCACTGGCACTGGCGGTGCGCGATCGCATGCAGCAGCGCTGGATGAGCACCACCCAGACCTATTTTGATCTCAGCCGCAAGGTTGCCTGCTATCTCTCGGCGGAATTTCTCATGGGGCCCCACCTGGGTAATAATCTGGTAAATCTCGACATCGAACAAGAAGCCCGCACCGCGCTGGCCGAGTTGGGTCAGGATCTCGACAATATCATGGCCTGCGAGGAAGAGCCGGGGCTGGGCAATGGCGGCCTGGGGAGGCTCGCCGCCTGTTATCTCGACTCGCTGGCGACATTGCAACGTCCTGCCATTGGCTACGGCATCCGCTATGAGTTCGGTATCTTTGACCAGGAGATCCAGGATGGCTGGCAGACGGAGATCACCGACAAGTGGCTGCGCTACGGCAATCCGTGGGAGATTGCCAAGCCCGAAATTGCCTACTACGTCAATTGGGGTGGCCACACTGAACATTATCGCGATGAAGCGGGCAGCGATCGCGTGCGCTGGGTGCCGTACCGCGTGGTGAGGGGCACTGCCTACGACACGCCTATTCAGGGTTATGGTGTCAATACCTGTAACACCTTGCGGCTGTGGAGCGCTGAAGCGGTGGAATCTTTCAACTTCCAGGCGTTCAATACCGGTGATTACTATCAGGCGGTGAATGACAAGGTGGTTTCCGAAACGGTCACCAAGGTGCTTTACCCCAACGACGAGCCGGAAATCGGCAAGCGGCTGCGCCTGGGACAGCAGTATTTTTTCGTTTCCTGCTCACTGCAGGATATGCTGCACCTGCTCGATCTCACGGGTGTTCCGGTGGAGCATTTTGCCCAACGGTTTGCCGTGCAGCTTAACGATACGCATCCTTCCATTGGGGTGGCTGAGCTGATGCGCTTGCTCGTGGACGAGCGGCGATTGGATTGGGAGACGGCCTGGGTGATCACCGTGCAGACCTTCGGTTACACTAATCACACGCTGTTGCCCGAGGCGCTGGAAACCTGGCCGCTGCCGATGTTCCAGGCGTTGTTGCCGCGGCATCTGGAGATCATTCACGAAATCAACCGCCGTTTTCTCGATGAGGTGCGTGCCAGGTTTCCAGGCGATGAGGCGCGTGTGGCCAGGATGTCCTTAATTGGCGAAGGGGATGACAAACGGGTGCGCATGGCGCATCTCGCCACCGTCGGCAGCCACGCCATCAACGGCGTGGCCGCGCTGCATTCCGATCTGCTCAAAGCCAGCGTGCTGAAGGATTTTTATGAGCTGTGGCCGGAGCGCTTCAGTAACAAGACCAACGGCGTCACGCCACGCCGTTTTCTGGTGCTCGCCAATCCGGAATTGCGCGGGTTGCTCAATGACACGCTTGGCGAGCAGTGGCCGGCGGATCTGGGACAGCTGCGCCAGCTCGAGGCCAAGGCTGATGATGCCGCCTTCCGGCGCAAATGGCGCGCGGTCAAAGAAGCCAATAAGAAGCGCCTAGCCGATTACATCCATGCGCGCACCGGCATCGAGCTCGACCCCAGCTGGCTATTCGATATTCAGGTTAAACGGATCCACGAATACAAGCGCCAGCATTTGAACGTATTGCACATCGTCACGCTCTACCGCCGCCTCAAAGCGCATCCGGGGCTGGCGATTCCGCCACGCGCGTTCATCTTCGGCGGTAAAGCCGCGCCCGGCTATTTCATGGCCAAGCGTATCATCAAGCTCATCAATGCCGTGGCTGAGACGGTTAATGCTGATGCGGATGTGAATACGCGCATGAAGGTCGCTTTTGTGCCCAACTTTAATGTCCAGAATGCCCACCTTATCTATCCGGCCGCCGATCTGTCGGAACAGATCTCCACTGCCGGCAAGGAGGCATCGGGTACCGGCAACATGAAGTTCATGCTCAACGGCGCGCTCACTATCGGCACGCTCGATGGCGCCAACGTGGAGATGCGTGAAGAAGTGGGGGCGGAGAACTTTTTCCTGTTTGGCTTGACCGCTGAGGAGGTGGAGCGCATCAAGCGTGAAGGCTACCGGCCGGCTGACTGCGTTGCTGGTAACGCCGAGTTGCGCATGACGCTGGAACTCATCAGCAGCGGTCATTTTTCCCGGGGGGATACCGAGGTATTCCGTTCCGTTGTCGACAACCTGACCCAGTCTGATCCGTTCCTGGTGCTGGCAGATTACGCCGCCTATATCGCGTGCCAGGAGCAAGTGAGTGCTGCGTGGCAGGATAAGGAAAACTGGACGCGCATGTCGATCCTCAATACCGCGCGCAGCGGTAAATTCTCCTCCGATCGCGCTATCGGCGAGTACTGCGACGAAATTTGGAATGTCCAGCCGGTAACGGTGAAGTTGTAGGGAGCATGGCCATGTCGTCGCAAACTAAAGCGAGATCACCAAGCACGCGCAACGCAGACGAAACCGATTTGATATCGGCGATCGGTCACAAGACTTCGCCGCCTTATACGATCCGGCCGGGAACCCGGTTTCCGCCCGGCGCCGCTGCCGGGGCAGAAGGCGTGAACTTCTGCATTTTCAGTCAATATGCGAACCGGGTCGATCTGCTGTTGTATGCCAGCGCGGACAGTCTCGCGCCGTTTCAGATCATCCCGCTTGATTCCGAACAGAACCGCAGTTTCTTCTTCTGGCACGTGTTCGTGGAGGGTTTGCCGGTCGGAACCTATTACACCTGGCGTATGGATGGCGCTGGCGACACAGCCACGACCGGGCGGCGTTTCTATCCTGAAAAAGAACTGCTCGATCCCTGGGCGCAGGCAGTGAGCGATGCGCTGTGGAATCGCAGGCTCGCCTGCACTGAGCAGGACAGCCGCTCGAATCGCTTGCGTGCCATTGTCGCCGAGCCGCTCCCGCGAGCAACATCTGCATCGCATTGGAAGCAGGTCAGCTTGGAAGGCGCGGTGATCTATGAGTTGCATGTGGGCGGTTTCACCCGCCATCCGTCGGCGGCAGTGGGACACCCTGGCAGCTTCGCCGCACTTAAGGAGAAGATTCCCTATCTGCAGGCGCTGGGCGTGACCCATGTCGAGCTGTTGCCGGTGATGGCTTTCGACACGCAGGATGTGCCGCCCGGTGTGGCGGGGCGTGGGCTGCATAATTATTGGGGTTACAGCACACACAGTTTCTGGGCACCGCATCCGGGATATTGCATCGAACCAGCGCGCGCCGCTCAGGAGTTCCGCGACTTGGTCGATGCGCTGCATGCGGCTGATATTGGTGTGCTGCTGGATGTGGTTTTCAACCACACGGCGGAGGGGGGCGAAGCGGGCCCGGTGATTCATTTCCGCGGGCTCGCCAACGACATTATTTACCACCTCGATGCCATCGACCAGCGCCGTTACCTCGATTTTACTGGTTGCGGCAATACCGTGAACTGTAATCATCCATTGGTGACGGCATTCATCGTACATTGCCTGGAATACTGGGTGGAGGTACTCGGAGTGGACGGTTTCCGCTTCGATCTTGCCAGCGTCTTCGTGCGCGGTGACAATGGCGTGCCGCTCGCCAACCCGCCTTTGCCCTGGGTCATCGAATCCTCGCACATCCTTGCGCGGGTGCCGATGATCGCCGAGGCCTGGGATGCAGCCGGGTTGTATCAAGTCGGTGCGTTTCCCGGTATGGCCTGGTCGGAATGGAATGGCCGCTACCGGGATGTGATGCGCCGCTTTGTGCGCGGGGACCCCGGGCTCATTGGTGAAGTGGCGACACGTATCACCGGCAGTGCCGATCTCTACGCCGACGACAAACGCAAGCCGATTAGCAGTATTAATTTCATTACCTGCCACGACGGTTTCACGCTCTACGATTGGGTGAGCTACAACACTAAGCATAATGAAGCTAACGGGGAAGACAATCGTGATGGCAGCAACGACAATCTGAGCTGGAACTGCGGCGTTGAGGGCGAGACTGGCGATGCTGCCGTGAACGCATTGCGTATACGGCAGGCGAAAAATCTTTTGACCCTCCTGATGCTGTCGCGCGGGGTGCCCATGCTGCTGGCCGGTGACGAAGTGCTGCGCACGCAGCGCGGCAATAACAACGCCTATTGCCAGGACAACGCGCTTAGCTGGTTCGACTGGCGGTTCACCGAGCGCAATGCCGGCATGCTGCGTTATACCCGTGAGCTGATCGCGTTGCGCCGCCGCCATCCCAGCCTTACCAGCAACCGGTTCTTTACGGGCGCACCGCTACCCGGGCGGGATATGCCCGATATCGCCTGGCATGGAGCGCGCCTCAACGAGCCGTCCTGGCACGATCCGCAGGCACGGCTGCTGGCTTATACGATCGCTGCTTTGCGCGATGACGAAGAGGACCTGCACGCGATCCTGAATATGTCGGATCAGCCCGTAGAAGCGCCTTTGCCGCTGATGCGCGGGCGGCGCTGGCATCTGGCGCTCGACACCGCTCAATCCTCTCCTGCCGATATTTTTGCTCGCGAGCGCCAACAGCCAGTCGTGGCCGGAGTCTACCCCGTTGCACCGCGCAGCGTGGTGGTGCTCGAGGCGCGCGCATGAGCAGCCGTATCGTGCTGGTCGTCAATGCGGGGTCATCGAGTCTGAAATTTTCGGTATTTCGCGCGGACGATGCGGCAACTTTGCAGTTGGCCGAGCGCGGGCAACTCGATGGGATCGGTACGCGCCCGCGTTTGTGCGTAACAGATGCCGCGGGGAGCGTCGTGGTCGAGCGCGATTTCGCGGTTGCCGAAGTCAGGGGTGTGAAAGACGCCATCAGGCTCGCCGGTGCCTGGCTGCACGAGCGCTTTCAACATGAACCACTGCTTGCCGTGGGCCATCGCGTCGTCCATGGCGGTGCCCAATTTTCCCATCCTCTGCTGATTGATGCCGAGGTGTTCGCGGCGCTGGAGCGCTTGATCCCGCTCGCGCCCCTGCACCAGCCGCACAACCTGGCGGCGATCCGCGCGGTGCGCGAGGCGCAACCGCAGGTGCCGCAGGTGGCGTGTTTCGACACGGCGTTTCACCGAACTCATCCGCAGCTTGCCGATCTCTATGCGCTGCCCTGGGAATACTATGAATCCGGCGTGCGGCGTTATGGTTTCCACGGATTGTCCTACGAGTACATCGCGGCGATGCTGCCGCAGGTCGCACCCGGGATTTCCGATGGACGGGTGATCGTGGCGCATCTCGGCAGCGGGGCCAGCTTGTGCGCCCTGCGAGCAGGCAAGAGTGTAGATTCCACCATGGGCTTCTCGCCGCTCGATGGCGTGCCGATGGGAACGCGGCCAGGTGCGCTCGATCCGGGGGTATTGCTGCACCTCATCAATCAGCGCGGCCTGTCGGGTGTTGACCTGGAGAAGCTGCTGTACCGGGAATCGGGCTTGCTCGGTTTGTCCGGCATCAGCAACGACATGCGCGTGCTGCTGGAAAGCCAAGAGCCGCGTGCTCAGCTGGCGGTTGCGTATTTCGTGCACTACACCGTCAAGCAGATCGGCGCGCTCGCGGCGGTGCTTGGCGGCGTGGACGGCTTGGTATTCACCGCCGGGATCGGCGAGCGCTCGTCAGCGATCCGCGCGCGTATTCTGCAGGCCTGCGCCTGGCTGGGCGTGTCGCTCGATACCGCTGCCAATGCGCGCGGCGGCCCGCGTATTTCAACGGAAGGCAGCGCCCTCCCGGTCTGGGTCATTCCAACTGACGAAGAACTGATGATCGCGCGCCATACTTTGCTACTGATAATCAGCGGAAAGGGTGGGCATCATGTTGACTGACTGGATACCGTTGTTGCGCGATCTGCGCCAGTATCGTAAGGAGTGGTTGACGCATGATGTGGTCGCTGGGCTGTCGGTGACAGCAGTGCAGGTGCCCACGGCGATTGCGTATGCCACCCTGGCGGGCTTTCCGCCTGAGGTCGGCCTTTACGCGAGCATACTGCCGGTGCTGGTTTATGCCTTGTTCGGTTCGTCGCGGCAGCTGGTGCTCGGGCCGGATGCGGCTACCTGCGCGATGATCGCTGCGCTGCTGCTGCCGATAGCGGAGGGCGATCTGAACTATTACCTGAAGCTCTCGGCTGCCATGGCGCTCACGGCGGGTCTGCTGATGGTCTTCGGTGGCATGACCCGCATGGGCTTCATCGTCAATTTCTTCTCGCGCCCGATCCTGATCGGTTTTCTCAACGGCATTGCGCTCAGCATCATCGCCGGACAGCTGGGCAAGCTGTTGGGTATCGCGGTGGTGAGCCGGGATTTTGGGCCGTCGCTGCTGGAACTGACCAAACGCCTCGGCGAGATACATGGTTACAGCCTGGGCGTGGGGCTGGCGACGTTGGCGCTGCTGGTTCTGACCCGGCGCTATCTTCCCCGGGCGCCGGCTGCGCTGATCGCGCTGCTGGCCACCAGTCTGGGTGTGTTTCTGTTGGGGTTGGATGCGCGCGCGGTCAAGCTGGTCGGGGAGGTTCCGTCCGGCCTGCCGTCATTCGCACTCCCGGGTCTCGGTTATGAGGGAGTACAAGGCATTTTTATGAGCGCAGTCGGCCTGGTGATTGTCTGCTTTACCAGTGGCATGCTGACGGCGCGTAGCTTTGCAGCGCGCAATGGCTATAACATCAATGCCGATCAGGAGATGCGCGCGATCGGCTTTGCCAACATGGCATCGGGCCTGTGCGGTGGATTCGCGGTGACTGGCGCCGACTCGCGTACGGCGGTCAATGATGCCAGTGGTGGCAAGACTCAATTGGTTTCCGTGATTGCTGCGTTGGCCACGGCCGGGGTTGCGCTGTTTCTGACACAACCGCTAGGACACTTGCCCGTCCCGGCGCTGGCCGCGGTACTGATCTTTTCCGCCTGGGGCCTGCTGGATGCGGCCGGTATACGCCGTCTGCGCGTGATCGATCGCTTCGAGTTCAGTTTGTCCTTGTTGACGACGATAGGGGTGCTGACCATCGGCGTGCTGCCGGGTGTGGTGATCGCTATCATGCTGGCGTTGCTGAATGTGCTCATCAAGATTTACCGGCCCGCAGATACGCTGCAGGGCATTGTTCCAGGCCTGGAAGGCTACAACGACCTCAGTTTTTCGGAGGACGCCCGGCCCGTTCCAGGCATGATCATCTACCGCTTCGATGCGCCGCTGCTGTTCTTTAATGCCGATTATTTCAAGGTGCGGATACTCTCTCTGGTGGATGGCGCCGAACCCAGGCCGCGCTGGTTCGTGCTCAACGCGGAATCCATCAGCCAGCTTGACAGTACTGGCGCACAGGCCGTCGACGATCTGGTCACCGAATTGAAAATCCGTGGTGTGCATCTGGTGGTGGCGCGGCCGAAGCTGTATATGCGCAAGTACGGACAGCCAATGGGGCTAGGCCAGAAGATCGGTGCGGACAATATTTTCTTTTCCGTCCATTCTGCCGTCGAGACCATCCTGGCGCGGGAGGGACGGGGGAGTGCTGCAGATGATGGCAATTCATTACTAAAAGGAGTGAGTGGACATGAAAAAGGGGCATAACAATGAGTCTCCGGAAAAGGTTGGAGAGAAGGATGCAGAGACGCACGGCAAATCCAAATTGAAACGTAAGGACTACGATAAGGGATTACTCGACTTGCAGGCGGAACTATGCGCCGTGCAGGATTGGGTCATCGCCACCGGTCAGCGCATCATGATTGTATTCGAGGGCCGTGACGCAGCCGGCAAGGGTGGCGTCATCAAGGCCATCGCCGAGCGCGTCAGTCCGCGCGTGTTCAGGGTCGTCGCCTTGCCGGCGCCTACCGACCGCGAGAAATCGCAGATGTACATTCAACGCTATATGGCGCATTTTCCCGCGGCGGGCGAGATCGTCATCTTTGACCGCAGCTGGTACAACCGCGCTGGCGTGGAGCATGTGATGGGTTTTTGTACCGAAGCGCAGCACCGTCGTTTCCTGGAGCTAACGCCATTTGTGGAAAAGCAGGTCGTGGAAAGCGGCATCCTCCTGCTCAAATACTGGCTGGAAGTCGGAGATGAGGAACAGGAGCGGCGCTTTCGCGCGCGCATCGATGATCCCGTGCGTCAATGGAAACTGTCGCCGATGGATCTGCCCTCGCGCGAGCGCTGGTACGACTATTCGCGCGCGCGTGACCAGATGCTAACCGCCACCGACACGGATTTCGCGCCCTGGCATATCGTGCATTCGGACGACAAGAAGCGCGCGCGCCTGAATCTGATTGCGCATCTGCTGAAGCAGATTCCCTACGAGCGCATACCGCACAAGAAGATCAAACTGCCCAAGCGCATCACGGAGCGCGCCTATGATGATCAGACGACCATGGTCGGCCGGCGCTGGATTCCAGAGATTTATTAAACCCTGCGTCTACGTATTCGTACATATTTCTTTGATCAGTGTATTTTAACCCATGACGGGAAATCTCCAGGCTATGTCGGGGTGACAGTAGCAGTTTGGCATATACGGGAGTCCATCAGCGAAACTCGGATCGTGAGCCGCCAAGCACACGATTCATTTAGCGCGGGTATATAGAGAGCGTAAACGTAACTTTGTAGAGCGGCATTTCCGGGCGAGAGGCTACTTCGTGTCAACGGTCGGACAAAATGAACAAATGATACGGGAATATATACGCTACCAGGAGAAAAAAGATAAGCGCTTGGATCAGATGAATCTGTGGCGATAACCGGCTACCTGAAGGTAGCCGAAAAAAATGGGGTCGCGTAAGCGACCCCATTTTTTTCGCTTTGAGCGGCTCATAAAATTAACCCGAATATTTCATAAATTGGCATGTGCCAATTTATGAAATATTCGGGTTAAAGCCCTCGGCTTTGCCGGGGGATATTTTTTAGCTGATTTTTTGTCGAAAATTTTTACATAGACTCATCTTTATTATATATAACAATATGAATTATAAGTAATAATAAAACAAGGCACATTTCTTGCTTCTTATTTAATTGAGTGGGTATATGACATTTCTATTACAACACGTGACATAAATGTTTCAATTCATGACCGTAATTGTACATATTTGTCAATAGCCGATTGTTTGCAAGGAGTTAACCCGAATAGTTCATAAATTGGCACGTGCCCTCACTTGTCTTTTGATTAATAAGAAAGATTTTGCTCAGTCGGGTGTATGAATCACTACACCCCTCCTTCTCAAAACTTCCCTATTAATCAAAATCCTGCGTGATCATCACGCGAATTTATGAAATATTCGGGTTAAGCGGTTAAGTTAGTTTTCTCATTAATTAGCACAGATTAACTTCCGGACAACTCATTTCCCCAAGAGGAAAAAGAAAAATTAACTAGAGAGATTAAAATCATGAAGCAAATGCTAATTTTTATGCTTAATGCGCTGTTAGCAGCGGGGTGTATTCGTCTAGCTATTTCAGCCGCACTTACTTACGGTATTACAGATCATCCGGGGAATCATAAGCAACACAACGCGCCTACACCCTTTGTCGGCGGAGTTGGGATTTTTCTAGCTTTATTAATCACACTTATCATGCTGGTCAATACCCAACCCGAGGAGACAACCAAGTGGTTGAGCCTCGGCTTAGGGGCTGGCATCATGTTTGCCACAGGCTTTGTGGATGATTTAAAGCATCTTAATTACAAAGTACGTTTGATCATTCAGACGATTGTCGCGCTTATCATGATTCTTGGTGGCGGTGTCGTGCTCAGCAATCTTGGCGGCCTTGTTCCTAACCTGATGCTAGAACTGGGTTTGCTTGCAATTCCCTTCACTATCTTTGCCACGATCGGGGGGATCAATGCACTTAATATGATCGATGGTATAGATGGACTAGCGGGAACGTTATCTTTTATCAGCCTGCTGCTAATCAGCGCTGTTGCGTTCATTATCGGTGATGTAGCTAATCTTACGCTTGCTATCGCTCTTGCCGGTAGTACAGCAGGTTTTTTATATTTCAACCTTCGTTACGCTTCTCGACGTCGTGCGAGAGTTTTTCTGGGTGATAATGGTAGCATGCTGCTCGGATTTCTTTTTGCCTGGCTATTCATCGATCTCTCGCAAAGTTCTGATTTAGCCATGACACCAGTGACAGCAATCTGGTTATTTGCTGTACCCCTTATGGACACACTAAGTGTCATGCAGCGACGAATATGGCTGGGTAAATCGCCATTTGCAGCAGATCGTCATCACTTGCATCATTTATTATTGCGGGCTGGCTTTCTACCTCAAAAAGTTGTTTTCTTCATTGCTTCATTACACTTCCTGTTTGGCATGATAGGACTTGCAGGTTGGTATCACGGTATATCCGAATTTATAATGCTGGTCGGTTTTCTTCTTGCCTATATGGCGTACTTCTACGTAACCTTGCGACCGTGGCGCTTTATACCGATGATGAATCGGCTCCTTGTTCAATTTGATACCAGTTTAAAGTTTACTGCGCCTACAGCTAGTTCTACAGCCTTCTTTGGCAGTCACTCAGTTAAGGATATACGGACCATATTCCAAGCTATCAGGGACGAAATTAATCCGAAAATGGAATTTTATATGCGCGCCTATAAACAGCACTCAGATTGCTATGCACTGACTTTAAGTATATTGCCACCTGAAAATGGTGTTTTAGATGGAGAATTTGAACGGCAGATTGCATTGCTCCAGCAACGACTCATTGATAATGGACCTAACATCCAATTGCGTCAATTAACTGTCCGCGATAAAGGAAATGAGCAGAAACAAAACAATCAAGAAAACTCAGCGGATTATTCACGCCTGCCGGAAAGACGTCAGCTTGATTCCAAACATCTGGGGTTTGAAATCTTGTTCAGCAAGCAAGCACTCGGCTATCAACCCGATACTGAGAGTAAGAGAGTGTTTTTAAATAATTCATTGATTTGTCAAATAGATGAGACTAGGAGGCTGCCTGAGAATAACGAAGTAATCGACCCGACGCCGTAAATTGCGCCGAAGAGACACAAAGAAGCTGGGTTATGGGGAATATGCTGTATTAACCAGCATAAATTGGCACGTGTCCTCACTTGCCTTTTGATTAATAAGAAAGATTTTGCTCAGTCGGGTGTATGAATCACTACACTACTCTTTCTCAAAACTTCCCTATTAATCAAAATCCTGCGTGATCATCACGCGAATTTATGAAATATTCGGGTTAACGAAACGGTTAAAGCCTTCAGTGTAGAGGGTACTATTGGAACTTGACGAGCATACAGGCCGACGTGAGTGAGCATCGTGCAGACCCTGAAATGGATGTGCGCAAAGCCGACCCACCGAGGTTTCCGGGAAGGCCGTTGTATCAGTCGAAGCGAGCGAAGAAAGCAAGCTGAGATTGCGTCGCGGTATTGGGCGGCATGCATAAAAGAGGGAAACAGGCGCAACACGGGAGGCATCATGGCATGGTCGAGCGCAAGACCAACCGGAAGCCCGTGAGGGACGGATCCGGTGCGACGAGGGGGGCGGAGCGGCCCGTGCTGCCGGGAAAGTCAGGTAATTCCAGTCAGCAACTCTTATTATGCGCAATAATGCATATGACTTATCCACACGAACAAATAAATATTGCATTTCTCATAGAGTATTTACTACCAGATTACCGATTCTTGGCTTGAGTCAATTGGAATCTTCCACATTTTTCCCATAATGAGAATTGCTGAATGCCGATGGAGGGAAGGTGCCCCGGTAACACCTTCTGACCGGAAGCGGTCAAGCAGGTCTGGCTACTGAAGACTAACAGCACAAGCTGTGCCCCCCTGAGGATTCCGACGATTATGGATCGCGTCGTACAAACGGCCGTTCTGATCTTCTGCGCCAGTACCATATATAACGCCTGCCGGGCAGAGCGTGGAACGCGTGACGCGGCACGAGCGGTTCTTCGTCTGCTTAGCCCGAATATTTCATAAATTCGCGTGATGATCACGCAGGATTTTGATTAATAGGGGAAGTTTTGAGAAAGAGTAGTGTAGTGATTCATACACCCGACTGAGCAAAATCTTTCTTATTAATCAAAAGGCAAGTGAGGGCACGTGCCAATTTATGAAATATTCGGGTTAGTACCTCTGACATCATCACGTCATCGCTGCGGACCTGTCGCAATACTTTTCAGCATTCCCCGCGCCGAACTGATGAAGAGTGTCGCGCGTCACGTGAACGATCGGCACGTACTGTACCTCACAAGCAATGACTGGAGGCGTCTTATTCGTTAAGCGAGATTTGTCCACTTTTATAAAAAAATTGGATGTGAGATTGCCCATCACCATTTGTCTTCTGCCGATTTTCTTTACAACTCCCCAGAGTAATAGGCTGGTTGAGGTCATAACCTATTGATAATAGGCACATATCATAATTTGGCGCGAAAATTGCTTTAATTTAAATACACTCATCGCACCTCAAAATCCGGCAGCTATACCTTCTCCCGCTGAGAGAAAGCCGGATGAGAGATGATATAAACCGAATTTTGAGGTGCGATGAATATACAAAAGTTTTATAAAATTTTTATGACAAGGGGAGAGATTTATGAAAAAAACGTTATTCTCCGGATTGCTTACTTTCTTGCTCAGTTCAATACTATTGTTGGGAAACAGCTCGTTAGTGAAAGCGCAATCCGTTGCAACAGCGCTGAAACAAGTTCGGATTGTTGAAATCGATCATGTTTTCCGGGAGGAATTTTTTGGTGAAAATGCATCCGATCTTCTGGGTGCAGGGGGTATGGGGTTTCCACCCGGTTCCCATACGCTGCTGTTATTAAATGATCAAACGACAGGCAGTCCCGGCGTCGCGCTGGTAGAGCCGCCTACCGGTGGAAAGGGCCGCATTACCCTCACCCCGCTCGAGGCGGCTGACCCTATCAACCTGGCTCTTGACAGTCTCTCTACCGGCGCAAAAGGTGTCGGTCTTTCGCGCTTGTTTCTGCTGAATACGCAGCGCGGGCAATTGCTGGCCATCAAAGGCAAGGCGCTGGATGCGATGAATCCCCAGGGCATCCAACGCTCCGGCTTGCAAGGCAGCGGGATTGTCGATCCCCAGGGCATGACGCTGGATCCGGGCAATGGCGTGCTTTATGTGTTGGATGCGGAGGGACCGAGCATTTTACGCGTCACACCTAAACCGGGGCGGGTCTTTGCCGGCGCGGCGGTTTCCGAGATCCCTCTTCCCCGCAGCCTGGGCGGGTTGCGCGGCTTGGCCTTCAACCCGGAGGATAACCACCTTTATGTCATAAACCCTCAGCAGCGGCTCCTGTACAAACTAACCCGGGCGGGCGAGCTGGTCAAAACTTTCGATTTTCCTCTGGCGGGCATACCGCAGGGCATGATTTTTGCGCCAAGTCTGGATTTAACCGATCCCCCTGAGGTCTTTCATCTGTATTTAGCGACTGATCATGGTTTACAGGGGCAAGTCACCGAGTGGGTACTGCCAGGCTCTTTAAGCCCAAGAGCTCACTTTCCAGAGGAGTGATGATGATGATTACGAGAAAAAATAGCTGGGTGCTTTACCTGCTAGGTTTCATCCTCGCGTGCTGCACGCAGTCCCGCCTAT
>NZ_FNDH01000090.1 GCF_900100485.1 Nitrosomonas sp. Nm132 | reverse complement strand
CTTGGAGTACAAAAGCCCCAATCAATATGAAGTGGAAACAGAAAAATTGAAAGAAGTCGCTTAACTGGGTTGTCCGGTTTTACTTGACCAGGTCAAACTGCTGTTAAACTTGATACCCGAATTGGAACGATCCCTAACCTTCGGTACTTTGACTTCAATGTCACCGAGTCCTGTTTGGATCGAACGTTCAGGCAAATAACCATTCCTGACCACTCTCGGCTTATCATCTTCAGTTTTTAAAGAACCATGTTGTCTAATAAAGGCTGATACTTCCGCTTCAATGGCCGCAGCCAACATTTTACGGGCACCTTCTCGGAGTACTTCCTGTAACGGATCATCCAGTTCTGGTTTATTCAGTTTAAAAACATAATTATCTGTCACTGCGGTGTTTTCCTTATCTTGATGATTGATCTGGCGAGATCTTTATCAATAGGTTACACCGCTTTCTTCTCCGGCTATACACCAGAAATGATCATACCTACTTATCCTCAAGTGCACGCTGGGATAAAGGAACTGCTTTCCATGCGTAGTAACCACTGCGGTGTATTCTGAGTACACGACACATACTGCTGATCTTGAATTGTGATTGATGTTGGTCAATGAACGTGTACTTCACTCGGGCTGGCTGGCAAAGTACACGGCGGCCTTTTTTAATATGTCACGCTCTTCTGTGGCTCGCTTCAATGCAGCATTGAGTCTGGCGATTTCTTGTTTGAGTGCGACGGCATCAGCACTAACGGCTGGACGCTTTTGAAGCTCTATTTCACGTCTCCACTTGTAGAGGCTTTTGGTGGAGACGCCGAGACGTTGAGCAACATCTGCAACATTATGCCCACGTTCTGTAATTTGCTTGATTGCCTTAGACTTAAATTCGTCTGTGTATCTGATACCCTTCATGTGACTTACTCCATTCTGTTTTAGACATTATGATTTGTCTAGCAGAGCGGGTGAAGTCCAACAATGGTAATTTCTCAGCAGCCCTTAGTAATTTCTGTCTCTACCCCTTTTAAGTCAAAAGATAGCAGGAAGTAGCGCGCTCGATAAAGAGCAATTTTGCATTCCAAAAGCAAACAGCGCGCCCAATCCTTGTTAATGCGAGCTTGCAGTCCACCGGGTTGTCAATGTGTAATAGATCAATCAATAAACAACCTTAAAAGTGGGACTATCTTCTGGTCGGGTTTTGCGATGGTCATAAATCCTGGTAGTAGCAATATTGGCATGACCCAGCCATTCTTGTACTTTGGCAATGTCTGCTTGATGATCCAAGGCATTGGTGGCAGCCGTTGCGCGTAACGAATGTGCACCGATCTTGAATCCCAGTTTTTCAGAGTATTTCTGTACCAACTTATAAACGCCGTCTGGCGTAATTGGTTTTTGTGATTCCTTAATCCGGTTATTACTGACTGAACGGAATAATGCACCAGTATCTTCCAGACCATGCCCAGCAGCATCGAGATAATCATGGATTAAACCACTGGCAGCAGGGTGCAATGGTACATAACGTGTTTTGCCCCCTTTGCCGGATATTTTCATATGTGGGACACCACGCCGTGCCTGCTTAAAATCCTTAACCTTTAACCGACACAACTCATCACGCCGCAGAGCGTGATAAAGCAGGGTGGCCAGTATCGCACGATCACGCTTGCCCTTAAGTGAACTACCATCCGGTGCATCGAGCAATTTGCGCGCCTGATGATCTCCGATAGCCGGAGTTTTTCCTTCATAACTTTCTACCGCTGGCCGCTTCACACCCTTGACCGGATTATGCGTAACTGTGTTTTTCTCACATAAATATTCAAATAAAGAGGATAGTGCTGCTAAGCGGTGGCGAATGCTCATGCTGCCTAATGATCGACTCAACAAATCATCTCGCCAGGCAATAATATGAGCACGGGTTACCATCCTGAATTCTTCCGGATTCTGAATGCCTGTGAAATTCATAAAATCCTTTAGGGCATTTTCATAGGCACGCCGAGTCTCGACGTTGCCTAAGTTGGCAAACCATTCAACTTCAGGTGGAACATCAGCAAGCCCCTGAAATTCTTTTGCAGTCAGGGCGCGATTGCCTGTGATAATAAGTTCCGTCATGTTATTCCTCTCGCTGCTCAACTTTACGCGGTGTTTTACCGCTCACCAATCCAATACGATCCTCAAAGCCGCTCTGATCGGCTGCAGGTAGTGATTTTCCAGCCGGCCCTGTTTCTTCCCGATACGGCAAATATCGATCGCGCGTAATTGCTTCAGGTTGATATGGCGCGCTTGATCCAGGCCGTTATCTTGCGTGGGCTCCAGGTTGACCGCAAACGGCCAGGCTTTATGCTGCGGCAGCAGAGGCGCCACCAGCAGTGTTCTCGATTGCATATTCACCAAGTCACCCTGCAGAATCACGCAAGATCTTAGCTTTCTTGCTTCCGCATTCTGGGTGGGTTCCAGCTCAACCCAGTAAATATCCAGTTGCTTGAAATCAGTCATGGGCGAGCCCATCCGCTAAGGTACTGTCCCATGCCGGTAATGCTTGCTGATAGTTCGTATCTGCCGCTTCTTCTTGATTCGCTTGGAGTAAGGCCATTTTGAGACACTCTTGACGTGCCTGCAGCAACAGCTGATTGATGTATGCGCTGCGATTATTACTCGCAACACGATTCAAAAATGCGAACGTCTCATCATCCAGCGTAATCGTCATTCGATGAGTCATGGTTATTTCATGCTATAAAGTAGTAAAAATAAATCATACTTATAAATAGCACAATTATCCAGACTGATAGCTACATCACCATAAGTAATTTATGAGTGCATGCTTTGAACGAACATCATCAGTATGTTCATTTAGTTTACTATTGATAAAATATGTTATCAATAATAAAGTGAGTATCTTAAATTGTGTTTCTCATTTTAAAAGATGAGATCTATAATAAGTCTAGCTAATCTAGACTGAGTAGGAAAAATATGGATGAATGGCGTATTGCAGATGCAAAAAATAAATTTAGTGAACTGTTCAATAATGCACTGATTGGAAGAATTCAAGTTGTTCACCGGCGGGATGGTGATGTTGTCATCATTTCCAAAAACGAATATGAACGGCTGATTGGTCAAAAGAAGACTTTTAAGCAATATATTCTCTCTCCACCCTACGAGATCGACCATCTAAATGATATGCGTGATAAAAGTCCCATGCGGTCAGTTGATCTATGAGGGTTTTATTGGATACATGCGTATTATCAGAACTGTATAAGCCAGAACCATTGGTTACAGTTTATGAAGCTGTTAATAATGTTCCAGATGAACATCTGTTTATCAGCGTTATTACAATGGGAGAAATCAGCAAAGGGATTGCGCTCTTGCCAGATGGTCAACGCAAACAAGCATTATTTAAATGGTTCACTCATATTGAGTATGAATATTCTGAGCGCTTATTACCGATAAATACAGAAACAGCTGCGATATGGGGGAAAATAACAGCCAAGGCACAACAAGAGGGCTATGTTATCCATGCAAGTGATGGCCTCATTGCGGCAACCGCCTTGCAGCATGGCTTGCATCTTATGACTCGGAATGTGAAGGACTTTGAGCCGACTCATGTCATGCTCATTAATCCGTGGATGGAAGGGAAATAACATGACAGATCTTATTACCACAGGCAATCGCGCCCTGACTGCAAAAGAATTTCAGGGGCTGGCGGCTTTCCCCCCGAAGTTGAATGGTTCGCCAATCTGGGTAATAAGAAGCTGTCTGGCAAAACATTAGACGCATTTTGCAAGTGTTATTTTCATCATGGCGATTCGAATCATATTTTCGGCAGTGCCTGGCAGGATCTC
>NZ_FNDH01000069.1 GCF_900100485.1 Nitrosomonas sp. Nm132 | reverse complement strand
GAGATCCTGCCAGGCACTGCCGAAAATATGATTCGAATCGCCATGATGAAAATAACACTTGCAAAATGCGTCTAATGTTTTGCCAGACAGCTTCTGAGGTAGTCGCGCTCGCCACTCTCGGGATCTTGCTTGGGTAAGGTGATCTTGGCGATCAGGCCCAGGGCTGCCAACTGGCTGAGCGAGCGGCGGATGCGGTTGCCGTGCGACAAGCCGAAGGCCTGCAGGCGCTCGGTCACGGCCGCGTCGTCGCAAAAGCGGGAAAATTCCTCCGGGTCTTCGACCAGTAAGGGCTTACCGCTTTGCTGGCAATGCTCGGTAAAGGCCGCCAGCACCTGACGCTGGAATTCGCTGAGCTCGCCCAGCAGCCAGTGCCGGGTGGGGCGTACGGTGAGATCGGCTTGTCCCATGGCAGTGACCACAGCGTTGGCGCTGAGGGTGATCTTGGCGCCGCGTTCGCGCAGCAGGGCATCACGTGTGCGGGCTGCTTCGGCGATTTCGGCTGCATGACCCTCTCGCCATTGGGTGGTCAGATCACCGATCAATGCCTGCTGGCTGACGATGGCCTGCAACTCTGCGAAGGCTTCTAGCTTGCCTAGCATTTGTTCTCGGAGCCCTTCGACGACATGCACAAATCCAGCGAACTTTTCTTGAAGGTCCTGCGGAGGGAGTGGAACCGTGATACGCCCCAAGTCTGTGGGACTCACATTGGCCATACTGACAGCCTGCTTGGCCGAGTTCAAAAGGCGGTATTTCCCGTAGGCGCTATTCAAAGTGGCCCAGAGATATTCGGGCAGCATTTCCTTCTTCAAGCGTAAGCGCACAAGGTACGACGCGAAGCTGAACGCCCCAGCGGGGGGCCGCCAGACTGCGCACTTGCCGACCAGTTCCTTGGAATTCGTTCGATTGAACAGCAGGTCACCATCCTGCAAATCGGTCGATTCGATATCCTTCTTGGACAAGCTGGCGTATTTCAGGTCGGATAAGTCCAGCCAGCCGCTGGTGGTGATACTGTTCATACGCAGCACCGCGTGTGAGCCGCGCTCTTCCATGGCCTCGGAAACACCGTATTGGGAATCCGCAATGCAGTCGCTGATTCGCACGGGATCAGTCAGACCGTCAGCGATGTACCACGCCCCAAAGTATTCCCAATAAGCAGTCCTAATTAAGTGATCGACCTGATCGCTGATCGATTGCTTGGCTTTCGCCACCGCATCTGCCTGCTGCAGCACATCGACGATGCGCTGTTGTTCGGGGAGTGTGGGAAGAGGTACCTTAAATGAGGCGAGAGTGTCGCTTTCAATGCCTGCCTGGCTGACCCAACGCTTGGCTCGGGTCTTGGCGTAGCCCATCGACCAGAGCAGGTGTAAATAGCCGGAAAGATATTCGGGGCAGATCAAATCACGGCGGGTGCGCAATCGCGTCATATGATTGGAAAAAACATACTCGCCTTCTTGGTCAAAGACGGCTGTTTTGCCTACCCACTCCTCACTGTTGGTATTGTTGAAAACAACGTCACCCACTGCGAGTGAGTAGCGTGCCAGCTCCTTTTCACTGGCTGTGATGTGCTTAATGCCCTCCAGGCTGATCTTGCCATCCGGCGTCACGTTGTGAGTGCGAATCTGGGGCGTTGTGCCTTCGTCCTCCTCGCCTGGCCTCTGCGCAAAGCCGGGCTGTAAGTCCTCAACAACGGCGCGAACCGTGGTTTCTACCCAAGTCTCTGGCAACTTCATTCCCGCCCCTCCACCATTGCCAGCAGCTTGTCCAAGCCTTGGATGATGTCTTGCTCGGTGGTTTTGAGCGTGCCGATCAGCTCGGCCACGCTCTTGTCGCTTTTGAGCTGAGTGAAGTCGAAGGGTTTATATTGGCCGGCGGACAGATTCCACTCGCGGGCCTCGATGCAATCGGGCTCGAGCAATCCGTCCTTGAGCGCGCCCTTGTCGTCGTAGAGGCCATCGGCCAGCATGGCCTGCACATAGGCCGGGCGCACCAAGCCATCGGCGTCGTGCGAACCGATAAACTGGCCGCCTTCACTCTGCCATTCGTCATTGCGCGCCCAGGCGCGCACCGGCACCACCCAGTGCTTGGCGGCTTTGAGTTCAGTGAGCTGGTCAATGGCGAGGCTGCGCAGGGTGACGTCGAAGCCGTCGAGCTTGGCGATTTCGCGGGCTATAGCAAACAGACCTGTCCGCCACGCCTCATCCGGCAACTGTTGGGCGGGTTGAAATGCTGGTATCACTGGGGATGGATTGATTGAATACGTCGCACCATTATGGAAATGGCCCAGCGCACGTTGTGTCATTTCAAAGTCGACTTTTTGGCTTTTCACCAGATCCTTCCAGATCACCAGTGCCGGAGAATCTTCTTTCTCGAAAAAGGATTCGCATTCTTTGGCTGTGCGCTTGAAATCGGCCTCAAATGTCTTGATGGCCTTATCCCAATCTTTAGTTGTTTGCTCTTCGCTGCGATTTCCGTCTCGCTGGTAGGCAGCCCCCACCAGCGGAGCAAGCCGCTTAACGATCAGTTCGCCAAGGGCTGTTTGTGCGCTGGAGATTACGTAAGTTTCTGCATCGCTTGGTCTTGCGGGCAGCTCTGGAAACAGTTCATGAATACCCCAGACTTGGCCGTCCCACATACTGGTGTCGGGCGACGCAGCAAAGGCTGTACCGGCAGGGGTGAGTTCTTCGGCTGTGTCGCGCAACAGCGCTTGCCGCCAGCGTTCGGGCCAATAGCTCGGCTGTAGCAGGGTCTTCTCGTTGACCTTTGCGCCCTCGCGGCCATGGGCGAGCCAGGCTTTGAACTTCTCCAGGGCATCCCACAGGTCGTTTTGCTGGCCAGGGCGCGGGTTGCGTTTGGCATCCTTCGAGTAGCCGTCTTCTTCCACTTCATAGAACCAGATATGCTCCGTGCGCGGGGCCACCGCGCCGTTGAGGGCTTGCTTATCGTCGCGCCGAGTTTCCTTGCGAAAGATCAGGATGGAGGTCTTGACACCGGTGTAGGGCTGGAACACGCCGCCGGGCAAGGAGATGACGCCTTCCACCACGTGCTCGGTCAGAAGCTCGCGGCGCAGGCGGGCATGGGCGTCGGTGTTGCCGAACAGCACGCCCTCGGGAATGATCACGGCGCAGCGCCCGCCCACGCGCAGCAGGTCGAGCATCAGCCACAGGAACAGCAGCTCGCTCTTGTTGGTTATGGAGTCGTCTTTCTTTTTGCCGCCACCGCCCACGCGGGGGAACAACAGCGAATCGGGCTCCAGGTCGCCGCTGTCCACAGTGCCGGTGAACGGCGGGTTGGCCAGCACAAAGTCGTAGCTTTCTGATTCGAGCAGTTGCTTGAGCTGATCCTTGCCTTCACGCTTGCTGAGTGAATCGCCCTGCAGCAAGTGCGGGTCGGTCACGTCGTGCAGCACCAGGTTCATCCAGCCAATGCGGGCCATGGTGCGGTCGTTGTCCAGGCCGACGAAGTTGGCGCCGTTGTGGATGGCGGTATATTGCTCGGGTGTGGCGGCGGCACCATCGGTGCGGTGCGGAGTGCCGTCCCATTCCAGTACCAAGTTGTCTTGCGCCGAATACTTGCGCATCAAGTATTGCTGGGTGCTGAACAGGAAGCCACCGGTGCCAGCCGCCGGGTCAATGACGCGCTGGCCGGGTTCGGGATCAAGTAGCTCAACCATAAAACGAATCAAATGACGCGGGGTACGGAACTGACCGTTCTTGCCGGCCGTGGCCATCTCGCTGAGCAGATACTCGAAGGTGTCGCCCATGATGTCTTGCGCGGCAGAGCCTTCGCCGGCACGGGCAAAGAGCTGGTCGATGGCGTCGATGGCATCACTCAGCACCTTGCCCTTGTTGGGGTCGAGCTGAAAGTAGGCATCGGTCATGCGGTTGTTGAGGCTGGCCAGTTCGGTGCCGTCGGCGCTGGCGCTGCTGAAGTGCTTGTCCAGTTCACGCAACCAGGGGAACACCACGTCGATCAAGTGGCTAGGGTTGGTCTTCTCCTGCCGGATGTAGCTCCATTTGCAGGATTCGTAGCCAGCATAGATCGAGGGGAAACCGCGTTGCTGGCGCTTGAGATCGATGTCTTCCAGGCGCTTGAGGAAGAGCAAATAGGTAATTTGCTCGACCGCCACCAAGGGGTTGGTCAGGCCAGCAGCCCAAAAGCGGTTCCAGAGTTCATCGACTTTTTTCTTGATATGAGGGGCAAGCATTCAGTGGTGTCCTTGATGGATCAGGCGGCCTCGTCCAACAACTGGTTGGCCAGGTCGATAAGTTCGTCGATGTCCTGCGGCGGAAACAGCGTTTCAACGCGGCCCACACGTGAAAGCGGCGGTTCGCTGAGCGCGGCGCGGGTAATGCGGCCGTGGCGCAGGACGGCGGCCTTTACTGCCCGCAGGAAGTTAAGTTGGTTGGCGCGCAAATAGCCGTGTGCGGCAATGAAGGCGTCGAATGCGGCGTTGATGCGCTCTTCGCGGTTGGGCAGGTGCGCGCCCTCACACAGCATGTGGCGCAGAAAGTCGGCCAGCGATGCGGCCGGGGCTTCGAAGGCTTTGCGCAGGGTGTCCTCGGTAACAAACAGGTCAGCTTGGTTTAGCGTGTCGCTGATACGTTCCAGCTCTTCGCCGGCCAAGCTTTCGCCATTTTTGAGTTTGGCCAGCTCGGGAAGCTGGTCGGCCAGCCGGCGTACCAAGGCTTCCACTTGTTCGCGGTAGCTTTCGGCAAAGGCGCCTTCGCCCGTGGGGCCGTAGATGATCCAGCTGCGTTGGGTGATGCTGTCAGGCAGATTAACTTCCACGGTGTGGCCCGGCGTGCTGGTGCGGTAGCGCATCAGCTGGGCGAACACGGTTTGCAGGGTGACCAGGCGGGCCATATCCAGGTGCTGCTAGAAACCGGCCGACTGCACCCAGGCGCGTTGCTCAGCCACGCGCTGTACCTGAGGGATGTTCTCGGCCAGGCTGCCCACTGCTTCCTGGATACGCTCGCGCACCTTCGCCAGTTCAGCCGCATCGCCTTTGAGCCAGGCTACGGTGAGCCGCTCGCACCAGATGCGGAACTGGAGCTCGTCCAGGCCTGCCAGCGGGGCCAAGCGCATCAGGGGCGCAATGGTTTGGGATAGATGTTCGATTGCGCTTTGACTGGGCGCCGGCCATTGCTGCGCCAGCGCGTCAAGTTCATCCCAATGTGGCCGCACATTAATGCTGCCCCTTGGTAACGCCTGCAGCATGGCACGCAAATCGGCGATGGCAGTTTGCGTGTCTTGTTGCTGGGCGTGCAGCAGTTGCCACTTTTCAAGTTGAAGGCGGAGCAGGCGCACTGGAAGCGGCTCGCTGGGGTGGTCGACCTCGCCATCGGGCTTGAGCTTGAAGTAGGCGAAATTTTTCCAGTGATCGATGATCAGGAAGTCTTTCTTGATCTCGCCGGTGGCTTTGTCGGTATGCAAGCGCGTGCCGCGCCCGATCATCTGCCAGAACTTGACCTTGCTGAAGACGGGCTTGGCGAATACCAGATTCTGGATCGCCGGAACGTCCACACCGGTGTCGAGCATGTCGACCGAGATGGCGACACGCGGCATGGCGCGATACTTGAAGTCATCCAATGTGGCGTCGGCGCGCTCCATGTGGCTGTCGATGATTTCAGCCATGCCTTGGCGCTGCAGCTCTGGGTACAGGCGGTTGAAACTTTCATACAGCCGCTTGGCGTGAGCATGGCTGACCGCGAAGATGATGGACTTATGTGGTAGGCCACGCACGTCTTTGCGGCTCTTATCCATGAACTCGCGCACCATGGCGTCATTGGTACCCTGGTTGATGATGCCCTTTTCGATGTCACTGCCATCGAAGTTGAGTTCGTCGACTTCCACGCCTTGATCGCGGGCCATCTGTTTCAATGGCTCAGGTAACGCGTCACCCTGGATACCTTGGAGCTGAAAACTGGTTTGCGCGTCCAAGACCCGGTAGTTCACCAGATTCTTATCCGCAATTGCCTGCTCGTAGCTGTAGTAGTAGCTGGGGGCGCCATCACCACAGTCAAACAACTCGAAAGTGTTGTGGTCGATATAGTCAGTTGGGGTAGCGGTCAGCCCGAGCTGGATGGCATCGAAGTGATCGAATATGGCTTTGTAGCGCTGATAGATGGAACGGTGGCTTTCATCTGCGACGATCAGGTCGTAATACCCCACCGACAGGCGTGAATACACCTGCATCATGCTCGGATAGGTAGAGAGCTGAATGCGCGCACCGGATGTTTCGCCGGACTCAATGCGAGCAAGGCTTTCGTTCGGCAGATGAGACTTGAACTCTGACATGGCCTGGCGCACTAACTCTCGACGGTCAGCCAGGAATAGTACGCGCTGCATACGCTTGGAGCGCAACAGAGTATCGACAAGCGCGATGGTGGTTCGCGTCTTGCCCGTGCCAGTGGCCATTACCAACAAGAACTTGCGCTTGGCAGTGTCTACCCCTTCCGTGATGCGGCGGATGGCTTCGTTCTGGTAGTCGCGGCCTGCGATGTCCGCATTGATGGTGACGCTACCCAGCGACTGGGCGAACTGCCGTTGGTGACGCAGCCGCTCCAAATCGTCCCGCGTGTAGAAGCCGGAGACCTTTCGGGGCACATAGCGTTCACGGTCCCAGAGCTGAATCTCTTTGCCATTGGTGAGGAAGATGAAGGGATCATTTCCGAATTTGGCTTTGATTGCATCAGCGTAGTCGGCGGCCTGGCGCTTTCCGGCGAGTTCATCGCGAGACGATCGCTTGGCCTCGACTAAAGCAATCGGTTTGCCATCTGAACCGAGAAGGATGTAGTCAGCGAACTGCTCGTTTCCATAGGCGCTATCTGGCTCGGCTGTCCTAAGGAGGAACTCTTCGACCAGGGTTTTTCTATTACGAGACCAGCCGGCATGAGCAAGCTGTGAATCAATGATTTCAATCCTTGTCTGCGCTTCATTGCGGCTTGGGGTCATGTAGCACCCCCTCCGTCCTCATGCTCCTCAGCCCCGCCCGCGCGCACCCAGTCGTCGACTTCGGACAGCTGGAATTTCCACAGCCGCCCGATCTTGTGCGCAGGCAGGCCCTTGCGCTCCCGCCAGCGGTAGACAGTGTCCTTCGCGACGCCCAGATGCTGGGCGACTTGCTCGGCGGTGACCCACGGTTCGGTTGTCATGGCATTGGCGCTCAGGTTAAAGCCTCAAAGTTGTGTTAAATCGTCATCAGTCTAACAGAGGGTGGCCTTAGCGGCCATCGAAAAGGATGCATGGGTGCTTGACGGCCAAGGTGGCCGTTTCTCCAGATTCTAGTGCTTAATTGCGTAAATTAACGATAGTATTTTTGAGCTGACTGCCGCGCACTTCCCGCTTACGCCATTTGAAAGGTTGTGGGTTTTGCGAGTACTTGGCGATGAACGCTTCAATGGCGTTTCGCAACTCGGCGACGCTGGAGAAGCTGGCGCCGCGCAAGGCCTTGCGGCTCAGAATACCAAACCAAATTTCTACCTGATTCAGCCAACTGGCAGAAGTGGGTGTAAAGTGAAAGTGGACTCTGGGATTTTTTGCCAGCCATTCCTTGTTGCGCTTATGGGTACAGTAGTTATCCAGAATGACATGCAGCTCCTGATCAGGTGAAGTTTCGGCGACAATCTGGTCCATGAAGGCCAAAAAATCCACGCGCGTTTTGGTGTCGGTTGTCGCGCTGTGGATTTGTCCCGTGGCAACCTGCAAGGCCGCAAATAAGTTAAGCGTACCATGGCGCTTGTAAGTGCTCTTGCAACCCCTGGCGATTTTCCCGTTATCGGTTTCCACATAGCCGGTTGTCCGCTCCACAGCCTGGATGCCCGGTTTTTCATCCACGCAGATCACAAACGCGTTGGTCGGCGGCGCCAGATACAGCCCCACAATATCAGCGGCTTTGGCAGCAAACTCGGGATCGGTACTGACGCACCAGGAACGCTGCCTCTGTAAATAAATACCTTCCTGTCGCAAGACCCGCCAAACGGCATGCGACGAGA
>NZ_FNDH01000009.1 GCF_900100485.1 Nitrosomonas sp. Nm132 | reverse complement strand
ACACGATACGACAAACTCAAGAGAAATTACGAAAGTATGGTAGCTATCGCGTGTGGATACCTGTGGCTACCTATGTGAAATGTCAACAGACCCTAGCACTCTATGGGCTAGATCAAAAGAACCACGATGTTCAATGATACGAATCATATTAAGTAATTGTGGGGCTTCTATCGTGCTGATAGGGTACGCACCGATATAAGGGAATACATTCCCTTCAAGCCTGCGCAATACATCCTTACTATGACTTAGTACCCAGGTATGCGTTTGTTTTCTGTACCACTCACGAGCAACAGCCTCAAAGCTATTAGCAGCAGCTTCTTTTGCTTTTTGCTTGTTTATTCGACGATCAATAGAAGGGTCTATATTGCTTGCCAGCTTGACACGTTTAGCTTGCGCAAACTGTCTGGCTTGCTTTAATCCCACTACAGGATAGACGCCCAGTGAGAGGGATTTTTCTTTGTCATGGATCTTGTAACGCAATCGCCAATATTTGCGACCATCTTCATATATCCAAAGATAAAGCCCTTGGCCATCGTGTAACTTGCGTATCTTGGCGCTTTCAGCAGTGGCATTCTTGCAAGCCAAGTCTGTCAGTAATTCTTTCAGGGCCATAATGTGGTAACTTTTAATGTGGTAAAAATAGCTACCACACTTTTTACCACATTTTTTTACTGGCTTCCAGCGGATTATCTCGGACTAATACGGAGTTGAAGTTATTGTAAATCTGCTTGTTTATTGCGTTTCGCGGATTGCTACGGATTTGTGTGGGCCGGAAAATGGCGGAGAAGGCGGGATTCGAATTTGCGGTATATCATCGTATCTTGTTGTTTTATATAGATGTCAAATTATCAAGTAGACCATATGTAGACCATTCAAATGTTAATTTTCTATACACATTCAATCGGACATTTATTGCGGAACAGTTTTTAGCGAAATTAATAATCATTCCCAATGAAAATTTAGTACACAAGATATAATCCAAATGCTGCGGATAGGGGGCACCCGACAAGCCAGTTTCCTTGCTGGTTTCCGCAGCATCTACTCAAGGACGACTAAAGGAGGTCGAGCATGTCAGCAACAAATCTAAGTACCACATCAGAATCAAACGATGATTCAAGAGTATTAACTCTAAGCGTTCAATCATCAAATCCATGGTTAGCAGAAATAAGGCTAACGATCATGGATGAAGTTTCCATCCAGCAAACATCAGAGAACACGTACATCATGCGAGTTTATGAGAATGGATTGAACTATCCTTCTCCCCACAGCGCCGTGATGGATATTGTCACAGATGATCAGTATTACCATGTGTTCGCATATCTGGCCAGAAATGGGTTTGAGCCGAAAGCCAGGCACAATAGACAAGGGCATAAATTCTTCCGCAAGATGGGATTGAAGCCTGCTTATGTGCGTGGCAAGCATATCGAGCCTGATTAGCATATAGTATGCATGGAGAGTCTGTCTGCAATGGACGGGTCTCCAATTCTCTTGAGAACACGGGAAAGATGCAATTGCGGAGGAACATTAGACTTATGGCGAGAAAATGGATGTGATAATTATCACAGTGACTATTTAGATCGAGAGCTATTCTTCGTGCATCCAGTTTCTAGTTACAAGTCACACTTTGAGAATCCATCTACGGATCCGGATCGTGGATCTGAATCAGTACGTATGGAAGACAGAGTTTAGGAGGATATAGATGGCAGAGTGGAAACCGATAGAATCTGCACCGAAGGATAGAAGGATATTGCTAGCATATGATCCTGGTCACAGGATTAATGTTGATATCGGGCAATATGATTATTCTACAGATTTATTCCTTGGTTTTTCTTTATACGGATGCGCATCTTCCCATATTAGGAATAAACAACCTATTGCCTGGCGGGAATTACCTGAATTTGAAGGATTGAGGTATATTAAATAATGCCAGTTCATTATTATCCAGTACACCGTAAAATCCCGTCCTTCAGGGCGAGGGTATAAGACATAACAGCGAAGCCGTTATTCATAAAGAATCCACGACGCTAATCAGCGGTAAATACGCCTGCCTTAATTGGGTGGATCGTAATGGACTAAGGTAAATTTTATCCTAGTTCAAAGCAAAACCCCACCGAATCCCATACAAATCCGGCGGGGTTTTTTACTTTTCTTACTAAAGTAATCACGATAAAACATTGTGAAATATTATTAACGGCAGGTAGTATTTTTTACTTTAGATTTTTACTTCTGGAGATTGCTCTCTATTGCGGCAATAATTCCGGAGCATTACGTATGCGGTTTTCCTCCCACGCTTTTCCGCCAAACAAGCGAAGCATGAGCCAGCTCAAATAGCCAGTAATCTGCATTTCGTTCACGTGCAAGCCGACTTCCAGAAAAATTTTGTCCCAAAACTCCCTGCCTTGACCTTCGTGATACTTGTAACGACAACCTTTTCCATCGACCGCCCACAGATAGTTATACCGGTACCCGTAATCGTGAATAATTCCCTGTATTAGCAGAATTCCTACTGGATCGAGCAATCCCCACATGAATCTGGGTGTACTGGCGCCATCCATTACAAATCCTCGCGGGATTACAATTAGAGTGCCGCACGGCATGATAAATACCCAATCATCAACCAGTTCCCAGTTGCGTACACAGGTAAGCAGGATCCAGACCTTTTGCCAAAAGGTTTTATTTTTCGTGTCGATTGGTATTGGCTTTAATGTTGGCATCAGCATTTGCAATTACTCCTTTTGCACGTTTGCGATAGCGGCATTATTCGTGTCGCTACCACCGGCCTTAATCTTTGTCGCGGCTCCCAAGCCAGCCCCGGCCATCAGTAGCTGTTGCGAGTCTAGTCCTGTTAAAGTGCCAGTCACCAACTCGGCACAGATCAGGCCGAGCAGAATGATCATGACATCATCTGTTTTCTTGCGATCAGCCTCGAACAAATAAAAAAGGTACCCACGCCCTGCATGCTCACTTAACCGATAGTCGCGCAGATACAGCATCAGCAACATGCCTACCGCACCAATCAGCAGAAAGAATGTCTCGCGGAAATTACCCGCAAACGGCGCTATGTTGCTTAAAAAATCAATATTCACGGTACTATCCCCCGAAAAAGGTAATACAGATGCCTCGCTGCAGATATATCTACTCCCGCGTTTACTCTTCTTCTTGCGCGCTCAAAAACAAGATCAAGATTGTCTAATATCCGCATTAGAGGCTCCTTAAATCAGTTTGAGCGCGATTTGACCGGCAACGACCGCCATCCTCTGGATAGCAAGCAAAGCAGTATTGGTTTTGGATTGAGAGAGTAAGCTCATCACCAGATCATCCAAGGATTTGGCTTGCCTTTGGTATTCGAGCAACAGGAACTGACTGTCTTCCGGGTAGCGTGTCCAATGAGTTGTTGCAATCCGCTCTATTTCTGCATAGCGGATTCTTAGCACGTTGTATTCAGATATGATCAAGCTGGTATGGCTCACTGCCTCCAACGGGTTTTTTACAATGATCTTCCCCCACTTACCCGTAAAATCGTTATAAGCTAGGAGTGATTTATTGATTATTTCGATTTCCTCTTGAGAAAGATCGCTATCGAACAAACTATCTAATACCGCCCCGCTCTTGATCATCTCATCTACGTATGTAGCTTTAGCCATCACATCAACCGCCTTCTCGGCCTGCGGCTTCAGAGACTGGCAACCAGCCATTAAAACCGTGACAAACGAAATTAAAATCAGCCTTTTTATCAATTTAATACTCCTTCCAGTTGGTTTAAAATTTCTTTGTGCTGAATACACGCCCATGCCTCGCTTTTACCCATGATTCGACCTATCCCCCGCAAACTCACGCCATCGACATAGCGCATCGTCATCAGTTTTTTGTGTTTCTCACTGAGCCCATCAAAAAACCCGACCGCTTTTATTACAAGGTCTTTCTTGATTAGATACTCGAGCGGGGTATCTTCCTGACTGATAAGATCGAACCCCTCTTCGAGAGCATCTTCAAAAGACGAGATAATTACCTCCTCAGATTCACCCCTTTTGATCTTCTCCCGGTGCGGCCTCCCAATACAATCGTCCCTGCGCAAAGCATCAAGCATTGCTCCACGAATGCGCGTAAATGCGTAATTCTGGAAGCTCTGTCCTGGTAACTCACCGTGCAACCTGATTGCATCCAGTAAGCCAATCATGCCTGCCTGAATTAAGTCGTCCACTTCCACGCTTGTTGGCAGCTTGACCATCATATGGCGCGCAATACGCTTAACTAACGGGGCGCACTCAATGATTAGTTGATCTGATGTTTTATCCACTATTTCAGATCAAGAGATCCCAAAAATCTGACAAACATATCAAGTCCGCCCGTCACTTTTCCGGCCAGTATCAGCGCAACAATGATGATTCCGTAGCCAATCAAAGTTGCAGTCATGTGCATACCGCGTATAAAACCGGATTTCTTGGCCTTATCCTCAACAACCTGCATAGCACTGCTCTGAGCCATCGCAGTCAGTTTGCTTAATTTTTTTTCTAACTCTGCAATGCTGGTTTGTTGTGATTTAGTTAGACTGGCGATCTCCTTTTCAAGGGATGCAATCTTCGCTGAGTTTTGTCCTATCTGCATGGCGTGAGGACATTGTGGATCTGGCATTTCATGTCCCATTATTTGATCAAACCTTGTTGTTTGTTCTTACCCTTGATCGTCAGGCATTGCATCCTGTTTTGATCTGGCTTAAGGGATACATGCACCCAACCGGAACTAGGAATTCCAGAGGTGTAGTTTTCAAGAATGAGTTGATCGAAGATCAGGTTATCTTTTACCCAACAAGCAAGATCATAGTTTGATACCCCGGGCACCTCAAAATCGACTGCCTGCCCAAGCATGTGCTGCGATGTTTTGCTGCTTCCGGGAATTGCCTTATTTAGCGCAGGTGATCTATATCCACTGTTCGGACGGAATGGCTTGCCGTAGTGGGCCCGAACCGGCTCCAATATTTTTTCACAGAGCAAAATCAGGCCGCTCAATACTTCCACCGGAGGGGTGTTATCTATCCCCAGCTCAATGGCTTTGTCTGAATGTATTAGTTCATCGAGCGTAAAGTGTGGCGATAATTTTCTGCTTAGATGTTCATTTGAGCCTGCCCCCATTAGCCGTTCCCCTCAACGAGTGTAGAAATACCAACCCATTGTCGTGTCACGACTACAATTTAATCTAAGGCAGGGAAACAAAAAATCCGCGCTAGGCGAAGGAGGATGTCAAAGCTTCCCAGCTTCAATAAATAAATTATCGAGTGTTTGATTGCCTAGGCCCAGCGAAGACGCGATTTGCTGTACCAGGACGTGATTACGCTGCACTTCGAGCGCGTATTCCCACTCGATCTGCGCGGCCTTGCGCAGAGTCTCGTCTGGAATAGATGCAAGTGCCGCGTCCACATCGTTCAACTTGCCGATATTCAGCAAGGCCAGGCGAGCTTGGCGCATGGTGACTGATTGGGGTACTTCAGGTTGTAGCGCCTCTGGTAGCGGAAAATCACCCGACTGTGCTTCCTCAATGACGCCCTCTCCGACTACCGTAAATGGAAAATCAACGCCATCACAGCGATAACGATCATCCAGCACTTCGATCTCGCGATACGGGCCGAATATACCTGCCTGAGTCACAAGTTTTTTCATTCTGCCGCCTCCAAGCAAGCAATCATTGCACTAGCCGCCCCACCACAGCTTACGATCCACAGGTCATTACCACTAGGAGATACGCCAAATGAATTGGCTGTCCACCCCATAGCACGGATAACTGGTGGGTCAACCTTGAAAATCCGTTTGCTGGTATAGCCCAGGGCCACAGCAGCGTTAATTAAATTGGGAGCGTATTTTGTAGATCCATTCCCAATAGAATTTATGCGGTAATTGAACTGGTTTTTATCGAATGCATAAGCAATAAAATTCTGTCGTGAAAGAGCGATGGAGAATGTATCAACTATACCTATGACTGGGCTGACACCAGATGCGTCAACATTAATCAACGCGAAAGAATTATCATCTCCAATAGACAAAGAAATGACGTCCCCACTTACGGAAACGATATTGAAACCTGAAATCCCAGAATTCAGTTGAATAATAGAAGCTGTTCCTGCACTTGCAACACCAGATGAGTCTGTCAAAATATTAGATGATAAAGAACCGGCAGCACTATAATTCACAACAACGACCTTGCCGGACTCAATGACAGCAGCTATGCTTGATGATAAAAAACCAGAGCTACCAAAATAATCTCCAAGAACAACATCAGAAGCGGACGCCGTCATTCCAGTAACGGATATGATAGCTCCATGCGCTTTATCCAAATTGGCGTAAATTACGGCCACACGCCCTGAAGGTAGAACCAACCAACGAAATTCTGGCTGAGTTGTAGTTAGCAAGGCTGCGCTGCCAGGAGTCACTGTTATGCCGGAAATGCTGTGAGGCTTTGCAGAAATGTTGGTGCCATCACTATTGAGCGACAGCACAGTAGATTCAGAAATAGGAATCAGAACCAATCCGCTTTTTTTGTCTGTCGGGCGATCTAGCGCCAGCGTATCACCGATGGCAACCGTATCATTAGAAATACTAATTGCACAGATCTCTGCATATGGACCGCTACTGCGCCCCTGAGTGAAGGCGAATGTCGTGCCGGAATTTCCAAGTTCCACCAGCATACCCATCTTATCCGGTATGTTTGTTGAGCGAGTGCCGACCGGGCCAGGAAAAATGGTGGTTCCGGACAAGGAGAGAATCACGCCGCACAAATCACTAGCTGTTGCTCCGAGCACCAGAACTTTGTCTGCAGAAGCGAGAATTCCCTCAATTAAACCATTGTTGATGGTTGCAATCACAACTGTTGGTTGACCGAAAGAGCGGGTGTTAGCATCGTACACAATGGCATTCAATACTGTGGCGCCAAACAAAATCAGTGTGCGATTTTGATCAACCGCTATAGCTTTCATACTAAAAGAGCTGGACATGCCCGTAAGTGAATAAAATCCCTTCGATGCTGTCACACCAAGCTTTTCAATACCAACAGTTACCCAAACACCATTAACAGCTGTGTTGTCCACAAGACCAACAATCCCCGTCTGCCCAGAGCGAATCCAACCCAACTTCTTCCCGGCAGAATCCATGATACCCAGATCATGGGAGCCAGCATTCTGAATAGCGAATGATGGAATACCTGCATTCATCGTCGTAGCGTCAGGCAACGTTACATAATTACCGCTTTCTGTTGGAGTAATGCTTTGAATCGTTTCGGAAGAAGATGTTAGGGTGATGGAACCGCTAGCAGAATTCCCACCAATACCTAATAAAGAAGACGATAGACCATGCAGTTCATGATCTATTTGCGCAAACGCTCCTCTAATTCGCTCAACATCGTTAAACAAGAAATTATCTGAATTAGGTAACGGTAAATTAAAATTTACTGTTCTGTCGTCAATAGGCATAGATCACACGCCTCATATCGTCATGAAACGAAGATTTTTCACGCGAGGACGAGCTGATGTGGCGCCAGCCAGCTCAAGCTTGATCTGAATCATGTCTTCGTTGACGCTAGCAATCTCGTGTTTCATTTCGTAGAAACCATCGTCAATTGGAGAGGAGGACACATAAGGAACCGTTGTCCAGGTGTCCCCAACATCAACGCCCTTGTATTTCACAACCACGGATGAGCCACCAGGGATGATCGCATCAAACAATACCTTCACGCTTACATTGGTTCCACCTTTGATTGCGCGGGAAACATAATCGCCGTTTGCAGATACCGATCCCACCACAAGCTGCGTGCCGGGAAATAAGATAGGGGATGCATCCGCAGAACCATACATCTTGGCTGATATGCCGATATTACCAGTCACTGCTGCAGTCAACCGTATGGGCTGACCAGCAGAAACACTTATAATTTCACCCCCGGGAAGGGATAATTCGTACTCAATTCGCGTCACGCTACTGGGCAACTCTTCGGCGGCTATCAGCATCAAATCTGTTGCATCGGTAACGGCGATGCTTCCCAGAGAAACGGTTTTATTTGTCTGGGTGAATACAGCCTTGTTTAGCCGGAATGCTAAATCGCGATCTTGGTGGGCCGTCCATGTAGATGCGTTGGAAGAGGATAACAACACGCCCACCTGATAAGGCTGGCTGGTCACCCAGCGACTGCTTGCCGCATCCCATTTGCCCAACTCGGCAATGCGCATTTCAGTCACGGCATCGTCACACATGACAACCAGAGCATATTCGACTCCAGCCAAAAGATGAATAGGCGCTGGAAATGTTACCCTGGTGTGCACCGTGGTACTGATCGCGGACGGGGCTAACCTGGCCTCTCCAACCACGGACTGATTGGGCACGCCGTTGCTGGTTTCGCGAATCTGCATTACTACATCGGAAGAACCTTTCGCAGAGAACCACAGGTCTATAGCCGCGATCTGAGCAGGCTGCTCTAAAGAAAATGTCTGAGCTAGAGGGTCAACACGAGCCCCGAAAAACGTAACAGTGGTTGTCGTAACACTCCTGAGAACTTGGCTGTTGATGGTGCCATTGCCAACGAAAACGGCATCTCCATGAGAACCGCCAGCGCCATTGAATCGAACTCGCTTGGATCCTGCTGGCAAGCCAGCGGGAATAGTGAACTTGCCAGTAACCACACCTTGAGCATTAGCTTGAATAGTCATTTTTTTTCCTTATGACGCAACAGGGGTAACAGCGACACCATCGAATGTAACGCTGGAAAGCACTTCGTTCTGGCCAAATCCTGAGATTGTGAAATTAATATCTATCTGACGTAGAAATTCAGCCGGTCGGCTTGATCTGGACAGCGTTTGTACACTCGTGGCTATACCGACTCTTGAGTTTATGCCGCTCCCAACCACAATTCGTTGAGTGATGGAGGATGCCCAGGAGGTACTTGTAACTGTCCAGTTGTCGATAGCCGGAGTAAGGCGGACACTGGCAGGTAGCGGCTCGAATGCCATGTAGGGGTTGACCTTCATCGTGCCGGTGCGAGCTGATTGCTCAAGCACGGTCGATAGATTGTTTGTCATTGACGTGGGAGAAGATACATCAGACGGCATCAAGCTGACCTGATCGATTGTCACCGGCAGGGTCAGCTCACCCGAGAAAATTGCGCATGTTTGGGCGATACCCGCGTCCCGTAGCGAGTCATCCAGGAATGGATCGACAAAGAGACCTTTCTTCTGACCGGCTTCGGTCAAGCTTGCGCTCCCCTCCAGACGTTGCTGGGCAATCAAGCCTAGCATATAGTCGATACGGCTATTGATCGCAGACAAGTCAGACATGGGCACGACGCGCACACCATCATTCTCTACGTGCCGCGTGGCACTCCAGTCTTGGTAGACTGTGGCCAACGGCAGAACATTATCAGGAACCGCCGGAATCTGTGGATTCCATTCTGCCGATACGCCTTTGAACCATACAATATCGCCATCGGCATTTAATGCGATTCTGTCATAACGCGGTAGTTTCTGGCTATAAGTCACCAGAATGAGACTGCCTACCACCGCCCCTTCTACTGTAAAACCAGTATCGTCTATTGCGGTAGGAGTAACTTCGGAAATATATTGATACTTAACTGTATAGGTTGATCCGGGAGCAGGCTCAGCGCCGCCAAGAGACCAGTCAACCTTTCCGTTTGCCAGCTTATAGTCAGTGCCAGCAAGATACGTAGTCCCTCCCTGCTTCACTTCCAGAAGCGACAGAACCGATGTGTCAGGCAGCGGGTCTTGTGCGCCAACAAAACCGCCATGGGTCAGAGTGACGGTCTTTTCCGCCGTAATTTGTACGCTAGCGATGTTCTCAATTGGAGTTCTGCCGGTATCGACGCGCTGAGCACTCACCGTCGTGCTGGTGTGCGGCTCGGAAATGATATTACGCAAATCCGGGATGACTGGATACACTTCACGCCGGGAGGTTTTTAGCTCTACACCATATCCATAGACACGAGCACGACCTTCACCGACCGAATAAACCTGCTCTCCGGTTCCAAGATCATCCATCGCCTGGACAGTCAAACCGGAAACAACATAGGTGCCACCGGCGGAATCGCGATCATAGCGAGCAAGAGACTGCGTAACGGCATCCAGATTAGGAGGCGTTTCCTTGGCGCGCAGCTGGCCATCTTCAACGGTATAAACCGGGTAAAACTCCCCCGTCGCACCATCACCCTGGAAACTCCAGATAGCTTCAACCTTCAATCTGGCAGCACCAGCCTCCTGGTAATTGCGGACATCAATGGCTGGATCGCGCAATGCCGGATCATCCAACTCGGTGATGACAGTTTCAACCAGACGTATTCCGACCGATACCACGCCGGTAGTCGGGATGGTCATGGTTTTGGATGGAATCCCACGCACTGCACCGATCAGATAAATTGCACCGGACTGACACTGCACCTCACCGGTAGCGCTGTTCACGATAATCTGCGCATCACGAACAACATCGCCATCCTTGAACAGAGCATCGGCAACGCCGCGAACACGATCCTCCGCGTATGACTGAACCTCATTTAACTCCGATGATTGCAGGACATAACCCGCGCGGAAAAGGTGTTTTTCGTATTTTTTCGCCGGATCAAATCGATTGTAATAGCCATCTATCATGGTTGATTAGCCTCAAATAGTAATTACAAATTCAAATGACTGACGAACAGCGGATGATCGGGAAAATTTTGGGAATCTCTCCAGTGCCAGCAGGATCCCAGGGGCTTGTATCTCAGACGGAATAAAATATGTTTGCCCTACCGGAAGCCCGGCGATCACTTGGGTGCCGGTAAAAACGCCAGCCTCACGGATTTCTGCACTGGGAGAATCAGCAAAATCAAAGTTGAATTTCATGTAGAGATGATTAGATGGCTCCGTCACTTCAGTGAAACGCCCAGTGGGAACAATGATTTCTCCTGCTTCATCAGGAACGCAGAATTTCACGGAAGTTGCAGCACGACGGCCTACTTCAGCTATCAACTCTATCTGATCCACGGTTTCAACAACTGGAGCTGCATCCCATGCCGTATCGCCGGAACCCCACGCCAGATGTATTGGCTGCGCCTTGATCGCTATCGCCATAGCGGCTCGACCAGAAAGTGTCAGAATTGCCATTCAACGAAACTCCATTAATTGTTTCGTTAAGCGTACAATCACGACTTGATCAAGAACCTACGATGCTGTTTAAGTATGATGTTAAAGCGGACAGTTCGTCTTGGGTCAGAGGTCGATTTATTACTATCAATCCTAGATTGTCTGTTGATAGGTTGAGATTTGCACCGAGCGTCAACCCTTGTTCAATTACTGCGCCGCCAATCGTCGCCCTAGCTCGGGTGGCATTCGTACCTAAGTCTGGATTGGTGGAAACCAATGCATCATCAACGTCGTCGTAATCAAGCCAATAGACTTGGTTATATCCAGCCTCATAAACATCATAATTACCGAATGTTTGCTGGTATGCAGTTGCAGCCTCTATACCGATCTCATACTGAGCCGAATGTATGATAATTTGTCTAGTGTTTTGATCGGTTCCAGTCGGGTAAACGTATCGCGAGCGGTTATATCCAACAGGAGTTATTCCAGAACAAACTATTCTTACTACCCTCCCACCATTTGGCCCATTTTCCGAAAGTATTTCTGCATATCCAGAACCAGCAACACTTACTACAGCATTACTAGGATAAAAATAGTTAGTTCTAGCGTAGAATGACGATGTTGTGGATGAATATATTCCTATCGATACATGCTTATTCGACTCAGGAGCATTAGGATCAACTTCAACTATTACTGATAAAGTATCTTGCGTACCTGTTGAAACTCCAAGCGATGCATTAAAATTCCTACTTGATGACACACCATCATTGGTAACTTGGTATGCCTTATCACCGGCATGAAGAGGATTGACCTCCACTTGACTCCAGCTAGCAGTAGTATTCCATCCACCTCCATTTGCTACTGGAATAAAGAAATCCCCAGAATAAGGCACTAGATTCCTGATACCACTTGTCGGCATACGCTTTAGTATCGGTTTTTTGGACGTTGTGGCTTGAGTTGCGTGGTTTCCATTACCGGATTTATCGAGTATTCGCCCAACCGACTGCCCCACTGACGTTACAGGAATCGTTCCAGCAGAATCTTGGAACATCGTGGAAAAATCAGACGGGTCGTACCAAAAACCTTGCTCATTGTTAACAAACAGGCCCATATCACCAATAACCGTCAGCTGCGTCGTAATCAAGAGCTCATCCACACCCTCCACCCATGTGGAACTGTCCCACTTTCCAACCCACCTTCTATCGGCATCATGACCAGAATCTATCAATACTGCGTAAAGAATATCTATAGATGCAGGATTATTAGTAATTGGTAAAAAAGCATAACCGGTTTGGATCATTTCGGCAGAGAACATAAACATGGTCTCAGGAAGCTCAACCAACCCCGTATAAAGAATGTCTATAGATGCAGGGTTATTAGTAATTGGTAAAAAAGCATAACCGGTTTGCGTCATTTCAGTAGAGAGCGCAAAAGCCTCGGCCAACAACTCAATCCACCTTACCCTCCGGTCATCAATGATCTCTTCTACTTGTTCATAAATAATCGTTACGACACCATCGGAAAGCCTCAAATCATCGTCTTCAGTTGCGCCGCCAGATAACGTCATTCCAGGCATGATCCGGATTATCCTGCCACGACCAAATACCGAATTAGTATTACCGAGAGACCAGGAATCCGATAGGCATATTGATGCCTTGGCGATAGTTCTAGGGTTGGGAATATCGGCCACATAAGCCAACTTTTCACTTGCCAACGTCATCAGCCCGTAGGCCATGAAGGGATAGTTCTTGATATATGTATCAAAATCGAGGCGATACGCACTCAAGGGCGAGTCCATCTCAAGTTTAATTCTGGCAACACGGACGCGTGTTTCGGATGCACTCACGATGCTATCTATAACACCTGCGTCAATATAAGCGGGGGGAACAAGCGGTCTGGCTTCCGCGAGCATAATGCCACCAGCCTTGTTGCGTTTTATCAGCGGAATAACCTTGCCCCAATTTATGCCTGCATTACCAACCGGCTGTATGGTTGCGAACGTGTAATAGTGCGCTCCATGTAGATGATAACGGTCATTCAGCTTCGATCCACTCAGAACAAAAATATCTTTCCAGGGCTCGTAGATATGCACATTTTCTTGCGTCAATCGCTTGATGGTATCTTCGATAGCAAACGCATTGTTTCTCGGCCTGAGCACCTCCTCGATGATGTATGCGCTATATTCCGCATCGGTTCGTCCTTCGCGTGGAAAGCCGAAATATTCACCCCAGTAATCCAGCCATTCACTTTGCGCGGTATCAAGGTACATCTGGAGCAAGGCTTGATCAATGCTGCCAGCAGCAATTTCAAGCTCAGTCGCGTAAGAATCCATCAAAGACCAAAGCAGGCTCTCATAGACTCTCAGCGCATCGCCATTGGATTGAGATTGACTGCCGGAACCAGACAACAGGATTGCAGACGAGCGACTTGAGAGCTCGGAATCCTGATAAACAACCTGGAAGCCAGAATTTGTCAGCGCATCAGCTAATTCATTAAGCGTTAAGGAGGCAAGATTGAAATCAGTTGTGTTTTCCGATGCCTCCGTACCAACCGATAACACACGATTATTAACAGTCCATCTGAAAATATCGGGATGCTGGACACGCAACGCAATTTTCGCATGAGGCGATTTATCGAACGGCGAATGAAGCGATTTAAGCAGGCGGTCAAACATTGACTTCAATGACAGTAAAATCACCTAAACGCAGCACCTCATCATTGCCGCAAATGATATTTGACTCATTTGAGACAAAGATATCTTTGATGCCAGCTACACTTAAGGCTGCATCAGTCAGGCTTTTCATGTAAAGCACGCTACCGGATTCAATGCTATCGAATTCTGTTTCTATCCTTGCCTTGATTTCATTGATAAGAGCCGTTGTGAGAGAGTAACCAGGGAACAGGCTGACATTCATCGTCACATTGATGGTCTGTTCGGTCATCTTCATGACCGTCACGCGAATGCCTGCTGAACGGTAACCTGGTATTTTCGTTCCGTCTTCCAGTTCATAACCATCCACTAGCATTTGCGCTTGAGTGACTAGCGCATCACTAGCAATTCCACCGGACCCATAAATGTGAATGTCAACGTGCCCGATTTCCTCCTCAATACCAATTCGGGCAACATACTCTATTGTTTCACCTAGCTCAGATTTGACTACAGCAGAAGCAACCGCAAATTTGATAGCCGCCAAGGTGCCGCGAGATAGCGACAGGATGAAATCGGAAAAACGGATTTTGCGCTCTTCCTCGGTCTCATCATCCCTGCCGTTATTAATTGGCAGGTTGCTGATAACCACATTGCTATCGAAAAATGACGATTGGACAATGGTTCCTGCAGAGGTGTTACCCAGCATACCAAGCAAAGATGCTTCAACCTGTATTTGCACGAATGTCGTACCTGTCAGCCAAGTAACATCCTGAACGCTTTTGTACTCACGCCCATCAATCGTTAGAAAAACGGTTCCCTCGGGAATCAAAAGATCGCTGCTTCTTGCTGTACCCTGCGTAACGGTTACGGTACCGACTGCAAGTGCAGCAGGAAGTCTCTCAAAATTAAATGCCCGGAAAAGAGCAACAGGGATAGCCTCTCTCAGACCGATAAAAAACTGTTGATAAAGCTCTTCGATCTCGACGGCTGGCGCCTCAACCAACGTCCTGGCAACCGAGCCGACATTGAAATCGGTGATTTTCTCCTGCGTCGCCTTCATCCAGTTGATCATGGATGCAACACAGGAACGGAAATCCTTAATTTGGAACATATTAAATCACCACCTCCAAATTGACCGGTCTGCCATGGATTGTCTCGGCATTCACCTCAACCCTGATTTTGTCCCCTACCGCTTCCGCTTTGGATTGAATGACGCGCGATATTCGTTCATCAGCCGCAACCACCGATTTTGCGTACTCAGCCGCCATGATCGCGGATACCGGCGAGCTGACTTCACCGATGATCCTCGGAATCATCGAGCCATATCTGGGGTGAAATGGGAGATTACCTTTTTCAGTAATCATGGCGTGATTCAATGCCTGCCTAAGATTGGGAACGCCAGACGCCATGGCGAAATCGCCCCCTTCGGTTGCTTCGAGCAATTTATTATTGAGAGCCACGTCCCTAAGAAATGCATCATCGGGAGACCGTGTTGCAGGCACAAACGGACTTGGAGCAAGCACCTTGATTGGATTGCCAGCTAGTAAAACTCCTGGAACAACCAGATCAGGATCGCTGGTGATGAATGGCGGTCTTAATTCATTCAGCGCAACCAGATCGGGCCAGCGATTAGCATCACCCAGTTCACGAAAAGCAATTGCCTGGATCGTATCGCCATGGAATGTCTCGGTGATTCTGTACGCAGGTATCTGTATTCTTGGCGGCGCCATCAGATCGCCACCCCAGCAACAACATTGTTAGTGTGCGCAAGCAATTCACTTTGCGACATGGGCGATAAGACCGGATCGGTTCTTGTCAGGGCAGCAAGGCTCGATTGGGCAGCGCTGGATACCGTCACTGTCGAATCGGTTTCAGGTGTAATAGCTGCGAAGGTATTAGTATTAGCGTAGATGCTGGGCGGTCGTCCGCCTGCCGTAGACGAGCAATTTGATGCGCCGTATACCGAAGAGTAATCGTCATAATAGGGTGTGATCCCTAGCGCGTTGCGTGTCAGGCAGAAAATAGACGAGTATTCCGTTGCCACTTTGGATAATTGCTGTTTTGCAAGCGATGGCAGGTCTAGTATTGCCGATATGGATCGCGCGATATTCATTCCTGCTTGCGCAATCTCTCGCGCCGTCAAGATAACTCTAGCAACCACATTGACGCCGGAGCGGATCATGCCAATGACTGCATTCATGATCTTGCGCGTCATTTCCGCAAACGCTTTAACTGGGCCGAGAATATTCTTATCTATCCACTTCGCCGTATCATTCAGGAATTTGGTAATGCGCCCGATTGCCCCGAGAAAACCGTCTATGACCGATGGCATGTTGGGTTTAACCGGTGCTGGTAAAAATGGCGATGAATCGATATCCGGGCTGATTACCGCCATCGAGATATTGAACTGTGCGAGCAGTGGCCTTGATTTGCTGCGACGCAATACAAATTGAATCGGTACGACATGAACCGCAAACTGATCTAGGGTGTCAACGAATATCAGTTTTGTTTCATCCGGGTTCGATCCTGCATTGATCCGCTGCTGCCGAATTTCATGCCATGCATCAATCTGCGCTTTGAGCTTGATCATCCGGTCTAATCCGTCACCGGAATCATGTTTGACCCGCCAACCGGTATTACCCGATATATTGATGGTAGGCAATCCCTTCCCGAAGCTGTCCGCCCAGCCCAGCGATTCTCCGCCAAGTGTCTGATGAACCGTTACGCGCGAAGGATCAACCCTTGTCAGTTCTTCGGGACGAATGACAAATTTGTACTCTTGAATCTCACTTCTGTGGTATCCGGCCAAGATAAAAGAAATTGGCCTGTCCCCTGCTTTCTGTGATTTTGGTGGCTGTGTCTGGATCGTGAGCATGCAGGTAAATTAGCATCACGACTCCCTTATACTATTACACGCGATGGTCATGGTAGTATCATTAACTTATTAATATAACAGGAGGTATAAATTTGAAACATCACTATGAAATAGCAAAAGAAGCATTCGCCATTCTCCAATTTTATGGAGACTCATACGCAAGCAGCCAACCCTACCAAATAGAATTGAATAAAGTTATAGATATGCTCAAGAGCAAAGCTGAATCGTATCCAGCAGATAATACGCGAGCAAAAAAATTCCTTTTAGCATTTGCTGATGCTCTTGCTCACGAGAACAAACCCGATGAATATAAAAGTACTTTTTAGGTTTTCAATGGATTAGATTTAACCAGCATGTTAAATCAGGCGCTGTAGGAATCCCCTACCTTTAGGCGGGGGAGGATGTCAAATTCTCAAGAAAAACGCACTTCGAGATTTTTTCCGAGTGCTGCCGCGTATTTACGTAGCGTATTCAATGAAGGGGATGGCTTGCCGGTGATCAGCGCATTTTCCAGCCGGGCTACTGCGGTCGCTTTAGTACCCATGCGTTCAGCTACCTGGGCCTGGGTCAATCCCGCTTCTTTACGTGCTTTGAGAATAGCGTCGAGCATCGGCATTTCTTCGCGCTCAATGCGCTCATATTCGGCACGCACAGCGGGGTCGGACAGCATTTTCTCTTTCATCTCGGCATATGTCATGGTGGGTGGGGTACGCTCAGCATCCATTTTTAATCTCCTTCATTCTGGTTTCAGCAATCCGCTTATCTCGCGGCGAGGCTTTCTGCGACTTCTTGACGAAGCTGTGCAGCATCACAATACGGCGGCCAACCAGCGTACAGTAGAACACGCGGGCGATGCCTTCCGCGCCTTTCAGGCGCAATTCGAGCAATCCATCGCCAAAAGCTTTGGTATGCGGTTCGCCAAGATTCGGCCCAGCGGTTTCCATTCTATCCGCCAAAGTAATGAAACGCGCAGCCAACGTACTAGGCAAGCTTTCAATTTCAATACGGACCGTTTCGCTGTAAAAATTGACGCTGTATTTCATAACACAAATAATAACATATTTGTTATTATTTGTTGACAAACTCTGCTCTACGGGGATATAGTGCGTTTAGGTGCTAGTAACACCATTTGAATAGCGTAAGCGGACATCCGCGCCCGTCAGCATGCGGTTTTTTTACGTCCATAGATTTCCTATGGCCGGGTGTGCGAGGAATAAAAGACCCGTAAGGGGAATCACTCCGCCTGACTTACGCCAGGTTACTAGCACCTGGCCGCCAGTATGTTGCTGTTGGTCAATTCCATAGTAAGGAGCGTAAATCATGACCCAGTTACTCGAAGTTGCATTCCATGGCAATACCCTTCTAGTTACCGAACACGAACAACAACCTTTCGTTCCCATGAAACCTGTTATAGAAGGTATGGGGATGGATTGGAAATCTCAGCATACCAAAATTTCTGCAAATAAAGATCGATGGGGTATGGTGATTATCACCATACCTTCCAAAGGCGGCGAACAGAGAGCATCTTGCCTTCCCCTCCGTAAACTCCCCGGCTGGTTGATGTCGATTCACTCTAATAAAGTCAAACCGGAGATACGTGATAAAGTCATCGCTTTCCAGAACGAATGCGACGATGTTCTGTGGGAGCGCTGGCAGAAATGGAATAACCAAGAAACCCAACTCACAAACAATTCTTGCCAGTTAATTACTGTCAATCAACAAGGCGTTCTCTTCAACCTGATGGCCAGCCGTTTCCCTGATGGGCGTGACCGCCCTTATGCGTGGGGAAGATTCAACAATCATTTTCGTATCAATAGCTACAAGAATTTGCCGTTTACAAAATACGAGGAGGCTTGCCGGTATATCCCATCCATTCCAGGCAAGAATGAAGTTAAGGCGTTACCTGCTCCTATGCCTGCGATCAAACCACCCGTTTGGACAAAGCCCGATCCTGCAGGCTCAGCAGACGCAATACGTAATATCCAGACAATGAGAAGCATCATTACAGAATTGCAGACCTGGTGTCATGAGCTTCCCGCTGAAGCAGGGATGCCGCTATGGGAAGCACTGGATGATCTCAAAAGACTTCTGATAACTGGTTCGACTGAGGTCAGCGAAGCACTGACTCATCTGGAATTCAGTGTACGATTCCTTAAACGCTGGGCGGGAAGGAATCAATAGAAAACACATAGGAAAGAGCGTCAAAGCTCTTTCCTTTCTCAGGCAAAATAAAAAGGAAGAATAAGATGAAAAAATGGTTGTTTACGATGTTGATGCTCTATGCATTTCTTTCTATATCTATGAATTCGATGGCAAGTCAGATATTTGAAAAAGAGATGTGTTCCGTAAAGATTGGGTTTGAATTTAACAAGGAAGGATCGGCGCTGGTTGTACAAAATAAATCAGAAAAGAAAATCTCTATAAAACCAGAAGATATAAAAATATCTACCGGAAAGATAAAACATGATGTTTGCACAATTCATCATATTTCTTTATTTGGGATAGGGTCACCTTTGCTAGATGCTTCTGTTTCTGCTGGAGAAAGCAGTGGATTTGTATTGAGTGGTTGTTATCCGCTTGGAGAAAAACTGGCAATAAACAAGCCAGTAACATTTCTAGCTATTGGTAGTTTCGTGATTCTTGACGTAAAAGCCAAAAGCAGCCACGAATCTGCTGAAAATTTATGCCAGAAATTAGAAAATCAATTTCTTCTTGATGAAAAGCGTGAGACGAGGAAATTGAAGCCTAGAGTGCAAGAAGGCGGTTTTAGGTAATAAGTGTATACAGTTATAACGTGTGTCGTAATGTTACTTTCATGGCGTGAAGATGACTAAACTGGCACTCCAGTATTGTCTGGTCCAGCATCGACGCCAGAATGACGGTGCGATCTACCTATATCCACCCCATTGTGAGTCATGCTGTCGCTGTTAATCGCTACATTTGCATTTATCATCAACGTATCCGCGTTCATGACGATGGCTTGCGCTGTGTGAGCAGCATTTCCACTTGTTTCAATATTGAGATTGCCAGCGTGTACCAGCGAGACATTTCCATCGGGATCAATGGTGATTGTTGCCTTCGTGCCGCCGCTGTTTTTAATCGCTAGCCTGAATGAAACCCGCTTATCAGTATTGCGATCAGTCTTCCATTTTTTATCGAAGTCCTTGCCGGTCAGGTCATCATGCTCGGGTGAAACGGCCATGCGAACATAAGTTCCGCTCGGGTGGAACCATTCAACATTGCCATCCTTATCTATCGTGCTATACACATCAGAATGGTGACGATCTAACTTTCTGCCCTCTTCCGCAAACAGCATCTGATTGATTTGTGGATAGAGAAAGCCTACGACCACAGGCATTCTCATTGCATCAAAATAGGCCACGGCTGCAATCACGTCGCTCTCCGTGACCTTCGTGATATCCCATTTTGCGTCGCCCTCATCCGGTTGTGCAGGCACGGGCAAGTCAACAAGTCCGCTGCGCGTGCTGGCGGAAGAAGCAAGCACCTGCACTCCAGCTAGGCGAGCACCGTCGTCGGTCATGACGATATCGACCGAATTGTCTTCCGGGTGAATCGCTACCACACGTCCCAATCTCAACATTATCGCGTTCTCTCAGCTATCCAGGGGGATTGTTTGCCCGACTCCATTTTTACCCGCTCGACAAAACCAAGACCTCGCTCAAGCGTAAGTGTGGACACGAAACCGTTGTAGGGGACAAAGGAATGATCGACTTGCGTGACGTAATACAGCGCGTTGAACGCACCTCTTTTCAAGTTGATATACATTCCGGCTCGGATGCGCTCATTACCAAACATGCGAAGGCTGCCACGCTCCAGCACCACGTTATCCTTGTTTTGTTCAACCATGGCAACTCTTCTGTGTTTAACCCAGTCAACTACCTTGTCGCGTCTTTTATCTTCCTCTGCCTCCTTCAAACCTGATGTATAGGCGTCATTTGGCCCGGTTTGCGTCTCTCCGTACATGGCGCGAAGACCATACAGCCCTTCGCTTGTGTTCGGATAATTGGCTAGCAATACCGTATCTTTGTCGGGTGATGCGTGGACGGCGAACAATTGCCGGTACAGATCGCTGTTCAAATCAAACCGTGGACTTCTTACCCAATAAAAATTGGCTATATCTGCATCTGAACGGGAGACGGTCATATTGATGACGCGACCAATCGGCACATCAATAATTTCAGGATCGGGCGCCCTCTCTTGAATTTTCGTTTTTCCGTCCACCTTCAACGCGGGTGTCGGACGAAATACAACATGCACGCCGTCCTCCTCATCTTGAATAAACAGCTCGTTCCAGATTCCCACATCGGTATACATGCGCATCAGATTATAAAGTGTTCCCTCCTGGTTCTGCGTTCCCGATATGCTGGTACGGCTGCCATCATCCATAACTCTGTCAAGCTTGAACTCCACGGGATTTGAAGAACCTTCAGGCATCAATCCTTTCAGATACGGATTGATTATTTTTTCAAATACGTCCCGAATGAATTTGTGGGATGGGTAATTAGTTTCAAACCCCATCCCGTATCGTTCGAATAGCCTGAAATTGGTAATCAAATCCTGCCCGATTACATAACCCGGCAGAAATAGAATTTGCAGCATTTGCCAGATTTTGCCGTAATCCTGCCCTACCAGCACAACGCTCCGCTGCGGTTGGCCGTCCGCTCCCATGGATTCTGCGCGCCGTATCTCGCTGATGAACCCCCGCATGACGATTGGTATCTCGGTCGTGTCGTCGTGCTCATGCTTCATCCTGATCTCAATGAAGTCCATCGGCTCGATCAATCCATAAAGAGACTCAAAAGAATCTTTTTTGCCGTGGAAACGGTCTATCAATAATAACGTAAATCCCCCTGATGGCTCCCTGACAGATTTGGAGGTCAGCACTGAGGCCCCATCGCCGAGATATGGCGATAGGTCAATAATGTAATCAGCGCTCTTATAACGAGTGGACACCGGATCGTTACCCTCCACCGTTTCTCTGCCAATCGTTTTATGCAGCGTTACTTTTAGCTGCGGATTATAGGTATCGACCGTTCTCATTTACATTCCATTAGCCGAAGGCAATTTGATACGGGTAACAGGTGCCTCAATCGGGCCTAACGGTCTCCCGCTGTGATCATTCATCGTGCCGGTTACGTGCAGGGACAGCTTCGTTTCTTGAGATTGATCAGCAAATCTTTTGTCATGCCCTTCCGGTAATCCCTTCATAATAGAATTGACATAGTTATTCGTTTCTGGAATATTTTTATACCTATCTCCAAATTTCTTTACATTCCCAACACCCCAGTTATACGCCGCAAGCGCTTTTTCAGTATCTCCGCCAAACTCCTTGTGCAGCCAATCATCATAGTCAAGGCCGAACCTTAGATATTCTTCCATAGAATCATCTCGTAAAGGAATAACATTGCCACCTGGGTTTTTTCCTGTTTCCGGCATGACCTGCGTTATTCCAAGAGCTCCTGCTTTTGACCTAAGCAACTTTCCGTCTTTACCTAAATGCCGCCATCCAGATTCCACGGCCACCTGCTTTTGAAAAGTCGGCTTATCACGAATTCTTTGCGCAAGACCCGGTGGCAAAGAAGCAAGCACCGACTCCATCCTTTGCTTTGCATCATGACTCATATTGACTTCGCTACTCGTTGCCGGACTTGGAGCTGGAATTGCATCAGGCAGCTGACCGGCTGTAGCAGCCGTGGATATGCCGTTAATCTTATCCAGCTTGTTTCCTGCGGCATTCAGCTCTTTATAAATTTCTCCGTCAAAACTTTGAATAGGTTTAAATCCTGCCAATCTTGCCAGATGGAGAATGCCATCTTTCATTGTGTCGATTGCGGGAACAAGCCTCGACGCCATATCTTGCAGTACGCGATTTGTTTCGGACAGCAGCTCTTGCGTCTTACTACCTTCCGTCTGTTGCATTTCGCGCGTGGAAGTGAGCTTCATTAATACGTCTCTAAAAGCTCCCTCATCATCTCCCATTTGCGCTTTAATCAGGTCTTCCCTTTCCTGATCATTGAGCTTGCCTTTGTCCGTTCGGTTTAGAAGGTCTCTTGCCGCGCCATCCAGTGTTTTTCTGTCGCCGGTGAATATGCTCGCCGTAGACATGATTCCGGTGCTGGAAAGCTTAGATATGTCTACACCCAAACCGGACAGATGTGTTTCCATTCCTCCCAGCATTTTTGGGTTTTGCTTGTGCAGCACATCCAGTGCCATGGCCTGGGAATGATTCACGCCAAACATACGCGACATAGCGTTCAGCCGCAGCCATGGATTGCTATAATTGTCGCCAAGCCCACCCATTACATGGGAGAACAGGGTATCGCTGGAATTCCCCGCTATTCCAGGAGCAGCCACACCTCGCATCTTCGCCCAGTCTGTGAAAAGCTTCCCGCCGAACGTGCTCGCCCCCGTGGAAAGCAACCCTCCCTCTTGGAATAAAGTTGACTCAACTGGATTGAGCCCGAGGCGCCCCAGAATTGAGTGCAAGAAATTCTGCCCGGCCTCCCCCGCTCCACCCCCCTGCATGATGGCCGAATTGGCGCGGCCAAGTATCGCTGCCGCTCCCTGTGGATCAAGACCCGGTATGCCGGAACCCACCATGCTGGACAACATTCCCGCATAACCTGCCACATTAGGCACGGTCAAACTCATGCGCGCCTGGTTCGCGGTATAACCGGCTATTGCCTGCATCAACTCATCGGCTTTCGAGAACGCGCCACTTCTGGCGATCCCCTCCCCGATCATGAGCCCAAGCCGCCTGGTGTCCGATTCGTTGTTGGTGACCTTGAATTGGCGCATCTGCGCGAAGAACTGATTTCCCTGCTTGGTATCCAGGCCGAGCGACCATGAGAAGCCGCCGCCGAAGGCCACTTCTTTCGCCAGATTCTTGGACTGATCGCGGCTCAATCCTGAAATCTTCGCAAACTCTACGGCCAGCTCCTGAGTTTTGCCGAATGTTTCCCAAATTTCACCAGCAGAGAATCTTAACGAGCTTTTGAGCTCATCGAATCCGACATTGATATCACCCAGAGAGCGTTTCAGGCGATCATAACCAATGGCTTCTTGTTGCGCGTCACCTATTTTCTCTCTTGCCGACGAGATCAGCTTGCCGACACCCAGCGCAGCAAATCCGCCCGCCAAACCGAACAATCCAGCTTTTAAACCGCCGGACATGCCAGCGCTGACAGCATTGCTGATCACTTGCCCGCCAGGCCCGGCAGCGCCCATAGCGGAATTGAATACGTTACCTCCCCAGTGCTTCCAGCCTGCTGTCGCGGGAGTTCCATTTGTTGGCACAGGCAATTGCGAGCCGCCTTGATTGCCGGTAGTGGTCCCCGGCATGCGTGACGCGAACGTCGTACCAGCCGTAACATACTGAAGAACGTCAAGCGCCTTCCTGGCACCCGCACGCTGGTTCTCATACAGCCTATGAAAATCGATATCGAACAGACCGGCATTGGATTGTCCGGTATCTTTTAGACGCTTATTGAAGCTTTCAGATAGCCGTTTTAGAGCATCAAACTGATGAATGACTTTCTTGATATCATCGGCTGTCGCATCGTCAATAGGATTGAATTTAGTATTATTGGCTTCAGCAATTGACTTGGCCAACCGGTTCATCTGGCTAGAGAACTGCTGAACCACCTTATCCAGATCACCGCTATTGAAATCAGCGCTAATTGGTATTCTTACATCAGCCATCTACAACTCTTCCCAATCGTCGTTTTCCATTTTCTGAAGAATGTCATCCAGGTCGAAATCTTCATCCTCGACTTCATCCGCCGTGGAATTTTCGTAGTAGTAATGCGCCCAATAATCCGTCTCGATATCCTCAATCGTTAGATCAAGGAATTTCGGATCATTCGGTGTAAGTTGGTATTTCCTCCTGAACCAGAACTGCAAGGTCTTCGCCAGCTCCTTGCCCCGTTTTTTTGCTTGATTTGCCGATTCCCGCGCGAAAGGAATCCTCCCTAGCGCGCAGCGCTTCATAAACGCGAAAAATACGACTGTACGATTCGTCGTCCAGCGGGTCCATCTCATCGATGTTCCAATCTTCCGGCACGGTTACTGCGAGCACTTTCAGATTCGCTACCATAGTCGCCATTTGCGCGAGCCATGGCGTAGGCGTATCCACCCCTTCCGTCAACCTCGAATACTCCGCGCCAATCTGGAATTCATCGCGCATGGTGCGTTTCGCAAGACGGAATCGCCCAATGTCTTTCACATCCACATAAAAATCGGTTGCAAGCAATTTTCTGCCGGTATTTTGCTCTGTTGCTGATTGCATTTCATGTCCTTTATTAGCAAAGCAATTTCTCACTGGCGAAATCGCCAGTGAAGATTCGTTTTCCACCTGGAATTTCCCAAGTGAGAATTCAAAATCAAACTATCGTGCCGACTACATCAAGCGCCATGAACTGTCCGGAAGCCATGACGATAGCGTGCTTAGATATTTCCAGATCGCCGCTCGCATACGAGCAGCCGATGTATTTCCTAAGTAGAGTGCCATCATCCTTGCTGTAAACCTCGATATCGAACACAAGACCTTGCAGCACGCCGTCACCGTTTTCCATGGTGATACCTGCTTCCCGCATCGATCCTTTGTTGAGCACCATGGTTTGTACTTGCAGGTTATGACGCGCCATTGTTGGCACGTACTCGTGGACGTGAATATCGCCAATACCGCTCATTGGCTCAGGCGAATAATCGTCATTCATGCGCACGGACTGCACCGCGCCAATCTGTTTTCCGTCAAACATCGCCACGATCCGGTTGCCTGAACGTGTTTTAAGATTTGTTCTCATGTTTCAATAGCTCCCGTTAGGCTGCAGTCGCCGTACCGGAATACGGCACAGCAAAGATTGTCACCGGAATGTAGTTCACTGGAATCACCGGGCTGCATTGAAACTCAACCCTTAGCACATCCCCTTCCAGCGAAGCCGTAATGTTTTTATAAGCTGGATTGGCCGCGTCTCCCACGATCACGCCAACGCCCTGCGGCTCCGGTCTGGACAATTCACGCAAGGTCGATTCAACAATGGATACTGCGCGGGACAACGTGATTGGATTACCCCGCTCTCCCCTAAGAATATCCAAAGATTGGCGCACGTTACGCGCCACAAAATCGGTCGCCACGCCGGTCGAGACTTCGACGCGGTTGTAATTGTCATTCACCAACCAGGTAGATATCGACTTGACCACCTTGAATCCGCTGTTGGTATTTTCCACGCACAACACCCCGCCGTTGATGAGCTGATCGGTATCGGTCGGATTGCGAAGATCGCGTTCCAAGCCACGCACCTTGATGGTCTTGTTGGTCAACGCCGTTCCGGGATTAACGCCAGAAAATGCACCCGCTAGCAATGCTGCCATAATGTACGGCTCCATCAGCACCAGCTTACCGTTGGCGTCATAATCGTAGAAACCGAGATGCACTAACGATGCGCGGTCTGAATTGATCGCTTTTGCCGCATCGATGGCCACCTCATCCGCAGTGCCCGATACCGTGCCAACAATCGTCCGCCGCTCCATCCTGCCGACATTGCTCATGAAAGCTACGTGCGTGTCGGCCATGGCATGAATGCTGGAATCGCCGGATATCGGCACCACCCATTGCACATCGACCGTTTGCAGTGTTGTGAACGCGTTCTGCCATTCAGTATTGGTGACTACGCCATCGGAACCACCTGTCAGATAGGTATAGCCGATGTTGGCTGGTACCGCCCCTGCATTAGCCTCACGTGTAGCCGTGACGAATCCCTCAGAAGTAGAATTGATCCAGTCAACTACTGCCTGCAGATTGGCTGTCACCGTGTAAGGTGTGGAACTAATCGCTTGATCGGTCAGACTATCCAGTCCGTTTAATGCCTCCTGATTGCCATTACCATCAAGCACATCAGCCGTGAATCCTGAAACGACATTAATGCGGTCAACCAGTTGTTGCACGGTCGGATAATCTGCAAGAGCGATAGTAGCGACAGCAGCCGCGTCCACTTTCAGGGTAACGGTTGAATTGGTAACGCTGATGGTAGCCGCTCCTGCACTTCCGTATGCAAGACTGAATGCATTACGAGCCACGTTATCTTCTGTGTAGAACGCAAGACCGTAAACCGTTGTAATCTTTTTGCCTGACACGGAACCTGCTTCAACCTTGACCTTGATTTGATTCGTGTGGATGCCATAGTCGGTTGACTTCAGCGTGATTACATTATTGGCAGAACCGTCCTTTAGCACGAGCGATGATTGCAGCGCAGGATTGACGCGCACCACCACCACTTCAGCAGGACCGCCGGTTTGTGATGACGGATCAAACGCCTTCAATACCGCAGTCAGCAATTCGCCATTGCGCAGTGTCTCAATAGCCCGCGATGGACTGCCGAAGCGCAGCGCCTTGTTTGGTTCGCCGCCGCCAGCGCGACCAATGAGCGCTACCACATTGCCGACGCTTAGGTTCTTGTTAGCCATTGCGGTATCATCGACCACCGACATCGTGGCAGGCGACACCCACAATCTGCCATTAAAAAATACAGTCATGTTTTACCTCTTACGCTGGTAGATTAACAAAAGCATCGAACCGTGAGCGAAAATTCGCTTCGGTATCCTTGACGCGCCCCGCTTTCTTCTCGACATGATTAAAAGCGCCAATCATCTCCACACGCTTATCTGTACCGGATAAACGAGCGCAGAACTCGTCCAGCGTGACTGCATCAGCTGGCTTTTCTTGAACCGTTTCGGTGACCGTTTTTTCCTTTGCCATAATGTTTTACTCCGTGAATACAATGGTTGAATTAACCTGACGAATAATATTGGGATCGTCCATCCTGATTTGAGCGGGAGCGATACAAGAAAAACTACACATGCTTTGATAGACAGGCGCCTGGTATGAAGTGAAGTCCTCCACATCACGCTGGCTGGTTTCTATTTTGATCATGCCCTCATGATCAAACAGGGACAGATTGGCTTGAATAATCCGCCGAACTGCCTTGCGCATTTCGATACGTTCATCTGGATTCAGCGACCAGGTAACAATCTGGAGTTGCACGCTCGCAAGCCAGCCTTCATGCACCTCCCAGGCATCTTCATCCTGATTGTAAAAATCCGGCATGAATGCCTCACCTAGACCGCGCTCAGCCGGGGATTCGGACTCAAGATGCACGGTCACGCACGGCCAGCGCGTATCCTCGAATACGGGAGGAGCAGTCAGGATCGGCACTGCGTTATATTCATGTGTGATGACACCACGCTCGACTTCCACACGAAAACCATAATCAAGCCGGTCACGCAATAAACTCAGGACATCCGTACTTGCTTCTTCGTAAGAAGCATGCGGCATGCCTGTTGCCGTTGCGCTCGCTAGCCAGGCGCTATTAACCCAGTAATAAGCTTTGTAGTAATAGAGCTGATCGTTTACCAAGAACTGATGATCTACGACTGTGCCTTCATCCCCCTCATACACAAGGAACGCATTAGGATCGTCGAATCCTGAAAAATCATCTGTTTCTTTGCGTAGCACGCGCCACTTGCCTGCGCCCGCAACGAGACTGAGTAGAAGGCGGATTGCATTACCGGACGCGATGGGCTGAACAAATCTGATCATGATGCTGCAATCATGGCATCACGACACGGAAGATAATGGAGCCTCAAATTTAGGCAGATGAAATTATCTTTACCGGCATTGGATATAGCACACTTACCCACATCCTTATCCACGTAAATTGTGAATTAGTGACACATAGTTGTCGTGAGCTAAAAATCATCCTATCAAGGAGACCGCCAATGGCAGAGTTCAGAATCAGCGTTGATTTGTCAGATGTGATTGCTGCAGGCAGAGGCATTATCACAGCCGAGATATTCCCATTGCTCAATCAGGCCGTTCGTGCCGTTGCACAGCAAACAAGAATCGACTGGCTGGAATCAGTGGAACGCGCGAGACTGTGGCGAGGAGAAAAGGATGCTTACAAAGCGACGATTCAGTGGCAGATGATCAATGACTTCGAAGCGTTAGTGTGGGCAGATTATAAATACGCGAAAGAAATTGAGCGGGGACGCCCAGCAAGAGACTTGAAGCGCATGCTCAATACCAGCCTGAAGGCGCGCACATCGCAAAAAGGGAGCCGATTTCTGATCATCCCCTTCCAGCACAACACGCCAGGCGCGAATGCTACCGGACAGGCTATGCCGAATGAAATCTATGATATGGCTAAAACGCTGTCCTCGTCCATGGTGACTGGGCAAACGCAACGTCTATCAGGCACCGGCGCATACGATATTCAGTCAAGGAAACGATTGACGGTCAACCAGAATATTTACAAATGGGGAGGGAGTTTATCAGGAGACTCTATTCCAAATCGATTTGCTGGCATGCGTCGCTTCGACACCAGCGCAGGCGGAGCAAAACGCAGCACTTACTTGACATTCCGCGTCATGTCAGAGAAGAGCAATGGCTGGGTCGTGCCTGCCAAACCAGGACTATTCTTGGCAAAATCAGTGGCGGAAGCCATGCAGCCGAAAGCGGAAAAGGTATTTCAAGAAGCTATACGAAGAACTATCTAGCGCCCAAACAGATCAAATCTTCTCGTTACGAGCTTTCTGGGCAGCCTTGCGCCATAATGGTGATTTCTATCTCCCGGCATTTCATCCCATACAAAATACTCTGAATACCGCGTACCCGATATGCTGTATTGAGAACCGACAGGAGGCGCGCCAGTAGTCCAGGATAGCTGCCCACTGCTATTTACCGCAGGAATACCACCTTCAACAACGGTATTGTTATTAATGATCCAGTAGACTCGTTCAATACCGCTCACCGGAAAGTTGATCTTGTCGTTCTGCCCACGCAGCAATACCAGTGAAAATGGATCGGTTGCATTGAGCATGGTGATTCGGTCAAACTGACCTGCATCGTAAAGCAGCGAACTTTCCGGCACGCTCAATACGGCATCGCCCGCCTCATATCTGCCGAATTGCGCCCATTGACGCAGAACGCGCTCACTTGCCATGCCCGCTTTAGCAGATACTGGATTAGCCCAGCTCCTGCCCTTTCCGCCGCACACCGGGCAATTCGGTTTAGCTGCGCCGCTATGCGGATTGACGCACGGGCACATGGAAGCTTTGCGCCACAGGAAATCCTGCCCCATCCCGGCCAGATGATCATTGAACCAGTCAACGCTGAACTCCATGATTAAACATGCCCCAGAAAGGCAATTCTAGGGCCATGCATAGCATCCCTCAATGCATCCAGCTTGTCTTCAATTCCATCATGCCACTTTTGCATATCCACGCTCATTGATTGACTTAGCCCGTCAGATGAGATCGACCCGGATTGCGGCAGGAAAGCATCCTGCATTATCCTCAAGATAGCCATTTTCTTGACCAGATCAGCCAAGTCCGGGTAGTCCTGATTAGGGTTACCCAATCCAGCCGTGTAACGCACATGGATCATAAATGGCACGGTCCTGCCGCCTCCCAGTGCCTGCATGATGAATGCGGACAATGGAGCAGAGAAAGACTGAGAAGCAGGAACCAGCCGGATATGACCAAATTTTTTATCCAGCCTGATCCATGATCGCGGAACTTCAAACACCTGATTGGTAGGAGCAGGATAGGCAAACTTGATTGATTGCACAGAAATAATCGGCTTTTCTTTTGTGACAATGTATCCCCATCGTTCACCCATAAAGAAATGAGCATCATAGTCATATGCTGCTTCCTGAGCATATTTCGTGTTGGCTGCCTCCAATGCGTCAATCTCATCTTGAAGCGCATCGTCAGGAATAATGAGCGTTGGTTCAAAATAGATTCTCAATTGCCTGGATGCATCAGCTTCAGCAGCTATCAACTTTGAATTCAGGTAGTCATCCGACAGGCTGGATGAATTGGGCAAAGCATATTTTGAAGCCAGCATTAATTGATCTTGCCTCAATGATGCTGTTGTGGCAGCTAAATCTGGAAATAGAGAACTCAATTTAACCTCCTACGACAAATCACAAAATCAACTGAAGACCTTGCGTCTGGATGAGTTGGTAAAAATCGCCGTCGTCAATGACCAGAGAATACGGCCATCCGGCAATATCTCCCACAGGATCACGTCCACGATCTGCAGCCATTTGATCCAGCAGTACCTTGAGTTGCGCAGCATCCAGCTGCGTCAGCGCTTGATGTGTCTGCTCTCTCAGATATGTTCTGCAGGCATAATGAGTTGCAGGCTCTTGGCCATCAGATGACAATCGCACAGAAAAAGTAAACGCACCACCCACATCAGGATCAATAATGCGCCCGACATCCTCGGCAATGGATTTGTGCTCAGCTGAAACCAGCAGGTTGTATAACATCACGCCACCATTTCGTTGTAAAAACTGGTTATCGCAGTCAGCTCATCAGCCGTGAGTGCGCGATTGATCAGTATCAGCCCAAGGCTGTCTGTATTGAGTGTTTGATTTGCACCGAGCGTCAACCCCTGCTCAATTACTGCGCCGCCAATTGTCGCCATAGCTCGGGTTGCATTCGCACCTAAGTCTGGATTGGTAGAAACCAGCGCATCATCTACGCCGTCGTAATCAAGCCAGTAAACTTGGTTATATCCAGACTCATATACATCGTACCCACCAATTGCTTTTTGATAATCTGTAAGTGCACCTTTTTCGAACTGAAAATTTGTAACTCCAATTGTGGAAATACCATCCCCTGTGTACTCCCTGAATGCAGCTGTGTCATTGTCAGTAATTCTAATACCAGCTAAACCACTACCATCATTCATGCTTTGAGATGTAAGCCAGAGTTTATATACACCGCCACCGAGATCTATATAACCCGCACTAACTCCCGCACTTGTTGCAATATTTTTCGTATCGAAATTAAAATTTGCAAATCTACCAACAAAAGAACCAGCTAAATATAATAGCGCCCTTCTGCTTCCAGAAATTTGTCTAACGTCACATGATACCGTACACGTATCACCAACAAGCAGATTTGGGATAGTGGTCGTTGGCGAAAGTGTGTGAACTCCGAAACTAGTAGTTTCAGTAATGCTGGCAGTATTGACCGTGACCCGACTTTTAGTCCACAGCAACGTAGTATTATCTTCACTATCGCCCACAACGTTTCGTATACCGCTCGTCGGCTGCCTCTTTAGTATCGGTTTTTTGGACGTTGTGACTTGAGTTGCGTGATTTTCATTACCAGATTTATCGAGTATTTTACCGACCGGCTGACCAAGTACCGCTGGAGTTGTGTCTGCTGAATCTTGAAACATCGCAGATAAATCTTGCGGATCATTCCAAAAACCTTGCTCACCGTTTGCAAACAGAGCTTTTAGATTAAATTTTATCGCTCTCCTGACAGGCACATTAAGTGCACCGATTCGCATAAGCATGAATCAAATCCTCGCCGCACTTACTGACAAGGTGCCATCGGCAAACACTCTCAGACATGCGATCTTACTGCCTTTGTCGATCTGAAAGTACTCGACAGCTCCAGCAGGTAACAGCATTGATGCGCCGGTTGCCACTGGGTTATCGCCGAAGGCAATGTAAACATCCACGGTTGAGCAAAGGCGCACAGTCCGCGTATTAATAGAAGCAGACTGCACTGACGATGCGCCGATTGCAACAGATTGCGATGACAGTATGCGCGCAACCGGATAAACGTGTGACGCGCCTTCGGTTCCATGCTGAGAAACCGAAGCTTTGGTGTCTCTATCCAGGGATCTCATAGTCATTACGATGACGCTATAACGCCAGATGCCCTGAGCGCACTTAATAGAGCATCAAATTCTGCTTTGGTAGGATTTGCTCCCGCCGCATTATCAACAGCAGCAGCCTGTCTTGGCAATGCGGCAACTGTTTCCTCCAATTCGATCAGTCGCTCTCCCAAAGACACTTTCTTAGCGCCTGGTGTCATATTATTCAGAATGCGCTTCTCTTGTAATTTATTCATTTGTTATTTCCTTGTCTTTTGAGCGACCAGTCTTCTTGTGTGGTTTGTTGACGAGGACAGATTGACTCTCAGGCGAATGGACTGCTGATTCATCACTGGTCATTTCTCCCTCCTGCTTTCCATTAGAAGGCTCTTTATCCACGTCAATCAGCTTGTATCCACCAACTTTCAGAAATCTATGAACTACCGTCTGATCCAATTTATCAACCGGATCGACCGATACCATGCCGCCTAACTTATAAGATTCAAATTCAATCCCGTTAATATTGCTCGACGCATTAGGCAAGGTGCAAAGTAATTTCTTAACCATTCCACTATCTCCCGTAACTCAACAGGAAACCAAAAGGATTCCTGCTGAGATTTAATTGCTGATTACGCGAATGGCTTCCACATCGCACCGTTGCTCACGATGTTCTTGATAAGGACATGGTGACGGCGTTTACCAATACGAAGATAGCCGAATAGCAATTGCGCCCAAGGAACAACCGCGCTAACCGTTGGGTAAAGCGGGAATTTCAGCATAGGCAGCAACTGTCTCCAGGTGATCGCCATTGCGCCAGGCGCCATATTCAGAATATAAGCGCTGGATGAACCGGGGATTTCACGGTTCAGATCGATGTAGGTTGTGGTAGCACCTGCTTTTGCTACTCGTGCCATCTGACGGACATCATTAGCGTTGGCCGTCCCATTCAGGCGGCTACGATAGATCACATAGCCAGTTTCTGCTCCACCAGCCGATGCGGTAATGGTCAGCGTGACTTTATCGCCAACCGCCACAGCGACCTGAGCAGATGCCTTACCGGTTGACTCGCCGGAAGCATTGACGCCGGTTACAAAGTAGTAATAATTGCCGTCATGCGCAGCGCCAAACTTGGAGCTCACATCACTTGTAGCCACACCAGCCACGGAAGCAGGCTTAATCGTATCCATTTCGGCAGCTTCCGCAGGATTACTCACCTCAAAAGGCATTTGCTGCCGCTCGTCACGGATAAATACGTCATTTACCGTTTTGATATTGCCCCAGCTCGTGCGAATACCTACAACTGGAGAACCCAGGCTGATACCGCCTCCAGGCACATCGGTTAACGGTACGCGCCATGCGGGATCAAGCCCGATATCAAAATCTGATTGGGTAAGCTGGCTCATGAAAAGGTGAGTGGGCGTACCGAAGTTACCGTATCCGGCAATCTGCGCAGCCGCTTTGCTTACCAAATCAATAGACGCAAGCGATTGACCCTCTGCGTCCAGGATGTTATCCGCCGAGACTTGACCAGCATCAACACCATCCAACAGCAATGCGCGCAATCCGTCATACTCGGTAGGAACAACCGTGGAATCGCCCTCAAAGCACAGGTATTCGGCATCCGTCAGCAACTGCAATGCGCCGTTCTGAGCTTCAACTGCCTCGGCATCCGCAATCGCATTTTGCAGTGTTTGCACGAAAGACACCTCGCGACGGGTCATCAGATATTTGACCATGCCGGTACGACGATTGTACTGACCTTGCGCCACACGGATATTGCCCGTCTCAGTATTAGTCGATCCGCCTAATCTACCGCCAACGCCTGATTGCTCAGTCCATTCATCTACCGTAGCCGTTGCATTGGTTTTTTGCAGCTCGTTGAATAAAGCAAAATGCTTATTCTCCTGGATAGTGGACAGCATGGTTTTTTCGAGCGATTGAATACGCAGCGCACCGCCACCAGTCAGCTGCGCAACATCAGTACCGTAACCCGCTTCAAGCGCCTTCTGCAAATCTTGAACATCCCCCAACGACATCTGACCAGTACCTGATGCATTGCCGGTCAAAGATTGGATTACTTGTGGATTCATTATAATTTTCCTTAACTTAGTGACTAATGATAACGATACGGGAACTTAGCTGATTACTCTGCTAACGATGTCCGACGGAATCGGCATGCCCTTGTTCAGATACGCTTCCGCGCGAGCCACGTCATTGCCGGTTATTTTTCCGGAAGCTTGCGCGCTCAATGCCTTTGTCATGAATTCATTTGCAGACATGCCTTCTTCTTCCTGAACAGACTTAACGAGAGCAGCGGACTTCTTCTCCACGACGCTAACAACCGCCTTGCGTCCGCGACCTTGACCGGACAATTGGCCGATCTTTTCCTGTAGAGACTTAATCATGTCTCCCTGTGATTTGATGAGCGTGACCGCAGTGCCAAGCGCTTTAGTCAACGTTCCTTCATTCTTCTCGATACGATTCATCAACGACTTAACCAGCTTGGTTCCGTCTTGCGCTTCAATGATTTCTCCGCTATCAAGGGTGAATTGAAATGATTTGGTCATGTTTTCATCTCCAACTTCCACTTCATCGTCACTTAGATCGTCGTCGCTTTCTTCTTCATTTCCATCGACATTTTCATTCTCATCACTCACATCGCCTTCACCACCTTCAGCCGCCGCAGCTTGGATCTTTTTATCATCCTCGCCAGTGTCGTCGGATGGCATGGCCTTGCTCATGGTTTCGAGTTCGTCTAACAGTTTTTCAAAACTCATAATTTTCTCCATATCTCCGTTTATTACCCGCCCGACCTGATTGCCTGGCGATTTTTCAACCCACGTTTTAAATCGCGCATGAAGCGCTCAACACATTCGGCGGCCTCGTCCCGAGACAACCCGAACTTCTGCGTGCAATGCGCAACCAGGTCACGTATCCCTGGGTTCTTACCGAGACTGCCTTTATGCAAAGCCTCCGATAAGCGATTGCGTAATTCAAAATATCCAATGGGATTGCCATGCAGGGATTGCTTGCGCAATGCCGCGCCGCCCGACAATTGAGCGGAATCCGTGCCGTAACCTGCTTCCAACGCCTTGGCGATATCAAGACCGGATGCCCCCCAGCTCTTGACGAGCACACCTATGGGAACGGTGGCCACTGTGGGAACCGCTGGATTGACTGGCGTTTTGCTAAAGCCTATATTCGACCAGCGCACTTTCTTGATCATGTTTTTGCGTGCCTGGGTGCCTGCATCAATTTCAACGGATCGCTCAAGAATTGATCCGCCAACGCTCGGATACCATCTCGCTGGAGGCTGTATTTCAGTCAAGCTTTCCCAGAATTGATTGGCCTGTTCAGCGGCAACACCTTGACCAGAATAAATCTCGCCTTTAACAAATGTCTTGGCACCATCAAAGCGGACATCAAGCGGTCTACCAATCTCGTAGTTCTGATAATCCGGTATGCCTGCATACCCTTTGGCCGGATTGGGCTTGCCGATCAAACTGAAATGGTCGATATCCAGATTTCCGTAGCGTAGAAACCAGTCCGCGCTATCCTTGAGCGCTTTCTGCAGAACCACTTCATTCTGCTGGTCAAGCGCCTCGTTGCTCGCTTCCAGATAAATCAGACGCTGCCCAGACTCCATCGCAGGAGTTGCCTTGAGCATGCTCCCGATGCTTATGTAATCTGGTGTCGCTGCAAGTATCTCCGCGTCGTTCATGCAGCAATGTTTGCATCACGACTTGATAGATAAGGGATTGATCACAAAAAAACCGCCAGAAGGCGGTCAAAGTGCGCTACCAAAGCTCACTGGCGATTTCGCCAGTGAGAAATCGTTCTCTCTCACTTGGAGAATTCCAAGTGAAACTAAATCCGAATAGATGCTTTTGCTTGCGCGATGATCATGTGCAGCAGGCCACGCTCTTTGATTAAATTCATATATTCCTGCGACTGGTCCAATGATGAAGACCGTATTTGCTGAATGCGCGCATTGACTTCATCCAGCCTCGTTTCAGCCCGCTTGAGTATCAGCTTCTCGCTTTCATTGATGCGATGCTGCATGACGGCCAACTCGCCTAGCTGTCTCCTTGAGCGATCCTTGAGATCATCAATCAACAGCGTGTCTCCAGAAAACTGTCAGACGCCGGGGAAACCCCGCAACTAACAAGCAGCAGGGCAAAAATAATTGCTCTCAAAACAACCCTCCTTGATTTTGTGTTAGTTCTCGCTGGCGCAGGAAATAAGCCAGGCCGGTATCATCAAGTCCTTCCAGCGGGCTCGTAGTCAAATCCCTCAACTGATACTTTTTTGCCAATCGGTCTCTTGCTCTGCGCTCAGAAGGATGGTCTCCAACCAAATCAATCAATTCAATATCATTTTTCTGCCCAATCCGGTGTATGCGCGCCCTCCTCTGGGCGTGAGTCATCGCAGTATTCACCACGTCGTACTGAATCAGGTACTGACCGCGCTGCGCGTTTAGCCCCGTGCTTGCAGCATCTGACGCCACAAGAATATCGACTTTCGGTTCTTCACCCCCATCGGGGCTGAACATCTTGCGCTTACGATCCTTCTCAGCAGACGAATCTGCTCCTGATATCGTAACGACGCGCATCCCTTCCTTTTCCAGCCGCGACTTGATGGATTCAACGGCTTCCAGGCTGTGTGAAAAAATAATTCCTGGTTTCCCGCTTCTCGCTTTGACCTGTTTCGCCACTTCGTCCAGTTTCGCAGATTCTGGGTGAGCATTGATTATTCGTTGCGTAGCGGACTCACGGACAATCCCAATTGCGTTTTGCAACGACTTCGCAATCGATTCATGCCGATCTTCGGGAACGCCATCGAACATAGCGGGATTCACCCGTTTTGCAGCTTCAATATCCACCTTGCCTTGCATTCTGGCAATGCGCATAGACGCCAAATCCTTATCCAATGAAGACAGAGCGTGTTTCTGGCCTTCACTGAGCGGCACGTTCACCACATCGCTTTTGACATTGACTTTTGGTTCTATCTTGTGAGGATAGAAGTATCTTGCCATTTCTCGACGCAATGCATCCTTTGATGCCAATGTATCTGTTCCGTAGCGGCGCATGAACTCCGCTCTGTCGGTATATCTTTCCGGTGCTACCTTCTGCAACGCGGAGAATATTTCCGACGCGTCATTGCGAACCGGGTCGGCGGTCATGCTCACATAGTAAGGAGTATTTGCAGAAAAAGAGCCGATCACGTTGGACATGGCGGAATCTTCCTTCCCTTGACGGTCGAGAAGGTTATGACCTTCATCGATCATCATGTACTGAAAATCGATTCCTTCTTTCTCCATCAGATCACGCGCCCACTCTTTGCGTTCTGCGTGAGTCATCACTGATACACGCTCAGACATTTCTTTTGGCGGAATACCCGCGCGTTGCGAACCCAGATATAACAGATCGTCACGAAGCGATTGATGAGTTACAACACAAAGATGATTATCAGGATTTTTATATGCCGCGATTCGCTCCGCACGGTTTGCGCCAGGCTCGATGTGCCAGTTAAACTTGTTCGGCTCAAGATACCTGATGGCCTCTCCCGAAAACTGCCCTTGGACTATGCTTGGAACTACCGCAATCCCTCTTTTTACAAGCCCTTGCTGATGAAGATGGGTAAATCCGCCGAGACCGACAAGCGTTTTTCCGGATCCCGCGCCTAGGTGCAAGCCGATGCGCTTGTTTGCCTGAATCAGCTTGATAGCCCGCTGACGCGCGTAATTATCGCCCCCGCTCATCGATGGATTCCAGAGTTTTACGGGTTGCCCCGGCTTAAAGTTTTTGCCGACAATACCCATCATCCCGGCAATCTGCCGCTCTGCTTCATGCCCTACTGTATGCCGCTCATCGCTTCTTAATTCTTTAATGGCTTCCTCAGCAGGCATTTCCTCAGTAGAAAAGAAATCCATTTGCGACTGTTCAAACGCTTCCTGACGTTCTCTCACCGCATCCAGTTTGTCAGAGACAGAACCTGCAGCATATCTGCCTTGAGAGCGCTCACGCAGACTGTCTATCAACTGCCTTTGTTCTGCCATTCTTGCTTCCCGCGTTTCCTGGTCTGTTGCATCCAGATGATTCAGGTTATTACGGATAACAGACCGGCCTATCTTCAAAGGATTATCGGGATTCAGTTTATTGTGCTCATCAACAAACTTTTTGGACACGCGCGAACGAATCATGTCCTGAATGGACTCGTAGGCTTTTTCATGCCCACGCATCGTGTCAATATACTTATCCCAGGTTAGAGATGCAGCATTAACCTTCGCCGCAAGCTCATCACGCTGATTGCGCCAAGCCGACCATTCCGGGTTAGTAGCCGTGTCGCCAAACATATCGACAAACTCTTTTTCCGGCTCGTTTTTGTCCAATTGCTCCAGGTCTTGACGCAACATGCTGGATTCCGGGGTTTCCTTCGCCACATGACGATAGAAATACTCTCTAAGCGTCCTTTGATCAGTATGGGTCAACTCGCCTATCTGCTTATATGCCGCCACACCCTCCGGTGCCTCTGACAATGCGCGATGGAGTGCATCAACTGATTTTTGGTTGATTTCAAACTTTTGACGGTTGATCGGGGATCTTGATCCACCGTATCTGGATTGTACGAATTGGTCTGCATATTGCTCGAAATGGTCAGAGAGCGATTCAGCTCGTTGTATTTTTCCATCTTGATCCTTTAATGGTGCAACAACATCTAGCGCAGCTCTGTACGCTTCATCACTACCTGCTTTCTGGAAGAAATCCAGCGATTGAATATCAGCCAGAATATCGGCAGGCGTATCACCATCAGCCGTGCGTCCACCGATATAATCTCGCAGTGATTGTTCCAAGTCCTCGCCCGGTTGAAATGGTTCAGCTAACCTTGGCGCAATACCCGGCTTAACCTCCATTGCCAAATCCGGCCTGTTGGCAACGCCCAACGGCAGCCAACCATCTTCATCGTGATCGCCACGCATGATTGATAGGTTACGCTTGATTTGCTCGACATCTGCCCGATTGACAGGTTTTGCCAGTCTATCCATTCCATCAGCGTTAATTGTCAAGAAGGTCTGACCGGATAAATCGTCAATTTGATAGTCGCCACGCTGCAATCCGATTGCCCGTGCTCGAACGACCGTGCTATCCACCGGCAGATTGCCTAACGGTACCTGTACTGAATCTTTTGCACCCTGCTTGAGCGCAACCACCAGCGCCGCATTGGCTTCCATCTCGCCCAACGCCTGCCCTACGATCTTTTGCGCATCCGTCACCGCAGTTCTACGCTTAGAATTGAGCTCTTGCGCCGTTTTAAGATCGGCTCCTGTTGCGCCCTCGCCTATCTCTATTTCACGTGCGACATCCATCAATTCACGCGCTCGGCCCAATGCCTGTTCGCTGGTTTCCATGTAATGATGAAGGTGGAATTCCTGCATGCCTTCAGCAATCCGATCCACGTCTTCTTTCAGATCGTTATGGATTCGCCTTGCCAGCACTTGCGCTGCACCGGCTATACCCAGCACATCGACCACTGAGCGATCTACCAAAGCATCACCGCCCACAGCAAGCGCCAGGGAATTAATGCTGTTATAAGCACCGATACCCATATATTTTCCAACGGTTTCCTCCGGTTTATCACCGGCTAACCGCTGAAATTCCGCCAAAAATGTGCGTGTTTGCGCAGTGCGAAGGTCGTTTTCGATATCTTCTGCAATGCTCTTTTCCAGATCCGGATCAGCAGAATACTCGAGCACGAATGCTTTCGGTTCCACCTTGCTGGTAGCTGCATCAACTTCGGCCAATTTTACTTTAGCCTGCTGATTAATGGCTTTCAGTTTCTTTTCGGCCTTGAGTAATTCGACCGCAGCCTTAGCATCGTCCAGCACATTCACGGCATTGGATACAACCGGCTCACGGATATTCTCAAGTTCAGCTCTCAATAGCTTTGATGCTTCACCACGGCGAATTGCCGCCATTCGTTGAGCATCGGTTAACTGAGCAAGTTTCTCAGAGCGGATTTTGTTGGATTCGACTGACAGCTCATCATCGGTTAAACCGGCTTGTTCAGCTCTTCCTTTGTAATTGGTATCATAACCAAGGCCGCTGGATTGACTGGGAACGGGATCAAGATCATCAACAGAGAGCGTTTCCTCATCTTGCGAATTGAGCGGTATTTCACCTATTCCAGCGGCTAGTCTTGCTTCTTCGCTTGATAGCAATTTTTGCCGTTGCAGCTCTACTGCTTGCTTTGCTTTTTCCAGTAGTTTTTTGTGATGGGTATTGCGCAGCTTGTTGATGGTCGCTTCAGATAGATGGCCGTACTCTTTTTCTGGAAATTCCAGAGAAGATTGATCCCAACTCATTGATTGCGCAACAGCCTGAACGTATTCCTTCTCAGCTACCTTGCGTTGCTGAATGATCGCTTGACGCACCTTGGTTTTGGACTCACCTATACCAAGCTCTTTATCTTTTTTGCGCTGCTCTTTTCTTTGTTCGGTTTGCGCTTTTCTACGCTCAGCCGCCTCTTTCTTGTAATCGGATTCTGAGCGTACATTACGCAGCTTCAGGTAGTTAAGCTTGCCGCCAGCACCGCCAATAACGCGCATGCTTCCATCTGATTCCTCCTGAATGAGTAACGGCTGACCTTTTGCATCCTTACCGTTGGGATGTACCGTGATCCAGCGCGCGCCAGGAGGAATTGCCGCTTTTAGAAAGAAGATTGGCTTCATCAGCCAATCGTAAGGTCACGACAAATCAGACTCCAGCATCTTCATCATGCAAAAGAATTACCCCACCGCCCGATAAATCCTCCACAGTTTCACGCCCCAGGTTATATGATGCATTGCTACGATATTCTTCTACAGCAGCTTCTATCGCTTCCTGCAGAGTCTTATGCTCAGGCATTCTGGCTATCGTATCTGCATCCATATACTCGCCCAATAGATACAGATTTTCATTCGTATAATATCGCTTCATCAGCGCTTTGACAAAATACCAATAGACGCCAAAATTTCTATAACGCCTCGGGTCTTGCTGCAACAGTTGCAGGGTAGAATCTGCGAACGTTTTAGGATCAACCATTCTTAATGCGCCCCTCTATGATTTCTCGTATCGTTTTATGCTCATCCCCGCCCCATTGTCTAGGCCGCAGTATTCCAGCATTCTGAATACCGGTTTCCGCATTAACCGCCTTCATGTCAGCAATGCCAGATGCTTCCGCTAATTTAAGCATCATTTTAAGCACTTGATCGCTGTGACCATAGTCTTGATGCAACTGGCTCAATACCTCCTTATGATCTGCTTCTTTGTAATGACGCAGGCCGGATTCAACCATTGCTGAAACAAGATCGTCGTACCCAGCATCTTTCGCCATGCCAATCAATGCGGCATGCACCGATTTTTCGTGCCTAGATCCGTGAAAGTACCCATTGTGCTTACCAAGCGACCGGCCACCAAGCACCTCGACTTGCGGCAAATGATCGACTAATTTATCGCCCAATACACCCAGGTGCCGTGCTTTTGCCCACAGGATAGCCAGCGCCTTTTTGGGCAGCTTTACGTGCGCGCCATGCCCTTTCGTGTAGTCCTGAACCACACCCAAGGGCGCAACCTCGTCAATTGTCTGATTAAGCGTTTTGGCTTTCTTGGCTCTTTCGACTTGCTCTTTATGGAAACGATCCTTCAGCGCCTTGACAGATTTCGATGTTCTTTCATCGTAATAAGAGAATGATTCGCCATTTGTACTAGCAACATGACTCGAAAATGGATTGACTTTTTTATCTCCAAACGATGCCCCTCTGTATTCTTTGATTGCATGCGTCACACCACTGCTATTACTGCCTCGCTTTCTGCTCGATGTAAATGCCTCTGTGCCAAATTTTATATTGCGCTCCTGATCCATCCAGGCGTCTTCCAGTCGTTTTTTATTCTCATCGGTAGGCAGCACAAAATCATGAGTATCTAGCTTGTCACGCACAGAATAATGATCCACCAAATCAAAAGCGCCGCTCTCTTTATTTATCATGGGTAACTTCCCATTCGGAATGCTTAGCTTGTAATTCTTAGCACCCTCCTTCAATTGCGCCTGAATGGCAGCACCCGATGCAGTTAAGACATTAGACGGAATACCGACAAGCTGCTTGTAATCTTTGATATCACTCAATCCCGCCGCCGCCCTTTCTTCAATCTTGATAGACACTGCCTTTGCTTCATCCTCTTCGCTGAAAGCAAAAGGAGTAATACCGTGTTTCAAATCAGCAAGCTTCACGGTGCGCTTACGCCCATCAATATCAGCGTAGCCTCGAACGGATACGGTGCGATCTTTGAGATTAACGCCGGTTACGACAAATTGACCTTCTTTTTCACCCCCTTCATTCACGGCATGAAACGCGAAGCCAGCATGAAAAACATTCCCGGATTGCGGCTCCATGAGTGCATCGGTATCTGAATCCAGCAGGTTTTTTGCGGTAAAGAATCGATTGCCTTTCAACGCAACCCTAGCCTTCTCCATCTTGGATTGCAGCATTGCGGCACTGGTCGTGTTTTTGTTTTTAAGCGCTTTGTAGCCCGCCGTTAAAGTCTGGAACCTAACGTATTCCTCGGCAGCTTTGGCGCGCTCACCGGCCTCGTGACGCTGCAGCGCAGCTTCTTTGTCGGAAGCAAATTTCTCACGCGCCGCATCAGGGTCAGCGGACAGCATAATAAGCATTTCATCCCGGCTAATATTGCCCTCCCGAGACAGATTTTCAATCTTATCACCGCCATTCCATAGCAAGTCTTGCCAATCCTTCTTGGCGCCTATCGACTGGTAACGGTAGCCGTCAAACGACCCTTTTGACAGGTAAGTATGAATTCTCACAGCCTCGCTGATATTGCCTTGGCGTAATCCACGGCCATTACGTTGTTGCACGCTGGCGGGCTCCCACGGCAAGTCCATATGGTGAATATCAGTGGTGCCCATTTGCAAGTTAATACCCTCACCCATGGTAGCTGTGTTACCGATAACCACTTTCAGTTTGCCGCTATTGAACTGATCGGCAATATTCTGACGCTTCACCGAACTCGACGCCACTTGGGCATTAATCACACCGATTTTATTTTTAGGTATGCCGGATTTTACAAGCTCTCTCACAATCTTGTCGTGAGCATCAATGTAATCAGAAAATACAACCTGACCGCCCTCTTTAATGCCGCTAGCAACGTGCTTGGCGAGCTCCTTGTATTTCGGACTGGTAACGCCCACGTAAGTCTCGGGATCATATATTTCCAGGTCAAGGGCCGCTTTGTTCATTTTATCCATGACACTGAATATGTGCGCATCGCCGGTAGCGTCTTTCTTGGCAGCATTGACGGCCATCTCACGCAATTCATCATAGACAGCTTGTTGCTGTGGCGTCATATCAATCAGGTGCATTCGATCATCACGCCCAGGCAGCTTGAGCCCAACGTCATCCGCCGTGGTGCGACGTATATATTGCGCCATGAGATTGCGCAATTCATCCATGTTCTTGAAGCCAGCAACTACCAAAGCTTCCTCAATCTCGCCGCTAGTGCTCAAGACATTATCTGTCTCGAACTTGCAGAATCTATCCAGGAATTCTTCACTGTTACGGATACCGATTCTTTCAAATGCTTCTGGTGCGATGTGCGACAACATTGAGTAGATTTCCAACGGGCTATTTTTGGTAGGTGTGGCTGTCAGACCATAAACACCCTTGCCGCCATTATTATTCAACAGCCAACGGGCCTTTAAATTGAAGTCAAGTGCCCGATTCGACAGACCCTGACCACCCAAGAATTTTGGACTGTCACCGAAACGAGATTTCGCCGCATATAGATTCTTGTTATGGTGTGCCTCATCCGCAATCACCATATCCACGCCCAAATCATTGAAGTAAATCACGCCCGTTGTGCCGGAGAACTCTCGCTTGGCAATCGATTGCTCATAAGCTTCGCGGATTTTCTTGATGCGCTTATCACCGGCATTACCCAACGAATCGCCACGTTGCACCCAAAAATCTGTGTCGTACATCTCTTTTTTGGTTTTAGGGTCAAGGTCGATTTCCTGAAATACCGGCTCAGAGATAACAATGAAGTCATAATCGTTTTGCGTTATGTCATGGTATTTACGTTCACGCTCATTTTTGTTGTCGTCCCGCCCAACTAGCTTACCGTTCGCATCATAAGAAAAATCACCGCCTATGGTCATCACTTTGGAACCAGGGAACCATTTTTGAGATTCCACATACCAGTTGGCCAGCACCGATTTAGGCGCGACGATAATAGGTTTTTGAGCTTTGCCGGTAAGCTTGGCCAGTCGCGCCAACATCAGCGCCCGGATCGTCTTGCCTAGCCCGACATCGTCCGCAATAATGCCCTTGCCTGCCGCAAGCGCCCACCGCAGACCGGGCCACTGATATGGCTTGATCTTGTCATGATTCGCCAGACCAGGAATATCAATCGGTTCATCAGAATATTCACGATGCACGAACCCACGGAATTTACGATTATATAAATCCTCCACCATCTCCCGATGTTCAGACGTGAGCAACCACTCTTTGAATTGCTCGTTCCACTCTTCGATGGTAGGCAGATCATCTTTTCTGACGCCGGTACGATTCAGGTATTTATCGAGCAATCCGTCATTGATAGCCACCCCTTTACCTATCTTGTAAACGCCGCCCTCGAACGTCACAGACGCCGGCGCCATATCCCGATACCAGCTAGATTCAGGGAATTTTTCACGCAACTCATCGGCCCGACTATCAATCCACACTTCCATGACATTCAATGGAATGAATGCGCTATTCAATTGGATATCCACATCCTCAAGCGATTTCGGATCGATGGTTTCCTCAAGCTGGCGCTTCTGATTCTCTAGCTTCGATCGCATTACGCCATCCATTCCACCCACGGACAGCTTGGCATTGACCGTATCGAGCTTAGGCCATAATTGCCCGGTCAGATAAGCATCCATGGGAGACCAGCGCTCGTCATTAACCACCGCATAGCGCGCATCCGCAAATAGCTGATCTAGCACTTCGTCTTCATCTTTATTCAGAGCTTCAGCCAATTCAGCCACTGTGAAGTCACCAGACTCATGAGATAGCGCCAACGATTGAGCAACCGCATCAAATCCGCCCTCAATCCTTTCTGCTTCTCTACCGGACACAACATCAGATAATCTGCCATCCTTGCCTACCGCTCCTATCAGCCGATACAGGGTTTTATCGTTCGCAGCAGCAACCAATAAATCCGGGTGATTGGATGGTATGCCATGCAGCCCCATCCATTCCCGCACATCTTCTTCAAGCTTGGCCCGATCCACGGCTTGCCCGCTCATTAATCTATCGATTTCGGCAGCCAGCTCCAAAGCACTCGTCACCGCTTCAGACTGCATGGCCTCGTCAGCTCTGTGCCAACGGGGAGGATTGCCCTGCAATACGTAGGTAACGCCATCCTCTATCTTGATATCCCCTACCTTGGCACCATCATGATAAGGTTTTTTGTCGGCAGCATTTAGCGCGCGATTCTTGTCGCTTTCATCCGGCAAGGCATTCAAGATATCCTGCATTGACGGTGTTTTAGTTTCTGAGTTCGGGTCGAATTTCTCAATCAGATCAGGTACGTCACGCATTGAACCATTGACCGTGTAAATCTCACCGAAAGCGCGCATTGCCGTGCCCACTTCACCGAACACGTTACTTTTGCCGCGCCCTTCAAAGTAAGCTCCTGACAGGAATTCGTCATCCCATACGCCAATCGATTGCAACGTCTTTTTATCCAGCGTACCCAGCGCCCCAGCCACATCATCGGGCCGTTTACGCAAATAAATCACATCTGCGGTAACATCGGTATGACTTGCCTCGAATGCACTATTAGGCAGCCGCTGAGCGCCCAGGAATTCAGCCTTACGCAACATTCTTTCCCGGAACTTGCGCCCATTCTTGCTATCCATAATGCCGCTTGGCACTACCAGCATACACAATCCATCAGCCCGCGTTTTATCCAAGCTGGTGTCGATGAAATACTCTTCCGCCTTCGACAAATCCTTCTTGTCATCTTTCAGAAGCATGCCTCGCGGCCCATACGGCGGATTGCCGATCACGATATCGAATCGCCGCGTATCCTGTGTAGCAAAGCGTTCCAGCGATGCATTCACGATTTCATGACGCTCACCATGCAATGCTTCAGCTATCTTAGCGGAAATACTTTCCAATTCGACACCGGTAACCTTGATTCCATCAGGCGCAGTGTGCAGGAATACGCCCGATCCACATGATGGCTCCAAAGCCGTGCCGTGGGTAATACCAAGTCTTTCCGCAACCTTCCACATAGCCAATGCCACTGCCGGATCGGTATAGAATTCGTTAAGCGAATCACCGCAACCGCCATTCCCGGAATACTGGCGCAATAATGCTCGGTCTGCATCGGTCATATCTCCCGGCACTTTCATCACCAGAGCCGCAGCAGCCGTATTCAGCTTCCTACGCTCTGCCTTGGTAATACCAGCTTTCACACCAAAGACCAGGGGATCGATAGCATTATCGATTTTCTCTTGACTGACGGTTTCCGAATCATTGGAATCGTTAGTGTCTAATGGTGTTTTTTTCTTAATTGAGTTTTGATAGGCCTCTCCTTCCAGATGCTTTTCCCGGATAAACCAGCCACCATCCTTAAGGAAGGTATATTGGTCGATTCCGGCAGCTTCTTCCTTGGTCAAATCCTTTCGGATAATTCCTCGTATGATCTTGCCCTTCCTAGTGACGTGCTCGACGATAGGCAGATCATCACTTGCAGACTCGGACACTTCCGGCTTATCAAGCCTGATCCAGTCAGATATTTGAACTGGGTAAATGCCGTTTCTGGCATGCCGCCCACGTGTCGCGCTGGATAGGTGTGCATAGACCTTACCATCCTCACGAGCGGCTCCAGTGTTGGTGATATACCAGGTGTCACCGTCGTGCTCTACAATTGGCAAATCAAGTTTGGGAGGTGTCACATAACCCTCGGTCTTAGAAGGATTCCCAGACGCAGCAGGTTGCGCAAATAGATCGGGCTGTTTCACTTCCTCGACCTTCAGCCCATCGAACATCGCAGATACTTCCTTGATGGTCTTGCCATCAAGTGCAGCTATTTTCTCGAAGATCGTTTGTTGCTGACCTTCAGTCAGCATTGATAGCTTGGACGCAAGAGACTGCATTCCGCCTTGCTTGGCAATGAATGCGTCTAACTTTGAGGGTTTTTTCGATTGTTCAGTGGAATTATCACCAAATAAATTCCCCTGCGTACCGCCAGAATCAGGCAGTTTCTTTTTTTGAATCCGCACGTGCGGTTTTACTACACTTCCGTCTTTACGGACTGATCCCTGCACTAATACAGGAGCGTCAAACAGCAGCGATTGCTGTTCTGCTTTCAGGAAAAGAATCAACATAGGCTCGCGACTTCGACAAAAGGTTATTGAGCCTATTGTCGTGTCACGATGCTTTTTTTATGAATCTTGTTTTAAGAATGTGATGCTTAGATATTCATCATCGCAGCATTAAATCGAGCACCGATTGACGTTGGCTTTGAAGAATAGAATCATCGATTTGATCATTCCAGACTGTTCTCTTGTCGCTTTGACCTTTTCGATAAATTCCTCAACCGGCAATGCTGTTATTGGCCCTAGAAAGCGTGGATCATCGTAATGCGCAAGGTAAGCTGCCTTGGCTTCATCCTCAGACATAAATCCGATCAAACATTTATCTTCGTCGTATTGGTTCCACTTGCCGTATTTGCGCTGATGAACTACGTAAACGATTTCTGCTATATCAAGATATGGCCCAAGATATACATCCACCTCGTCCCCATCTACTCCATTTGAGCCGCTGATATAACCGTAGTCATATTTCATTCTGGTTTCCCAGTTATGGCCACGGCGCACGGAACCGGCAGGATTCTCGATACGAATGCTCAATCCTCGCCACTTGATAACAGGCATTTTGTACTTGTCAGCCTTGGCTGCTTCTGGAGATGGTTCGCCAGGATTGCGACGAATTTCACCTTCATTCAGGTCTTTGACTGCAGCACCACGAATTACAGCTTGATTGATAGGATGATTCTTGAGGAAAAATATCATTTCTTCTCCAGTGTATTTTTCAACCATTCAGCAAAATCAGGATCATCATCCGCTCTGGATTCGGATAATTTTATCCATTGACCACGGCACATTGGATGCGCTACACCTGCAGGCACCCACCACTGCTCTTCAGGCAAACGCTCCACCAACTCGCCTCCTACACGTTTACGCGGGGAACCTGATCGCTCTACATTGTTTTTTCCTACCCAAATCATCTTATCCGGGTCTTTATCATCCTTGCTAGCTGGAACCACTTCCATTACTACACCGTCTATCTTCCGGCAAAATGGACATGCTCCACGATACTGCTCAATTCTTTTTACCTTGGCGCCAGGAGACAATGAAGCAATAAATCCTTGATTTGCGACCTCTCCTGCTTCTGTCAACGCAATACGCCGCCAATCTCTGTTCAATACGGCAAATTCATCTAACAATCGCGTTTTTAGGGCTGACCCCGGCGTAGCTGCTCCACCATTGAGCATCTTCTGTTCTTCATGCTGCATGATCACATCACGCATTTTGTGACGCACGTTGTCAGATAGCCTTGTCACTGCTTCGGCTGCACGCGCACGCCCAAAGTCCAGTACCGCATGTTGCACGGATGATAGTTTGAATTGCTTGGACGCACCCTTGACGGTATTGGGCATAGCTGCCAGCAACCTGTCTGCCTGCTTCAAGTTTGGTGACTTTTGCATGTTTGCTTGCACCTTGCCCATTAATCCTGATCGCGTTGCCAGCCATTCTGCTTCGGTACGCAATTCATCTTCCGGCAGATAACGCTGCACCAAAAAATCAACGACCATTCCCCAATCATCCAGGGTGAATTGCTCCGGTGGCAAGGCTTCAAGATAGAGCTTGACCAATGCAAGCTCGCCTTTGTCCCACCGGCGTATCATGCCCTCCGGCCTTGGAACAGGACTATCTTTACGGTGTTTTTCACCTTTAGCCCACGCAGTTAACTCTGTCCTTACCTTTTCGAGACGAGTTAATCCTCGTTCGGTAAATAACTCGATTAATCGTCTGATATATGGGGATTCATGCGGATTCCAGATAGAATCATCACCGCCATGATCGTGGACTGATTTGTAGATTGCCTCTAGCGCTTCATCTGATTGATGTTCGCTCAATGGGCCTATATCGATTAGAAGCGTTGTCATGACACATATTGTCAGGTCACGACATACAATAGTTGCAGCCGGTTTCTCAGCTTGCAAAAATAGAATCGCCGACTAACGCACGGAATCGACTGGCTCACGCAAGAAACAGAGGATGGGTAACTCTGCAAAAGGAGATCTGCTCACCAGCTGCGTGATGTTTTTTGAAGCACCCCACACACACGCTCGGAGTAATTAATAAGACAATACTTAGCAGCAAAAAGTTTTGCCCAGGTTGTCGAAGATAATTATGGTACGTTACGACACCATACCGCTATGGAATGAAGCAGTTTAGTGACTGAGAACTATTTGGTAGGCTAGATCGAATAATCGTTTTAACGCTTCTGGATGCTCTCTCATGCCTTCAATCACCTTTCTGGCATGATTGGCGTATTCAATCTTTTTGTCTTTTGACATTCCAACTGGTGGAGCATTGACCAGATCGCGCAGGTTAGCCGTCTTGTCGGCCATCTTGAGTCTGATAGCCTTTGGAGACCACGGCTTGGCAATTTGTGCTGTTTTGCTGTCCAGCTTGGATAGGTTTGGATTATTGGTTACTTCCAGCACCAGATTGGCAACCTCGTTGCCGAACTCTGCTTCCAATTCCTCGTAGCTGGTGTCGGTATCTTCCAGTGTGTCATGTAGTAATGCGCTTAACAGGATAACCGGATCGGTTACTTTGGCCTCTCTACTCAGAATAGATGCCACCTGGACTGGGTGTGTTATGTAGGGTGTTTTGCCATCCTTGCGGGTTTGGCCTTTATGCTTGGCAGCCGCAAATTTTGCAGCTCGACGGTAATGGTCATGAACGTAGGTATTACCTCGGGTGTAGCCGCTAATGTGCGACTTGAAGAATGGGATAACTTGCTCCATTCTTTTCCCCCTTCTTCCAGATTTGATTTAATGATTAGTTACTGCTGGCTGTTGCTGTTTAGCCTTCCGTTCTTCAATCATCTTCTGGATATAATCAGGCATCTCTACACCTGTTTTATATCCCTCTGGTCTATCAATACCATCATAGGCATCGTACAGGTCTGGCCTTTCATCAGGTCCTGGAATGGGCTTTTTCACATTCACTTCATTGTGTTTTTCCATCGTTGCACCTCCAAAATACAATTATCCTCTCACTAATTGCCTTCGTCAATTTCGCAATGGCCTTCTTCATTGAGATCAAAATAGGCTGCTGACCTTGCTGTACGTTATTATCACGGAAACTCCAGTCATCTACTAAATGTTTGACTTGATCAAAGCTATGCTCATTGGTCGTATTGCTCAATACTACCTCTGGCGGCACAAATCTCTTGGTTTTTCCAAGAAACCTAGCCACCGCTCTCTTGGCTGCTTCTTGGCGCGGCAAATGCATATAATGTGCCTCCGTTCGGTATCCGGCATCCTTAAACGCATGAACGTCTGCAATTGAGCTCTTGGCGGTTTTCATAGTTTTATCAAGAACTACGTTCAAGCCAAGGAAACGTGCAGTCTTAACCAATTCATCGAATATATCACCGGATTCTTCATGAACCTGGTGTGCATTCCAACCCTCATATTCAGGAAGCATGCCTTTTATATGATCAGCATCCAACACGATAAATTTAGATGGATCGTAAACATTTCCTTCAAACCATGACTTGCCTGATCCTCCACGACCTCCCAAAATGATAAATACAGGTTTCTCACCATCAAATGGCGTAGCATCCTTAATTTTCTCGGGTGACATAATTTTACGGACAATCTGATGATGCAATGCTTTACGTGCATCTTCATACTTGCCGTCCTGCCTGTACTTATCAATTGTCTGCTCAACCGATCTCAGTCGATCACGAACGTTCGTAATTTTATCTGTAGTATCCTCTGGGAAGTGGTAAAGAATTTCTTCTGGAGTCACATCAGCTTTATCATGAGTTTTTGCGTATTCTGACGCATTAAAATTATCAGGATGAATAGGCTCCTGCTTGCCTAGAACCGGTCTCTCGTGCTCTGGCTTCTTCGTACTTGGACCTGCTTTGTGCCCTGTTACCTGATCCCAGCGCACCTGATGAATATGACCGCTTGAATCCTTGACATGAGCACCATCTTTACCAGGATTGCCAACGACCTCACCCTCTCCGGTAAGCTCTCCTAATTTAAATTGAATTCTGTCAACAGCCTCAATATTATGGATACCATATCCTGCCGTTGATCCACGCCTATCCTTTGGGTCAGGGTCTTTTGCTTTTGATCGTTTATTACCTGCGGTGATTTCAGGATTACTTCGTACCCATTTTTTTTGATTTCGTCCTGTACGGTCCGTCCTGTTTTCCAAGTGAAGGCCTGCACGATTAGCGATCTTCTCTGACTTTGTAAACAACAATAGCCGTTTATCAGCCAATGCTTTAACCATGTATTGATCCTCTTTCGCTTCCGGTGGAATGTGCACAAACCGTCTTTTCCCCGCAGGATCCTCGACAATCATGCCGTCATCACCTTCATGTATTATTTTTAGTTTTTGTGATATTCGCTTCTTATGGCCTAGCACACGTTCCCATGTGACACTCTGACGTTTTCCTTCATGATCTACCGTCACACCATGTTTCCCGACAGACAGCACCTTTCCACAGCACGGGTCATCTTTATGGTGGAAATATATTTCGTCACCTACTACTGCGCGGGATACCTTGTCCAAGATCAGACCTCGAACGTGTAAACCGGAAGGCCGAATGACTTTCCTAGATTCTCATCATCAGAATCATTGTCATCATCACCGTCTTCCTCACCAGGCTCTCCAAAATCAGCATCTTCCTGATCCCCTGCGCCGTCTTTTCCGGGATCTCCAAAATCGGACTGTCCATGATTCTCGTCACCTTCAGGATTGCCGCCTTGCTCGTTCGGGTTACCAAAATCTTGATCATTCTGTTGCTGTTCGGACTGCCAAGCGCCAAGTAAGGCAGGATTGACAGGGGCCTCACCCCATTTGTCATTTAGCTTGTCATAACCTTCTTGGGCGCGTATTTCATTGACCTTGAGTACCAGCTTGCGAATTTCATGGCGCTTTTCTTCGTCTTCCTCATCGAGCCCTGTCCAGCGAAACACATATTGCTCGCTGAAATCCTGAATAATGAAATCCGAGAAAATATTTTCCAGATAAGTCAGAAGTGGGCGTAAGCCGCTGTCTTTTGAATTTGCCAGCTTCTCCGATGTATCCGAACCAGAAAGGGATGATTTACTGGCGCTAAAACTCTCAAAGTTAATCTCATCAGGAGAAATGCCGTAAATGGCACAGATGATCGATGCCAGGAACGTCATCCATTTCGAGAACATCATCTCATCGACATCGACACCAAAGCGCTCAAAGGCCGCGCGGGATTCCTGATCCTTGGATACCATGACCGGCAACGTCCAGGCATTGTTGACACCCTTCACCATTGCATTCCAGTAGCGCTTGAATGCCGACAGGTCTTTCTCGGAATAATTTCCGGATAAGTGCAACAGCCCTTTGGGAATCGCGTTACTATCGAAGTATTTTTGATTGTAGGTCATGGCATTCAGGAAGCCGGTGACCACGCGAATCAATAACTCGGTCTCAGCCAGACCATAACCACCAGTTAATACATCCGTACGCGGATTGCGCGGCACATAGATCAGATCGTCATAGGTATAGGCAGTACGGATGCGCCCCTGCACCACCTGCAGCGCGAATATCTCGTCATCTCCCTCATAACCATCTTCCGTGCAAAGCCTGATCGTGGAACCATCCACGGCATACAATCCATCCATCCCAAGCTTTCTGTCACGCTTGTATTCTGTCTCGATAGCCATTGAATCCATGGTGAGACTATCCCGGGCCAGCTTGGCCACGAATGACGGAAAATCATCGCGCTTAAGTCGCATTCTTTGGCGTGGTTTTGCTTCCCACCCGCAGTTAAGCATGAAATCCTGCATCAATTGGATGGATTGACGGTTGGTATCCGTTACCTCTGCCTCACGGTCTTTGAGCTTGATCTCGAAGCCAGGCCCGCGACCGGATTCCTGTATCCTGCAGAACCGCTGAACCTGGCGGATACGTGTCATGATTACGGAATTGAGTATCGGCGTCTGTTCGACCATGGCACGCATGGAGTCGAAGCTGAACACGCCAGGCTTATCGTAGTAGTGCCCCATGACCGATACCTGCATATCATCCAGATACACGGATTGCATGCCAGGTTGCTTATTCTTGACTGCTTTAGAAGGGAAAGGAATGATATTCGGCTTCGCTAAAGCCTTTCTCATTTCCTGTTCAGCCAAGTCATCAAGAATATAGTCAATGACCGGCTGTATCTCAGGGCGCGGAATTAATTCTGATAATGCACTTTTTTGTAACTCTGCATGGGCGTCATAGCGCTCATCTTGTGGCGCATTATCGTCGAAGGCTACGTATGAGGGAATGTCGTTCATGCGCTAAAGTAGCATCACGACACTGCCGGGGATGCAGGATCAGCCGGATATGGCATCTTTGATGCTGCTTCAATTCAGCAGAACAATTAAATCCACACTCTCGGTGCCAGCGATCGATATTGTTGACAGAAAAGTGCTTGCCATTGGGCGTGGCTGTGCAGTGAATGATGATGCTTTTGATTTGTCGTGTCATACCGCCATGATGGCGGAAGACATTGGGCGGAATAAGGCGGAAGGAAGACCGCAGGTGGGGTTTGGGCGGATGGGGTTAAAAGGTTATGTGGGTTTTAAAGGGTTATCAAATTAGCTGTTTTAATGCCGCAAAGATAGAAGCTGGTGAATCTTTTCTGAAAATGTCATTTTATCTTTAATCTCACATTCCCAAATTATAAAAACTTTCCAGCCGAGTGCGGTTAGCTCGAGGGTATTTTTCTGATCTCGTAAAACATTGCGATTTAGTTTAGCTTGCCAATAGTCTTGTCGAGTAGCGGGTATTGAAGAATATTTGCATTCTGGATGTTGATGCCAAAAACAGCCATGAACCAAAATAACTGTTCGATATTTAGGCAGCACAATATCAGGTTTGCCTGGGAGGTCTTTTCGATGCAGTCGGAAACGAAACCCAGATGCGTGCAGCAGTCTTCTGACTATGATTTCTAGGCCCGTGTCTCGGCTCTTGACTGCCGCCATAGTTCTACGACGTTGTTCGGGGCTTAGGTTATCCACAATATTTATCGTGCTCTTCGAATTGAAGTCCAACCGCTTTGATGTAACTGAGAGTTGTTTGTTGTGTAGGTTGTTCGACGTTGAATATCCGCTTCATGCATACGTACTTCGATGCGGACTTTCACAGCATCATCTTTAAGCGTGTGAAATGCGTTAGCAAGAATTTTCAAAAATCGAATATCACTCAAGTTCCAGGGAGTTGGATTTGGATTATTGCGTGCATCGGGTATAGTACGAGGAAATAGATAGATACATGGCGGTGGGACATGCTTTCCTGAAAGATTAGTGAAACGATCTGGATAAGATTGCAACTTTGGACAAGGTCTTGCTAAAGTGCCACATAACATATCCCAAATAATGAGGCCGTCCACTCGTTCGCGACGAGCTACGATTTCTGCACTTAGTCGAGTATGAATCCCACTCCACGCATTATGCCGAGGATCAGAGCCTGGGTTTTGGCAAAGTGACCAAATGATAAATTCATCAGCATTTTGCGGTCTCACAAAGATATTGGTGTTGTTTCCGTCAAGACAGCCCTTTGCTTCTATGCAACAAAGCCTGCCATCATCAAAATGTACCTCAAAATCATGGCGATCACGTGAACCTACAAATTCATAATGTTGAATGAGGCCATTACTTTGTAAAAATTTAAGAGTATCTTCAATGAATGCATACTTGATACTTGTGGTAGCGGCTTGCTGTCCACGAATTCTCTCGATGGCACTTTTAAACAATCCTGATTCCTCGAAAGCTTCACGATCCAGCCCATGAGAACCGATGGTGTGGGCAGCAGCTTTTAAGGCGTCTGAGTATTCATCAACGATTTGCGCCCAATCTTCACGAAGTGAGCAAGGTATTATTGGGTGGCTAGGCAAGCGTTGCCTCCGACACGAGCTGGCGTCCCTTGGCCTTGCATGTTGACATTGCAATAGGCCGAATTATATGTTGCTCTAACCACGCTACAACGGGGACAACAACACCGTCCCCAGTTAGATGATAAGCATCATTATATCGTTCCGGCAGTATATAGCTTTCAGGTAAGCCCATTAGTCGAGCAGTCTCCCGTGGCGAAATAAGCCGTGAACGAATATGCCTTCCTTCGACAACCATAATTATTTGACGACTTGAGCCACCCGCAGGTGTACGCAAGCAACCGCTAACACCATCAAAGCGCACCTCGGCGCGTTGTATGCCGAATCTTGTACGTTTGTAGATCGTGCCAACCTGGCGAGAACTAGATTTCTGTGCTTCGTGCACTTTTTCCAAGTTTGCGGGTGACATCATATTGAGTAATTTTAACGTTTCTGATTCTGAATGCCATTTAACGCCATGCGGTTCATTTTCAATGATATCTGAAAGATGAGGGGCTTCTTGATCTGGCATCGGCATCTTCCACCATACCCATGCTTTACGAGACTTATGCGGCAAAGCTTCGACTACATCTTGCAATGATTGCGGATGCCATGTCGGATTAGGCACTCGACCACTAAGAAATTTCGGAATCCCGACACCACGGGTGACAGCAATGATAAATAAGCGTGGACGAGATTGTGCGACAAAATATGCTCCGTCAAGCAGCACTGCGCCAACGCGATAATCCGCATTTGCCAAAGATGATATCAGAGTGGCTAAGTCCTGACCATTGTGCGAGGTAATCAGGCCAGCTACATTTTCTAATACTATTATAGGAGGGTTGCGTCCCTCTCGTTTGAGCGATAACATTAAGTTCCAGAACGGCCAAAATACTCCACTGCGTTCTCCAGCAAGACCAGCCCCAGAACCTGCTAAACTAAGATCTTGGCATGGAAATGAGGCCCAAGACAATGTGGCTTTGCCAGGCAGCTGACTGGCAGTAATATTTCTTACATCACTAATAAGGAGCTCAGGTGCTCTGTTGAAATTAATTCGATATGAGGCAGTTTTTTTGCCGTCAAAATCATTTGCGAAATGACACTCCCAAGCGTCTCCAAGACCAAGACGAGCCATTCCGCCACCAGCGAAGAATTCGTAAAAACCAAATGGACGTAATAAATCGAAATTCATGAACCCTATCTCCTTTGAGTTTAAGGATACACGAAGAACTAATTGCTACTCAATGTTTAACAGTTTCTTTTCTTCATGAAAAAAACGGTGTTACTTTAAAGGTAAAAACTGATTGCCAGAAGAAAATATATTCTTCTGTATTTTATGTTTCAATTATAGATCTTAGCTTTTCTTTTAATTCTTCAATTAATTTTATCCCTTTGGCAACCTTATCATTACCACCAAGCTTTTTATACAAATCAAATACTAAAACAATTGAATTATTGATAAGATTGGGAGTTGCTTGCTTTATATCGAGTTTGGCTACTGTACTGTTTGTCGGATAAATATTACAGACAATCTGTGCTGTAACTGCATACAAAACATAAAACTTAATATCGTTTATTTCTGTTGGATCATATTGTCTGCTAGATTTAAGTTCTACCTCAATTTGTCTACCCCATGATGCCAACAAATAGTAAGTATTTAAGTCATTATTTTCATGAAATAACTTATTATATGAATCGTCATCTTCTAAAAGAGTCGAAGGTCTTGCCCTAGCATAGTCAGGCTTTTGCATAAGGGAGGACATTAAACACTGCGACATGAAAGGGATGCTAACTATATCCTTAGGTTTTTTTCCTTCGTTTTTATAATAATTCTTGCGCCTATCATAAAAGAGCCCTTTTGGCTTCAGATATTCTTCGATTTGTCTATGTATTTGATCTGTAGCTCTTAACGATGCTTTAGGAATGGGTGTTTGACTATTGGTGGCACGTATAATCCTATCTCTAGTTTCTTCATTTTCAGGTACGATAACTCTAATCAGTACATCTCTTTTTTCATTTTCTAAATTTTGATTGTTGTTTGAGAAAAACCTAAATATCTCATTGGAAGTTTGCAGGCCATTAACGATCTCAGGATTATGAATTACTAATTCTTTACCCCCTGGTGCAGATGCTTCACTGGCTAAAATTGTCACACCGTTATTTAACCACCAGAATTCTTCTGTACCAGGGTTTTCTAGAGTATCTTGTATTTCATTATTAACGTTATTTTTACCTTGATAATCACGTACATTTGATTCAAATATATGCTTTATTAGTTTGCCATTGTCATCAGTTATAAATTTATAGTATTCAGCTAAATTGGTTAGTACTATAAATACTTGTTCACTAGTTGAAAGCGGAGTTTCAGAAATTTTTAACCTAAAAACATCGTTTACTCTTTCTTGCGTCAGCTTCATTAATTGATCTGCGCCAATGAAGTTTACATCAACGAAAGCACCAGGAAGCTTCTCAACTATATCCTTTTTGAGTTCATCCGCTTGCATTTGTACATTGGGATGAATATCAATTCCTTTAGAAACGTAATAAACAATGATTTTTAATTTTGGTTTTTTTGTAATTAAAGCAACATATGTAGATCGGAATAATTCAAATGAAGCTAAAACTTTGTCATTGTATCTTCCCTCAAATTTTGCACGATCAAAATCAAGATCAAATAGATTTCTACAAAGCTTTGTTAGTTTTATAAGTGGATTTTCATTAAATGAATTTTCATATTTGGCTTGAATTAAAAAGAATTCAATATCAACATTTTTTTTATATTTATCTTTAATGTTTTCATCTTCTTTTACTAATTCGCCGTTTGTAAAAAGGTAAATGGAGTCAGTTCCTCCGTCATGACTTTTTCCACATATTCCTGAGTTTATTTCGTCAAAGCTCAATTCAAAATCTTTTAAAACTTGCAATGAAGCATAAAATTCGAAGAAATCACTTAAGGAAATGTCTTCCTCATAATGCGCTAATTCTTGTTCAACAGTTGCTTCCAGAAGAATCTGGTTATTTTTTGACATTGCTATTCCTAGTATTCATAGGTTTTAGAGGTTGAATCATTTTATTTTTATAAATTTGGTAAAAACCACCGTCTTCAGACAGTTGCCTTGACTTTAAATGTGTTGACTCATGCGCGTTTAGCTTGATGCGAGTAGACGATTTTAGTCGCCACATCCAATCTTCGCTAACCCGTCTACTTTCAGTAGGTGCTAGTTTAGTGTCCACAATTTTCATGGGCAAGACAGTAAGCAACTGCTTTTTATTGAAACAGGGTAATGTTTATTCCGGGTACTCCAAAAACAAGCTAAAGTTTTTGCAATCTCAGCCGTTAAACAACATACAACAATTGTATTTTCATTCCTTCAAGCTCGGTAAGTTCTACATTGCTCACCGGGTTATTTTTTGTTTGTCCTTAAAACAACCCCATCTGCCTTGATTCTTCCTGCTGTTCAACCGCCAGAATCTTGCGCACTTGCCTCTCAGTGAGGCCATATTTGAGCGCAAGCTGGCGTTGGCTAAGTGTTGGCCATTCCTCGCGGATTTTGCTGTTGCGCAGCGCGACGCTGATGGCTTGTGCTTTGGGGATGCCGAAGTGATCCAGCCCTCCGAAGAGCTCTACCAACTTGAGCGCAGCATCAATACCCACGATATCGATCAGCGTGTGATCTTCTAGCAGTTGCTTATGGGCACATACAGGCGCACGCCGCCATAGTGCTGAGCTAGCTTGAGCGTGGCGGGCAGACCGATTAGCTCAGCTATCTCCTGTAGGATGCAGGGTAACAAACTCTCATCCGGTACGTTGGTCATCAGTGCCTGAAATGATTCAAGCTGGTCTATCTTCAGATAAGTTCCAATGATTTTTCGATAATAGCAATTAAATGTCTATCATTTGTATTTTCTTTATCTGTACCATCCCCCCATCCCATCTGACTGAATATGCTTGCCATCAGGGGTGAGGTACCCACCTCTGCCATCCGATTGATAATGTCCTTCCGGGGTGAAATATCCACCCATATTATCGGGTTGAATATGTCCATCTTTAGTGAGGAATCCACCCCTACCATCGGATTGGATATGGCCACCATTTGGCGCATAGTAGCCGCCCATCCTGTCTGATTGGTAGTGGCCTTCATTGGTGAAATAGCCGCCCAACTTATCTGGTTGGATGTGATCTCCAGAAGCAAATGCCAGATGGGAAATAAAAATGGTTAGTAATGCGTATATAAATTTCATATATTTGTGGATCTAGCGAAGATTGTTATTATGATGAAAGCTAAATCGACGCAATTCTATTAATCATAAGAAAATAGCATGCAACTTTCTGAGTTATATTTCAATTTTGACGTAATGTATTGCGTCATTTCGGAGGTCTAATTTCGTTGGGCGTCTATTTAGCGAGACAGTGGTAGTGCTCGAAAAATTGAAACAACGCGCGCGCCATCTCAAGGCGGAAACCTTTGCGCTTTACCTTGCTGCCCGTGACCCACGGACACCTTGGTATACCAAGCTTCTCGTTGCCGGTATCGTTGCTTATGCCATCAGCCCTATTGATCTTATTCCGGACTTTGTACCTGTTCTTGGCTACCTGGATGATTTCATCCTGATACCTCTGGGTATTGCATTGGCAATCAAGCTGATTCCCCATTCCGTTCTGGCTGAATGCCGAGCACGAGCACAGGAAACCATTAAAAATGAAAAACCAGTAAGTCGGGTTGCTGGCGCAGCAATTATCGCAATTTGGCTACTGTTGGCTACGCTCTGCATCGTGTGGGGCTATGAAGCGCTCATGGCGCAACCGTGAGCACACCCAACGATTCAATCAACCGGACGTGCTAAAGCGCGCCGGTTATTTCAAAAGTAGAATAATAGCCAATTAGATTTTTATTTATTTCAACCCTCCGCCTCCACAAATAATGAACATCCAGGATCGTGTGCACGCACCTTCACGTGCCGCTCTTCACACAGCTTGGTTTCAGAGTTGAACGCCGTGCAATTGCCGCACACTTCGCCTTCCGTAGGCTGCTTTTCGAGTATTCCCATCACGCCATCAGGTAAGCCAGGCATACCCTTTTCGACCATTTCTTGACGTTTCTGCATCACTTCTGTCTCAGGATTTTTTGGCAGAATAAATAATGTTTTCCCATAGTCTCCAGTCATCATGTATCCATAAACAGCGGCATCGACCATATCATCATGCTCACAGTCCGGGCCAAACGATAATAGTTCGTTGATAAACTCTTGTGGAAGTGTCTCTGCATGCCAGACAAGCCCGTTCTCGTATCGTGTAATCAAGCCTTGTGCACGCGTCAATTTATCTTTATCTGGTCTTACCTGTCGCACAGGAAGATCGGTAGAGCGCAATAATTCCTCTACTACAGCAGCCTGATATTGCACCACTTCAATAGCAATCGATTCTGGGCGCCATCTTTCCGCTTTACTTTGGATAAAATCCAACGCATCCCGGAAACCAACTCGCCTTCGTTCTGCATCTACTATCCACACGCGGCCTGTGTTCTTATCCACACCAACAGTAACAATTGCAGTATAGTCAGCGTTTTCCTTCATTGAAATTGCAAGATCAACTCCCTGATACAGCGTCATACCCTCCGGTGGCTGACCGCTATGGAGATGCTCTGCCTTAATGAACGTGCCAGCGAAAGTTACGAATTGCGCCTCGATCTCCTGCATGAACGCCAAACGAGGCATGCTAGAGCGCATTCTTTCAATGTCTTCCCGATTGATATGAGGATTTTCCCAAGTCGGTATCTGCCAGGATTGCCATTGGTCATCTCGCGCCGGATTTGCGGCATGACCATAATCAAACAGAGTCTTGAAGAAATTATCACCCTTCGGAGTGCTAACAATCCATGCCTCTCCTTGGTAATCAAGCAAAAGCGGCTGTATGTTCTGACTCCATGATTCTTCCAGTCGTTTTATCATGGCGGCCTCATCGATAACTACCGTGGCATACTTCCTGCCCCGGCCAGCATCAGGATTGTCCAATGACCAGAACTCAATACACCCACCAGTATTTAGGTCAATACGCTTATTCTGTTCTGATTTCTGGGAAGTAATGGGTTTCAGCAGATAAACTAGATTCCGCCACGATTCAAGCATGGTTTGATAGGTGGGGGCATACAACGCCACCGGGTACCCATGAAGCGCTCCCTTTTTGCGAGGGCCATCAAGGAGCACATCAGCAGAGAGGAAAGTTTTCCCGAACCTTCTGCCACACGAAGCGACATTGTAACGTCGACTTTCTGCGAGCATTCTTATTTGAGCAGGGTGAAGCTGCGGCATTCCCAAACGCTCACGTATAGTTTCCGAATCACCATTAATCCGCTTAAGTTCTTCTGTGCGGCGGCGGCGAATTTCCAGCTCAGCCGCTGCCCGAATAGATAACGGAATAACCATTACAACAGCATCCCAATCTCATTAGCCCATGTAAACGGGTCTTTGGCATTTTTACGACCATTGCAAGATCGACATAACAATTGAATATTGTCAATCGCGTTACTTCCACCTTTGCTCAGAGGCTGAATGTGATCGCGATCATATGAGTTACCAAACTTTGCACCACAATAAGCACAGCGACCTTTTTGTTTTTCATTTAATTCTTCAATCTCTTTCTCTGTGAATTTTCCATTAGCACCATGCCTCAACGCACGACGAATAGAACCTCGATGGCGAGAATATCTGAGTGCATTATTTGGCATCCAAACGACACTATCTGATTTAGCGCACCCGCATGAAATAGTGCGCCCACTTCGCAATGAAGAAAGAGAAACTTTCTTTTCACATCCACAGTCACATTTGCACAACCACAATGTGTGGCCTGAAGAATTTTTTCCAGATCGCTCAACAGCAGTAAGTTTGCCAAATCGCTCGCCAGATAAATTTATCAATCGCCTATTTCTAGCGTTTTCATACTCGTAGCAACCACACGAAGGATTCTTGCTTTTTCTTAAATACAGACCTGTAACCGTAACATCCTTTCCACAATCACAGCGCGTATTGAATTGAGACATTCCTTTTTTAGATTCGCATGTAGAAATTACGACCAAACGACCAAACCTCTCTCCTGGCAAATAATTAATGGATACGCCAAGTGTTCGCCCGCAAACCTTAGCTGGATCGCCAAGAAGGAGGCAACCACATGACTTGATTTGTCCACTGATTAGATTGCCTCGAATTATGGATTTCTCGTTGCCGCATTCACAACGGCATATCCACCTTGAACCAGAATGGCTTTTTCTTTCGGAATCACGACGAATTACCGTGAGGCGACCAAACACCATTCCGGTCATATCTTTAGCAGTCACCATGTTCTTGTAATTAAACTGGCATTCTCCCTTTAGCTATCGCCGCCAATTGCTCATCCGTAAGCGTCGTCACGTCCACAATTTGATCTAAATTCCAAGCTTTCCTCTCCCCATCCTGAATGATCTTCAACGTTTCACTCGCAATCTTGGCTGCTTTCAAGTCTTCGAATGCGATACGCTTTTCCTCAAGACTTGATGCCTCACTATGCGTTTTGCAGCCTGCCTCCACCATCTCGCGAACCGTCGGCCATTCTTCACGATGCCGTTCAATAACGGCGGCACGGCGCTCCGCTTCAGCATCAATCGCCTCAGCCCGTTTTGAAAGGTTGTCACTGGAAACATAGCCGGAAACTTTCTCGGAAACTTTCCGCCTGATCGCCGGTTCAATACTCCGCGTCCATCCTTCTTTCTCGGCCTTTTTATTAATTGCCGTATGAGAAATACCGAATATCACGGATAACTCTCTGGCAGAAGCGCCTACTTCAAATTTGGCACGAATATCATTCCATTGCTCAGGAGTTAGTCGAGCCACTTACCAGCCCTCCCTCTATCGTTCTGGCGTTCAGGAATGAATAACCAATAAAATTCTGGCAGCCATCCAGCGTCAAAGCCGGAGTGATAAACCACCGCGCAACCTGGTCGCCCGGTTCGCGCCGCATGCATCGTTGACACAAAAGCGCGTTCTTTCCTTTACATCTCTCCACATCGTAAGGTAATGTCATGTGTTTAATTGCTATCCAGTTTATTGTGATTTGTACTCTTGCCGGAACACACATTAACCTAACATCACGATCGATAATCAATGCAGCATACTTTCCGCTTTAGGAGCCTTAACCCACCCGTACTTACTCATGATTCTTTCATCAAGCGTTTCTATATCAATCTCTGCGTCCAAAACGAGAACGGTCACGTCTTTAAAGCCCAGAGTAGTTAATCTATCCCTCAATGCCGAGAAGTACATTTGTGCTTCTTTATCGGGCACCTTCCCGGCGGGAATACGAATAAGCAGAATGTCACCATCCTTGATATCGAGCTTGCTGACTTCAAGCTCTGGCACTCCACTTGCATTGTTTTGTTCTTCCACCTCTTTCTCCTTTTAATTAATCATCTATCTGCTTGGCTATAATTTCAGTTTGATATGGCTCGTTTGGATTATCCGAATACACACATCTAATCCCTAAATCAGTACCGTCTTTCAGCTTGAGACCACAGCAACAGATATCCCTGTGATCATCAGAAACTGCTATCTGTCCGCAATCAGCACATCTGAATACCTTGCCTACCTCCCTCCAGACACGTTCACCCGCAGCCTCCTTAATCGTTTTCTGACTAGAAGCGTCAGCAAACAAATCAAGTTGCGCATTCTCTACGCGCCGAATTGCCCGGCTTTTGTATCTCACCAGAATGCGTCCAAAGCAGTTCCGGCAGATATGATCAGTCAGATACCAACTCTCTGGCTTCAATCGCAAGCGCCCTTCTATAAAAACCAAACCGTACGTTTTTCTGACTGTCTCTCAGCATTCTAATAATCATTTCATTCGTCGATTCTGCAAGTACAGCCCTTGCAATATGCAATTCGTCACCAGTTACATACGGCACACTCATTGGTTTCAATGGCCTTTGTTTAATCGGCTTAGTGCCTTTAGCATTCTTCCCCTTCAACCACTCTTGTTGCCTGTTGTAGCAGCTCACACAAATATTGTCGCTGATAAATCGATTGGATGGCCTGTGACACCTGGCGCAGATTCTTTTACCTGATAGACGCGATGTAGATATTTCATGCTCTCCGGCATGCATTGCGCCTATCTTGCAGTTCCTGCAGTGATGAAGACGGAAGTTATCTTTTTCCTTGCGTGCTTGACGCCACATATCGGCGCACGATGATTTAGTCAGTGTTGCAGATAATCTGCTGCACTCGAAATATTCCCCAGGACAATCCCCTCTTAAAAAGTATTTGATAGGCTCCATCTCCAACATTCCTTGTCAGTTAAGCAGCGTTAACAACCATTAATTTTCTTCATAGTCCTTACATCTTCTACCGTGCTTGCGTTGTCTGCCATCAGCATCCGTTCTGGTGCAAACCACTATTTCCTGTCCGAATGCAAAATCCCGGTGTTCATGAATGCATCCTTTGCACGTCCTGGACTCCCTTACCATCAACACTTTGAGTGGGTCTTTGTATGCGAGCTTAGTTAGATACATTTTAGGCGGCGTCCACCAGCTTCATTGCGTAATGCAGCAAGCAGATTGCATCGGCTTCGTTGTCATCAGCAGGTTTGTACCCCAAGCTCTTTGCAGCCGCTATCATTGCATCCTTGTTCGCGTTACCTTTCCCTGTTGCGCTTTTTTTTATAGTCCCAACCGGAACTCCTTGATATGGGATCTGGTAATGCTCGCACCAAGCGGTAAGATGGGCCATAAATCCACCGTATGCATGTGCGGCATCTACTCCCAGGTGATTGCGCACCTCTTCAAAATAAACTGCGTCTATACCCTCAACAGAGGATTTAATTTCAGACAGCCAGCGTTTGAATCGCAAAAATCTCATACCGCCACCCTCAAACCTTCCTGGCTTAAAACTCTCAACGCCACTCGCGATGGCTCCATCCCCCTGATATATCGCCCATCCAGTATTGGCACCAAGGTCTAATGCTAGAATTTTGGTAATCAAGTGCTCCTCCGATTCTTTTTTCTTAAGCCACCGAGCGGTTTAAGAAAACCGTTATTTCTCAAAATATCGCGAACTTTAGACCGAGGCACCCCCGTCAAGCTTATGATCCTGCTGATACTTTTTCCAGACGCTTTCAATTTCTTGACTCTCAACTCGATGCCGCGCTCATCACTCAACGAAATAGCCATGACCTCTACTCCTCTGCTAGATATTTTTCTTTTGATTTAAAAATGTATCCGCCCGCCGTTTTTTGACCGCCCGAGCATGCCGCGCTTATGTTTACTCGCCCGATCCCGGTCATCTCTGCTGCGTGCGTGTGGCTGTCAAACTCATCAACAAATTTGCCATCGAGAGTGAGTTGCACGACCTTTCTTTTTCCTCCGCCATATCGGCTTGTTTTTGCTAGTCTTCCTGCTCTAATGAGCGTTTTCCGGACATACCCTAGCGTCGTGCCAATTAACTCAGGTATCCGCAGGAGATCAGTTGAGCAGTCGAATAAATCAATGATCTTGCCCTCTTTATTCGTTACCGTGTCTTCGATTATCATTTTCACCAACTCAGGGTCATAATCGGCTGCCTCTTCCTCATCGAATCTGGCTGATCCTCTGACAACACGCGCTTTATCCTGTATTTTCAAAGAATCTACTGCATTGCTCGCCCCAAACAAAATCATCCAGTTTTTATCTACTGCCCGCGCAGCTTCCATTTTTCCTCCTCTTATATTCGTCATACACATCTGATCTAAGCTTGTTTGCTGCCTCCGACCCTCTTTTTTTCTCAACACCATCCAGATATTTAATTCTCTCTGCCCTGTCGGGAAGATCGAGCACGTACTGGATTTCACAGAGATGCCTGAACGACTCTGAATTTTCAGTCACAGAAAACTCCTGTCCATCGCTAAAAACTTGTTCTGCAATCCCAGCAGGTAAAACTCATTTGGAAGTTTGAATAATCTGCAAAACTTTTTCGGGCCAATACCATGCAATCCGATTTCACCTGTATGATGGGCTTCGCATAAACATACGGTCATGTAGCTGTTTCGTGGATTGCTGCCGTCAGCCACGTGATGCACTTGCCCAGGCGTTCTCATACCATCGAACTCACGACAGAGGATGCAGCCCGTGGAAGATACAGAATTCATGTGATCGCGTTCTGCTTTAGTCATGCAAACAGCCTCATCTGCTTAGTGTGGTGCTCTATTCTTTCGCATGCCGCGTTGTAGTAATCAAGGTCGAGTTCACACCCAACAAACTCAAATCCTAGATTGTTGGCAGCGATGGCAGACGATCCTGAGCCTAGATGCGTATCTAAAATTCTGTCGCCTGGTTTGGCGTAGTTGGTTAGAAGAAATTCGTAGAGTTTAGTAGGCTTCTGAGTAGGATGAATCCTTACCTCTTTTTGTATTCCAGGCTCTTGCCAGAAACCAGACCAAAGATATTTGAATAGATCAATGCGGTTATAGAATGATTGATAAGCTATGTCCGCCATACTGAATGGGCTTCCTTGCTCTCCTTTAATCCAGACAATACGCCCACCAGAAGAACCCTGGAAATCAAAATAGTTTATCCCCCAAATAATCTGGTTTCTTGAGACACGCTTTAATTCATCAAAGTATTTTTGGTTAGGCACTGTCCAGCTACTTGAAACATCTTTGTAAGCACCAACATCACATCTTTGTTTTGTACCTTTGTAATATCCTGGCTTTTGTGGCCCATCAAAATAAGGCGGATCGACCAAGGCAAGCTCAAACGCCTTATCCTGCAATGTAGCCATATACTCCATACAATCCACTTGATACAGAGTTGCTTTGCCGATAGTCTTCATGCTGCCTCCACAAAACTCTGAGCCATGTGCTCAATCTGCTCTGGATCAAGATCAGGCCAATACCGATTTGCGATGTACTCGCAAAATTTCACCGCAACCTGCCTGAATTCCCCTTCCTCCATCGACTCAAAAGACAAGCTTCTCGGTATGCGATATTTCACTTCACCCTCACCAAAATCCACCATCATTTCATCGCAGGCAATGTTTCCTTCTAGCTGCATCTTTTTAAGCGCATCATGTGCATCCATCCCATGGAAATCATGGATATTCGCTACAACCAGCTGCCCTATCCGGTGAACCAGGCGGTTAAATCCTAGCGAACGAAGTTTGGATATACTCACCGCCACCACGTCATTCACATGATACTTACGCGCCCTTAAACGCTCCTGAGCGTAAGAATCTGCAGGCACTAGCGCCCCCTTGGCTACGCGGAAGAATATTTTTTCCTTTACCGGTTTCTTGCGAACCTGCTGCATCTCTCTCTAATCCTTGAAAAACAGCTTAACCACACGGTATGGCGCGTTAGTATCCGCATTCATAGGCGCTGCATCATTGTAGATATCCGCGACTTTCTGCAGGTCTTTCTCATTCAATCCAGACATTGATGTGTCATGTAGCGGATGGTTATTTCTATCGACGATTGCGCAACTGTAAAAATGCTCCCCGCTCATTTCCTACTTCCCTCCCTCTTGACCATTGCCTGGCACCATTGCCTACCAGAAATATGATTACTACCATCTGCAAATGGCGACCCAAGCGGCTCCCAGCCTAGCGTGATGCATTGGCAAACGCGATCAGTCAGTTCTGATAGCTCAGATTCTTTTAAGATCGTGTAATCGCTCACGGAATTAATCATTTGGCTCAATTCAAGCTACCCTCTCCTTGATTTCAAGATGTTCTGTGACATGCTTCAAGCCTACATCGGGAGACTGATATGTCATGCCTCTTTCACGCAGATTGCGCTTCCAGGCTGGCTCTTGCTCCATGATTTTCTTCATTTTTTCCAGCTCTCGTTGAGCAACTTCCGATTTGATGTTTGATGGCTTGTTGTATTCGATCAGAACCGGACGCTTGGGTACTTCACGCGGAGAAATTCCCGTCGCTACGTTGTGAATTGCCTCGTCAAGCGCGGCTTTCCACCGACCCTTCACGTTGATGTAAACCGTGTTCATGATGTCGCCACCCAGCTTCGCAGCGGCCCAGTAGATCGCAGGATTCGACCAGCGATCTTTCCCCTCGGAACGTGCCCGCATCTGCTCCACAGCCTCGTGGAAGGCTGTTTCGTAGTCAAGCGCAGGCCTGCACGCTTTCAGAAATTCCGGGAAAGACGGCGGCCAGTCGTAAAGCTCGATGCAGCGCGCAAGGCCGCGCTTTACTTCGTCGAAAGTGACGTTGCGTTCGTCAAGTTCTTCCCCCCAGCACTGACACCAGTTTTCATGGTCTTCCGGAGACTTAAATTGACCTCGCCACCTGTTCGGATAAAGCATATCCAGCTTATCGAAAAGATATTCAATCGGCGATCTGCCCTTGAAGCGCTGGCATCTCGCCAACCACGATTCCGTTAATGTCGATGATGTTATTTTTTCTTGGTTTTCCATATCCGTCATTTCCTCGGTTGTAGTCCGCTGCGTCGAATTTTTTTAACCCCTTTGCGCCTTTTGCAGGCGGTCCTTGAGCGCGTTGCTCAGCATCAGCTTTGTGTTGCATTGATCGCAGCAGCCACTTGCGAAAACACGCATCCCAATCAGCCCTAACCTCGCCTGTAGACTCGTAATGCGCCACGAACAGATCAGCCTCGGTGCCTACGTCAAGCTCGTGTTTTGCCGCCAACCTTACCGCCGCCTCGGTGGGCCTGAAAGGTTGCTGGATGTGCGTTTGAGTCAGTTTTTTAGATGGAGAAGGTTGATTTTTAGCGTGAGAGTGAGACGCGTTAGCGTCATTTTTTTCATTCGCGCCTAACTCTTTTAAGATCTTGCTACCTCTCTCAATAGGTGTACTTGGTTCTTGGTTAGTAGTTACTGGTTTATAGTTAGTAGTTATAGCCGTGCCAGGTGCGTCACAGGCACGTTCCAGTTCCGTCACAGGCGCGTCACAGGCACGTTCTTGTTTGATATCATGCTCGTAATTTGCTGTTTTATCGCATATTTCAGTCTTTTTGCCGCAGTGGATTCTGTGAAGCTCTCGGAGGGGCTCTGTTAAAGTTTTCCACCCTGGGATTACTCCTTTCTCTCGCAAATCAGAAAATAGTCTTTTCCTTTCTTCCCTGTGCCTTCGTTTGCGTTCTTTTTCATTTTCTTCTTTTGCCTGGCTTTTATCTTCGTAAAGCAGAAATTCCTCTATCTCCTCAAACGCCCTCTGATTAATCCACCCCTCTTCGGTGAGAATAAAAAATTCATTCAAAACCTGTTCCACATCTTCCTGATAGTCGCGGAGCATTAACAGCCTGCAAATCGCTTTTAAGTCGGCAGGAACGGGCTTTTCATGTAAATACTGCCAGTCCAATAACCTTCGATAACAAATATCTTCGATAGGGGTTAAGTGCCTTGTATGGCTCATGTAATCTGAGATATTGAACTGGTAGTAATGCATGACTTATCCCCTATCTGCCCTTTCCGGGAATTTCTTATCTTCAGTAGAAACCTTTCTAGCATTGCACTTCATGCACAATGTTTGAAGATTGTCAGGATGATGAGATCCCCCGTTTTTACGGGAAATTTTATGATCAGCAACTAAACGTTCATCAGAGCCGCATCTAACGCATTTATTTCCATCTCGATGAAAAACAAAATCTCTTAAAGCTGCATGACTTGGTATTTTGAATTTAAGGCGACCTTTAATTTCTGGCACCTTCCATTCTCTTAAGCTGTGATCAATCCAGAATTGAGGAGAGACGACCCCGTATTCACGCATGGCTTCTTCCTATTTTTTATTTGATGCTTCGTTAGAAATTGAACAAGCCGATTGATCAATGTCATACGCAGCAAAAGCTGCTGCCATATCGCATGCCTGCAATAAACGCGTGTCTTCGTCGTCAGCAATAATTTCCCTATTGCCAATGTCGTCGATAAGAACTGATCTGCTGATCAGCAGTAAAAGATCAAATACAATTTCATTTTCTGTTGCTGCTTTACGCAACCTTTCAACTTCACTAACAAATTCAGGATTGATATTCATTTTTATTCCCACCCCAATCCCCTACCTGCACCAAAGTACAGGTGCCCCTCAGTACGATTCACGGTGAGAAGTAATTCTTTTAGGATTATCAAAACTCTATTGGCGAGGGTGCTCGGTAATTCCTTATAAGACCTGATCCCAACATCCCTTTGATCGGTGGCGAAGGCCGTTGTGGCTTTCAGGGAGGCAGGCTCGTCCTGTCGATTTAATAAGGAATCATTAACATGGCCAATAAACCATGCAAGCCTTGTAAAACGCCTCCACGTGGGCCGAAGACTGTTCCGGTCAAAGCTCACAAACGGCGTCCGCCAAGGGATTGCAAATAAATAACCTGTAAATAACGCCGAGCGCCCTCGCCAATGGGGTTTAATCATTTCAGCCTCCATTCCCTACCTGCACCAAAGTACAGATGTACTCCTGTACAATTCCCATCCCGCATAAACTCCGGCATGATCAAAAAATTCCCCGTGGCGACCTGCTGGATGGGGTACAGCAGATAAGGGAGTAGCGCCACGAGGTAAGAGAACACAAGGAAATCAATAATCAGAGGCATTGCATAATCGTAATTACGGTCATTTTTATTCTCGTCGATCACTATTGCGAAGCTCTTCATTGCGTCGATCAGATGTGTCAGTGATTAACATCTTCCCAATGCCCGGAGTCGCTGGAGATAGCTCAGCTTCTGGATCAGGCGAAGGTTTGGTAGTTTCTAGTTTGAATGTAGTAAAGGTTCCGCGTAGGTATTTCCAGTCAACGTCTGGACGTAACTCTTCACACTTAACTGTGCCACCAGATTCACGCTCGATATTTATGCAAAGACTTTCTCCTGATTTTTTATACCCATATGCAATATTTCTGATGTGGGCAAAACTAGTGCCACATTTTGCCGAAAACACATCTCTCTCTTCTAAAGGGATGGTTTTAATGTAATCTTTTAGTTTCATAAGATTAGTATACACCATAAAGTGTATACTATGTCAATGCAGAAATACACCTTTTAGTGAATTTACTGAATGATTATGAATTGTTGTAATTACGATATGAAAATCACAGATATTCGCAGAGCAAATCTGAAAGACCTTGTGGACATGGAAAGTCTATCTGCAGTCTCAAAGAAAGCCGGAAAACCAGATAGACAAATCAATGACATGATTGCCGGAAGAAAATCTTTTGGTGAGAAAATTGCAAGGGAAATAGAAGAGAATTATGCATCTCACCTTCCTACAGGATGGCTTGATAAAGAAAATTATGTAAAAGAATTTTTCAAATCACATAAATCTTCCGCAATATATGACCAGGAACCTGTCATATCCTCAAAGATGACATCAGAGAAGGAACACACTAACGCTTCCGCCTTTTTCCACATTCTTGACGTAAAAGCTGCTTGCGGAGAAGGTCATTTTAATAATGATTACCACGAGATTGTACGATCGATAGAAATGGAACCAAATGAAGCACAACACCTGATTGGCAGCATGAATCGTAATAATAAGATTCAGATTGTCATTGCTAGTAAAGATAGCATGGCTCCTACCATCCAACCTGATGACTTGCTGTTTGTTGACATGTCGATCAAAGATTATGCCGGAGAGGCTATTTACATATTGCTTCACGGCGGCGAACTAATATGCAAAAGACTTTCAATTGTTGGAAAGACGCTCATGGTCAGCTCGGATAATAAGTTTTATCAGAGCTGGCCATGGGATGACCGCATGGAGGGCACACGGATTATCGGAAGAGTAATCCGGGCACTTCCCATGACGTTCAAGAAATTTGGATCGGTGTGAATGCAACCAAAAATAATCCTTTTTAATCTGATTCTGCTTGTATTATCACTCCCACTCTACGCTGCTCAAGAATACAGAGGCCGTGTCGTAGCCATATCCGATGGGGATACCCTAACGATTCTTGATTCGAATAAACGTCAAATCAAAGTTCGCCTAGCTGAGATTGACACGCCAGAATCAAAACAGCCATATGGTAGCAAGGCAAAACAAGAACTGTCAGCACTCGCTTATAACAAAACCGCTATCATCAAGGCTCAGAGCACGGATCGATACAAGCGCGTTGTTGGTCGTGTCTATGTGGGTAATGTTGATGTGAACGCGGAGCTGGTCAGACGCGGTTCTGCTTGGGTATATCGGCAATATGCCAAAGACAAAAAACTTTTTCTTCTCGAAGATCAAGCAAGAAAGAAACGGGTTGGTTTATGGAGTCTGCCTGAATCAGAGAAAATCCCACCTTGGGAGTGGCGTCGGTTTAAGAGAAGGTAAGCACGCTAAGTAATTTGCCAAGTTGAACTTATGAGCAATTAGAATAGCCTAATTAAACGTACTATGTTAGAGTTAGAAAATGAAAAAGGGAACAAGAAACGTTTTGCGTGGCATTGGGAGCTTGATAGATATTATGCCATCAAATGGATTAAACAAAGCAATTGCCCGTCAACATGCAAGTGATGACGTTGCTTCTCATTTCGGTCGAGTTGCAGTAGCGCTTAAGGATGCATGCGCTAGATTTGAGAACGATGTCAAAATCTCCACCAACAAGAAGTAGCCGGAAAACTCCTGTCAAATCTGGTAATAATAACCAGAATCATGTAACACCCTCTATTTCTGCAACAAGCTTCTCTGGCCCAATGCCACACCCAACCATACTGGAAGGGTACGAGAAGACAATTCCAGGAGCCGCTGAGCGCATCCTGGTCATGGCGGAATCAAGCATGAAACACAAGCATCAATATGATAGTGCTTTGCTTAAGGCGTCGGAAGATCAGATCAAGCGAGGGCAGGTTCTAGGTTTTTTAATTGGTTTGGCTACGATTTCCGCATCTGTCTACTTCGCTACAATAGGGTATCCTGTTCTAGCGGGAATAGTTGCAGGCTCTACCTTAATAGGTCTTGTCTCAGTATTTGTCATCGGAAGAATTACTGAAAGCAAGGAATAAAACCTAATTGATTTTACTTGAGCAAGAATAACAAATCTCCTATAGTAAAACTTGTTTTATTTATTCCTGTTTATTATAACTTGGTAAGGATATAGTCCAATGTCATACATAATTAGATGGTTTGTAATATCAGCTGCAAGTATAGGATCCATATTATTCTCCACAACCTTATTAGCTGTCATTCCCTATGAAAATAACAATCAAACATTGAATATATTGCATAGACTCTTTAATGTTTCTATTTTCGATCACTTCACATTACCGATGCATTATGGCAGCGTGCCGCCATCTGGTTATGCAATCGAAGGGCAACAATTCTATGTGCCATCTTGTAACAATAACCCACTATCAGGCACACAAAAACTCTATGGATTATATGCCAATAGTATAACGGATCACATGATAGCGGAAGCTTCATCAGTCAGTGGTTACACCAATGATCAAGGGATAATGGGTTGTCCATATACGACTCAAATTATTGGAACACAGCAAATTTTGCGATGGTGGAATGTATCGAATACAAATCATTTAGCAGCCTTCCCTAAACCAATAGAGGACCCTACATCCGCCGGTTTCACTAAAGATAATAACTTTTTTGGCTATGGTTTCCCACGCTACAAGGCTTTTTGTGAGGCAAAATTTAACGGCTCTCCTGGACTTGATAATTGCGGCGGCACTCAAATAACTGTCGGAACCAATGCTGCAGCAGGTAGTGCCATATTTACTCTGACTTGGAATGGCAAGCAATTTATAAACGATTGGGATTATGGACGACAAATACAGATCGCCGAAAATTCCGCTTCTTCTTGTAGTGGATACAACTGCGCAGATAATCCAACAGAAGCAGGAGATAAATGGGGGTGTAACCGACCCAACTCTGACAATCCACCTCATCTCGCATGGAGAGCGCATGGGTCGCCCACTATTAGCTATAGTTGTTCGAACAAAATCTTAAACACATCTACCTATCCTCTCCAGTGGGAACCACAATTACTAGCCCCTAATGGCTTTCCGGGAGGTGAAGATAATCCAGTTGGGTGGATTGGAACTTTCTCCAAGAAACTCACATTTGATTTTCAATCACGCCCTAATATCATCCAGTTTCAAACTACAATCAAATACCCAACAGCAGAGAATCAAGCACGGCAGCAAGTTACACCCGCCGTGTATCTAACAGAGGAGTTCACGAGGGCATATAAATATGAAGGTGGTACTGTCTATCAAGCTGGTGTTCCTAGAGGCGCGCTGTCAGGTGATCTCGATCCCACAATACCCACAACCGACCCATATTATAATTGTCTTTCGGTAACAGGATTAGTAGCTGGTGGCGTTATTAGATGCAATGATACGAATTCTCACTGCTTGGGAATTTACCAAAAACACATTGGCAATCATGTGAATCACGGGATATGCAAGACCAAACCTCTTGGTCGAGGAACCGATCAATATGGATGGCAAACCAGATCTTTAGCAACATTTAATATCAAAAACCCCATCCCTGCAGGCGACCTCATCATTAAATCGTACTTGGTTGTTGGATCTTTAACGACTGTACAGTCTGAAATGGATTGGCTCAGAGTAAATAATTACTAAAATAGTCCTCCGGCATAGCCGGGGGATTACCTTATTTATTTACTGGGTAAGCGTAAAGATTGGATGACTTGCGAGATGTCTGATAATCGAATCAAACAAAAGATTGTTTGGGGAAGCAATGAACCTTTATGTCATATGTTAAACATAAAAGACAATAAACCAACTTCACCGATTGTTACTTCTAATTAGCTTTGAACCTAGCTAGGGTAAAAATTACCATAGTTCAAAATAAAACCCCACCAGATCGCAGCATTATCTAGCGGGGTTTCCCCTTTTCAACGAGGGAAAATCACGAAGATCTCTTCGACAATTTACTGATTTAATGTGACAACGAAATTACCATTAGCATGTTGTGGATTAGCAATGTAATAGTTATTTCCGTTTTTTAACACACCCGCCTGGATAGTAGAACCGTTAGTCACTGATTTCACCGGAGTTGGATCTGAACCAGTAACATCTTGCTTAATATCAAAAACGACGCCCTGTGCGCTGCTTATAGTAAATCCAGATTGGGGATCATTATTAGGTAGTAATTGAAAATTGTAGCTAGAACGATGATCTTGCCCTTGTAAAGGTGCAGACTCGGAAGCAACAGACGCAAAATTGGTCATAATTCATATCTCCTAAATATTAAAGTCAATTTCTCTTTATAAAGAAATGCTTGGATAGATTAAGGTCCATACAATTAAAACCCCACCAGACTCGTGTAAATCTGATGGGGTTTCTCACTTTTCTTACTTAGTGTTCACGATAAAGCCGTGAAAGATTGTTATCGGCAGGCTATTCGTTTTCTTTAGCACATTCTAAGCAGCATCTTTAATGCTTATTTCCACTTCCAAACCAATGCTAGTGATCATATCCACCAGTGATTCCAGCGAAAACAAGTCAATCCTTCCACGCATCAAATCAGAAACACGTGGCTGAGTAACACCAAGTAGCTTTGCCGCTTTGACTTGTGTTAAGCCACGGTTTCTCAAATACTCCTGCAAAGACATCATCAGCTCAGAACGCATCTTCATGCTTACTGCTTGATGCGGCGTATCCTCAATGGCATCCCACACGCTATTAAATTTATCGTTCATTTAAACCTCCTCATTAATTCCTTATACCTCGATTTTGCTAGATCAATATTCGTTTTGGCAGTCTTTTCAGTTTTCTTTTTGAAGCAATGGAGCACAAATACAGTCTCATCAAATTTAGCAATATAAATTACCCTATAAACTCCATCTGCATCTCTCACACGAATCTCATTAACTCCTGAACCAATCGTTTTCATTGGCTTCCAGTCATCCGGATCAAATCCTTTTTGCACTCTATCTAGCTGAAAACCTGCTTCACGCCTTGCACTTATAGGAAACGTACGTAATTCACTGAGAGAGTCAGAGATGAATTCAATTTGTTTAACCATAGCATCATTATACAAGTTTTTGTATAACAAACAACCTTCCATCCTCCCTCATCTCCCCTACCTCCATCCCCTCATTCCCCTGCCTGGCGTTTCTTTCTTCCCTAACGAGACCAGCTACAAATAGGCTTACCCTTTGCCTTCCCCCTAGCTGATTCTGGGTTAGCTAATTTCACGCTTCCTTAATTTAATTTTTCCAACAAAAGCACCGGCAGAAATATTATAGCAAATATTACACCATTTGGTGTTGACAGTGTATTCACCTTATGGTGTAATTCTCTTATCAACAACACAAACATACACAAGATGAGGCGCTACTACGTAAGTCCTGATGACAAGAGCAAGAAGCAATCTGAGCTTATTGCGTCGGCTTTCAAGCATAAACATCCGCAAGCGTTTGAGTTGTTGCACAAGGAAGCGCCGTGGCCTGAGCTTTCAAGCATGGCAGAGGAAATTGAGAATTCGTTCCCAAAGACCTTTAAGCAGCTTGAGAAAGAGACATCTGATGCATTTAAAGATTGGCTATACGACGCAGAAGGCCATCATTCATTTGATATTGAGTAATTTCTTTAGGGAGGATTTACAAATGAAAAAGTTATCGATGAAGCACAACTCACAGCCAATTAAATGCAAGGTGCAAATAACCAGACCAGATGGCAAGACTTTCACTTATCAAGGTCTCTTCAAGTCAACGTCTGAAGCGGTCATGGATGCTCTTGAGAAATACGGAATCGTCAAAGTCGATGCGAGGGCTGCCTGATGGAAGAAGCATGTAAGAACTGCGTTTTTTCTGACAAAACGAGATTTTCCGTTAAGGGACACACGCTGTGCAGACGGTTTCCGCCAGGCGGCGACACAAATACTTTCCCCATTATTCATGAGGATGATTGGTGCGGGGAGTTTAAGGAGGATGTAGTTAACAAGGAAAAGGCTGCGGCCTGATTCAACAAGGAGGCTGGATATGGGGAACAACGAACAACAAAAATACGAAGAGAAGCTAAAAGCATTTAATTTTTCGGCAATCATGATGCTGGCAATACTAGCCCTGGCGGTAGTGGGTAATCTGGTAGACGACTACCTTGTTGATCGGATTGTTGAGCCTGCAATCCTGACGATTGAGCTTGGCGAGTGTGGACCAAGCGAGTTTGAAAATCCGGATTTTGTGGAGTCAAAGAATGCGCAATTTTATTAATCGGGTGGTGTTTATCCATAGATCAGGAATATCGATCAGCAAGTCTCTGATTATCGCTATTGAGTTTACGTATCGATTGATGCACGCAAGGCGGATCATCAGGAGGAGCGGGTTGTGAGTCCATCACTAACAATTAGGGCAAGTGCGTTCGCGTCATTATTTGACTGTGCTTATATGTTCGAGGCAATCCACATTCTCGGCATGAAAAATGTTGTTGGACGCAGAGCAATCCTGGGAACCGCAATACACGCAGGGACAGCAGCATTTGATAGCGCAAGACTGGCAGGCTCCACAATATCTGCCGATGATGCAGCCGGGGTGATGATGGATAAGCTTGCTAATCCAGATAGCGATTTTGATCCAAATAAAGACAGTTTATCAAAACGCGAGGCGGAAATTATTGGGATCACTTTGACGGCTAAATACTGCAATGAGTGGGCTCATAAATTTAATTATGTGGCTGTAGAAATGACGACAAAACCTTTGCTTGTGGATTGCGGTGGAGGGACAACAATTTGCTTAACCGGCTCTCTTGATAGAGCTCGTATTTACAAGGATGGCGACAGTGTTGGCATTACTGACATTAAAACAGGATCAAGAGCGGTTATTGAAGATAAAAAAACCGGACTTCATAAGGCAAACATTGCTGGACATGGCGCCCAGGTTGGGACGTACAGTCTACTTTATGAGCATACAACCGGGCAAGAGGTGACGGCTGACGCTGAAATCCTTGGAATGTCCACCAGCAGTTCAGCAAGGATTGCGGCCGGCACGATAAAAAATGCCAAGCAAATCATAACCGGAACTGAGGATCAGCCGGGGTTGCTTGAATTTGCGGCTGATATGTTCAGGTCTGGGAAATTTTATCCGAACAGCAAGTCTTTGCTTTGTAATGAAAAATACTGTCCACGTTTTAATAAATGCACTTTCCGTGAAAGGTAATCGCGTTATGCAAAAAATAAAAAGCACAGATCAAGTAAAGAAAATGTCTGACCTTTATCAATCAGGGAAGCTTCTAAAGGAAATAGCAGAGGTCATGGATTGTTCTGTAACAACAGTCTGGAGTCATTTAAATAAATTTGGCATCAAGATGCAATCAAAAGGAGAGAGATCAAAAGGGAAGCCAAATTTTTCCAGAAGAAAATTTGATCATTCATTGGCGGCATCATTGTACTCATCAGGGATGTCGTCAACAGATGTTGCTGAGAAATTAGGTATCTCAACTACGAGTGCAATAAAAGCAATACTCAATAGCGGATTGAAAATGCGCGGCGCAGGAGAAACCACATCATTAATGGCGAGAGGCAATGTATCAATGAGTTCACACGGCTATGTTCGTGTAAGCGAAGATAGAAAATCTCGAAGATACGAGCACGTGTTGATAGCTGAAAAAGCTATTGGCCGTAAATTACGCAAAGGAGAAGTGGTTCACCACATAGATTGTGACAAAACCAATAATAACCCAAGCAACCTTATGATCTGTACCACTGGATATCACATGCAACTACATGCTCGGATGAGACGCCATCCCTACTGGAACAAATTTTAATAATCATCATGTCATTTTAGAGAGAGTTAACTGAATGCATCAATAAGACCTGGCCGCTATGGTGAGACTCCAGATGCGAACACTCATGGAAAGACGGGGAATAACGATGACTTATGCCGCAAAACGTCATACCAGCCAACTAGGAGGCTGTAGCCAAAAAAGTGGGTTTAAATGCGGCAGAAAGCCAGACTAGATTAATGCATTCACCACAGTATTTAAATTTTTAAAAGGAAAAAATCATGCAACAAACAACGCAACTAACAGCATTGAAAACTAACCAACTGGTGAGTACGCCTGATGTAAAGGTTGATTTCTTCTCCAAAAGCGGTTTTGAGCTGGCGTGCAGAATATCAAGAGCATTTGCCACTTCCAATGCGGTACCGGAACCATTTCGACAATTCAATGAGAAAAAAGACAAACAAGGAAACATTACTTTAGTCGAGAATCCATCAGCAATCGGCAACTGCCTGGTTGCCATGGAGGTAGCTAATTCTGTCGGGCTGTCTGTAATCAGCGTCATGCAGAATGCGGATGTGATCCAAGGTCAATTACGCTGGTCAGCAAAATACCAGATTGCCGCAGTCAATGCGTCTCGACGGTTCACACCGCTCAAGTTCAAGCGGCAAAATCTTGGCCTCATCAAGGCAAAGTATAAAGAGAAAACGGATTGGAATAATCAGCTCAGAAAGTTCAACTATGTTGAGCATGACGTTGAAATTGAAAATTTGGAATGCATTGCCTGGGCTTATGAATTGGATGAAAACATGCGGCCAACGAAAGAGATTGTTCAGTCCATCCCAGTAACGATGCAGATGGCGGTGGAGGAAGGCTGGTATGCCAAGGATGGCTCAAAATGGCAAGGAGCCATGCGTTTACAGATGCTTCAGTATCGCGCAGCTTCCTTCTTCGCCTCTATATATGCGCCTGATGTAATCATGGGCATGGGCAGGAGTAGCGAGGAAGCGCGCGACATTATCGATGTAACGCCTCAATCGGACGGCTCTTATTCAGCCAATGTCAATCTACAAGACCTTAAATCGACGCATGATGTTGGGAATATCCCAGCAACAGGAGAATCTGTTGACCAGGAAACGGGCGAAATATCAACAGCAAGTCAAAACACCGAGCAGGCGGTCTCTGAAGGATTCAGAAACGAAGCGCCAGGCGAGTCTAGTGGAGCAGTATTAGAGCAGCCTGCACCGCAGCCGACAAGACAACGTAAACAAATTGATTTGGGGTGATGATTATGAGTAGGACGAGAGTGCAGCGTGGTTTTCAAAAGAGATAAAGGATTTAAGTAAATTATGAGCGAACAATTAAAACAAGCAATTGAAAATCTTTATGAGATTTTAAAAAGAGAGTCAATGAATGATTGTATTTATGTTGAATTAGATTTTAGCGCGGACGGATATTCATTTTCTCAAAAAATTAGACCTCATGAGACCCTTAAAAGAGAAGGAATAAGCATGAGAAATCTTCGTGGCGAATTCATCAAAGGATAATTTTATGAGCAAAGCAATCATATTCGATACAGAAACAACCGGAATTAACGATCCGGAAATTGTAGAAGCAGCTTGGATTGAGATTGCCGACTTGGCATCACTGGATGTAGTAAATGTGTTCCATGAAAGATACAAACCCTCCAAACCAATCCAACTGTCTGCCATGGCGGTGCATCACATCATGGATGAGGATCTGGTGGATTGCCCTCCTTCCAGCACGTTCCAATTGCCAGATGGAGTGGAGTACTTAATAGGTCACAACGTAGATTTCGACTGGACTGCAATTGGCAATCCTGATGTAAAACGTATTTGCACACTCGCTCTTTCGCGTAGCCTGTGGCCTGAGTTAGAGAGTCACAATCAATCCTCAATGATTTATTTCTTGCATAGAAGTATTGCTAGAGATTTATGCATGCACGCACACTCAGCTAGAGCCGACGTGGACGGCAATAGATTGTTACTGATGAGCATATTGAAAGATAAGTTGAAAAATGTTTCGTCATGGGAAGAGCTATGGCTGTGTTCTGAAGAAGCCAGAATTCCAAAAGTAATGCCATTTGGTAGGCACCGGGGGACACCGATCAAAGATGTCCCGCCAGATTATAGAGCGTGGCTTTTAAAGCAACCAGACGTTGATCAATACCTTATCAAGGCACTTACACAATGAAACTAGACAATATAAATATAAACAATTTGCTAGCTGTAAAAAAAGCAGAAATCGAAGTCAGGAAGCCGATTATTTTTGTTGCTGGCAATAACGCATCGGGCAAAACCTGTATTGCAGATGCTGTGTCTATGGCGTTAACCGGCGGTCTTTGTCGCGTCAAACTCAAACAAGAAGCTCCTTGGCTCATTAATGGCAACGAGGATGGCATGGCAGAAGTCACGGTCGGAGATAGCTATTTTTACCATCGGATTCTGAAAAACGGAACGGTCAAGGGGCAAGGCATTGATCCTGCGCCCGCCCTCCCCTACGTGCTCACTGCATCCAGATTTGCAGCATCCAAATCGGATGAGATACGCAAACTTGTTCTTAATATCTCGGGCACAAAGATAACAAGCGAAAAGATCAAAGATCGCATGATTGCCAAGGGTATTGATGGGCAAATGGCTGATCATGTCATTCCGCTCCTACGCGCAGGATTTCCAGACGCGCAAGCTGAGGCTCAAACAAAAGCCAGAGATGAAAAGGTTTTGTGGAAAGGCGTCACTGGAGAGGCTTACGGTGATAAAAAGGCCCCTGAATGGAAAGCCAAAGCAGAGGGAGACCTCACTCAAATGCAAAATGCAGTGATGGAAAAAGAGCAATTACTTGCAACCATTAATGTTGAATATGATCAGGTTACTCAACAATATGGAGCTATGGACGCTGAGAAAAGCAAGTCTGATGCCAGAGCATCAGAGATTGCAACTCTGCAAGAAGAAGCAGCCAAAATACCAAGGATCCAGAAAAAATTAGAATTCGATTTGCAGCAAGCCAAAGACACAGAGGCGCTAATCGAAAACACTAGGCGGTTGGCCAGTAACATAACTTCCGATGATACAGTGTGTCACTGCCCATCATGTGGGACCGAGGTTATATTTTTAGGCAGAGATAAAAAACTAATAGAACATGGCGATATGAGGGGTGATGAGGATGCAGCCGCCAACCTGACAACATTTGAAAATAGTCTAAACATCATTCTCAACTCGATTGAAAACGATAAGCGAGATCTGGCTAATTCAGAAAAAGCAAAAGCACAGCTTGATGCTATCAATTCAACTACATCACAAATTGACGATGCAGCGTTTCTTGCGATCACCGCCAAGCGCGATGAATTGAAGTCTCAAAAAAAATCTCTTGATGATGAAATAAAAAGTCTGTCTGAACAAGTGAAAGCTTTAATGGAGGCAGACCAAAAAACGGCAAAAGCACTTGAGCATCACACTCAAGTAATGAAGTGGCTAAAAGTGGCTGATGCTCTCGCGCCAGATGGTATCCCAGGAGAATTTTTAAAAGAAGCAATTGCGCCATTCCTAAAGAGATTGGAATTTACTGCAGATATCACCGGATGGCCTCCAGTAACGCTTGATAGTGATATGAACGTAATGGTGGAAGGCAGACCCTATTGTTTGAGTTCAAAGTCATTCCAGTGGCGCGCAGATGTTCTTCTGGCGGAGGCTGTCAGTCATGTGTCCGGTCTGAAGCTGTTCATCATCGACGGAATGGATATTCTGGAAAGTTCATCACGAGTAAGCGTATTCATGTTTCTTGAAGAGCTCGCAATCAGAGATGAGATTGATACCTGCATCATCAATGGCACGCTGCAAAAGCAGCATGCGCAAGCCGTAGCTAACGCATTCAACAATATTCAGGCGCACTGGATGCAGGACGGAGTGCTTGAGCAAGTTGAGGTACAAGAGGAGGCGGTAGCATGAGCATTACTGAATGTGATGGATATAAAAAACTGGTTGCTGCGGTGGAGCATGACGAGAAGAAAAGTCCAAATTTTCACGACTACCGAGGGAAGCTCAACTGGGTTGTTGCGCGAGCTGAGCATTACGCAGAAAAAACAGGACTATCAGCAGCACTCATCCTCGATGTATGGGAGAGTAAGCGCAACTACTGGTACATGAACTATTACCAAGATGCCAAACAGCCAGAAATCAAAGGTAACAAAGTTCGCATATTTAATACTGTTGAAGAGGCAAAGGCATCCATGGGAAAACTAGAATTCCGATGCCCAGGATGTGAAGGAGTCTCAACCAATCCTTACGAGTGCAATGCCAAAGAGGAATGCGACTGGAAGTCATACGGTCTATTCGGAACTGCCGGGAAAGGAATTTACGTATTTGTAAAATCAGAGTTGAACTGTCAGGAGATTTTCATGCCGGTGGCGTGGGAAACAGATGCTGCTTAGAGATAAAAATATTACGTTTTGTTAATCGAAAAAAATAAATGGAAACTAAAAAATGCTCGCAAAAAACGCAACCATTTTAACTTTTACCGGAATCACCCCGGAGACTCTGGAGGCAGCAGTATCAATCAGACCATTCGCGCCATGCGGTGCATCAGATGCGGTTAGCAGAGGTTTTGTGCCACCGATTGAGGCGCAAGAAAGTCTAGTCCGCATCGTCGATAACGTGGCGGTTATTGCCATGCGAGAAGATAGCAAAGTATTGCCGGCCAGTGTAGTAGTAGAAGAAACTAAGCTGCGCTCAAAGAAATTTGAAGAACAGCAAGGTTTCTCAGTTGGGCGCAAGCAAATGCGCGAAATCAAAGAGCTTGTGATTATAGAACTGCTTGCAAAAGCATTTGCCAGAGCCTCGATTACGCGAGCATGGTTTGATTTTAAAGCTGGATTATTGGTGGTGGATTCTTCTAGTGCAACAAAGGTGGATAGCTTGATCGGGTTATTGTGTAAAAGCTTGGGCGGAGATTATGAATTACGTCGCTGGCGGACTAATGTCATACCCTCGTCCCAATTTACAAATTGGGTACAAACAAGTGAGCCGCCACACTCTTTCTCAATCGACGATAGAGCTTTATTAAAGAACCATGAAGGCGGAGGAACAATACGAATTACAAACAACAATATCAATCTGGATGATATTAAAGAGCTCATAGAAAACGGCCGAAGCTGCGTTGAGTTGGCAATGACCTATGATGACAAATTTTCATTCGTTCTCACCAAGGATTTAGTTTTAAAACGAATTGGTTACATCGGTCTTGAAGATCGCGATCCAGACATGGATGAGATGAGCATCTTTGATGCTGAAATCATTCTGAGCGCCAATGCAGCGCGCGAAGCTTTCTCAGCCATCAATTCTGTGCTGGGAGGAGTGGTGAGTATTGAGAAAGTTGAAGCAGCACGATGAAAGCAAGACCAATTATTTTTTCATCGCAGATGGTTAGGGCGTTACTGGAAAATCGCAAAACTCAGACCAGGAGAATCGTTAATCCTCAGCCAGAATTGAGCAAAGAAGGAAATTTGATGGGCGACTGGCTTAAAAAACCACTTGCCGGTTTGTTGCTGCCAAAGCTACAAGATATCACTATTCATTGCCCGTTTGGAAAAATTGGAGACAGGCTTTGGGTGAGGGAGACGTTCCAGATCATATCTGGCAAATATTACTACGCAGCTACTCCTCCCAATCCATATGACATCTCAGATATACGATGGAAACCGTCAATATTGATGCCGCGCCTGGTATCGCGTATCAATTTGGAAATGGTGAGTGTGGGCGTTGAGCGTTTGCAGGATATTAGCGTAGAAGATGCGATTGCCGAGGGTGTTCCAGGTGAATCTGAAGCTGCGGAGTGGGGATGTACTTCGTATGAAAAACCAAGAAAGGCTTATTGGCGCATCTGGGAACAAATAAACGGGAAAGGATCGTGGAATGAAGATCCATACGTTTGGAAGATTGAATTCAGAAGGATATGAGCATGCATATGAGCAATAACGAATGGCCAGGTGGCATACGACGCGCAATGACGCAAAAAGAGCATGCGAGATGGAATGCAACACATTATCCAGGGACAAGGCAGATATGCTCAGATTGCGATGAGCCGACTGGCAGATGTGAGGATGATTCTCTATATAACGAGCCCGGTTATCCGATTTGTGAAGAATGCCACAACAAAATCCTAGATAAAAATAAATAGTTATGAGCGAAACAGAAGAAAGCGTATGGCTAGGTGAATTATGATTGCAAACTACGTAACAATTGATAAATTCTGCCAAGTAACAGGCTATACACCGGACGCAATCAGATCAAAAATTTCGCGTGGTGACTGGATCAGGGGGCGGGAGTACACTAAAGCGCCTGACGGAAGAATTCTAATCAACGTTGAGGGGTATCATTCATGGGTGGAGGCAAGTATCCGGGAGTCAGAGAGTCAAGCGATTCGTCGATTGAGATCGACTTCTACTACAAAGGAAAGCGCTGCAAGGAGCGTATCAGACTCAAGCCCACGCCCACTAACTTAAAGAAGGCGGCCCAGCATAGAGCGGCAATACTAAGCGCGATTGATGCAGGCACATTTGATTATTCATATACGTTTCCAAATTCAAAGAATGCGCTTAAGTTCGCGCCATCTCAATACACTGTCAAATCATATTTAATAGAATGGCTTGCTAATAAAAAGCCGACCATCAAAGCCAGTACATACAACGACTACAGAAAGATAATTGAGAATCTGGTAATACCTCAATTTGGATCGAAATTATTAACATGCTTGAGCCGAAATGATGTGAGAACGTGGGCGGCCAATCTCAATTGCTCTAATAAGCGCATATCTAATATTCTAAGTCCGCTACGTGCATCACTACAGGACGCGCTTCACGATGATCTGATTCAATTGAATCCTTTGCTTGGCTGGACATATCAGCGCAATGAAGCGCCCGCCACAAAAGATTATGTGGACCCGTTTACCCAGGAAGAGCAGCAAGCAATCATTAAGGCCGCAGCCGGGCAAATCAAAAATCAATGCATTGTGTTCTTTTGGACTGGTATGCGTACATCAGAATTGATTGCGTTGGAGTGGTCAGACATCGATTTCAATAGAAAGAAGATCAATATCAGCAAGGCAAAAACTCAATTCTCTGACGCTGATGAGACAACCAAAACAAAAACAGGGACGCGCGAAATAGATATGCTGCCACCTGTTGAGCAAGCGTTGATTAATCAAAAGCAGCACACTTTATTGCAAGGCGGCAAAATATTTCTTAACCCGATTAAAGGCGTGCAATGGACCGGTGATCAGCAAATCAGGAAATCGCTTTGGATTCCATTATTGAAACGAGCAAATGTTCGCTATAGAAACCCTTACCAAACTAGGCACACATTCGCTTCAATGATGCTATCAGCAGGAGAAAATTTGGCTTGGGTATCTACGCAGATGGGGCACTCGAGCGTGTTAATTACTGCACACACTTACGCTCGCTGGATACCCTCAAATACGCAGCAAGGCGGCAAGGCGCTTGATATGTTTGGGGAGTATTTATCAATCCTCAGAATCACAAAGTAATTGATCGTAACCCTTAAATGTTGACCAAAATGTTGACCACGCTATGCAAAAACATGACCAAATATGATCAAAAACAGTCAACCGTTTATCTGTAAGTATTTAATTTTTAATGGTTTTATGGCGGAGAAGGCGGGATTCGAACCCGCGGTACGGCGATAAACCATACACACGCTTTCCAGGCGTGCACCTTAAGCCACTCGGTCACTTCTCCTTTTTGCTCCTGCTAAATGATTTTTCAGCCAAGAAATAATAGGGTGGAAAGGATAAACTAGTTCATGCTTTGGAGCAACTTTTGCGCTGATTCTTTCTAAGAAGCTGTTTGGAAGCATAGTCACTACAACCGTCAACAATAACCCCAGTGTGTCCACCAGAATGTGACGTTTATGGCCATTAACCTTCTTGCCAGTATCAAAACCATGTTGTCCAGGAACCGCAGTACATTTGACGCTTTGGTGGAACGGACATGGCAACACCTTAACTTCTTTGAGCACACTTGTTATTTGCATTGTGCAGTTCCCCCGCATCAAGACTTCGTCAGGCAATGTAATTAATGTAGCGGTACCGTAGGCACGCGCCAATAGTGGTTTCACCTTGCTGTTTGAAGCCTTGACTTTGGCCATGATTGAACGGGAAATGCCGGTCAATCGTGTCGCTGAGCTAATGCAAGTCAATCCGCAACGCATCTGGACGATATTCAACCATTGGGTAGGTAAAGCGCTACAAGCGGA
>NZ_FNDH01000018.1 GCF_900100485.1 Nitrosomonas sp. Nm132 | reverse complement strand
ATCGAAGGTAAATGGGCTGTTTTACCGAAGCGGTGGGTAGTCGAACGCACGTTCTCCTGGCTGGGTAACTTTCGCCGTTTATCAAAGGATTTCGAAATCCTGCCAGGCACTGCCGAAAATATGATTCGAATCGCCATGATGAAAATAACACTTGCAAAATGCGTCTAATGTTTTGCCAGACAGCTTCTGAGAGTTTGGCAAGTGTTCTCGCTGCCAGCTCAAAAAACGCTGCTGTAACTTACGTTTAGCTTCCTGTCCTCGTTTTTCCAAAAGCAAACGCATAGTTGCACGCATATCATCTAACGACTGGGTTGCAATCCAGTTATCGATGTCGGGATCAATATTATTGCGGACAGGTAAAGCTTGACTGACTGTGGCAGCAGCGGCCAGCCAATCTGGGTCGATCAACAAGAAGGTAGTCAATGCAGTCTGTGCAGGTGTGAGCGATTGAAGGCCTGGAGGAATCGGAGGTTCGAGATCATTCTGACCTATCTCCCCATTACATACCCGAGCCAGCCAACCCAAGTAAAGTGGACGTGTATCACCGCGCATTAGCTCATCGCGTATCGGAAGTAAGCTGGCCATCCACCCTGGACCGTCCTCTTGGCTCCAGAAGCGTTCGTAGCGCCCGGAATCGTCGTTAAAATTCCATTGGAGTATCCAATGGTCAGATGCTTGGGTAACGACAAAGGCCTCAACATAAAATGATTGCGCATCTGTTTGGGAGAGTGCAGTAAATTGCTTCAGAGTTTCCGCATCCAATGAAGAAATTGGTAAACGTAGCATCAAACAGCACGACCCCCAGTTAGCCGAATAGACGTGCGCATCGAAATAGCGTTGCATCCAATTCAGTGGGTCGCCTTTTAGATCGCCCCAGTGATACTCATTAATGAAGCTTGTGGCGGTAATTGTGGCACGCGATGAACGACTGCGCAGCTCGGCTTGTTGCTGGGAGGTAAGCGGCTGGTCGACAGCCATAAATTCGTAATACTGGTATTCGCTCATGAGTATATGCTTGCTTGAGATTAATTTGCCCGTTGTTAATTTTGTCTATAAGCAATTACGCGGATTTAAGTTTTAGCGACGAAGAAGTTATTGCTATTTTTTGGGGGGTAGTAGTTACATGAGATCTTCAAAAGAATTAAATAGTAAGTAGGGGGCACGATTTTTCTATTGCCGTCCGTCCGCTATTACCTTTAATCGTCATAGTGAAAACGACAAGCAATAATGACCAGTTCGGTATCAGTTGCTCGATATACCAATCGATTTGTCTCATCAATACGTCTGGACCAGTAGCCTGATAATTCGCCCCGTAGCGGCTCGGGTTTGCCGATTCCGGTAAATGGGTCACTTACGGCCGCATTGATCAGCAGATTTATCCGCTTGAGCGTCTTTTTGTCCTGCTTTTGCCAATACAAATAAGCTTCCCATGCATCGGGGACAAATCGAATGGCGCGCACCGTCAATCAATGGGGTGGAGTGAATGCTCTTGTGCTTGCCCGGCTTTGTCTTGTGCAATTGCCCGTGCCAACGCGGCTGCATTGGCAGGATGACTGGTCAGATGCAAGGTTTCCATAATGCTATTGTAGCTATCCAGTGACATGACTACTGCATCACCTTCTGCATCACGACGGCTGATGATGGTTACATCTGCATCACGAACAACATCGTCTAATATGGATTTTAGTGCGTTACGCGCATAGGAATAGGTTACAACTTTCATAACTGATATTTGTTTAACTTGGCCAATAAATTGTACAAGTGTAGCTGAAATAAATAACAAAGCAAATTAAGAAAAGAGCTATTTAAGAAAAGAGCTATTCCGGTTGCTTGTCCTGCCGGTCTTGAGATTGCTGTGCTTGCCAGTCTATAGCCAATAAATCATAAATATTGATCCATTCCCTTCCACTTTGAGCGCCAGGTCAGGATTGAAAACATAAGTCCGATTGAAGCGTGCCAATACGGAGTGATATGTGTTGTCAAATATGGAGTCCATATGCTTAACCCGAATATTTCATAAATTGGCACGTGCCAATTTATGAAATATTCGGGTTAAGCAGCAAGTAGATTTGCATAGTATCGCTGTGTAAATTCTGCTGGTGATAGGTAACCCAATTTTTCCTGTTTGCGCTGCCGGTTATAAAAGATCTCCACATCGGGGCCAGGTCGCGAATCAAGAAAATAAGAGCGACGATTGGGGGTTATTATTCGCAAGAACAAGAATTCTTGATTCTGGACCTAGACCCTTTCTGTGCTTTCTGTGGTATTCGTGCATTCGTGGTGAATGGCGTTGTTGATATGTTGGTCTGGTGCAGAGTTGAAGTTCAATAACCAAGGTCAGCAGCCCTCTGGGCTTGGCGAGATACAGCATTTTGTTATGAATGAGGGGGCTGAGAATCCGGTAAAGAAAATGTCTCGAATACTGAGATGGAGTAATCCAGGAAAAGCTCGATTTTTCGCTTGAGATCGGCAGACATCGTGATCCGCTTTGAACGCAGATCTTCCGGGTCCGGATGCTCGACGAGGAAGCCGTGATCGATTGCAATCTGAATATATTTGACAGCGGTGCGCTGACTAATGTGTGGCATGAGCCGATGCAGCTCGGACTTGTAAAAAGTATCATTGTGCCTCAGCCACATTTGTGTGAAGAGATCATAGTAGTTCAGGTCGTGGAAGAGTTCATCTCCCAGAACTTCCATCCAATAGTGATCTGTACAGTTAATTAGCTGAATGAACTGACGGCGCCTGGTGTTTGGGTATTTCTTGGGTTTGGCCAAGGTTTTGATTTTTGTTTGCATTTTCGGAATCCACTCCTGTTAGTTCGGTATAATTCTATCGCTTGATTGCATGTAAATTTGCATGCATAATTGCTTCTGTTTGGGTGTTTCTGTAATTCAAGAATTAGCTAAAAAGGAGGCTATCGATCATGATTCATAAAATAGAGAAAATCTGGCTTCGTTACAAGGGCAGCTTGCGTCCAACCATTTCGGTTCTGCTTTATTGTCAATTGGCTTATTTTGGTGGAGCAGCACTTATTCTATCCCTGAACCCAGTCTTTATGATTATTGGCACACTCGCGATGGCTCACGGCATGGTGATTGCCGCTTATATGATCCACGATTGTGGGCACAATACCCTATTCAAGTCGCCGCGTCATAATGCCATGCTGGGAAAGGCGTTAAATTGGCTTACTGGCAGTTGTTACGGAACTTACGAGGATTTGCGCGCTAATCACATGCAGCACCACGTGAATAACGTCGATGTCATAACGCTCGACTACAGAGGTTATCTCGCGCGCGCTCCAATTCAGCGCAAAATTGTGCAGGCATTGGAGTGGTTGTATATACCCGTTGTAGAATTTCTCATGCATGGAGCACTCATGCTTGCGCCGTTCCTTTTTAAGGACAAAAAGAACCAGCGGTTGCGAGTCACCGTGATAATCATGATCAGGTTCAGCTTGCTTCTCGCAGTGTTCCTCTATTCGCCAATGGCCTACATATGCTATGTCATCGCCTATACCATTTTCTTGACGATTTTGCGCTTCATGGATGCGCTTCAGCATAACTATGGCCTGATGCTGGCAACCGATCATCACTTCGACCTGGTAAAGCACAGGGGCGATCGGGATTATGAAGAGTCTCATACATTCAGCAACCTGATCTCAGTCAACCATCCGTGGCTAAATCTTCTTACGCTCAACTTCGGTTACCACAACGCCCATCATGCAAAGCCTACAGCTCCCTGGCACGAGCTGCCAAAGCTGCATAGAGAGCTGTATGGTGACCAGGGAGATTTCGTCATTCCGTTTGGTAAGCAGCTGTCGAGCTTCCATAAGGGGAGAGTGGCGCGAGTGTTCGGCGATGAGAGCGAGACGCGAGGGAGCCAGTTTGTACAACGTCTCCAAAACGGCTCCGCAGTAGGTACGAATGGCATATCTTTCTTAACCCCGCTGTAATCGAAAAGGGGAATGATATCAATCTTCTGAAGCAAGCATAGGGCGCAATTTTTATTGCGCCAAATTAAAAAAATACCGGTGCAATGCGCTTCGCTTATTGGCACCCTACAACTACTAAAAGATTAAGCGCGATACGATAGGTTTTAGTTATTGCAGTACCGGTTTTTCTATAGCCAATAAATCATAAATATTGATCCATTCTCCTTCCACTTTGAGTGCCAAACCAGGATTGAAAATATAGGTTCCACGCATGATGCGGTAAAACAATTTGCGGTTGTAGCGATCGTCCTTGTTGATTTCGTTCTTCGCCAGAATACTGGACAGATAAGCCCGTTGTTTGCGCCGTTCAGGCAAAATGCTGTAGGGAATGTGCTGCACTGCATCGATAAAATCCTGGCTGGAGAAACCGGCAGGCCGGTAAAACGTTTTTTTCGTCATTACGCGACAAGACAGGGAGATCATTAGATTGAGCATGAAGAACTCCATGGTGTGCTGGTCGAGTTTGATCAAATGACCGTCGACCTGAATGCTCATGCTGGTGGGTTCGAGCTGTTCGTAGATATCGGCCAATTTCTTTTTGGCGTAGCTTTCGTTGCGAGCCGTTTGCGCAAGCGCGATTTGAAACGCGATTAGACCGTTGCTGTCGACTTTTTCGGTATCGGCGCCCAGTTCAACCAGCGCCTTGATTACTTCGGTATTGCCCATCCAGGCAGCGACCATTAGCGGCGTTTGATTAAAAATATTGCGAAAATCCGGACCATATAGATCGACATGCTTGAGGACAGCGTCGGGTTTTTTAAAGCTGTAGGCGCTGTAGTGCTTTTGTTGGAGCATCTGCAAGCTTTTTTCAGGATATTGTGCGGCTTTGAATCCGGCGTTCTGCAAGCTATCTATGATGTCTTGGTTTTCATAAACCAGGCCGTATTCGAGCAGAGTCATTCTGGCGTTCTTGTCAGCATGGTCAAAGGCTTTCTGTTTTAGACCGATCAGTGTTGCGTTGCTGATGATTTGCCAGTCCGGTGTTCTTTGTTTGAGAATTTCATTGCGTATACGCTCAGCTTGTTCCTGCTTGCCCTGGAGTTCGAGTTTATGCGCTTCCAGGCGCCAGGCATCCAGACTGGATTGCTGGCTGGCAAGCTGCAGACTTTCCTGGGCGTTGCGCAACCCCAGCAGATCCAGCAACGGCTGCCTGGGGTTGCTTTCAATCCAGTACAGGTTTTTAACAGCCCTGGTCAGCGCAACATACAACGCATTGATATAAAACTTGTAGATCTCCAGCGATTTGTCGGTTTTATCCTTGGCGCGAGCATATTTAATGTCCTGATCCAGATCAGCAGGGCTGACACCCTTACTGATTTCACGATAGCGGCTTTCTTCCTGGCTCAGGAAGTTGTAGAGGATGATGTTCTCATATTCCAGCCCCTTGGCTTCCTGAATGGTAAATATCAGCGGGGTGCTGAAATGCTGTTGTGCTGCTGGTTTCTGCTCGGCTGTCATGACGATAATGGCGAACAGCGTAGAAGCTCTGGTTTTGCTGTCCAGTTCCTGGCGAACCGGGGCAGTATCCTGCAAAAATAACACTTCGCCCTGGTTGTGACCGTTGCTTTCAACCAGATAATGGCTTTCTTTGTCGATGGAGCCAAAGCGCTGGTTTTTAATTTTTAAAATCTTGTTGGCAATATCGGTAACTTGCGGTGAATTACGGTAGTTGGTGTTCAGAATCCGGATCAGTTCGTTGGATGGCTGAATATCATCCTGCCGATAAAACAGGCTTTTTACTTTCGACCAGGAAAAGAAGTTGGGATGAACAATCTGATTGGAGTCGCCGCACAGGATAAAATCCTGTGTTTGACGGAGTGATTTGATGATCAGATAGAGCTGTATATTGGTTAAATCTTGTACTTCATCAACTACGACAAAATCGTAGCGTGGTTGTGAGTGTTGCAGGTACTGATGACTGACGATATTGCTATCATAAAGGTGTTCTTTCTGTAAGAAAGCCAGGTATTTTTCAAATACGTCATATACCAGCTCGCGTTCTTCGCTCAGAAAGATAGATTCTTTCACGCCCAGATTCAGATAATCTGCACGGCTTAACCAGCTTTTATCGGTGGCGGGTCCAGTGATAACGCCGCGAAACTCCTCGAACAGTTTATGTGCATCTTTCAATGGCCCCTGACGATAGCGGCTAAACCACTGCTGAAAGGCCTGAAAGGTGACAGGTTTGCCTTCTGGCACGCGAATACTCTCGAGAAACTCCTGGAACGATAAAAAATCAATCTGCTGATCAGGGTTATCGTAATGATGAGCGTAATACAAATCGCGGGAATTCTTGACCAAATAGGCAGACTGGGTTACATACAGCACATCCCCTACCGCCTGTTTCATTTTTTCCAGCGTCAGCGCTGTCTTGCCGCTGCCAGCCGAACCGATCACAATAAGCGGCGGCTGCAAATCATAAATTGATTGTTGGCGGTCATCAAAAGAGATGATTTTGTCCAGCAGATTAAACGACGTATGGTTGGGATTAAGATAAAACAGCTGTTTTTCGCTGATTTCATCAGGTTTGAGTATGAGCGGAATGTTATCTTCATCAATATGGCTGACCTGACGTAGAAAACGCGAATCCTGGTAAGCATGATTTTTGATAAATTCCAGAATCAGCGCATAATTTTCTTCTTGGTAACGATAAACCGAGAACAGCAACCGGTCACGCTGATTAAGCTTGGCTCGATATAAATTATTGCCGACCTTTTTAACATCAGCCGATTTGAAGTTATCATCTTCCAGGTATTGTTGTAACTTGGCGAAACCCGGAATAGTTTTGGGGTTGAGCTCATTGTAAACAAGGATTTTCATAGAATGCTACAGATAATGGTTACGTGGTCGAAGTAGTTAAAAGAGGCAGAGTGTATAGGGAAAATCGTGAATCCAGATTCAAAGAACGACTTTTGTTGGGCGATGGGTGTAATTTACCGATACTCCAAAGAATACTTCATGAGAAGTTCTAAAGCCAAGAACTTTGAGAGATGGTCAGATGCAAGGCGCTTGGAGTACAGTAACCGAGGCATATCAAGTAAGATAGGCAAGGAGAGCGAGTGCCGCGTAATAGCACAGATGACCAACTGCCGCGGCTTTTCAGCAATCCGTTAAACGAGATCAGAGAAAGGGGTAATACATATCATGACGCACACACATGATCAAATTCTGCCGAAAGGTACGCAACTCGGTGTCTACGAAATTAAGGATACCTTAAAAATTGGCGCATTCGATATCACCTATCATGCCTGGAATCATCATCTTAAGGAGCGGGTCGATATCCAGGAGTATTTTCCTCACGATTTAGCCATGCGTGTAAATGATGGTCCTGGTGTTGAACCGAAATCTCTGGATGATAAAGAGAATTTCGAATACGGGTTAAAGGCATTCTTGGATCAGGCTGAGCGTCTCACACAGATCGAACACCCCAATATTGCCGTTGCTGAGAATGTGTTGCAGCTCAATGGAACGGCTTACCTGATTATGGCTCGTCAGGAAGGCGTATCGCTTTCTAAGGTAATCCAGCCTCCCGCTTCACTGGCTGAAACAGAATTAAAATTCATTCTGGTATCGGTTCTGAATGCGCTACAGAAAATCCATGAATACAAAATAGTGCATGGTGGTATCCAGCCGGCAGCGATTTTTCTGAGCAAGAATGGCGAACCGCTGCTGACTCATTTCGCTGCGGCACGCCTGGCGATTGCTGCGCGTACCTCTCAACTTGCCGATGAATTAGCTGCTGGCTATGCGCCCGTAGAACAATATGAACAGGCTAATCAGTCCAGTCCCGCCACTGATTTTTATGCGCTGGGCGCAACGATGTACTATTGTATGACGCATCGCCAACCCGATACCGCTCAGAGTCGGATCATGGCATTAAGCAGCGGCGAGCCCGATCCGATGACTTTACCCACCGACTCCGCAGGCACACCCTATACCGCGGAATGGTTGCAAGCAATCAATTGGATGCTGCGGCCTGACTATAACGATCGACCGCAATCAGCGGCGGAGATTCTGGCGCTGCTTAAACCAGAGTGTACCGGCGAGCAAGGCAAAGCTATTATTTTCCAGCAAAAAGCCACGGATGAGGCCGTGCGTAGCTCGGTAGACAGACATTCCATAGTGGCTGGTGTCATGGCTGGAATCATCGCATTGCTTGCTGTGGGCGTATGGTATGGTGAAAAAACTTCAGAATCATTAGATGATCAATCCGATACAGTTGCCGCGCAGCTTCCATCTGAGGATCGCACTGATGAAACCTTCACCATGCCAGAGGCGCCAGAGGACCTATCTGTTGCTTTGGCCATTACCCAATCAAGCCAGCCAGAAAGTGATCAGATATCCGAAAACATACCTTCTCCAGCAAGCACGCCGGTTTCTGAACCAATACCAGAGGATGTCACGATAACAACTGATCTGGAATCCGATAAAGACCTGCAGTTGGCCGCAACCGATTCTCCGCTACCTCAGCCTAAGTATCAGAATGTGTTAGATAAAACATTTGACGAGGTATTAATCAAATCGCACTTAGCGGCTGCTGAGAAAGCCATGAGAGCCGCGCGCTTTACTACACCGCAAAGAGATAGTGCCTTTAAATACTACCAAATGGTGCTTGCCATCGATCCAGGCAATGCGGACGCGCTTTCCGGGTTACAGAGAATAGTTGATCGTTATGTTCAATTTATCGCCAAAGCAAGCATTGAAGGCAGGCTCGATGAGGCCAGACTGTATCTGCAAAGGGCTGAGTCTGTCTTGCCAGATGATCCCAAACTACATCGCATTCGGGCAGAATTAGCGGTTGCTAAAGAGTAATTAATTGGATGCTCGATTTTTGATTTAAAAGTTAATAAGGGCAGATTCTCTGTCTGTCCCACAATGCTGCATTACCATAGAGTTTCCTGAATGAGTTGATAATCATCGGGTGGTGATTCAGTCTTGATTAACCTAATCAGGCCGCGTTTTGCAAACAGGTTAAGTGCACTTTCACTGAATGACTCAATCTGATGAATGCCAAAAGAAGATGCGCACATGGCCATCCAGATTTGTGTCATCACGGCATCTTTGCTGATACCTGGAAGCCGTTTGATCTTGAGGTTTGAGTAAGATAAGCCGGTTTAGCACACGCGTTATCAACCTTCCTGCTTTCCGTTACGTCGCAAACGCGGGAAGATTTCCTCTTAACCCGAATTTATGAAATATTCGGGTTAAATTAAGTCCAACTGGTAACTTCATCGTACTTTTCCCCAATGCATAATGCGACCAGGGAAAAGCCTGAGTGACAGATCAATGAATAAAACATTCAGGGCATAAAGCGGATTCTTAAAACGAAAAGTCATGTTTAGGGGCATGCCTGATCGCCTGTCAATAAAGATTACTCTTACGTGTTTGTACGTATTTTTTTAACCAGCATATTTCGATAATCTATTAAAGCATCATAGCGTAATAGAGAAAGTGTTTGTTTTTCCTCTACCTTCGTTCTTTCGGCATCTTCCTGCACCCGGTGAGCGTGCAGGATGTCAGATCACTGGTTGACAAAATTAAAAAGAGGAGGGTTTTCAGATGAATACTGCAACTCAAAAAATACTACTGTTGGCGTTGTTGACCACGTTGCTGTCTGCCTGCACCTCGAATGATATCTATCGCAGCAGATTCAGTAGCTGTGTAGTGACACCGCAGGAGTCGTGTGAATCTCATGCCATTCAGTATCACAACAGGGCTACCGATCAGGAATATTTGCTCGGTTTTGTCGAGATGGATGATCAAGGGCAACTCCGTGACCGGGCGCAGATGCAGGCACTGCTTGACGAGCTTTACATCATGGCGGCCAGCCAGAGTTTGCTGATCAATGTTTTTGTTCATGGCTGGCATCACGACGCCAAGCAGGGCGATGCTAATGTGGAGAATTTCAAGGCCAGCCTGGCAGAGCTGAGTCAGGTTGAAAGTAACCTGCACCTGCATAAAACACCCCGCAAGGTGGTGGGAGTCTATGTCGGCTGGCGCGGGGAATCGATTGGCGTGCCCTTGCTGAACAACGTCACTTTCTGGGAGCGCAAGAATACGGCGCATGAGGTGGGGTATCTTGGCATGACCGAGCTGCTATTACGGCTGGAGGAGATCAGCAACGTCAAAAACACTCAGGAGCCGCCGGTGAAGAGCCGTCTGGTAGTGGTGGGTCATAGTTTTGGCGGCGCAGCGGTCTATAGCGCTACCGCCCAGATTCTTGCCAACCGTTTTGTCGACAGCCTCACCGGTAAAAACTATGTCGGTACCGCAAAGGGGTTCGGGGATCTCGTGGTTCTGCTCAATCCTGCTTTCGAAGCGCTTAAGTATGCGCCACTCTATGATTTAGCCCAGGCCCGTTGCAGCTATTTCGAAGATCAGCCTCCGCGTCTGGTGATACTGACTTCCGAGGCTGACTATGCCACCAAATATTTCTTTCCTATTGGCCGGGTCTTCTCCACCTTTTTCGAGACCCACGGCATAATCGAACGCAACGACTGCGAGCGGCCGCTCACCTACAGCGAAGGTGCAGCAGATCGCCACACGGTTGGTCACTTTGAACCGTTGCAGAGCCATGAATTACTTCCTGCCAGCAACGAAAGGGAGGCGCCTTACCACACGGTCAAAAATATCTGGTTGCAGCAGCAACCAGGAGGCACGATGCAGTTTGGTAGCACTGAACTGGTGAGTTTGGACCGGACCGTTATCCGCAATCCTTACCTTAATGTGAAGGTTGATAAACAGTTGATCAAGGATCATAACGATGTGTTCCGTTTCGAGATCATGGAGTTTCTGCGCATGTTAATTGTCTTGTCCACTGGAGAGTAAAGCTTCGCCTGAACCGTTGTAAGCCGCCGTATCAAACTGGCATCATCATCCAGCCGAGGCTGCTCGCGCTGCAGACGGCCAGCTGGGAAATTGCTTGCACCTCTATTTGACGAACTGGAGTATGCCTTAACGTCATTTCACAACACGGCGCAGATGCGTCCAACCACGATTGTTGAAGACATCGACAGACACTAAGAGGTTTTCGAAGTCGTTATTCAAGAGTTGATTGAATAACGAAGATTGACTGTGATCGGTTTCGGGTAACAAGAAGCGGGGGATCGCATGTCATCCTATTTTTCTTGGATCGTCTTTACCCATAGCCCGAATATTTCATAAATTCGCGTTAGTTCTATCAATGCCAGAACCGATATTCTTCTTGATTGCTTGATCCCATACCATGGGATACTCAATTTTCGATAAGCTATCTATCCAGTTAACTGGATAGAATTCTTCAGTTCATGATCCAAATTGTATGAACTCATGATGTTCTCAGTAAATACGCTTACTATGTGGGTGTAACCGATTATTTTAGGAAGGAGATTGAATTCAACATGTCCAACGTTACGGATCTGATCACTTATAGTATTGGCACTATCCTGGGATTAATCATCGTAGGCGCTGTGGTCACGCTATTTATTCGCGACATCACTCAGAAACAGCACGCGATATTGCGCAATTATCCTATCATTGGTCGATTGCGCTATTTTTTCGAGACCCAGGGAAAGTATTTTCGGCAATATTTCTTTTCCGGTGATCGAGCTGAAATGCCTTTCAATCGTGCTACCCGGTCTTGGGTGTATAAAAATGCCAAGAATGAGGGGAATATCGTTGGCTTTGGGTCGACTTATGATTTGCGGGAACCCGGGGCGATCATTTTCGTCAATGCGGCTTTTCCTATTCTGGAAGAAGATCAGTTACCAACGCCCTCACTGTTGATCGGTGAAGGTTATTGCCAGCACCCTTTTGAAGCCAAATCGATCATTAATATCAGTGGCATGAGCTATGGCGCCATTTCCGCACCGGCGGTGCGTGCCTTGTCACTGGGTGCGGCCAAGGCCGGGTGCTGGTTCAATACCGGAGAGGGTGGGCTTTCACCCTATCATCAGGAAGGCGGGTGCGATGTGATCATGCAAATCGGTACCGCCAAATATGGCATTCGGGATGAACACGGTAATTTTTCCCCTGCGCGTGCCAAAGAAATTGCGCCACTCGTCAAGGCTTTTGAAATCAAGCTTTCCCAGGGCGCCAAACCTGGCAAGGGAGGGGTGCTACTTGGCCTCAAGGTACACCCTGAGATTGCGGCTATTCGCGGTATTCCCGCTTTTCAGGATTCTATCAGCCCTAATCGTCATCGTGATATTGGCAACATTGATGAGCTGCTCGATAAAATTGCCTATATCCGCGATTTAACTGGTCGTCCGGTAGGTGTCAAGGTAGCTATTGGCGGCTGGCGTTTTATCAATGAGCTTTGCGATACCATTCATCGGCGCGGGTTGGAGTACGCGCCTGATTTTCTGACCATCGATGGTGGAGAAGGTGGCAGCGGCGCCGCGCCCCAAACCCTCGTCGATCATGCGGCTCTGCCGATTGCAGAGGCGTTGCCGCGCGTGGTGGATGCACTCATTGAATCCGATTTGAAGAAACGGATACGTGTCATTGCGGCAGGTAAACTGGTCACCTCGGCGCATGGTGCGTGGGCATTATGCGTCGGTGCGGATTTTGTCAACTCGGCACGCGGTTTTATGTTTTCGTTGGGCTGCATTCAGGCGATGCGCTGCCACTTGAATACTTGTCCAACAGGCGTCACCACGCATAATCCACGGTTGCAACATGGCCTGGTCGTTGGGGAAAAATACCTGCGTGTTGCCAATTATGCGATGAATGTTAATAAGGAAATTGGCATGATCGCGCATTCCTGCGGACTCAGGCATGCGCGTGAGTTCCGGCGTGAACATGTGCGAATCGTAGAAACCGCAGGAAAGAGCATCGCATTGAATATGCTGTATCCTTATCCTGAAGTGCGTAGGGAGTTTAATAAAGAAGTTCTCAAGGGTTAAGGGTTGAAATTTCGGCCTGTTCCCATATAGTAAGGTCAATCCACATTCTCATCAGGAGCTTTTATGCGTCTCGATAAACTTACTACAAAATTCCAGCAGGCATTGGGCGAAGCGCAAAGCATGGCGCTGGGCAAGGATCATCCGTACATTGAACCCCAGCATTTGTTGCTTGCGCTACTGCAACAAGATGATGGCGGAACCTCTTCGTTGCTGCAACGCTCAGGTGTTAACGTTGGTCCGCTGCGCGAGGCGCTGACGAAAAGTATTGAACGTATGCCCAAAGTTGAAGGAGCGGGCGGAGAAATCAATATCTCGCGTGACCTTAATAATCTGCTCAATTTAACCGATAAGGAAGCACAAAAACGTGGCGATCAGTTTATTGCCTCGGAAATGTTCCTGCTTGCGGCGCTCGGGGATAAGGGCGAGACCGGACAACTACTGAAGCAACATGGTGCTGACCGTAATGCTTTGGAACAGGCGATCAAATCAGTGCGGGGTGGCGAGAATGTGTCTAGTGCAGAAGCGGAAGGCAGCCGTGAAGCACTGAAAAAATATACCCTTGATCTAACCGAACGCGCACGCATGGGCAAGCTGGATCCCGTGATCGGACGGGATGATGAAATTCGGCGAACCATTCAGGTATTGCAGCGGCGTACCAAGAATAATCCGGTGCTGATTGGTGAACCGGGAGTAGGCAAAACCGCTATCGTAGAAGGATTGGCTCAGCGCATCGTTAACGGGGAAGTACCTGATACGTTGAAAAATAAGCGCGTATTGTCACTCGATATGGCGGCATTGCTGGCGGGTGCGAAATATCGGGGTGAATTTGAAGAGCGGCTGAAAGCAGTCCTCAAGGAACTGGCCCAAGATGAGGGCCGTACCATCGTATTCATTGATGAGCTGCATACCATGGTAGGCGCGGGAAAGGCCGAAGGTGCTATGGATGCGGGCAATATGCTCAAACCGGCGCTGGCCAGAGGAGAACTGCACTGTGTCGGGGCGACCACCTTGGATGAATATCGCAAGTATGTCGAAAAGGATGCGGCATTAGAGCGCCGTTTCCAGAAAGTGCTGGTTGATGAGCCATCGGTTGAGGCGACCATTGCCATCTTGCGCGGCTTGCAAGAGCGGTACGAGCTCCATCATGGCGTGGACATTACCGATCCTGCTATTGTGGCAGCTGCAGAGTTGTCTCATCGGTACATTACCGATCGTTTTCTGCCAGATAAAGCCATCGATTTGATTGATGAGGCGGCTGCACGCATTCGCATGGAGCGGGATTCCAAACCTGAAGTAATGGATAAGCTTGATCGTCGGCTGATTCAGCTCAAGATCGAACGTGAGGCGATGAAAAAAGAGAAAGATGAAGCCTCGCATAGACGCCTTGCGCTGCTGGAAGAAGAGATTAAGAAACTTGAGCGGGAGTACGCCGATCTTGAAGAAATTCTCAAGGCAGAAAAATCACGTGCGCAAGGCTCGCAACAGATCAAGGAAGAATTGGAAAAGCTCAGAAAAGAAGTGGAAGCCGCGACGCGCAAAGGAGACTGGCAAAAGGTCTCTGAATTGCAATACGGCCGTATTCCTCAGCTGGAAGCGCAGCTTGCTGAGCAAATCCAGCAGGCCGAGGCTACAGTTCAAGTTAAAGATGCAAATAAACCGAAATTGTTCCGTACTCAGGTAGGTGCTGAGGAAATTGCCGAGGTGGTTTCCCGTGCAACAGGCATACCCGTGGCCAAGATGATGCAAGGTGAACGCGAGAAGCTGTTGTTAATGGAGCAAAAATTGCACGAACGGGTGGTGGGGCAAGATGAGGCGGCACGCTTGGTATCGGATGCCATCCGTCGGTCACGTTCAGGATTGTCTGATCCCAATCGACCCTATGGTTCTTTTTTGTTTCTGGGACCCACTGGTGTTGGTAAAACAGAATTATGCAAGGCATTGGCTGCATTCTTGTTTGATTCCGAAGAGCACTTGATTCGTGTCGATATGTCGGAGTTCATGGAAAAGCATTCGGTGGCACGTTTGATAGGTGCTCCTCCGGGTTATGTCGGTTATGAGGAGGGCGGCTATCTTACTGAAATGGTGCGAAGAAAACCTTACTCGGTGATTCTGCTCGATGAGGTGGAAAAAGCCCATCCAGATGTATTTAATGTTTTACTGCAGGTGCTTGATGATGGCCGCATGACAGACGGGCAGGGGCGTACGGTGGATTTTAAAAACACGGTGATTGTCATGACTTCCAATCTGGGTTCGCAAATGATTCAGCAAATGAGCGGAGATGATTACCAAGTCATCAAGCTTGCAGTGATGGGAGAAGTCAAGGCGTATTTTCGCCCTGAATTTATTAACCGGATTGATGAAGTGGTTGTATTTCACGCGTTGGATGAAAGGCATATTAAATCGATTGCCCAGATTCAATTACGGAACCTGGAAGCGCGATTGGCGAAAATGGAAATCAAGCTCGAAGTCTCTGATGCTGCCTTAGCGGAGCTTGCGCAGGCTGGCTTTGATCCTGTGTTCGGTGCGCGCCCATTGAAACGCGCTATCCAATCACAAATCGAGAATCCGCTCGCGAAAGAGCTGTTGCAAGGCCATTTTTCCGCTAAAGATACGATCAGGGTGGATTGTGTAAATAGCGTTCTGACATTTTCCAAGTCTGCATGAGTTTATAAAAGAAAGCTAAGCGGTAATTCATGTGATAGATAGTTTCAGGTAGAATATTGTTTTTTTATAAGTAGATCCTACTATGTTGAAAGGTAGTCTGGTCGCGATTGTTACACCCATGTTTGAGGATGGCGCTCTGGATCTGGCAAGATTTTGTGCGCTGATCGATTTTCATATTGCGCAAAAAACAGATGGTATCGTGATCGTCGGCACGACGGGTGAATCTCCTACAGTGGATTTTGATGAGCACAATTTGCTGATACGAACTGCGGTATCACATGCTGCCGGCCGGATACCGATCATCGCTGGTACGGGTGCAAATTCCACCAGAGAAGCCATAGATCTGACCATTTATGCCAAAGATGCGGGTGCAGATGCTTGTTTGTCTGTGGTTCCCTACTATAACAAGCCCACTCAAGAAGGACTTTATCAGCATTTCAAGGCGGTGGCAGAAGCAGTTGATATTCCGACGATTTTGTATAACGTGCCCGGTAGAACGGTTGCTGATATTTCCAACGATACCGTTCTTCGACTCGCACAAATTCCTAATATCATTGGAATAAAAGATGCGACAGGTAACATTGCGCGTGGTTGTGATTTATTACATCGTGTACCCCTGGATTTTTGCGTATATAGCGGGGATGACGCAAGTGCGCTTGCGCTGCTGCTGTTAGGAGGTCATGGCGTCATTTCAGTGACTGCAAATGTTGCGCCGAAATTAATGCACGAAATGTGTACCGCAGCATTTGCAGGAGAATTGATTACTGCTCGTACCATTAACAATAAACTGCTCAAGCTGCATATGGATTTATTCATCGAAGCGAACCCAATCCCAGTAAAGTGGGCTGTTACCCAAATGGGTTTGATAGGGTCGGGCATTCGCTTACCTCTAACACCGCTCTCAAATCAATTCCATCAATTGATCAGAGATGCCATGAAACAAGCTGAGGTTCTGATTTAAAGGTTTGTGATGTCGAGAACAAAACACCAAAGAACAATCATATTAAGTATAGTATGGGTGTTGATGGTTTCTGGTTGTAATTTATTGCCTGAGAGTAAAAAAATAGATTATAAATCGGCGGGTAAAATACCCCCATTGGAAATACCGCCTGATCTGACGGCACCATCAACAGATAATCGTTATGCTGTACCTGATATGCCTTCTTCAGGAAGCGCAACATTTTCTACCTATAACAAAGAACGTGAGGAGCAACCGCGAACCTACGGTAACGCTATATTGCCGGTAGCAAAAGATGCCGCTTATATTGCTAGATCGGGTACCCAACGGTGGCTAGTGATTCATCAAGCTCCCGAAGATGTTTGGCCAATAGTCAAAGAGTTCTGGCAGGATTTAGGATTCTTAATCAAGGTTGAAGCGCCTGATGTGGGAATTATGGAGACGGACTGGGCTGAGAATCGTGCAAAAATTCCACAGGATATCATTCGTAGCGTTCTTTCGACTTTTCTCGATAGCTTGTACTCAACTTCGGAGCGTGACAAATTTCGTACGCGACTAGAACGAAGCGAGTCAGGCGCAACCGAAATTTATATCAGTCATCGGGGTATGGATGAAGTGCTTGCGGACAGAAGTACACAACGTACTATTTGGCAACCACGTCCTGCTGATCCTGATTTGGAGGCTGAAATGCTTGCGCGGTTGATGATGCGCTTTGGTGCGGAAGAAGGACTTGCCAGACAAGAAGTGGCTGCTGCAACCAATGGCGTCGCTGTCGTTAAAGAGCAGGCTTATATGGATAAAGCAAGAGGGGGAGTGCTAATCATTAGTGAAACATTTGATCGGGCATGGCGTCGAGTAGGATTGGCGCTTGATCGTGTGGGTTTTACTGTTGAAGATCGAGATAGATCAAGTGGGGTTTATTTTGTTCGTTATGCTGATCCTGATTTCGAAAGCCGAAAGGCTGGTGAAGGCGAAGGGATACTTTCGAAACTCGCTTTCTGGCGAAGTGATACTAACTCAAAAGCGGAACGATATCGTATTCAGGTAAGTGAAGTCGGTGCCAACAGCGAGGTTAAAGTGCTTAATCAGGATGGTATATCTCAAGAATCGGGGGCAACTAATCGAATTCTTGGTTTATTGTATGAGCAGCTTAAGTAGCCTATAGCCGAGATAGTGTGAATGAAGTAAGCAGAGTTGGCTGATGCGAGGAGCGCCGGAAATAAAAAAACCGCCTGGCTAGGCGGTTTTTTATAGCTTTACGACTATAATTTGGATTATTAATGACCGCCAATTGGACGTCCATCATCTCCTTCTTTCAGGCAATTTCCGTTAGCATCTAATCCATGAGGACAATCTAACTTTTCACCGCGCATGATTTTCTCGTAGTTTGCTTTTTCTTGTTCAGGTAATGCTTGGCTTGGTCTGCCACATCCTGTCAATGCTAGGGCTGCTAAAACGGCGGCGATCAGAAAAAATCTCATTATATTGATTCCTTATTAAAATTTGTAACTAAAAACAACTTGTGACAGATTCAGTATATAACGAAAATACTTAATTGCTCAAGCATCAGTTTACAAAATTTTTACAACTCTCGAAGGCATTCAGGGATGAAGCAAATGATGTCTTTCCGAATTAGCAAAGATCTATTTCGGGAAATCGTTCAATGCAATACCCAAGGCATCAGCCATGCCTTTGCCATAGGCTGGATCGGCCTTGAGGCAATTCGTGATATGACGAATTTGGATCTCGCGCGGAATACCTCCTATGGAACGTGCAGTGTTCTCGAACAAGATCCGTTGTTGCGTTGGAGTCATCAAGCGGAACAGGGCGCCTGGCTGAGAATAATAGTCCGTATCTTCGCGGTGGTCCCAGTGATCGGCTGCACCTTCCAGATTGAGTGGGGGTTCTGCAAAGCCAGGTTGTTCTGGCCATTCACCCAAACTATTAGGTTCATAGCCCTGGGTGCCACCAAAGTTACCATCTACTCGCATGGCGCCATCACGGTGATAGCTGTGTATTGGGCAACGTGGCTGGTTGACCGGAATTTGATTATGGTTGACACCTAACCGGTAGCGTTGGGCATCACCGTAAGAGAATAGACGGCCCTGCAGCATTTTGTCTGGCGAGAAGCCAATGCCTGGTACGATATTGGCGGGATTGAAGGCAGCCTGCTCGACCTCGGCGAAATAGTTTGCTGGATTGCGATTCAGTTCCAGCATACCGACTTCGATAAGTGGATAATTGCTGTGGGGCCATACTTTCGTGAGGTCAAAAGGGTTGTGCGGTACTTTGGTCGCATCCATCTCAGGCATAATTTGGATACAAAATTTCCATTTCGGGAAATCACCGCGTTCGATGGCTGCGTAGAGATCGCGTTGATGGCTTTCGCGATCTTTGCCGATAAGCGTTTCTGCTTCGGCATCAGTCAGATTTTTGATGCCCTGCATGCATTTCATATGGAACTTGACCCAGTAACGCTCGTTATCAGCGTTGATAAGACTGAAAGTATGACTGCCGAAACCGTGCATGTTCCGGTAGGTTGCTGGAATGCCACGATCACTCATGACGATGGTAATCTGATGCAGTGCTTCTGGCAGCAGTGTCCAGAAATCCCAATTATTTTTTGCGCTGCGGAGATGGGTGCAAGGGTCGCGCTTCACGGCATGATTCAAATCGGGGAATTTTAGCGGATCACGTAGAAAAAATACGGGTGTGTTATTGCCGACCAGATCCCAGTTGCCTTCTTCGGTATAGAACTTAACGGCAAAGCCACGAATATCGCGCTCCGCATCCGCTGCGCCCCGTTCACCCGCTACCGTAGAAAAACGAACGAACACATCGGTTTTTTTACCTACCTGGGAGAAAATGTTGGCACGTGTGTATGGGGTAATATCGTGCATGACAGTGAAGGTGCCGTAGGCTCCCGAACCTTTAGCATGCATGCGTCGCTCAGGAATGACTTCGCGATCAAAGTGAGCGAGTTTCTCCAGAAACCAGACATTCTGGAGCAGCATCGGGCCTCGTGGCCCTGCTGTCATTACATTCTGGTTGTCGACAACCGGGCAACCTGCACTGGTAGTCAATTTCTTTTTGTCACGCATAGCTTACTCCTTCTCGGTTGTGGATCAAGGTGTTACTTCTAAAAGTTGACTTGGAAGCTATTCGGCCAGCACCTGAAATAATATATTAAGGTTTTGCTAATTTCATCAGCAAAACCTTAACCCGAATATTTCATAAATTGGCACGTGCCCTCACTTGTCTTTTGATTAATAAGAAAGATTTTGCTCAGTCGGGTGTATGAGTCACTAGAATTTATGAAATATTCGGGTTAAGTATTCTAAGAAATGGGTAATAATTGACTCATGATTCTCTAAAACCTCTATTTGATAGATATATTTACTGCCAGATCGCCGCTAATGCGCTTATTTTGTAGTGAGCCGGCGGTTGATTTCCCATAATGCTTCTTCTGGTACCCCTTCCTGAATAGCAGGAAATAAGTGCTGCTCCTCATAACGAATATGCATGCCGAGCAGCTCCGAAAGCTCCCGACTTTTCACAGCCAGCGCTGTTTCCTGCTCAATGTGTTTTCTCAACTGATCCACGACTTGCTGGATATTGACATGTTGTTTTAAGGTTTCAGTGATTTCCAGACGGTCTGTCGATGAATATTGTGAAAAAATGGGCAGGAGAATTTCCTCCTCTTGACGGAAATGGGTTTGAAGGCTGGCATCCCAGAAAGTAATAAAATTACTGACAATCTGGTGAAGCGACGTTCTATCGGAATGGGCAGAGGCTATACGCAGATTTCTCGCTTGAACAAGAACGTGATGATGATCATGAGACAAAGGGTAAAGGCTGTTGTGACGTTTCATGGAAGATCATTCATGTCATGGATGATTGTTGAGCATATCAATGCAGGAGGAAACGTGTGCATGATGATGAGTCAGAAATATTATGAAATAGATAAAAAATTATCGATATATCAGGATTGAATTACGTATTTATACGTATTTACTCACTTTCTCACTTCAGATTAACTAATGGCTCTGATTTTATGGGAATTTAAACGGACCATTTAACCCAAATATTTCATAAATTCGCGTGATGATCACGCAGGATTTAGATTAATAGGGAAGTTTTGAGAAGGAGGGGTGTAGTGATTCATACACCCGACTGAGCAAAATCTTTCTTATTAATCAAAAGACAAGTGAGGACACGTGCCAATTTGTGAAATATTCGGGTTAATGGTTCATGAAAATTATTTAATTAGAGGAGTTATACCATGAGCTATGGCGATATTGTTGGACGTTTGTTGAACGTGATGACAAATGAGGGGCATGCTAGACTTGAAAATGTGGCCAATTCTTCTCAACCTACAAGTAAGTGGTTGGGTTTGATTGAAAAATTCCTGCATTCCAAGCAGGCGGGTAACGTAACAGGTGGCCAATTAGGCGGTTTGGGGGCACTGGCAGGCGCTCTGCTAAGTGGTGGAGCTGCTGCAGCAAAAGGTGCGCTAGGCGGAAGTGCGCTATCCATGCTCGGTGCTCTGGCAATCAATGCACTTCAGAAAAAATATGCTCCTCAATCTTCTGATTTGCAGGAGAGGGAACTTGCTGATTCCTTGCCTAAGGAGCAAGTAGAAACGATGACTTCTGCAGCAACAGAAAAACTCATACTACGGGCGATGATCAGTGCAGCCAAAGCAGACGGGCAACTTGACCAGTCAGAAATGAACAAACTTATGGGCAAAGTGGGTGAAGACGGGATTACGGATGAAGAACGTCAATTTATTCGTGATGAATTAAATCAGCCTCTGGATCTAAACAAGCTGGTTTCTAATGTACCTAATCAAATTGTCGCCACTCAGGTTTATGCAGCTTCATTATTCGCAATTGATATAGACACGAATGCGGAAAGAGATTATTTGCGTCAATTGGCGCAAGCACTTCATCTGGACTCAGGCGCCGTTAAAACACTTCATGAGATGACAGGTTCACCTATGGTTTGATTCCATTTGCGCGTTAGATACCCGGGAATCAGAACTTACTTCGTAGTTTCTTCCCCCCCGTAAAAAGCCTGATGTCAGGGAATATATTTATTATTATGGCCTCGTCGTTTTCTCATGATTCCAAGAAAGCACCCTTTGATCCAGCCACTGCTCGATTTTTTTCAGGAGTTCATCGCGTAAGGGTTGTGATGAGAACAGATGCTCGTGGTGGCTTAGTTCCGGTAGCGGCAGCAGTGCATTGTCGGGATGGTTCTGCTGGGTAACACGAGAAAAATCTTCATTCCCCCAGGCAGGGGTGATCGGATCGCGGCCCGAGTAGATCAGGTAATAAGGGATAGCGAATGTGTTCATGTGGCGGCGAAAGCGAACGACTTCCGCTTCGATTCCTTTGACATAGCGCGGCAGATTGCGGCGGATAAACCAGCCATCCGCGCGGATTTCTGCCTTTTCCGCTTCACTATCGCTAAGATAATCTACCACCCAATCCGGTGTGACCGGCGTAAATAGTGTGCGCAGGCCAGGCCAGGACAAAACCTCAAATAGGCCATCAAGCAATGGCACAGTGATCAGGGACATGAGCTGATTCACGATCAACAATGGCAAAGGTTCATTCTGCGGATTCAGGAAATGTTCCTCGGCATGAAACGATAGCTTGATGAACGGATTTGCCAGCCAGCCGCGCCAGCCCGGCACTTCGCTGACGGAGAAAGCCGGTCCGAGCAAGACGATTCCCTGTACCCGCATTGCTGAATCGTGCGTATTCTCAGTGGAGAGCAAATAAGATGCGGCAATCAGAGCGCCCAGGCTATGAGAAACAATGAAGACCGGTTTGTTCGGTTTTTCTTCTTTATCTTGCTCATTGCAAAGGAGGATCAAATGCCGCAACGCCTGACTTAGACCTTGTCGCATCGGCTCCAGATCATACAATCGAGTTTGCGCCAGGTAGGCATCACCGACTTCCTGTCTGGCAGCGCCTGCAGTCAAGGCCTGATCTGCCTGTTGCAGCATCGGATTGGACAGGCCATGTGCATAGAGATCGAAGCCTGCCACGATGAAACGTTGAGCGAAATAGCGGGCGATTTCACCATAACGCCCGATATATTCATTCATGCCGTGAACGAGGAGCACGCAGGCCGATGCATGAATCGGCTCGGCGGGTCGCATCAGCCGCAGGATCAGCGGATTGGCATCATTTGCCTGATTGATCGGGATTTCCTCGCCCCAGCGAGGGTAGGGCTGGGTGACAAACTGCCGATGGACGCAGCCCGGCAGTATTATCAAAAGCAAAAATAGGAACACCCACGGAGTGGGGAAGCACTTGTTGCGGTAGGCCATTACATCGTGCGCTTGAGTAGCGGCCTAAGTTCATGCAAAGATCGTGTATTGAGCACGTCCTTCTTCTCCAGCCAGCCGCGCCGCGCCTGTCCGACACCGAAGCGCAGATTATCGAAATCCAGCACGCTATGCGCATCTGAATTGATGCTGATTAGAACGCCTTCCTCCTTGGCTGCCTGGCAGTAGGTGTCGAGCAAGTCCAGTCGCTCGGGATGAGCATTGAGCTCCAGGTAACAGCCGCGCTCCTTGGCTTTGCGGATGATACGCAGCATATCGACATCGTAGGGTTCGCGCTTGTCGATGAGCCGACCACTGGGGTGAGCCAGCAGCGTGAAATGAGGATGATCCATCGCTCTCAGAATACGCTCGGTCTGCCGGGCGCGGGACAAGCCAAAGCGGCTGTGCACTGCGCCGACGACCAGATCCAGCTTTCCTAGTACCCAGTCTGGCAGATCCAGGCTGCCATCTTCCAGAATATCGACTTCAATCCCCTTGAGCAGCGTGATGCCTTTCAATTGCTCGTTAAGTCGGTCAATTTCATCGATCTGTTTGGTGAGCTGTACCGAATCGAGGCCGCGAGCGATAGTAAGCCGGCTTGAATGCTCGGTAATGGCGAGATATTCGAAACTACGCTGTAGCGCAGCCTGGGCCATTTCTTTGAGGGTATCATGACCGTCGCTTGCCTTGCTGTGAGCATGCAGATCACCCTTTAGATCACTGAGTTCGATAAGTCTGGGTAAATATCCATGCCGGGCGGCCTCAATTTCACCGCGATCTTCACGCAACTCCGGAGGAATGAACGGTAATCCTACTGCCTGATAGACGGATTCCTCCGTTTCACCGGCGATGCGAGCCTGCCCCTTGAAGACGCCATATTCATTGATCTTGAGTCCTCGCTCCTGACCCAGGCGGCGTATGGCGATGTTATGCGCCTTGCTGCCGGTGAAATAATGCAGGGCTGCGCCGTAGCTCTCAGGGTTGACAACGCGTGTATCCACTTGCAGTTTGCACTTGAGCACTACGCTGCTACGCGTCGGGCCGTGAGAGAGGACTTCAGCTATTTCGTCATAGCCGCAAAAGTGCGCCATGACCGGGCTATCTGAGATAGCAGTGATCAAAATATCGATATCGCCTACCGTTTCCCGTGCGCGCCGGTAGCTGCCTGCTATCACTACTTGCTGAACTCCGGGAGTTGTACGCAGCCAGGCTGCCAGCGGCTCGGCGTACTGGGCAGCAACGGCCAATTTGAAACGGCCGGTGTTGCCCGCGTGAATGGCCAGGGCATCGGCAATGTGCATCTCGGTTTTTTCACCGAAGCCGGGCAGGGCCTGGATACGGTGATCGCGCACGGCGCGTTGCAATTGCGCCATCGTATGGATATCCAGCTCGTGATACAGCGCGCTTACTCGTTTCGGTCCCAGCCCGGGGATTTTCAGTAATTCCGTGATGGTCGACGGCAGTTGCTTGTGCAGTTTATCCAGCATAACGCAGTGACCGGTCTCGACGATTTCCCGTATCTTATGGGCAAGATCATCACCAATGCCAGGAAGTCTGGTCAGGTCATCGTCTTTTTCTACCATCGCTCGCACATCTTTACCCAATTCCTGCAAGGTGCGGGCAGCATTGCGGTAAGCGCGCACGCGAAACACGTTAGCACTATCGATTTCCAGCAAATCAGCGATCTCTTCGAAAATGGCTGCGATATCAGCATTATGGATGGGCATGGTGACTCCTTCATTTTTGGAATGGGAGTAGGGGAAGTTACTTATGTGATTGATAAGTAGCTTACATGATCATAGTATACTCATCATACTTCAAGATTCGGCATCAATACCTTCTCCCGCTGGAGGTTGTCAATGCCAAATTTTAAAGTGTGATGAGTATAACTGACATTGGACTTCGACGAGCTCAGGTCGAACAGCGTGACAACCGTTAGGCTGAACGGTCTACTCGTTTGACGCTTGGGTCATATCGATTTCTGATGGATCAGTGCGCTCCCGCGTCAGTAAACCAGCGAAGCGTCGCCGCATGTTCTCCAGGTGAGAGCCTTCCCAGTAGATGCGCTGGCAATTGACGCATTGACGGAAAGCTTGATAGTAACGTTTGGTCTTGGGTTCAAGCTGATCCAATATGCTCGTTTTGTCGACGGATGCGAGCACACCATTACAAACCAGGCAGCGTGCAAAAGGGTGAATCAACCTGCATAGATCGAAGCGGTGGATGACTTCATCGATCTGACTGCCGGCATCGATTGCGCGCACCCAATAACCATGCTGAATCTGTTTGGCATGTAACAGGCGGCGGTCCCGCGTCAGCACGATACGCTGCTCGCTGACTGCGATTTTTACAATAGCGGCATCCTGATAGTCATTGCGATAGAGGCTGTCAAAACCCAATAAGCGCATGAATCTGGCGAGCTTTCCCAGATTGACATCCAGCACGAAGCGTGGCTCCGGTGAAATTTTTTCGCGCAGCCTGAGCAAAGGGCCAATGTTCAGTCTTTTGAAAACCGGATAGACGGCGACACGGTCGCCTGCCTGGAGTCGATAATTGAATTTTACCGCTTGGCCATTGACGATAATCAATTCTACTTCGGTATGAGGCACACCAAATGCCTCGATCGGGTCCTTGATTGCTGGATGACCACTGAAACGATAGCGCATCGTTTGCTGCCGTTGCTCGGGAGAAAGAAAATCATTCAGCTCGGCATAGAAACGAAATTCAGCTACATTATCTGGTGGCACGTTTCCTGCTCCTCGCTGATTGTCATGTGGCAAGCTGTCAGAAAATCCGGACCGACCGATTACCGATCATTCATCGCATCGATGCCGATTTACAGCTGGAGCGTATCATGTTACCCCGAATATTTCATAAATTGGCACGTGCCAATTTATGAAATATTCGGGTTACCTCAGACAAAATCAAAACGGATGATGGAGCCAAGCGAGTCCAATGATAGGTAAGGATAAATAGCCTAAAAATGCTGGAATCGGTAACCCTATCTAAGCGTTGATGGATACTGTCAACAGTCAATAACCTGCATATTTTTGTACAAAGTGGAGAGTAGAGATTGATCAGATTAATGTTGTTGAGTGAAGCGCGCGGATTGTTTTGTTCACTTGAAGCGATCCAATCATGACCGCCATGATTTTCCAGCTGCTAGGAGGTATCGGCCTGTTTCTAATGGGTGTGGTATTGCTCACTGACGGGCTCAAGGCATTAGCCGGTGACGCGCTTAACCGCGCCCTGGTGCGCTTCACTGGCACACCTTACAAGGCTTTTGCTTCCGGGACGCTGGTGACCGTGATGGTACAGTCTTCCAGTGCGACGACCATGACGCTGATTGGTTTCGTCAGCGCGGGATTGCTTACCTTCCCGCAGGCGGTGGGCGTGGTGCTGGGAGCAAGCCTGGGAGCCACTGGCACCAGCTGGGTCGTTTCGATGCTGGGTTTGAAAGTGAGTTTGGGTTTTTACGCGTTGCCACTGGTAGGCATCGGTGCGCTTTTACGGTTACTCTCCCATGGACGCTGGCGCTCGCTGGGTCTGGCTCTGGCAGGTTTCGGCCTGATTTTCATAGGCATCGATTATTTGCAGAACAGCATGCAGAATATGGCGGGGATCTTCGATCTGGCTGCGCTGCCATCGACAGGGATGATCAGCCATCTGGTAACGGTCGTGATCGGTACACTCATGACGGTCGTGATGCAGTCTTCGAGCGCAGTGGTGGCGACGACATTGACTGCCCTGCATGCTAATGCGGTTAATTTTGACCAGGCAGCATCGCTCGTTATCGGTGCAGCGATCGGCACGACTGTTACCAGCGCATTGGCTGCCAGTGGCGGCAGCGTCTCCGCCAAACGCACCGCGCTTGCCCATATCGCATTCAATCTGGTTACCGGCGTCATGGCCCTGCTGTTATTGCCAGCATTTTTATGGGGGCTGACATTCGCGCAACAGCAGATGGGTTTGGAACCGGGTGCGGTGAGTTTGGCTGCGTTCCATACTGCGTTCATTACCTTGGGCGTGGCGATTTTTCTGCCTTTTAACCGTGCTTTTGCGCGCTCGATTGAGCGGCTGCTGCCTGAGCAGGGGCCGCGGCTTACCCGTCACCTGGACGATACGTTGTTACAGGCTCCGGCAGTAGCGCTGGAATCCACGCGCCGTACCTTGATCGTCACCACGCTTGAGACGATCAGCCAACTGAATCAGTTGTTGAGCAGTGCGGTGGCGCGTGTCAGCGAGCCACAGCGGGTTGAAGTCAAGAGTGCTTTAAAAACGACGCAACACTTCTTTGCAAAGATTCCACCGATTGCAGACGACGAACCGCTATCCCGCTCGCGAATAGCCCAATTGCACGCGATTGATCATTTGGCACGTTTGCTCACCCGCTTGAACCTGTCTGCCGCCACACGCAAGGTGATGGCCCAGCCAGCTCTGCAGGGTGCGCTGACCCGCTGTCAAAAAGTGCTGACGTTAGCACGCCAGGGATTGCTCGATCGGGTATCGTTCGAGTGGCTGATGCAGATGGAACACCAAGCGCAGGTCTTGGCGGAGTTACGTCGCGACGAGCGTCTGGCTATCCTGCGCCAGACAGCCCACGGAAAACAGAGTCCGTTCGATGCGCTGGAGGCATTGGATGCCATTCGCTGGCTGGAGCGCGTAACCTATCATACCTGGCGTCTATGCCATTATCTGACTGAAGAGGGGGCCGAAAACGGCGATATGGAACCGCCAGATTCCTTGGACGAGTGAAGCCCGGAGTTCAATTGCAACGAGCGAGGAGTATTTCATGAGCGAACTGTTTGCTTGGCTCGGCATTGCGCTGTGCCTGGGCCAATCAGCGGTATTTTCTGGCCTGAATCTGGCCGTGTTCAGCCTAAGCCGTCTGCGTCTGGAAGTTGCAGCAGAAAGTGGTGACGTGGGTGCCAAGAGCGTCCTGGCCTTACGGCAAGACGCCAATTTCACCTTGACCACTATCTTGTTGGGGAATGTTGCGATCAACGTATTGCTAACCTTACTGGCCGATTCGGTGCTGACTGGCTTCAGTGCTTTCCTGTTTTCCACGGTGGTTATTACCTTTGGCGGTGAAATCATTCCACAGGCCTATTTCTCACGCCACGCGCTGTCGGTTACGGCGCGGTTTGTGCCGATGCTGCGTTTCTACCGGGTAATACTATGGCCGGTGGCCTGGCCCTCAAGCAAACTGCTCGATGCCTGGGTGGGTCCGGAAGGAACGCCCTGGCTGCGCGAGCATGAGATCATCCAGATACTGGAACAACACGCTCGTGGTGGCGGTACTGAAATCAGCCATGTTGAAGCTGTCGGCGCGATCAATTTCCTGGCCCTGGATGATCTGCCGGTTGGCCAGGAAGGAGAGCTGCTCGATCCGCAAAGCGTGATCCGTCTGGCGTTTCGTAATGGCCGACCCGTGTTCCCGGAAATCACGCGCAGTGTGGAAGATCCGTTTCTGCAGCGCATCGCGGTCTGCGACAAGAAGTGGCTGGTGCTGGTGGATGAAGCCGATGAACCGCGCTTAGTGGTGAGTACGGCTGCGTTGCTGCGAGCTGCGCTGTTCGACCCCGCGCCTTTTGATCCTGTGCAGTTGTGCCATCGTCCTCTGGTCGTGCGCGACCCGCACTTGCCTCTCGGACAGACGCTGACCCGGTTGATCGTGCGTCCGGAGCGACCGGGTGACGATGTCATCGACGAAGACCTGATTCTGGTGTGGGAGAAGGAAAGACGCCGCATCATTACCGGTTCCGATTTGCTGGGCTGGTTGCTACGCCGGATTGCGCTGCAGGCGCCAAGCGCTCATCCATCCAATAGGATCGATTGAATCAATTTTGATCGCTCCATTCCAGAGTCCTTCAATACTGAGAAATAAAAATTGTATGCATTTGCATTATTGCCTGCTTCTTTATTGTTTCTTAATATCATCATGCGACAAAGCTGAATTGGTTTGATCTGTTGCGCCACACTGTTTCGGGTATCGATCAGAAAGTGAACTGGCGGCAGAAATGGAATTGGCTAATGGGTTGATCCCGTTTTTCTGCTGCCAGTCGTTGTAGTAGTCGTGCCGGGAATCTCCAATGAATTCTTCTATTTGAGGAGAAACATCATGAGAACTTTCAAGAGACAGTTTGCCATGGTTGCTGGAATGCTTGTTACATTCTTCTTATTACTCCCTGTAGCACTCGCGGGCTCAAACGGTTTAACGCAAGACGCCAGAGAAATGGGGTGTATTGTCAGGGAACCAGTTTCGGCAAGGTTCCTGCGAAACGATTCCGTGGATAAGAAGGCAATTGGGGAAGCTGCAGTGAATGCCCATCGCTTGCGGGGAACCAAAGTGATTGACCCGTGTTTGACAGGGCAGGTGCGGAATATTCCGGCGGCAGTTTATGCCGCCCTGGCCAAAAAGCATCCTGAAAAATTCCTGCCGCTCGAAGCTGAGGATCAAAGCGTCGTACCGCTTAAAAAAGCAGCCACGGGCGTAATACCAGCGTATCACTATGTCTGGCTCGATGAAACAGTTCCACTCCCACCGGGATTCCTGGGTGGTTTCAGTCCCTCCGCTATCACCAACGATGGCCGCGTTTACGGTAACGCTTTCGCCTTCAATGAGTCGGATGGAACATTTATCAACTATGTCGCTGTTTTCGAAGATGGAAACCTGACTATCTTGCAGGAGGGTTCCGCCATTACGGCCAACCAAGGCGGCACGATCGGCGGGTCGGTGCTGATTGATCCCGAGAATTTCTTCGAGCAGGCTGCGCTGTTTCGCGGGAACGAAGTACAATTGATTCCGCGGCTTCCGGGAGAAATTAGTAGTTTCGTGTTGGAAATCAACGATTCAGGCATGGCCCTGGTTTTTTCTGTGGATGAGAACTTCAATGGAACGCTGGCACTTTACAAGAATGGCAAAGTGACGCCGCTGGATTTCGGGCCAGTCACTCCGTCCGTCTTCTCCCTTAGGATGAACAATCAGGGGATCATTTCCGGGACCACGTTCATTGAGGGGCTTGGCTATAGGGGCTTCCGCTTCGATCCCCGCACCGGATTGGCCACGCTGCTCCACCCGCTGCCGACTGAGTCCTACTCCTGGGCCATGGCTATCAACAACCGTGGCGATATCCTCGGCTATTCGTTCGTTTTCAGCGGTATTGAACGCATCGGCGTATGGGATAAAGAAGGGGTATTTCATACTTACTTTGTGGAAGGAACTCCTGAATTCCCCACCATCAGCAATGATCTGAAGTTCAATGACGATAATCTGATCGTGATCACGCAGGTGAGGAGTCCGGCTAGTGAGAGTGGCAACAGCTATCTTATCCCTAGCCCGGGCGTGCGATTGAACCTGGCCGATTTGGTCACGGACATGCCTCCCGAGCATGGTTCTCTTTGGTTTGTCCAAGCTATAAACAATCATGGGAATATCATCGGCTCCACCTTGACCTCAGACTTTTTCTCATCATTCAACTTCCTTCTGGAACGTACAGGCGCTGGCAATAAATAAAGCTGTAGGAGCAATTATGTCGATAAAGCCGGAGATCAAGAAAACTCGAATTTAAGAATGATGCAGGAGGAATGAAGTCTTTATTTCGTTAAATACGGGCATTCGTGACTTTATCACAGCCAGTTCATGGAGGCTGAAGCAATGCTCAAGCAGCAGGCGTGGCTAGCTGGAACTCGGCAACCAACGCCGGAGATCGCCATTCGCCAGCCACGCAAGCCATTTTACGGCTGATCGAAAAGCGCTATGGGAGCCAAGGTCGAAACTATGTTTACGTTTCGGGGGAAGCCAGCCTGTATCCGCCGAATTTACAGGGGAAAACCCCAGATCGTGATCACGGATGTTGAGCAACTTAGAGATTTTCCACCGGGCGAATAATCGGCGTTACTGTGAATTCATTAAATTCTTAATGAAGCAGGGGGTTAGAAAAACCATGAAAAATACAGATAATAAAACCCACGATAAAATCGAACGATCGATTGCAGATATTGACTGGGTGTCTTATCAAAAGCGGCAGTTCACACCTTCACCCGCAGCCTGGGAAGATCAGGTGCTCTATTTTCTGATGCTGGACCGGTTTTCTGATGGCAAGGAAAAGAGTTATCTAGATAATAGCGGTAGCCCGGTTCTGACCGGAACCACGCCGCAATTTCAATTTGACCGCGATGCCTATAAAGCGGATCGCAAGCAATGGGCTGCTCAGGGTAACCGTTGGCTGGGCGGAACATTAAAGGGACTGGCAAGCAAGATAGGTTATTTGAAACGGCTCGGGGTCAGCGCAATCTGGATTAGCCCAGTATTTAAGCAGATGCCGAAAGACGAGTATTCTTACCATGGCTATGCCATACAGAATTTTCTGGACATCGATCCTCGTTTCGGCTGCCGACAAGATTTGCAGGATCTCGTGGATACTGCGCATGCTCAGGGTATTTACGTTATTCTGGATATTATCTTCAATCATTCCGGCGATGTGTTCGCTTATGATGCTGACCGCTATGTTACCGACGATGGGCACGGTGGTCATTACATGGATCCGCGCTGGGACAATCGTTCCTACCGGGTTAAAGGTTATCGTAACGCTGATGGAAAAGCTGAGGTTCCATTCGCACGGATCGATCTGGCAGTTCATCCGGAAGCATGGCCGGATCAAGCGATCTGGCCGGAAGAGTTGCAGGATACGGATAATTTCACTTGCAAGGGACGCATTTCAAACTGGGATTATGATCCGGAATTTCGGGAAGGTGATTTTATTACGCTGAAAGACATCGATCACGGAAGGCATGACTATAATGCCGAGGGTAAACGGATTATTGATAACTTTTACCCCTCCAAAGCACTGACCACTTTTTGCGACATCTATAAATTCTGGATCGCATTCGCTGATATTGATGGCTATCGCATTGATACCGTCAAGCACATGGAACCTGGAGCAACCCGCTATTTCACCGCAGTCGTTCAGGAATATGCTCAAAGCCTGGGTAAGGAAAACTTCTATCTGATCGGTGAAATCACCGGCGGACGTGAATTTGCCTTTAATTTGATGGAAACCACAGGACTCAATGCTGCTCTGGGAATTGATGAGATACCGGATAAACTGGAATATCTGGCTAAAGGCTATCGCGATCCGCAATCCTATTTCAGTCTGTTCAGAAACTCAGTACTGGTGGGTAAAGGCTCGCATACCTGGTATGGCAAGCATATTGTCACGTTATTCGATGACCACGATCAGGTTCGTAAAGGTGAAAATAAAGCGCGCTTTTGTGGCGATACGATAAATCACGGCTATGCTCATTTGTCAGCGGTTGTTGCGCTTAATCTGACCACGATGGGCATTCCCTGTCTTTATTACGGTACAGAACAAGCTTTCAACGGTGCGGGCGATAATGACCGTTATTTGCGTGAGTGCATGTTTGGCGGAAAATTCGGCTCCCTGCAAAGCACTGATCGGCATTTCTTTAATGAGGCGCATGAAATCTATCGGCTGATTGCCGACATTAATCAAATTAGAAAAGAACGCCTCGCACTGCGTAGAGGCCGGCAGTATCTTCGGCAAATTTCTGAGAGTGGCGAGGCCGGTACTTTCGGTTTGCCGCACATGATAGGCGACCGTATTCTTTCTGTTGTGCCGTGGTCCCGCATTTTCGATAATCACGAGATAGTACTTGCTGTTAATACAGACATCGATAAGCCCAGAACCGCCTGGGTGACAATTGATAATGCTCTACACGGTGATAAATCGCAATTTCTGGAATGTATTTATTCAACCGACCGGGTTCAGATAGGGTCAGCAATTAAGATTGAAGTACGAAATGGCAAAGCGGTTCATTTAACGGTTCCCCCCGGCGGCTTTGTCATCTATGAATAACCTAAGTTGACCGAGCGAATAGAGAAAAATCATATAGATTTGAACAGCAGTTTTCAAACGTTACCCCTACCACAACGCATTTTAGGAGGAATTATGGCTTTAAAACAATATGGCGTTCTTAAAGGCAAGGCGATTAATAAAATCGTTGGACAAGGTTCAAGCCCGCATTATGAGGTGCATCTGATCGACGACACCACGGACTATCGTATCGCCATTAATGTAAAGTCCAAGCTGGCGCCCTCTGAGCTTTTATATTTAATCATCGATGATTTTCAGCACCCCATTCTAAAAAAACTGGTCAATCTGGAGAAGGGATTTACCCGGTTGGAGAATGCGCCAGACAAAATGGCGCTGGATTTCATACGCGGCAATCTGTTCGACCCCAGGCAAATGCGTCCGTTACCGCATAACATTCCAGGGCCGGATAATGATCTCAATGAAAAGATAGATGCTTATGTACAACGCGCCATTGGTGACGAACGGGCGAGCATTTACACTTTTGGTGAACGCTGGGGACCTGAAGCAAGGATAAAAGACAAATATTTTGGTTTTTTGCCTGGAAACGGGATTCACGATATCCACATGAATCAAGGTAATGTGGGGCAATTTGTTGAGGAAGACGGCGTGTGGCAGGATGGCGGACTGCTTTTTCATTTTCCCAGTATCGAACAGGTTGGGGCTGGCATCGAGGTTTGGCCAGAACAATGGGTCGCGGTCTTTCTGGCCTTCCAATCACAGTGCTGGCATACCGACGATCAAACAGGCCATCGACTCCCTGAATGCGAAGGCCTGATACCTCCTCAAATAGAATCCGATATCCAAATTATCGCGGCGCTGGTCGATCCGGAAGGAAGCGATCCAGGGAATGAAACGGTGACCTTGATAAATCGCTCGCCAAGCAGGGTTGATTTGTCCGGTTGGCTGATCGCAGATAAAAATAAAAAACGCTCTTTTATCAGTAACCTGGTGCTTAATCCAGGTGCGGCTGGCGTAGTGAAACTGGACGGTCAGGGCGCGCAATTGGGGAACAACGGGGGCATTATTAGCTTGCTTAATCCCGATGGACTTAAGTATCACGGCGTATCCTATACCAAAGAGCAATCCCGTAGCGGCTGGACCATCGTGTTTTGAAGGGAAATGCTTGGCTTAGGACAGCCAGATTTCATGACACCTGCCAAACATCCTGAATGAGTTTAGGTCTAGCCCGAATATTTCATAAATTCGCGTGATGATCACGCAGGATTTAGATTAATAGGGAAGTTTTGAGAAAGAGGGGTGTAGTGATTCATACACCCGACTGAGCAAAATCTTTCTTATTAATCAAAAGGCAAGTGAGGGCACGTGCCAATTTATGAAATATTCGGGCTAGCCAGACAAATAAACGATATTTGTCTGCTTGATCCGTATAGCTGCCTTTTGGTTCTTTTTCATGGGACAATCGGCTTATCATGAAAAATACAGCGACCCTGGAATTACGCGGCGTCAGCAAGGCTTATGTAAATGGACGGCAAGTGCTGTCTAATTTGTCGTATACCCTCGCTGCAGGTGAGTATGTGGCGATTATGGGAGACTCTGGCGTGGGGAAATCGACGCTCTTGAACCTGATCGCCGGACTCGATGCGCCCGATAGCGGCGAGATCTGCATTGATGGCATCGCGCTGTCAGCAGGTGATGACGATGCCGTAACCCACCTGCGGCGGCATCATTTCGGTTTTGTCTTTCAGGCGTTTCATGTCCTGCCTCATTTGACCTTGCTGCAGAATGTCGCCTTGCCGCTGCTGCTCAATGATTTGCCGCTCGATCGCGCGAAACAAATGCTGTCCGCGGTCGGGCTAACGGGGCGGGAGCAGGATTTTCCGCGGCAATTATCGGGCGGAGAGTTGCAGCGTGTGGCGATTGCGCGCGCATTGGTGCATCACCCCCGCCTGATTCTGGCCGATGAGCCAACAGGTAACCTTGACCCGGACACGGCACAGGAGATTCTCCAGTTGATGCGTAGCGAAATCAAGGCCAACGGTGCGGCGGGCATCATCGTCACCCATTCGCAGGCAGCCGCGGCAACCGCTGACCGTATTCTGCTGCTGACCAAGAGTGGCTTGCAATCCTTAGATACAGCTCGTTTGCATGAAGCGTAATCTGTTGTCCCGCTGGTTGCTGCTGGGCGAGTGGCAGGCGCATCGGCTACAAATCGTGGTTGCGGTCATCGCGATCGCATTGGGGATTGCCATGGGGTTTTCGATCCATTTGATCAATACCGCGGCAGTCAATGAGTTCTCTGCAGCCGTCAAAAGCTTGTCTGGTCAATCCGATTTGCAGGTGCGCGCCACGCAGCCGACCTTTGACGAAATGCTCTATCCGGTATTGGCGCAACGTGAAGGCGTGGCGGTCGCGAGTCCAGTGCTGGAAATCCAGGCCGCCGTCCCTGGCAGGCCGGAGGATGACAGGCACAATACTCTGAAAATCCTGGGGATTGATGTGTATCGCGCCGTGGCCATGACGCCGGATTTAGTCGGGGTGCCTGCTGACGATCGCGCCTTCGACATGTTGTCAGCCGATGCGATTTTTCTGTCGCCTGCAGCGATGGAATGGCTGGAAGTCAAGCAGGGAGACCAGCTGCCGCTGCGTCTGGGCACCCAAACCGTGACATTGCGGGTAGCGGGCGGACTGACCAGAGCGCATGCCGGGCAGCGCATTGCGGTGATGGATATTGGCGCGGCGCAGTGGCATTTTGATCATGTCGGCGTGCTGTCGCGCATCGATCTTAAGCTAAAGCAAGGCATCCATCACGGTACTTTCAAAGCAGCCCTGGAAAAGGAATTGCCCGCGCAATACGTGGTCACTGAAACAGCCGATCAGGAAATGCGCGTCCATAACATGTCACGCGCGTATCGCATCAATCTGAACGTGCTGGGATTGGTTGCGTTGTTTACCGGCACGTTTCTGGTGTTTTCGACGCAAGTGCTGTCCACCCTGCGGCGGCGTCCGCAGTTTGCGCTGCTGCGCGTGCTGGGGTTGACGCGTAATCAAATCCTGCGGCAGATCCTGCGCGAGAGCAGCCTGCTTGGCATAGTGGGCTCACTGCTGGGTCTTGGGCTGGGTTACGCGCTGGCGGCGACAGCCTTGCATGTTTTTGGCGGGGAGCTTGGTGGAGGGTTTTTCCCAGAGATCAAGCCGAGCATTCAATTGAGTCCGTTGGCGGCTGTACTCTTTTTTGTGCTAGGTGTGAGCGTGACCTTATTGGGCAGCCTGATGCCTGCCTGGGAAGCAGCGCGAGCTCATCCTGCGCCAGCGCTCAAATCGGGGAGCGAGGATACTGCGCTGGCGGGATTGCGTACACCTTGGCCTGCGTTGGTCTGTGTAACGCTGGCGGTTGTCCTGACGCAACTGCCGCCGGTGGCTGAACTGCCCCTTTTTGGCTATTTCGCGGTGGCTTTATTACTGATCGGCGGAATCGCCTGGATGCCGTCAATGGCTGCATGGTTTTTTTCTGGCCTGTTTCGCGTGTGTAACCGCCTGACAGCGGGTGCGCTGGCGACTTTGGCACTGGCCAGACTGGCTAATGCACCGCAACAGGCTGCGATTGCCCTGGGGGGCGTCTTGGCCAGTTTCAGCCTGATGGTGGCGATGGCGATCATGGTGGCGAGTTTCCGTCTGTCGATAGAAGATTGGCTGACGCATATTCTGCCTGCCGATGTCTATGTGCGCACCGAGGTGCGCCAGGATGCGATTGGTTTCACGCCGCAGGAGCAGCAAGCGATCGCGGCCACAGCCGGAATCGAACGCATCGATTTGATCCGTTCACTGCAGATTACCCTGGATCCGGCCCGGCCGACTGTCACGCTGATTGCCCGGCCAATCGATCAGGCGGATCCAGGCAATACCGTGCCGATGACAGACGATGCGCTAGTCCCTGCAGAAATTCCACGGGACGCGATTCCCATCTGGGTATCGGAAGCGATGGTCGATCTCTATGATTATCAGGTGGGCAAACGGGTAGTCTTGCCGCTGAGCGACGGGCGGCAGGATTATGTCGTGGCTGGTGTGTGGCGTGACTATGGGCGTCAGTTTGGCGCCATCCAGATGCAACTGAGCGATTATCAAAAGATATCGGGTGAGCTGCATGTCAATGAAACGGCGCTGTGGTTGCAGACCGGCGTCACGCCTGAGCAGGTGATGGCCGCACTGAAAGCGCTGCCCTTCGGCGAGTCGCTGACGTTTTGGCAGCCGAATGAAATCCGGGCAATCAGCCTGAAGATTTTTGACCGTAGTTTTGCCGTGACTTATTTATTGGAACTGATCGCGGTGGGCGTGGGATTGCTCGGCGTGGCGGCCAGTTTCTCGGCGCAAGCGCTGAGGCGCATCAAGGAATTCGGCATGCTGCGCCATATCGGCGTGACACGCGGTCAGATCTATCGCATGCTGGCATTGGAGGGGGGATTGCTGGCCGGATTCGGCATCCTTATCGGATTCCTGTTGGGTGGAAGCATCAGCCTGATTCTCATTTATATCGTCAATCCCCAGTCGTTTCACTGGACCATGCAGCTTCATCTGCCGTGGCCATGGCTGATGATCATGGCGCTCGCCATGCTGCTGGCGGCAGCGTTGACCGCGCTGCTCGCCGGGCGGCAGGCGGTGTCAGGCAGCGTGATCCGCGCGGTCAAAGAGGACTGGTAAGGAGCTCGTGATGCATAAACTGTTCATGCTATTGATATTGCTGACAACGCTGGGGATGTCACTGGCCGCGCCGCCGGTGTATACGCCCGTGACGCCGAAAGCGCTGATTTTTCCGGAGGATTTTGGCGCGCATGAAAATTTCCGCATTGAATGGTGGTACGTGACGGGCTGGCTGGAAACGCCCGACCGGCAGCCGCTGGGCTTCCAGGTGACTTTCTTCCGCTCGGCCACCGAATACGATGAGGATAATCCCAGCCGTTTTGCCCCCAAACGATTGATCATCGGTCATGCGGCGCTGTCCGATCCGGCAGCCGGCAAGCTGCTGCATGAGGAGAAAAGCGCGCGCGAGGGGTTTGGTCTAGCCTATGCTAAAGCAGGCAATAGCGAGGTGAAGCTGGATGACTGGTATTTTATCCGTGAAGCGGACGGCCGTTACCGTACCTACGCGGAAGGGGCCGATTTTGCGCTTGAACTGTCGCTAGCGCCGATGCAGCCGCTGATGCTGCAAGATTTGAATGGCTTTTCCCGCAAGGGGCCAAGATCAGAGCAGGCCAGTTATTATTACAGTGAGCCGCATTTGCAAGTCAGCGGCACGGTGACGCACCAAAATCGGCCTATAGCCGTTAAAGGCAGCGCCTGGCTCGATCACGAATGGTCATCGGAATATCTCGATCCGAACGCGGAAGGATGGGACTGGACCGGCATCAATCTCGACGATGGCTCCGCGCTGATGGCTTTTCAGATACGCGGCAAGGACGGTCAAAAAGTCTGGGCGTATGCGGCATTGCGCGATACTGCTGGCCAGATGACCTTCTTTTCGCCGGATGAAATCAGTTTCCATCCCATGCGTACCTGGCGCTCACCCCTGACGGATGCAGATTATCCGGTCGCCATGCGCATCAAAACCGGGAATATCGAGTGGCAGCTTGAACCGATGATGGATGATCAGGAACTCGATTCACGCCTGTCGGCCGGCGCGGTTTACTGGGAAGGGGCCGTGACGGTCACGCGCGACGGCCAGCCCGCAGGACGCGGCTACCTGGAATTGACCGGCTATGACAAACCGTTGTCGATGTAGCGGACAGATGAAATAAGATGAAACTGACTGACAACGAAATCCAAAGGGGATGCAGAAATCCGCGACACCCTCAAATTGCGGCAGACTCGCCCCTTTATCGTGAAGGATCAGGGTTATCTGATGCCCAAGAAGAGTGTATTCAACCGGGTGATCGGCGATAGTCATTTCGAGCTGCAGTTTGCCAGTTTCCTGGAAGATTGCAGCGATGTGGTGTCTTTTGCCAAAAACTATCTGGCGGTGCATTTCAAACTCGATTACGTCAACACGGCTGGCGATATCGCCAACTACTATCCAGATTTTTTGGTGAAGCTGTCTCCTGAATGGGTTGTGGTGGTTGAAACCAAGGGACAGGAAGACTTGGACGTACCCTTGAAAATGCGACGATTGCGCCAGTGGTGCGAAGATATCAACGTGCTGCAGGCAGAGATAAATTATGATTTTGTTTATGTGGATGAAGCGGGATTCAAGCGATATGCACCCAAGTCTTTTGCGGGTTTATTAGCTAGTTTTCGTGAGTATAAGAATAGTTGATCTGCGATATTCCACTAAGCGGGAGGGGGTGTGGTGAGTAATACAGAGCAATTGATTCAGTTGATTCTGGGTGCCTGGCCGGAGACGCAGGCGATTTACCTGTTTGGTTCCTGGGGGACGGAATATGAACGACCTGAAAGTGATCTGGATATCGCCATCCTGTTGCCACCCAAGCAGGCGAAAGGGGCAGGTTCACTTTTATTCAGCGAGCTGCATCAGGCGCTGCAGGTGGCATTCAACCGGGATGTGGATTTGATCAACCTGCGCCTGGCGCCGACCGTGTTGCAAAAAGAGATTATCATGAGCGGGCGGCGGTTTTTTCAGACAGATGGAACGGCCGTTGATGAATTCGAAATTCGGGTGCTTTCGCGCTATCAGAAACTCAACGAGGAGCGGGCGGCTATTTTGAATGAAGGCTTGCGCAGTGGAAAATTCTACGACCCATGAATGACATTATTCTCAGCAAGAAAGTCAGCATTGAACGTTGCCTCAAGCAAATCGATCAATATTATCATCTAGAAACAGGCTTGCCTTTTGTGAAGGATCAGCTTCGCCTGGATGCGGTAGCGATGAATCTACAGCGTGCTGCAGAATTAACTATTGATATCGCCAATCATCTGGTGAAAATTCGCAAGCTCGGATTGCCACGCGATAGCCGTGAATCCTTTACCTTGCTGGCGCAAGCCGGCGTGATTGACGAAGAAATGATGCGTAAACTGCAAGGAATGGTTGGATTTCGTAATATTTTGGTGCATGAATATCAAGAACTAGATATGCAAATTTTGATCGACGTGATCGAACACCGTACCCGGGATCTGCTTGAATTTGCTGCCCAGGCACTACGCTGTACAGATTGAACTCGATTGACATCTTGGCTGCCACTTTTTTATTTTGTTGTGGCGATTACACGCATCTGAAAGTTTTTTCCGCTTCGGCGATAGGGACGCTTGGATCGGATTATTTTCCAGTTTATAAAAAATAACACGGCTAAAAATAGGGTGCGTTATACTTGACCACCATTACAGATCACGTTATTTCAGGTAGATTAATGAAACATATGAAAATTTTGTTCGGCCCGCAATTCAGACGTTTAGTTTTTATGGCGATAGTAACCATTCTGGTTACTCAGGCATCGGTGAGTTTTGCCGAAAAGGAAGTGGATTTTCTCAAGGCGGCCTTGACCGGTGACGCCGCAACTGTCGAAAAATTGCTGGGAGAAGGAACCCAAATCGATTTGCAGAACCCTGATGGGTTTACTGCGCTGGCGGTTGCTTCGCAGAATGGTCATGCTGCCGTTGTGAAGTTGCTATTGGAAAATAAAGCAGCATTGGATCTACAGAATGTTCAAGGGGGAACTGCGTTGCTGCTGGCGACTAAAAATGGCCATGAAGCCATTGTCGAGGCTTTGCTCGCAAAAGGTGCTAACCCGGATCTGCAAAGCAAAAATGGCTTGTCGCCCTTGATGCTTGCCTCGGCCAAAGGCAATAGCGCAATTGTCAACGCCTTACTGGCAAAAGGAGCCAAGATTGATTTGCGAGATGAGAATCAAACGACGGCACTCCACCTGGCTGCGCAGAATGGCCATTTGGAAATTGTAAAAGCCTTACTGGCAAAAGGAGCGGAGCCTGATTTGCAAGACGCAAACGGCGCTTCTGCACTGATTTTGGCTGCTTTATCCGGTCACCCGGCAATCGTCGAAACATTGCTGGCAAGTGGTGCGCAGCCTGATTTAAAGGCTACCAACGATTTTACAGCATTGATACTCGCTGCGCAGAATGGCCAAACGGCTGTCGTTGAAACTTTATTGGCAAAAGGGGCCAGCATTGATCAGCAGAATCAGGACGGTATCACTGCCTTGATGTGGGCAGCATTGCATGAGCATGAGGATATCGTCAAACTGTTGTTAGCCAAAGGCGCCAACCCCGCGCTCAAGAGCGTGAGTGGCAAGACCGCGCTGGATATTGCCAATAATTCGTCTATTATTGAATTGCTCAAAGCTGCCCAAAAGTAGGCGGGCTTTTCTAAGTTTGGAACGCGCCTGGAACTCGTGAGAATATAGCTTCTCCCAAAAGTCGTAGTACTTGCTTGTGATCGGGCGCCTTGCAATAACAGGTTATTGCGCTGGTTCATAAGTCGATCAACCGATGATGACAAGAACTTGCTCAAGAATTTCTATATGATTTCCATATCATCAAACTGATTTTTATCTCTATTTTCCTGATATTTGCATGAGTGCTGTCAATAAGTCGATGGCGAAGAAGGCTAACAATAATCCTTTGCCACCGAGAATCTCCAAATTATTACGAGAAGCGGGCTGCTTGATACTGGGTGGCGTCGCTTTGTATCTGATATTAATCTTTATGAGCTTTGACCGTACTGATCCTGGCTGGTCACATAGCGATCATATCGATCAGGTGGGTAATGCAGGGGGCAGAGCGGGTGCCTGGCTGGCAGATTTACTGCTTTATCTGTTTGGTGCCTCAGCGTGGTGGTGGGTCATTTTCTTTCTCTCGGCAGTGCTGTGGAGTTATCGTCGCATCGATATTGCCAGCATCTTTGATCCACGCACGCTGCTGATTTCGCTGACAGGCTTTATGATGCTGCTCACTGCCAGCAGTGGGTTTGAATCGCTGCGTCTCAATACGATTAATATCTCGCTCCCCCTCGTGCCTGGAGGGGTGCTGGGTGAAATCCTCAGTAAAAATCTTTCCCTGATACTTGGGTTTACTGGCGCATCGCTCGGTCTGGTGATTCTGATGGCGATCGGTTTCAGTCTTTTTTCAGGGCTATCCTGGGTACGTATTTCCGAGAAAATAGGCGAGACCATTGAAGAGTCATGCTTTTCCCTCTGGAATCGCTTATTGGCCCTGCGAGACCGGCGTGCCGAAGTGGCTTCCTCGTTCATGCGCGTCAAGGACGAGAAGGAACCGGTAAGAGAGGATTATAGAAAGCCTGCCGAACCTTCTTCTCCCTTGCGGATAGAGCTGCCTGACCCTCCTGTGCAGAAACCCGCGCGCATCGTCAAAGAAAAACAAACCTCTTTTTCTAGTGATTCACCGGATGCGCTCCTGCCGCCACTCCATCTGCTGGATGAGCCTCAGAAAAATGTCGAAGTGCTATCCAATGACACGCTGGAATTTACCTCTCGCCTGATTGAGCGCCGGCTGCAGGAGTTTGGTGTTGAAGTCAAAGTGGTATCAGCCCATCCTGGCCCGGTCATCACCCGTTACGAAATCGAACCCGCTGTCGGCGTCAAGGGCAATCAGATCATTAATCTGGTGAAGGACCTGGCGCGTGCCCTCTCGGTTGCGAGCATCCGCGTGGTCGAAACCATTCCTGGGAAGACCACCATGGGTCTGGAGATTCCCAATCCCAAGCGGCAAATGGTGCGTTTGCATGAAATCCTCAGTTCTCAGCCGTATGCTGATATGCCTTCACCGTTGACCATTGCACTCGGCAAGGATATCAGTGGACGCCCTATTGTCTCTGATCTCGCGAAAATGCCGCATGCGCTGGTGGCAGGAACCACTGGCTCCGGTAAGTCGGTTGCGATTAATGCGGTCATCCTGAGTTTGCTTTACAAAGCCACGCCCGAGCAGGTGCGGTTGATCCTGATCGACCCGAAAATGCTGGAGCTGTCTGTTTATGAAGGGATTCCCCATCTGCTGACATCGGTAGTGACCGATATGCGCGATGCGGCAAGTGCACTCAACTGGTGCGTGGCTGAAATGGAACGGCGCTATAAGCTGATGTCCTCCCTGGGGGTGCGTAATCTTGCTGGCTATAATCAGAAAGTCCGCGAGGCCATAAAGAATGAGGAATTGCTGACCAATCCACTTAGCCCGACACCTGATACACCTGTGCAATTGGAAGAAATGCCCTTGATTGTGGTGGTGATTGATGAGCTGGCTGATCTGATGATGATCATGGGGAAAAAAGTCGAAAAATTGATCGCGCGGCTTGCCCAGAAAGCCCGTGCGGCGGGGATTCATCTGTTGCTGGCGACGCAGCGGCCTTCGGTTGATGTCATTACGGGCCTGATCAAAGCCAATATTCCGACACGAATCGCTTTCCAGGTTTCCAGCAAAATCGATTCACGTACCATTCTTGATCAAATGGGTGCAGAAGCCTTACTCGGCCAGGGTGACATGCTTTATCTGCCTCCCGGCAGCGGTTATCCGCAACGTGTCCATGGCGCTTTCGTGGCTGATCATGAAGTCCACAAAGTGGTGGAATACCTCAAGGAACACGGTGAACCGTGTTATGTCGAGGAAGTTCTCAATGCGAATGATGAAGAAAACGAGTTTACTGGCGAAAATGGTGAAACAAGCAGGCAGGCAGGAGGTGAAACCGATGTGCTGTATGATGAGGCGGTCGCCATTGTGGTGAAATCACGCCGGGCTTCGATTTCGCTGGTGCAGAGACAACTGCGTATTGGCTACAACCGCGCAGCTCGCCTGATCGAAGAAATGGAACGCGCCGGCCTCGTTTCCGCTATGCAGAGCAATGGTAACCGGGAGGTGCTGGCACCTAACCGGGATGATTGAGGAAGCCTTGGTGGGTGACAAAAGTATGTTTGACTGTACGGGTTCCATTCGGCTAATTTTATGAGGGGCAGCATGATTCGATTGAGCTTATTCTGGTTACTTTGCTTATTTTCCCTTGTTACTCAGGCTTCCGCTATCGATAGCCTTAGGACATTCGTTCAAAAAGCGCAAACTTTCAAGGCCGTGTTTTCACAAACCTTGCTTGATAAAAACCTTCAGATCGTGCAGGAAGCCAGTGGCGTCATGATGTTTGAGCGACCCGGCAAATTCCGCTGGACGTATGAGAAACCTTATCAGCAATTGATTGTTGGGGATGGTGCAAAAGTATGGTTTTATGATCAGGATCTTAATCAGGTCACGGTACGTCAACTGGATCTGGCGATTGGCAGCAGCCCGGCTGCCTTGCTGGCGGGCAGCAGTACCATCGAACGGGATTTTGATCTGACAGAAATCGAGGTGGATGATGAGATCGAATGGCTGGAAGCCATACCTAAGGCTCAGGAAAGCACGTTTGAATTGATCCGCATGGGGTTTTCCCAAACAGGCGAATTGCGCGAAATGGTGCTGCGCGACAACTTCGGACAATTTACTTTATTGGTATTTACAGATCTTGCTGCCAATCCTGTGCTCGCTCCCGATTTATTTCAGTTTACCCCGCCTGAAGGGGCCGATGTGATCAGTGATTGATCTATTTGCACCGCAAAAACCTGTTGCACCGTTAGCTGAGCGCTTACGCCCTCAATCACTGCATGATGTCATCGGTCAAGCGCATCTGTTAGGCGCTGGCAAACCGTTGCGTCTTGCCTTTGAATCCGGTAAACCGCACTCCATGATTTTATGGGGGCCGCCAGGCAGCGGAAAAACCACCCTGGCACGCCTGATGGCGCGCGTGTTTGATGCTGAATTCATTGCGCTGTCAGCAGTGCTGTCCGGTGTAAAAGATATCCGTGACGCCATCGAACGAGCTCAGCATGTACTCCAGCAATCGGGCCGGCACACCATTTTGTTCGTCGATGAAGTGCACCGCTTCAACAAGGCGCAGCAGGACGCCTTTCTGCCTTATGTGGAACAGGGGCTGATCACGTTTATCGGCGCCACCACAGAAAACCCTTCATTTGAAGTCAATCGCGCCCTGCTTTCGCGTTCGCAGGTCTATGCGCTGAGTCCCTTATCCGAAGACGAGCTCACGCACCTGTTTGAGCGCGCTTGTCAAGCGGATTTGCCAAAACTGCATTTTTCCGACGAAGCGAAAAACCTGTTGATCACCTTTGCCGATGGCGACGCGCGGCGTCTATTGAACCTGCTTGAGCAGGCGGATATCGCTGCCGGGACCGAAGGCGTGACCGAGATCGATGCGGATTATGTGCGCAATGTGTTATCGCGTAGCATGCGTCACTTTGATAAAGGCGGCGATGAGTTTTACGACCAGATTTCAGCATTACACAAATCCATTCGCGGCTCCTCCCCGGATGCCGCACTTTACTGGATGTGCCGCATGCTCGACGGTGGCACTGACCCGCTTTATATTGGCCGGCGGCTGATTCGTATTGCGACGGAAGATATCGGCCTGGCCGATCCGCGTGCACTCGCCATTAGCCTGGATGCCTGTAACGCTTACGAGCGTCTCGGCAGCCCAGAAGGGGAATTGGCCTTGGCGCAGGCAGCGCTCTACCTGGCCTGCGCCCCGAAAAGCAACGCGGCTTACCTTGCCTATAAAAAAGCCCGCTCATTGATCGAACATGACCCCTCACGCCGCGTGCCGGTACGATTACGCAATGCGCCCACCAAACTCATGAGAGACATGGGTTTCGGACAAAATTACCGCTACGCGCATGACGAACCAGGCGCTTATGCCGCGGGTGAAAATTACTTCCCGGATGGCATGCCGCCAGCAGATTTTTATCATCCAACCACCTATGGTCTGGAAGCGAAAATCGCTGAAAAACTGGCTCATCTCCGTGAGTTGGATGCTAAGGCAAAGCAGCATAATCCGAAGAAATGAATGTGGCAGGATGGTCATTACAATCATTTAAAATCTAACTGGCGGGAAACGACCGAGAAAGAAAGCCAGTTTAATAAACTGGATCAGATCGCAGTGTCAAGGACTTCCGAATCCAGATGTAGCCTGAGGTAGTCTGTAAAGAACGCGCTAAGGCAAAAATGATCCGTGAGTCTGGATTGAGCATTTCTTGTGAAATTGAGTGTTACACACCCATCAAGCTGATTTGCTCTGCTGCACGGTACTTTGTCGCGCTGTTTTATAGGCGCAGCGCAGTAGGGCGGATAAGTTTGCGTCATCCGCCGTAGGGTGCAAATTTAACTATGCGTTTCGGTGTGTTTACCCACTTTCGCAAAATGAATGGGTGGCAGCTTAATACACAACTTTCAGTGTCTGGTCTGAGGTTAGTTCGATCCTGCAATTGAATTTGCGGCTGTGTTCGTTTAGTGTGTATTGCAGCCAGCTTGCATCTTCTGGCGAGGCGCGGTTTAATTTAAAGCGTTTGATTTGCATCGGTACCATTTCCAGTGCGACCAATTTTCCGGTAGCGGGTGCGATACTGGCAAAATACATCAGGGATAAATCGCCACGATAATATTCATGACCGCCTATCCCTTCGTAATCATTCAGAAAATCGCCGCATCCGTACAGAATGAGTTTTTCCTTATATACTTCCAAGCTAATAGGATGATGGGAGGAATGACCATGTAGGATGTCGACACTGGCAGAATCGATCAGCAGGTGAGCAAAGTCGATGTGTTCTTGGGGAATTTCATATCCCCAATTGCCGCCCCAGTGTATGGAAAGCACCACAACATCACCAGGGCGCTTGGTTTGATGCACGATCATTGCGATGCGATCAACTATCCTGCGGGATAGATCCGTTAAAAAATAGATGCCCGCTTTCCTGCTCTGAGCAGCCCATTCGCTTGAAATGCCGCTGGATGTTGTGCCACAGGAAAATACCAGGATCCTGCCTTTAGCGGGCACATCCAGAATGGCTGGAGATTGTGCTTCCTGCAAATTTGCGCCGGCACCCACCGTTTTAATATGGGCATTTCTCAGAGTGCTCAGCGTTTCCGTCAAACCGGCATATCCCCAGTCTAGAACGTGATTGTTCGCCAGCACACAGCAATCTATGTTTGCGGCGGTAAGACAGGCGACATTTTTCGGATGTATGCGGTAATGTATGCCTTTGTCCGGCCAGTAGTCATTGCTCGAGGTAACACTTGTTTCCAAATTAATGATGCGTGCATCGGGCGCTGTTTTTTCCAGCACGGTAAGCACATCGCCCCAGATGTAGTCGAAGCTGACGGGCTTGGGGATCGCGCCATTGATTTCCTCGCCCAGCTCGACATAGCGTTGCGCATTTCGTACATAGGGCTCATACAAGCGCGGGTTATTGGGATAAGGTAATAATTGATCGATTCCCCTGCCAGTCATCACATCGCCACACAAAAACAGTGTAATGGGCGTTTTCATTGTGGATTCTTTAGCCTCGGTTATTGACATGGCTTTCTCCATGCCGGTTATCAGCGTCAGCAGCGTGGCTGATGATCGGATTAGAAAATCTCGCCGTTTCATGGTGGCTCATCACCCCATGCAGAGTCAGTCCAATTTCAGGAACGGATAGCGCTTGCGCTGATCGCGGGACCATAATGACAAGCCTGCCTGCTGAGCGACGATTTCAACGTCCAGAATCACATCAGGATCATCAAAGGTCACTTTACCCGCTGCCCCTTGTGATCGCAGTTGTTCATCCAGATAATTACCGAGCAAACCTGCTTCATCCTGGCTTTTTATCGTCCCATGAAAACCCCGGCGATGCATGCGGACATGAAAACTGCGATGAGCCAATTGGGGCAAGAATGACTGGATACACTGCTTGGCTTTTTCCTCAAATGCTTCGACCGTTTGAAAAAAGAAACCATGGGTGCAGGGGATGACCCGGCAAAATACGTGCAGATAGGCTGGATCTGCTCGCCTGTCCTCAAGAAAAGACTCGAGAAACGCTTCGATATCCACCACCTTGAGGGTCAGCACATTATAAAAGGGCGTCTTCTCGACATGACCATAATTCGACAGCAGCGAGAAACCGTCCTTGAAGCAATTTTCTGCAACAGTGACCACGACATTCCAATCTTTCATGATGATTCACCTTCGATCGAGGAGTGGACCGATACATGGCTTGGTTTTATGGAAAGATACCGTACCACGGCAACTTAACCCGAATATTTCATAAATTGGCACGTGTCCTCACTTGTCTTTTGATTAATAAGAAAGATTTTGCTCAGTCGGGTGTATGAGTCACTACACCCCTCTTTCTCAAAACTTCCCTATTAATCAAAATCCTGCGTGATCATCACGCGAATTTATGAAATATCCGGGTTAATCATTGGAATATCAGTCTATCCTGATGGTTCCTAAAGTTCGTTTTCACAGATTCAAGGAGCAAGGATGATGTCGTTCAATGGCATTTCCCAGGCAAGCTAATAAATAAAAAGCGCCTTCGAGCACGAGCGAGGCCATTTTAAGCGCAAATCATTCTGGACATTCTGTAGTAAAAAGTGGCGGGATCGGTGGTAAGCTAACTATTCCCATGAATTCTGATGATTACGGAAAGAGTGGGAAGGTGTTTAGGCTAAGTACCTAATTTTCTAATCAGAGATCCTAATTCCTTATCAAGAACTGTTCTTTTCATAAAGGAGGTAAGCGATGAAAGCAATCAGATGGTTAAGCGCATGTTTTACATTGAGCATTGCGTTATTCTTGACCAGCCATGTGTATGCGGTTGATTTTGATGATCTTTCTGGTGCATCCGGAACGGTACAGAAAGGTGCGCAAGTGCTACAGGCTGGCGAGGCTGCGACAACGGCTGTACCCGCAACGACTTCCGGAACCGGTCTGATCGGGCTATTGATGCAGCAACTAGGCGTGACCCAGCCGCAAGCAGAAGGTGGAGCAGGGGCGCTATTCCAGCATGCCAAATCCAGAATGTCGGCAGGGGATTTTACGACTCTGAGTAATTCGGTTCCCGATATGCAAGGCCTGCTGGCTGCTGCACCCGCACCCGTATCTGCACCTGCACCTGCTGCTAGTGCAGGTGCTGTCGGGGGAGGGGGTATGATGGGGGATTTAGCAGGCATGGCGGCTGGAAATTTACCTGGTATGGCAGGCTCATTCCAGCAACTCGGCCTGGCACCTGACATGGTACAAAAATTCATACCCATCGTTGTGCAATATGTTCAAGGTACGGGTGGAAGCTCCGTTGCCAGTGCACTTCAGTCAGCATTGATGGGGGGCATGTAGTTTTTACAGCGAAATGGAGGAATCTGCCCGACTGGCGCTTATACTGGAGGAAGGGGGCAGATTCCCGGTTCTTTATAGAATGGTGTGATAATTCTTGTCTTTTGTTTTACCTATTTAAATAAATAAAGAAGGAAAGTGACAAGAATAAACTTTTTTTTGTCTTGATCCTCTTATTCATTATCTTAATCCAGATGTGCGCAGTGAGCAGGAGATCAATACCATGTTGATGAATCGACGGCAATTTATTGGCTTGACCGGTGCGACTGCTTTGGTGGCGACTTGCGCACCTAATGGGGTGCTGGGCCAATCCTTTTTGAATCGCCCGCAGTATGCTTCTTCCGCAATGCTAAAAAGCATGCAAGGATTTCCACAGCAAAAAAATTTGCTTCTGGGATATCCAATCAATATGACTACGCCACCAGAGGAATTTTTCGCCTGGCGCAAGGAGCTATTTGATGTGGGTCTTAATCAGTTTAGTTTTAACAACGTAGGCAATCCCTACGATCATAGCCACATTCCTTTTAATAGCCATCTTCTTGAAAAAGAGCTCATAAACCGGTTTGGTGCGGTGTATGGCTTTTCACCAGACAATATCTGGGGTTTTCTTACCAATAGTGGTACGGACAGCAATATGCACGGGCTGTATATGGGCCGCACGATTCTAAAAAGCCAAACAGGAGAGATGCCCAAGATATATTTCACGCAGGAAGCTCATTATTCGATTCAGATTCTCAGAGACTTATTGAATCTGGAATGGGTGGTGGTTGGGACTTCTCGCGATGGCAGCATGGATATTGACGATCTGGAACGGCAACTGAATGCAAATCCCAACCACCCGGCCCTAGTGGTCGCAACGATTGGCACGACCTTCAAAGGTGCAGTTGATTCCATTGATGGTATTCAATCAAAACTTAAAGGTCGAACCTCTTATCTTCATCTGGATGCTGCACTGTTTGGTGGCTATCTACCTCATACCCAATTTGCGAGTGATCTTTGGCACGAAGTTTCTGATCAGAGAACAGGGAAGAAGGTAAAACGCTACGACTCCATCGCCGTCTCATGCCACAAATTTTTTGGTTTCCCTTCACCGGCAGGCTTGTTCATCACGCCCAAGACAAATTTTGAGGCGTTTCATGCCCAGTTTGGCCAGGTTCATGAATGTGAGTATATTTTGCAGGTACCTGGCACCATTACCTGTTCGCGCGATGCGGTAAAACCTGCTGAGTTTTATTTCTTTAGCTCAGAGTCGTCATTTACAAAGCAGGCCGCTGATGCCAAGGCCATGCTGGACAATACGGCATATTTGTTGAAGGAGATGGCGACTCACTATAGCGATTTACATCCTGTGAGAGCCAACCACCAATCCAATACGATTTATTTCAGAAAACCGAGTGATGCCGTAGTGAATCGCTACAGCTTGGCGACCATGGGATTGAGTATCGATGGGCAACAAGCGCCTTGTGCACATGTTGTCGTGATGCCTCATGCTGGTCAGGAAATCTTGGACCGATTTCTTGTTGATCTGGGTAAAAAGGAGGGATGATTTTTGCTCCTGATGCTATAACGGGCATCAAGTATAAAGAACGGTAATTCTTCTGCCAACAATAACGGTATCCAGTTGCATAGCATTACTCATCGGTTTTCTCCTTCGTCGTGCGGTGGTTAAGAGGGTATTCCCACAACATCACGTTATCTAAAATCAAGAACTGGCGAGCGCGATTGATTTCGATGCGGATGCAATCGCGAAATTTATGTTATTTACTTTTGTGTCCAGGGTATCTAGTATATGGTCTAAGAAAGAGAAAGAAGAAGAAAAGATTTAATCATAAAGTTGACCCCATACAGGTCAATTCAATTATTACCAAATCAAATTTACTCAACTAGAAAGGAAATACTATGACTGTACTCGTCACGCGACCTGCACCTGATTTTACTAAACCTGCCGTGTTGCCTAATGGCAGTTTCGATGAAAATTTCAATCTTTATACGCATATTCGTAACAAATATGCAGTGCTGTTTTTCTACCCCTTGGATTTTACCTTTGTCTGCCCCTCGGAAATCATCGCACATTCTCATCGAGCAAAAGATTTTCAGCAGCGTAATGTGGAAGTAATCGGCGTCTCAGTCGATTCCCATTTCACGCATTACGCCTGGCGTAACACCCCCATCACCAAAGGTGGACTCGGTCCGATCGATATTACGCTGGTGGCCGATCTGGGTGGCGAGGTGATGAATGCTTATGGCGTAACCCATCCTGGTCATGTTGCGCTGCGCGGCTCTTTCCTGATTGACAGGCAGGGTATCGTGCGTCATCAGGTGGTCAATGATTTGCCGTTGGGGCGCGATGTCGATGAGATGCTACGCATGGTCGACGCATTGCGTTTCCATGAGGAACATGGCGAAGTTTGTCCGGCTGGCTGGAAAAGTGGTCAACCCGGCATGAAAGCGAGTCCTGAAGGGGTGGCAGAATATCTCAGCAGCCACGCGGACAAACTGTAAGGCCGAATCAACCGCGCCACGCTGGCTTTTTAACAAAGAGGTTGTGAAGGAATCGGGGCAGACGCTTCCAGCGCAAGGTGGATGGAACGTAGCAATGAGAAAAGGAGTCTCATATAAACCGAAGTTTTATTAAAACTTCGGTTCTCATAACTTCAGAGCTGAAAGGAGGAATATATGAGTCTCGATAAAGATAAAGCAGTCGCATTACTGAATCAGATCATGGAACTCGAACTGGCCGGCGTGGTGCGTTATACCCACTACGCCTTGATGGTGTATGGTTATAATCGCATTCCCATTGTCGAGTGGCTAAACAAACAAGCAGAGGAAGGCTTGTTGCATGCGCGAAAGGCAGGTGAATTGGTTACTCTGTTGGGAGGACATCCCTCTCTTGCCATCGGTTCATTGCTGGAGACGCATGCGCATGATACCGACTTAGTCTGCTCAGTTCCCGTTGGCGACATCCTGCAGGAATCTCTTGTACATGAAAGCCAGTCGCTGGAGCGCTATTATCAATTGCTGGAACTGGCCCAGGGCAAGTCGGTCTTGCTGGAAGAATATGCGCGTAGCCAGATTGTGGCAGAAGAGATGCATGCCGATGCGGTCAGGAAGATGCTGCGCCAGCCCTGTGAAGCAGGGAAGTAAACACGATTTATTAGCATGAAAGGCATGATCTCAAGGGGGTGGCCGAAGTGCTGGACTGTCGGAATCGTGTTGAGGTTATGCTGGTTATAAGTTAGGTCTCATTCAACGAACCGTCACTTATACGCATCGTACTTCAAAATTCGGTTTTCATAATCCCTCATCCAATCTTCTCCCAGCGGGAGAAGGTATTGATGCTGAATTTTGAAGTACGATGCGTATATATTCAAGATAGTGAGCAAGGTAGCACCTTATCTTATTCCTAATCATTGAATGCTGATTAGGGTACTAAAACCATTGTTGATACCTACTTTGTCCACTCGTCAGACAACCGTTGTCAGACAACCGTTCTGCCTGTGCCAACACTAGCCTGATGGCATCTTCTTGTTTATCGGGTGGGTATTTGTAGCGGCGCAAGGTGATGCGCACCAGATTGCGCAATCGCGCGCGGATGCTTTCGCGCTTTTGCCAGTCAACCGTGGTACTGTGGCGCAACTTTTCGGTGAGTTCGTGTGCGATTTTTTTCAGGATATCGTCGCCCAGCTCACGTACCGCGCTTTCGTTGTCGGCTAGAGCGTCATAGAAAGCCAACTCGGATTGATTCAGTCCCAGATTCTCGCCGCGCTTGGTTGCTTCGCGGAATTCCCTGGCCATCTGAATCAATTCTTCGATCACCTGAGCGCTTTCAATGGCCCGGTTGCGATAGCGATTCAACGCTTCCTGCAGGCGGTCGCTGAATTTCTTCTCCAGAATCACGTTGGCTCTGCTGCGGGATTTGATTTCGTCATTGAGCAGTTTTTGCAGCAGCTCGACGACAAAGTTGCGCTGTGGCACATTGCGCACTTCTTCCAGAAAGCCATCGGACAGGATGCCCATGTCCGGCCGTTCCAGTCCCGCCAGCTTGAAGATATCCTCGACGCCCTCGGCGATCATCGCGTTATCCAGAATCTGTTTGAGGACGGTGTTTTTCTTGTCCTCGGAGAGTTTCTTGTCGGTCTCCGTCGCCTTGGCGATCACGCTTTTGATGGCCTGGAAAAAGGCGATTTCTTCGCGTAGTTCCATCGCCTCGTCCAGCGTCCCGCACAGGGAGAAGGCTTTAGTGATGGCCAGTACCACGTCAGCCCAGCGTTTCTTGCCGTCTTCCAGTCCCAGTACAAAATTGGCGGTGGGCAGCAGCAAGCTTGTCGCCTGAATGCGATAGGATGCATAGTCGAAGCCATGCAGCAGGCTACGCGCTACTTCCATCAATTCCTTGAGCTTGGCCAAGGCCTCGGCGGCATCCAAAGTGGGCTGGCCCTTGCCACGGCTGTCGGTATAGATCTTGAGGGCTCGGCGCAGTTCGGCGGCGATGCCGATGTAGTCCACTACCAGTCCGCCCTCCTTGTCGCGGAACACGCGGTTCACGCGGGCGATGGCCTGCATCAGGTTGTGGTCGCGCATCGGCTTGTCCACATATAGGGTATGTAGGCACGGCACGTCGAAACCGGTGAGCCACATGTCGCGCGCAATCACCAGCTTGGGCGGGTCTTTGGGGTGCTTGAAGCGCTTTTCCAGTTGCTTTTTGGTGGCGGCATTGTAGATGTGCGGCTGCATCAGTTCGCTATCGGCTGCCGAGCCGGTCATGATCACCTTGATTGCCCCTTGCCCCTTGCGCCGGGTCAGGGCTATGCCATTCCGGCCGCAGCACCGCGATAGCGTTATAGAGGTGAACGCAAATCTCGCGGCTCATGGCTACGATCATGCCTTTGCCCTCTACTGCTGCATTGCGCGCTTCGAAGTGCTGCACGATATCGACCGCGACTTGCTGGATACGCGGTTCAGCGCCGACCAGCTTCTCCAACGCGGCCCACTTGGTCTTGGCCGCCTCGCGCAGCGCGATACTCTCTTCGTCCTCGAAGATTTCCTCGACTTGGTCGCTGAGTTGTTCGATCTCCGCCTGATTGATATCCAGCCTGGCCAGGCGGCTTTCGTAGTAAATCGGCACCGTGGCGCCATCATCCACGGCATCCTGGATGTCGTAGATACTGACGTAATCGCCGAACACCGCGCGGGTATCCTTGTCATCCGTCTCCACCGGCGTGCCGGTAAAGCCGACAAAGGTGGCGTAGGGCAGGGCATCGCGCAGGTGCTTGGCAAAACCGTATTTGTATTGGCCGGACTGCTTGTCGAGCACCGCGCGAAAGCCATACTGCGAACGGTGCGCCTCATCGGCAATGACCACGATGTTGGTGCGCTCAGTCAGACATGGAAACACGTCTTCATTCTGCCCCGGAGCAAACTTCTGTACCGTGGTGAAAATGATGCCACCGGATGCCCGCCCTGCCAGCAATGCCGGCAATTGCTCGCGGTTTTCTGCCTGCTGCGGGGTTTCCTTCAACAGCGAACTCGCACCGACAAAAGTTTGATACAACTGCCCGTCCAGATCGTTGCGGTCGGTGACGACGACAATCGTGGGGTTCTGCATTTCCGGCTGCTGCATCAGTTTGCCGGTAAAGCACGCCATGGAAATGCTCTTGCCCGAGCCCTGGGTGTGCCAGACAATGCCGCCTTTGCGCGAGCCGGGCACCACCTGTTTGCCATAGGTGGCGCGTTCCTGGTGCGCCTTGTCTTTCTCAACCTGTGGCTGCGTGGCAGCAATCACCGTGACACGCACCGCTTCACGCACGGCGTGGAACTGATGGTAGCCCGCAATCTTCTTGATCAGCCCGTCATCGCTCTGCTCATAGAGAATGAAATAACGCAGATAGTCCAGCAGCAATTCAGGCGCGAAAAAGCCACGCACTACCTTTTCCAGCTCAAACTCCAGCAACGGCCGGTCGTTCTCGTTGCGCACGGTGCGCCACGGCAGAAAGCGCTCGCGGTCGGCGGTGAGTGAACCCACGCGCGCATGCAGACCATCGGAAATCACCAGCGCCTCGTTGAATACGAACAGGTCTGAAATTTCAGCCTTGTAGGTTTCGAGCTGATTGTCAGATCTACGACTCGATTCTTGACCTGTTCATACAGCGCTAGAATCGCTCGTGCCTTTTGTTCGTTTTCGGCCGACTGCTGGATAATTCCCTCCAGAAAGAAAATACACCACGCGGTCCAGGCACCGTCCCGTGACACAGCTCGCAGCCGCTTATGGTAGATTTTGCAATGAGCTTCCAAGTAGCCGCTCATATAGAAATCGGGGCTGCTGAGAACGCCTTTCTTGTAAAGGAATAGCGGAATCAGCATACGGCCAAGGCGGCCATTTCCATCCTGAAGGGATGAAGCGCCTCGAACTCCACATGTACGATGGCGAGTTGCACCAAGGAGTCTGGCTCGTCATCGACATTCATATACGACTCCAAAGCATCCATTCCAGCACTCAGGTGTTCGGGGGCAATCGGCACAAAGCTCGCCTCGTCAATGCGGCAACCTTTCGGGCCGATCCAATTCTGTTCCGTACGGTAATTGCCCGGCGTCTTGTCTTTTCCCCGCACGCCCTGCATCAGCAGAAAGTGTGCCTGCCGCAGCAAATGCTGCGACAGCGGCCGCTCCCTTAAGACATCCACGCAAGCGCGTAGTGTAATGCGGTAGTTCAGGATTTCCTCAGCATCGTCGCGCTTGGGCTGGGTCACATCTTCCGGTTCGCCGCCTGCCTCCAGTTCCAGCACTTCACCCATGGTCACATGCGTGCCTTCGATCTTGGATAATAGCACTGCCTCTTGCGTGGTCAGCGGCGAGAGTAGCACGGAGGCGTTCGGAATCGCCGACAGTAAGCCATCGTAGCGGGCCAGGCCGGCGTTGGCTTTACCGATCAGAGGAATGAGTTGCCTCCACTCCGGGTCCGCCGGCGGGAACTTGCCGAGGTGGTAGTAAACCGGTTCCGTCATGCTACTACCTCCACGGCCTGATCGTGGGATAGCATGCGCAGTTCACCGGATAAGAGTTCTGGAAGGAGCGTGTCGCGTATGGTAGCTAATGTGTCATTATTGACCCGGTTAGCTATCTGGTAATCAACCATCTCGGCTGTTGCTACATGGAATGCGTCAATTACGTCGGGGGGTGGAAGAACGCAGACACCAGCGGTAACGACTTCTGATCGCACAGCGGGGTAGGCCGCGCCATCTGCTAATTGGTTCAACCTACTGATGTTATTATCATTCGTCGCCAGGTAATAGACAAACTCGCGAAGCTCGTTTCGTGTTGGAGAGAGAACCGCGAAGCCCGTGCTTCCAGTTAGCTGGGGAGTCCCTTGGCCTATCAGCGCAAATGAGCGATTGCCGGGCCGGACGGTGCCAACAATCGTGTCTCCTGCACGAAGCACACGCCGAGCGCGGCTAGGTGCGGCGGAAGAAGAGAACACTTGGATCTCGGAAATAATGCCGTTCTTGGCATTGGCAAGATCAACGTAATACACCTTGGCCGGAAGCATTTTGGCTGTCCACGATACGGCGTTCAAGATGCAATGGTCGGCAATAGTGCCCATCTCCCACCCCTCCGGAATCTCGCCGAGTTCGGAATCGACGAGGCGGTCGGGGAAGAGGGCGAGGAGGTCGGGGGTGAGCCGTAAGCGGCGGCAGATGGATTCGGGCGGTTCGCCCTGGGCTTTGGCGCGAACGGGGTCGAAGTCGACGAACCAGGACTTGAAAATCGCCTGCGCGATGGCTTCCAGCGTTTCGTTCATGCGGCGATTGAGTTCGATCTTGTCGTCGAGCGTGCCGAGGATGTGGGCGATGGCGCGTTGTTCGTCAACGGTAGACGGAAGCAAGATTTCTATAGTCTTTAGACTGCTTGTTGGCTGCGCAATTGCGGGCACTCCGACCTGCGACGTGTTGGCTAATAGCTGATGCTGGCCGACGGGGGAGCGAAGAAAGTAGAAGATGAAAAATGGATCGGCTTTTTCCGGGTCCACGGTGAATTTCATTTGACTCTGAGAGACCACGTACCGTGGATGACGTGCGCTGTAAGGAATTATTCCTACTTGTCCTATAGTCCCGCGATGTGTAATTACGATGTCACCGGGTCGCGCATTTGATGTGCGCAGTTCATCTGCTTTCTCTTCTGTAAGATAAACAAACTCGTCATCGAGTAGCCGCGACGCATTGAGGTTTCCGCCTCGAATGACCGGCACTCCAGTTGGGACAAAGTTATCAGTTTTGATTCGTGATCCAAATGGCCCCATTGCGATAGCGTTAGGAATGGGGGCTTTGATTTGCTCAAGCGTAACTTTAGACAACCTGATCTCGGAGCATCCCTCGTTTTTAAAGCATTCTAAAGAACAAATATAAATCAATCGATTACATGTGCCAGGGGAGGAGATACAAAAATAGGCAATCAAACAAACTGGATTTTGCGAAGATACGATTTTTGAGATGAACTCTATACAGATATTCTTTCGAGGAATTCCTGATGCCACAACTTCACTTGCC
>NZ_FNDH01000045.1 GCF_900100485.1 Nitrosomonas sp. Nm132 | reverse complement strand
ACACGATACGACAAACTCAAGAGAAATTACGAAAGTATGGTAGCTATCGCGTGTGGATACCTGTGGCTACCTATGTGAAATGTCAACAGACCCTAAGCTAATCTCATGGTAATAAGTTGGGCATATCGTAATATTGCCGTGGTAGTGACTTCAAACTTTACTTGGGAGAATTATTACTTAGTATTTCATCCAAAATCTCTATCCAGTGCCTGACAGGTAGTGAAGTGCCGCTTTTCAGATGCATTAAACAACCGATGTTAGCCGTAATGAGTTGATCTGGTTTTTCAACGGAGAGATTCATTATTTTTTCTTTGAGCAGTTGTTGAGATAATTTTGGCTGAAGGATAGAGTAAGTACCAGCAGAGCCACAGCAAAGATGGGCATCTTTAACAGAGCAGAGGGTAAAGCCTGCAATACCTAGTATTTTTTCAATGACACCACGAATCTGCATGCCATGTTGGAGTGTGCAAGGAGAATGAAACGCAAGTTTCATTTTATGACGTGATCCTGATTTTTCAAGATGAGCAATTAGGTTGTCTGTTTCTGCAGCCAAGATCTCACTGATATCTTTAGTTAAAGCTGAGATTTGTGCAGCCTTTTCTGCATAAACTGGGTCATGGCGCAACAAATATCCATATTCCTTGACGGTGACGCCACAACCACTCGCCGTGATCGCAATGGCTTCTATTGGTTGTGCATCCTTTTTGTCATTATCAATAAATGACCACCAAGCATCGATATTGCGGCGCATATAATTCATTCCATCTTGCTGCGCATCAAGATGGTAAGAGAGTGCACCGCAACAGCCAGCTTTTTCTGCTTTAATCAGCGAAATTCCAAGCTTATCCAGAACATATGCAGTAGCGATATTGATATTAGGTGAAAGTTCCGGTTGTACGCATCCGTCGAGTATGAGCATAGCTCGTCGATGTTTCTTTACTGGCCACTCCCTGATGCTTTGAATTCGGGAGGGAACTAATTTTTTTAGTTTGGCCGGCAATAGAGGGCGACAAAATTGACCCATCTTGAATAATGATTTAAATAAGTAGCGATGAGGGAGAGTTTTGTTTAACAGATAACGTATTCCACTCTCGCGGATACCACGTTTTACATTTTTGTGAATAACACTTCGGCCAATATCGAGTAACCGACCATAGCGTACGCCAGATGGACAGGTTGTTTCACATGCGCGGCAAGTAAGGCACTGGTCAAGATGATGTTGTGTTTTCTGGGTGACCGGATACCCTTCCAGTACTTGCTTCATCAAGTAAATACGACCCCGCGGGCTATCAAGTTCATCTCCCAATAATTGGTAAGTGGGGCAGGTGGCCAGGCAAAAGCCGCAATGTACACAGGATCTTAATATAGCGTCGGCTTCCTGGCCTTCCGGGGTATTTTTAATAAAATCAGCAAGCTTGGTTTGCATTTGTCAGTACTCTGGATACATTCGGCCAGGATTGAATATCCCAGCTGGATCAAATTTTTGTTTTAAGCGTTGATGGAGCGCCATCATGTGAGTTGTCAGGGGATGAAAAGCCTGAAGCGATAATTTGTCGCCATAGAATAATGTGGCATGACCGCCTGCAGCTTCCGCCTGCGATCGAACTCTTTTTTCATTTAAGTTTTCATCAGTCGCTAGCCAGCGTAATGCACCACCCCATTCTATCAATTGTTGGCCTGGCAGCAGCAACGGTGGGGTAGATGATTTAATCGATAAACGCCACAATCTCGTTCCCGAGCTGAAGAATGTGTGAGTATGTTCACGAATGCGTTGCCAGAACAACTCTCCTTGATTAATTTCTTCTCCGCCAATTTTAATGCGGGCGGCATGTACGGCAGCTTCGGCACCAGAGAGCCTTACAAAAAGATTTCCATCATAAAAACAGGTGGCGGAAATAGGTAATGGCTTGCTCGCCCATTGATGCATCTTGTTAATCGCTTCGGATTCTTTCATCGGCATGCATAGGCTTATTTCCATCGGTGGCGTAGGCAATACCTTGAGTGAAACCTCTAACAAGACCCCTAAAGTTCCCATTGCGCCTGTCATGAGACGCGAAACATCATAGCCAGCAACATTTTTCATCACCTGGCCGCCAAAATGTAAGTCATCTCCTCTGCCATCAAGTATACGCACGCCCAATACAAAATCACGTACTGCTCCGGTGTATGCTCTGCGTGGTCCAGATAAGCCGGTAGCGATACAGCCACCCAATGTTGCGTTTTCACCGAAATGAGGAGGCTCAAAAGCCAACATTTGATGATGCTCGGATAATATCGTTTCAAGGTCAGTTAAACGCGTCCCCGCTCGTGCGGTTACTACCAGTTCACTCGGTTCGTAATTTACGAGTCCGGAATAAGTTGCTACATTAAGAGTATCACACATTTGTTCGGTCAACCGACCGCCATAGAAATGTTTGCTGTTGCCGCCGCGAATAGATAGTGGTTTTTTATTTCTCGCCGCAGCGCCGATAACATGAATAAAGTGTTCAACCGTATTTAGCATAAGGTAGAAAAGATAGTATGGTTTGGATGGATTTTTCCTAAGCGTATAACTCAATCAGAATCTTGGTATTGTCGGAAACTTATCTTCTCCGCGATGTACATGCATAGCACCTAATTCTGCACAGCGATGCAGTGCTGGTATAGCTTTTCCGGGGTTTAGTAATCCATCTGAATCAAAGGCTGCTTTGATCGCATGAAATAGATTTCGTTCTGTGGATTTGAATTGAAGACACATTTGATCTAGCTTTTCTATTCCAACACCATGTTCTCCGGTAATTGTTCCACCTGCTTTGATGCACATTTCCAGTATTCTGGCTCCAAAAGCTTCTGTTTTTTCTAATTCTCCTGGCTGATTGGCATTGTAAAGTATTAAGGGATGTAAATTACCATCGCCTGCGTGAAAAACATTCATACAGCGCAACCCATATTCAGCAGAAAGGATTTCAATACCATGTAATACCTGAGCTAGATGCTTACGTGGAATCGTGCCATCCATGCAGTAGTAATCGGGAGACACTCTGCCGGCAGCCGGGAAAGCTGCTTTGCGACCTGCCCAGAAACGCAGCCGCTCTGTTTCATCATGCGAAACGCTGATCTTGACTGCGCCACTTTCCTGCATGATCGTGCTGATTTTTTGAATTTCATCCGCGACCTCTTCTGCCATGCCATCAGCTTCGCACAATAAAATGGCAGCGGCCTCTAAATCGTAACCGGCATGCAAAAAATCTTCCACAGCATGGATGGTGATTTTATCCATCATTTCCATACCAGCCGGAATAATTCCGGCGCTGATGACACTGGCTACAGCGTCCGCAGCTTTTTGAATATCATCAAATGCTGCCATCACTAATTGCGCCTTCTCAGGTTTGGGTATGAGCTTAACTGTGATCTCAGTAACGATACCCAGCATTCCCTCACTCCCTGTCATCAAAGCCAGCAGATCATAACCTGGACTATCGAGCGCACTACTGCCAATCTCGATTGCTTGCCCTTCTACAGTTAATACTCGTAGCTTTAGAATATTATGTATGGTCAATCCATATTTCAGGCAATGCACGCCACCAGAATTTTCGGCGACATTACCACCAATCGTACATGCTATTTGTGATGAGGGGTCGGGGGCATAATACAAGCCGTATGGCGCGGCTGCTTCGCTGATCGCCAAATTTCTTACCCCTGGTTGTACTCGGGCTATACGTGCTACGGGATCGATTTCCAAGATACGCTTCAATTTAGCAAGCGATAGCAAAATGCCTTCGGTATGAGGTAACGCGCCACCCGATAAACCTGTTCCTGCGCCACGCGCGACTACTGGAGTTTTTGTAGTATGGCAAATTTGCAAAATCTTGACCACTTCTTCTTCCGCTTGCGGTAACACCACAATCATCGGCGTTTGTCGATAGGCAGATAAACCATCACATTCGTACGGTTTTAAATCCTCCGTTTCATATAAAACAGCTTCGCGAGGAAGAAATGTAAGCAGGCTGCTAACTAATTCAAGGTGAGTCATGCGTTAATATCAGTTATTTCGTAATTGGCCAATTTTTCAAGTATACGTACAATTGCAGAGTTATCCCATGTAACACCTCCATGAGCAATGCACGCATTGTAGAGTGATTGGGTTGCGGCTGTATTGGGTAAACTTATTCCTAGGTCAGATGCGCATGAAAGGGCGATGTTGAGATCTTTCTGCTGTAATTCAACTCGGAACCCGGGGTCAAACAAACGTTTGATCATACGATTTCCATGAACTTCGAGCACACGTGATGAGGCAAAGCCCCCCATCAAAGCTTGTCGTACTTTTGCGGGATCAGCACCTGCCTTGGATGCAAATAGGAGTGCCTCACCAACTGCTTCTATCGTAAGCGCAACTACAATCTGGTTGGCAGTCTTGCAAATTTGACCCGCGCCGTTAGCGCCTATTAAGGTAATCGTTTGCCCCATTAAGCTAAGCAGGGGCTTTATTTTTTCAAACACACTTATGGTGGCCCCTACCATGATTGTTAGCGCGGCATTCTTCGCACCCACATCGCCTCCCGAAACGGGAGCGTCCGCATAATCGTGACCAAGCTGACTGATTCTAATCGCAAATTTCTTGGTTTCGATAGGGGAGATAGAGCTCATATCTACGATGGTTTTTTTTGCAGGATTCACATCCAAGCCATCAACAACTCCATTGTCACCAAATAAAACTTTTTCAACATCAGGTGCATCAGGTAGCATCAGAAAAATAATTTCTGCATGTTGAGCGACTTCTCTAGGTGAAGAACAAGCTTTGCCGCCTTGTTTAATAAGTTCTTCAGGAACACCGCTACGAGAGTGCAGAAATAATTGATACCCACCTCGAATAAGATGTCCTGCCATGGGTTTTCCCATGATACCTAAACCAATAAAGCCAATATTTATCACTCATTCTCCTCTTAAGCATATTATTTTTCTTTCTTGCAGCAAAGAATTAGTCTGATCGTACCCGATTTAGCTGTCTGATAATAACTAAAAAAGTGTTTTGTTGATATTGCTATAATACTCATTATGTACTTAGCAGTACGCTTGTTGCTCATAGAAAACTCAATGTTTCTCACGTATAATCAAGAGAAATTTTGAACGCGGACACTGCAGGTCTACGTTTTTATGTCTGGTCAGATCCACAAGGAGCCTTTTGTGTCACAACATCCACGTGCCATTCTCGTTTTAGAAGATGGCACCGTTTTTCACGGAGTTTCTATCGGTGTTGAGGGGGTAACTACTGGTGAGGTTGCTTTTAATACAGCCATGACAGGTTATCAAGAAATTCTTACTGATCCCTCATATTGTCGTCAAATCATCACGCTTACTTACCCTCATATTGGTAATACTGGGACTAATTTAGAAGATGTAGAGTCATCAAATATAGACAAAGTTTATGCTGCTGGTTTAGTAGTACGTGATTTATCTGCCATTTCTAGTAGTTGGCGAAAAACTGAATCGCTATCTGCCTTTCTCAAGAAGCAGAATGTTGTTGCGATTGCTGAGATTGATACCCGTAAGCTCACACGTATTTTAAGAGAGAAAGGGGCTCAAGCAGGCTGTATTATGACTGGGAAGATCGATGAATCCAAAGCATTGCAGGAAGCTAGAGCATTTCCAGGCTTGGATGGTATGGACCTTGCGAAGGAGGTTAGCTGCAATCAGGCTTATGAATGGAATGAAGGTGAATGGGAGTTAGGGCGTGGGCATCAAGTCCAAAAAATAAATCACTTTGATGTCGCTGCCATTGATTTTGGAATTAAACGTACCATCTTGCGAAAACTTGTGCATCGTCATTGCAAGGTGACGGTTTATCCTGCACAAACGCCAGCTAATGAGATTCTAGCATCTCGACCCAATGGTGTATTCCTATCAAATGGACCTGGTGATCCAGAGCCTTGTGATTACGCAATTACTACAACCCAGAGACTATTGAAGGAAAAGATACCAATTTTTGGTATTTGTCTGGGGCACCAAATACTCGCGCTCGCAAGTGGCGCTAAAACAACCAAAATGAAGTTTGGTCACCATGGTGCAAATCATCCTGTCCAAGATCTGGATAGCGGTCGAGTTATCATCACTAGTCAAAACCATGGATTCGCTGTAGACATTGATACACTTCCATCCCACGCACGTGTTACCCATCTATCGCTATTTGATAATAGCCTGCAAGGTTTTGAGCTAACCGAGAGTCCAGCCTTCACTTTTCAAGGCCACCCGGAGGCGAGCCCTGGGCCACATGATGTGGATTATCTTTTCGATCGTTTTATCTATCAGATGAATCAGCGTAAAAGAAGCCAATTTGAATCATAGTAGCTTGTATAAATATCCTGTTTTATAGATTGCTTGGTTAGAGGAATATGCCTAAACGTACTGACTTGAAATCCATTCTCATTATCGGAGCCGGGCCCATTGTCATTGGTCAGGCCTGCGAATTTGATTATTCTGGTGTGCAGGCATGCAAAGCCCTGCGTGAAGAAGGTTATCGTGTTGTTCTGATTAACTCTAATCCCGCGACTATTATGACTGATCCAGAAATAGCCGATGCGACTTATATCGAACCCATTACCTGGGCGATGGTCGAGAAGATTATTGAAATTGAACGTCCCGATGCACTATTGCCAACGATGGGTGGGCAAACAGCCTTGAATTGCGCGCTTGATCTGGTTAAACATGGTGTTCTCGAGAAATATGGCGTGGAACTCATTGGTGCGTCCCGTGAAGCCATTGATAAGGCAGAAGACCGGGAAAAATTTAAAAAGGCTATGTTGCGAATCGGGCTAAATTCAGCCCGTTCAGCAGTCGCGCATAGCCTGGAAGAAGCATTGCAAGTGCAAGCCATGATTGGCTATCCTGCTATTATTCGTCCATCGTTCACACTGGGTGGCAGCGGTGGTGGCATTGCATATAATCGTGAAGAATTCGTTGAAATTTGCGAGCGTGGATTAGATATCTCCCCCACTAAGGAGCTCCTTATCGAAGAGTCAGTCATTGGTTGGAAAGAATTTGAAATGGAGGTGGTGCGTGATAAGCAAGATAACTGCATCATTATATGCTCTATCGAAAATTTTGATCCAATGGGTATCCATACCGGTGACTCGATTACGGTTGCGCCAGCCCAGACGCTGACTGATAAAGAGTATCAGCGCATGCGTGACGCATCCATTGCGGTGCTACGTGAAATTGGTGTAGAGACGGGCGGCTCCAATGTGCAATTTGCTATCAATCCGCAAGATGGGCGTATGTTGGTTATCGAAATGAACCCGCGCGTATCACGGTCCTCAGCGTTGGCATCCAAAGCAACAGGATTTCCTATCGCTAAAATTGCTGCCAAACTGGCAGTAGGATATACGCTCAATGAACTTGGCAACGATATTACAGGGGGGATGACGCCTGCCTCATTTGAGCCAACTATTGATTATGTGGTAACCAAGGTTCCACGCTTCGCTTTTGAAAAATTTCCTCAAGCTAATGATCGTCTAACAACCCAGATGAAATCGGTAGGGGAGGTGATGGCTATTGGCCGTACTTTCCAGGAATCACTACAAAAAGCATTGCGAGGACTGGAAACCGGAGTGGATGGCTTAGATGAAAAAACCACCGATATCGAAACCATTGAAACTGAACTGGGTCATCCCGGTTCTGAACGCATTTGGTATATCGCTGATGCATTTCGTTGCAATATTCCATTTGATGAGATTCATAATCTCACGCATATTGATCCTTGGTTTCTATCGCAAATTGAGGATTTGATAAATCAAGAACAATCACTCGTAGGCAAGACCCTGGATTCACTCGACTTATTCGCATTGCGTAAATTGAAACGGTGTGGGTTTTCTGACCGGAGATTGGCTAAGTTACTTAACACAAGTGAGGCAGCAGTGCGTACACGCCGGCATCAAGAAGATTTGCGTCCCGTCTACAAACATGTCGATACTTGTGCTGCAGAATTTGCTACTTATACGACTTATCTATATTCCACTTACGAGGAAGAATGCGAGGCATATCCCAGTGACAGAAAGAAAATCATTGTGCTGGGTGGTGGGCCTAATCGAATTGGCCAAGGAATTGAATTTGACTATTGTTGTGTTCATGCATCTCTTGCATTGCGTGAGGAGGGGTATGAAACTATCATGATCAATTGCAATCCAGAAACGGTATCGACCGATTATGATATTTCCGATCGATTGTATTTTGAGTCACTTACGTTAGAAGATGTGCTTGAAATTGTTGCGATAGAAAAACCAGTGGGTGTTATTGTGCAATATGGTGGTCAAACGCCCCTTAAGCTTGCGCGCGAACTTGAAGCTAATGGTGTTCCCATTATTGGTACCAGTCCAGATATGATCGATTGTGCTGAAGATCGCGAGCGTTTTCAAGAGATGCTTCACCAGTTAGGCTTAAAACAGCCACCTAATCGAACGGTACGCAGTGCCGAGGCTGCTTTGTCAGCAGCCAATGAAATTGGTTATCCTTTAGTAGTTCGTCCCAGTTATGTGCTGGGTGGCCGCGCTATGGAAATAGTTCATGAGCAACGAGATCTTGAGCGCTACATGCGTGAGGCAGTTAAAGTATCCAATGATTCACCGGTTCTGCTGGATCATTTTCTCAATAATGCGACCGAAGTAGATGTCGATGCGATATTTGATGGAGAAACTGTTTTAATTGGCGGGATAATGGAGCATATTGAGCAAGCAGGCGTTCATTCTGGAGATTCTGCTTGTTCGCTGCCTCCCTTTAATCTCTCTTCGATCATGCAAGATGAATTGCGTCGGCAAACCGAGAAAATGGCACGTGCTCTCAACGTAAAAGGGTTAATGAATGTGCAGTTTGCTATCCAGAATGACACCGTTTATGTGTTAGAAGTTAACCCTAGGGCGTCCCGTACGGTTCCTTTTGTTTCCAAAGCAACAGGCCTTCAACTAGCAAAAATTGCGGTACGTTGTATGGTTGGCAAGAAGCTAGTGGATCAAGGTATTATAAAAGAAATTCAGCCGCCTTATTATTCGGTGAAAGAAGCTGTTTTCCCTTTTGCCAAGCTTCCTGGCGTAGATACCATATTAGGACCTGAAATGAAATCTACAGGTGAGGTCATGGGAGTGGGTTCTACTTTTGCAGAGGCGTTCGTTAAGTCGCAACTTGCCACCGGTGTTCGGCTACCCATGACGGGCAAAATTTTTATCAGCGTGCGAAGAAGTGATAAACCAGAAGCAGTGAGTATTGCTCAAAAATTTGCTAAGCTAGGCTTCACTATTTATGCTACCCATGGTACTGCGGAAGCGATGACTGAGGCTGGTTTAGTGGTTAATAAAATAAATAAGGTTGCAGAAGGTCGTCCGCATATCGTTGATATGATCAAGAATGGAGAAATTTGTCTGATTATTAATACAGTCTCCGATAAACGTAGTGCAATTCAGGATTCATATTCGATTCGCCATGCAGCGTTACAAGGGAGAGTTACGTATTACACAACCATGGCTGGAGCCCGTGCGGCGCATATGGGCATAGCTAATATGCGAGAGTTGCAAGCCTATAACTTACAAGAACTAAAGAGAATGAATTTCAAATGAGCAATACAGAACATATAAAGAAAGGTGGAAAAGTATTATGAGTTCAATTCCATTAACTGTGGCAGGTGCAGAGAAGCTGCGTGCAGAATTACATGAAATGAAGACCGTACAGCGTCCTGCGGTTATTGCCGCTATTGCAGAAGCACGTGCGCATGGTGATCTTTCTGAGAATGCTGAATATGAAGCGGCAAAAGAAAAGCAAGGATTCATCGAGGGACGTATTGCTGAACTGGAGAATAAGCTCTCGAATGCCCAGATCATCAATCCTGCACTGCTAAATGCAGATGGTGCTTGTGTTTTTGGTGCTACGATCGATCTTAAGGATATGAGCAGTGATGCGATAGTAACCTATCAAATTGTAGGAGATGATGAAGCTGATATTAAGGAAGGAAAAATTTCTATCAGTTCTCCAATTTCCCGGGCCTTGATCGGCAAGTATGCTGGTGATATAGCAGTAGTGGAAGCACCGGTAGGTATCAGAGAATATGAAATTCTGGATGTTAAATATATCTAGTAGACCGTTCCAGCATAACGGTTACAGAAAACACCGTTCGGCCTGAGCCTGTCGAGGGCCGATGTCAGTTGCTTAGCGGTTTGACAAGCTCACCACGAACGGTAATGGTTTTACTGGAACGATCCACTAGGTGGTTAGGGTTTCTTCTTGACCATATGAGAAGCCTCAGTAGTTGATCTTTTTTCTTCCGTTTCTGGGCGATAAATGACTAGAATTCTACCGATATGATTGATGGGCAAGGCATTTAATTGCTGGCAGACTTGTTCAAGCAATAAGGTTCTCATTTTCCTATCTCCATTTAATATTTTAATTTTGATGAGTTCGTGACTCGAGAGCCCTTTATCAAGTTCGCTCATTACGCCTACAGATAAACCATCTTTACCGATGATCACGATTGGATTAATGTGATGGGCTCGCGCAGCAAGCGACCGGCGTTGGGAAGTACTAAGTTTCAACATAAAATAAACTCTTCATAAAACCATATTCTACTACTTGATGAAGTCTGCTAAAACTAGCAAAGCATGGATGACAGAACATGTTAATGATTTTTTTGTCAAACAGGCTAAAAAAGAAGGTTATCGTTCGCGCGCCGCTTTTAAATTAAAAGAAATTGCTGAACGTGATCGACTCTTTAGACCGGGAATGACAATTATAGATTTGGGTGCTGCACCTGGTGGTTGGTCACAAGTAGCGGTTGAAAAGGTGGGAGAACATGGAAGAGTTTTCGCATTGGATTTGCTTGAGATGTCTCCATTATCAGGTGTTACTTTTATTCAGGGCGATTTCAGCGAAGAAGCCGTTCTGAATAAGCTTAAAAATAGTCTTGGAAAATACCCAATAGATCTGATAATTTCAGATATGTCGCCAAATATAGCTGGCATTGGTGTCAGTGATCATGCGCGTAGCACTTATCTTGCTGAGCTGGCATTGATGTTTTCCAGGGAGCAATTGAACCCCGGTGGGAACTTCCTTGTCAAATTCTTTCAAGGAGGTAATTTCGATCAATATCTGAAGGATATGCGAGTAAGCTTTAAAAAGGTAATTATTCGTAAACCTAAAGCATCGCGAGATCGGAGTAGCGAACTATATTTATTGGGTTTAGGGAAAATCTGTTAGACTGAATAGACGTTTTTGTTGTGTTAATAAATAAAATAGCGAATATTAAGTTTTGTTTTATCCAGATATTTTCAAATAACCGGTTTTGTCACAAATATTACAAAATAGGATTAGAATGAGAAATTCGACTTTTTGGTACATTAGGTACATTAAGGTGCAAACCAAGGAGCTATCATGAATAATTTAATTAAAAATATGGCTATTTGGCTGGTGATTGCGTTGGTGCTAATGACGGTATTCAACCAGTTTACTGTACGTCAATCATTACAAGCGCCGATGGAATACTCGCAATTCATCAACGAAATGAATCAAGGCAGGATTGCGAAAGTGGTTATTGATGGGCGCACCCTTAAAGGCACTAAGTCCGATGGTCGGCAATTTATAGCTTATGCACCATCAGATCCTTGGCTAGTCAGTGATCTACTCAGAGCGGGAGTAATCGTCGAAGCCAGACCAGAAGAAGAGCCCTCTGTGCTAATGAGTATATTCGTATCTTGGTTCCCTATGTTGCTGCTGATCGCAGTATGGATTTTCTTTATGCGCCAAATGCAAGGTGGTGGAAGAAGTGGCGGGGCATTTTCATTTGGTAAAAGTAAAGCCAGGATGTTGGATAAAAATAGTAATCACGTGACATTTGCGGATGTTGCCGGTTGCGAAGAAGCGAAAGAAGAAGTAGCAGAGTTAGTTGAGTTTCTGAGGGATCCTACAAAATTTCAGAAATTAGGTGGGCGTATCCCAAGAGGCGTATTAATGGTAGGTAATCCAGGGACAGGAAAAACATTATTAGCCCGAGCTATAGCAGGAGAAGCAAAGGTTCCATTCTTCAGTATTTCGGGTTCAGATTTTGTCGAGATGTTTGTAGGTGTCGGTGCATCCAGAGTAAGGGACATGTTTGAACAAGCCAAGAAGCATGCGCCTTGCATTATCTTTATTGATGAGATCGATGCTGTCGGTCGCCAACGGGGCGCTGGTTTGGGTGGTGGAAATGATGAGCGTGAACAAACATTGAATCAATTGCTAGTAGAGATGGATGGTTTTGAAGGCAATATGGGTGTAATCGTGATTGCAGCAACTAATCGGCCTGACGTACTTGATCCTGCCTTATTGCGTCCAGGACGCTTTGATAGGCAAGTTACAGTTCCACTTCCAGATATACGTGGTCGTGAACAAATACTTCAGGTACATATGCGAAAAGTACCCATTTCTCCAGATGTTCATGCAGATATCATTGCGAGAGGAACGCCAGGTATGTCAGGTGCTGATCTTGCTAATTTAGTTAATGAAGCAGCATTGTTTGCGGCACGTGCCAATAAACGATTGGTGGATATGGAAGATTTTGAGCGTGCAAAAGATAAGATACTTATGGGAACTGAGCGACGATCAGTTGTTATGCCGGAACAAGAACGGCGGAATACTGCTTATCATGAATCAGGACATGCGGTTGTAGCGTATCTGCTACCGAAAACTGATCCAGTACATAAAGTTTCAATCATACCTCGTGGACGGGCATTAGGTGTAACGATGCAGTTACCAGCTGAGGATAGATACAGTATGGATCGTGAGCAAATCTTGCAAACTATTGCGGTAATGTTTGGTGGGCGTATTGCAGAAGAGATATTTATGAATCAGATGACTACTGGCGCTTCCAACGACTTCGAACGTGCTACTGAAACTGCTAGAAGAATGGTTACTCAATGGGGTATGTCTGATACGCTCGGGCCTATGGTTTATGGTGAAAATGAAAGCGAAGTATTTCTTGGGCGGTCGGTAACTACTCATAAGAATGTAAGTGAAGCGACGATGCAAAAAGTTGATATGGAAATTCGCCGTATCATTGATGAACAATATGCGCTTGCTCGTAAACTTATCGAGGAAAACAGGGATAAAGTAGAAATTATGACCAAAGCCCTGCTTGAGTGGGAAACTATCGGTAGCGAGCAAATTAAAGATATTATGGAAGGGCGGCCACCACGCCCCCCACAACCACCGCAATCTTCAGCTTCAGTTAAAGAGAAAGAAGGTAAGCAATCTTCAGAGACTATTGCAACTGAAACGCCTGCACAAGAAGCTGAAGTATAAATTTAATAAAGGTTTTACCTAAATGAATGGTCTGCGTATTTATTAATTAGTGCGCAGGCCATTTTTTATCAAGATGGCGTGTGTCATATGGAATTTTATTAAGGACTGGATTTTTCTTTTTTTACGGTGAGTCAATCGCAACGAATAAAACTGAGTGATGACCCACTTATAATGGGGATCATCAATGTAACTCCTGATTCTTTCTCCGATCATGGTCTCTACATAACAACAGAAAAAGCAATTGAGCATGCTGAACGCTTGATTCAAGAAGGAGCTGACATATTAGATATTGGAGGTGAGTCGACCCGACCTGGGAGCATGAATGTCGGTCTTGAAGAAGAGTTACGCCGTGTTATACCTGTCGTAGAGATTTTGTCTCAGAAAAATATTCCAGTTTCTGTAGATACATCTAAACCGGAAGTCATGCAAGCTGCGATAAGTGCTGGCGCTTCAATCATAAATGATGTTAATGCATTGCAGGCGCCGGGTGCTATAGAAATCGTTGCAAGAAGCAATGCGATGGTCTGTTTCATGCATATGAAAGGAAAACCAAGGAGCATGCAGGACAACCCTCAATATGTTGACGTAGTTTCTGAAGTCAAAAGTTTCTTACAACAACGCATGGATGTTGCAAGCTCAAGTGGTATCGCATACGATCGGCTAATCATAGACCCTGGTTTTGGTTTTGGTAAAACACTTAAAGATAATCTAGAATTGTTCCGATATCTTGATCAATTTGCGGAAATGAACGTCCCCGTCTTGGTAGGGCTTTCGCGAAAATCCATGCTGGGAGCAATTACTGGGAATGATGTGGATAACCGAGTTTATGCCAGTGTAGCGGCAGCCTTGCTCGCTGTTACTAAAGGTGCCAAAATTCTGCGCGTACATGATGTTAAGGCAACAAAAGACGCTATTATGGTTCATAATGCATTGATTAATAGAGAATATTGCGGATGATTAACTTCAAGCTCTAAGGATTTAGCTCGTAAAATGAATAAAAAATACTTTGGAACCGACGGCATTCGTGGACGAGTAGGCGAATTTCCTATTACACCTGAATTTATCATGCATCTTGGTTATTCGGCTGGAAAAGTACTGGCTGCCTCTGACTGGCACCTTGCAGAAGGAGAGCGACCAACGGTTCTGATAGGAAAAGATACACGGGTATCGGGCTATATGCTGGAGTCTTCCCTGGAAGCTGGTTTTTCAGCTGCCGGTGTTGATGTATTATTATCCGGACCATTACCTACTTCTGCAGTTGCTCATCTTACCAGAGCACTTCGATTACAAGCTGGTATCGTTATTTCGGCATCACATAACCCGTTCGAAGATAATGGCGTAAAGTTCTTTTCGTCAGAAGGGATCAAGTTACCCGACGCCATAGAAATCCAAATCGAGGCGGGATTAAGTAATCCAATTGAAACAATGCCATCAGCAAAACTTGGAAAAGTACAACGTCTTAAAGATAAAACAGGGCGTTATATCGAATTTTGTAAAAGTACTTTTCCTTACGATCTAGATCTTCGTGGCCTACGCATCGTGGTAGATTGCGCTCATGGCGCGGCTTATCATATTGCTGGACATGTAATGCGGGAGTTGGGGGCAGATGTCATCACTATTTGTGCGGAACCAGATGGCTTTAATATCAATCATGAATGTGGAGCGACGCATGTCACAACGTTACAGGATTCAGTTAAGCAGCATGAGGCCGATCTAGGCATCGCACTTGATGGGGATGGCGATCGTGTACTGATGGTTGATAAAGATGGCGCCATCTATGATGGTGATATTTTGCTTTATATTATAGCTAAACATCGCCAGCAAAAGAATATTCTGAAAGGCGGCGTCGTAGGCACGCTCATGACAAATCTTGCTATTGAAAAAGCGTTCGGAGAACTTGATATTCCTTTTAAGAGAGCCAATGTTGGTGATCGTTACGTACTTGAGTTGCTAGTGAAGAATAACTGGCAACTGGGTGGGGAAGGCTCTGGGCATATCGTATGTCTCGATAAGCATACAACAGGAGACGGAATCATTTCAGCATTACAAGTTTTGTATGCGTTACGTGATACATCCATGACGCTGGCAGAATTTATGCAGAATATTGTGCTTTATCCACAACGTTTAATTAATGTGTATGTTCCCAAAGGCTTTGATTTTCGTAGTGATGTAACGATTAAATCATCGGTACAGCAGGCGGAAAGCGATCTTGGCAGCGATGGACGAATATTACTTCGTGCGTCTGGTACGGAACCACTGATCCGAGTAATGGTTGAAGGTAAGATGAAGCAGAAAGTTGATTACTGGGCAGAACAGATTGCTGGTGTAGTGCAGCAAGCAACTAATGGATCGTTCCAGTAAAACCATTACCGTTCGCGGTGAGCTTGTCAAACCGCTAAGCAACTGATATCGGCCCTCGACAGGCTCAGGCCGAACGGCGTTTTCTGTAACCATTATGCTGGAACGGTCTACTAATAACTAATGTTTGATTGCAAAAATAATCGTTTTATTTTAATGATTAATTATTTGTTTTAAATGAAATTTTTACTTAAGAAGTATGTAACAAAATAATGTAATTAAATACTAATACAAAATAGATAAAATTTATCCTTTTGATGATAAAAATTTAAGTGCTTATTTTGTTGACAAATTGGTAATGTACTTAGTTTAAGTGATTTGTCACATTTCTGTAATACTTATAAATTAATATTCATTACCAATTTAATCTCGTTCAAGCGATATCAATAATTTGCACAGATAGTTACGTATGGAGCCACTTACTTTGAAATTACATCTATTTAAAATACTTCCTTTCGCTATGATTCTAACTATAGCGGCTGCAATGAATAATCCAGTTAATGCTAGGCCGATTGTAACGATTGATGGCTCTAGCACGGTTTACCCTATCACAGAAGCGGTTGCGGAAGATTTCCAGATAGCTAAGAAGGGGGGAATTAGAGTGACTGTAGGAGTATCAGGAACAGGGGGGGGGTTTAAGAAATTTTGTCGAGCAGAAGTTGATATCGTCAACGCTTCCAGACCAATCCAGCATTCTGAAATGGAGGCTTGCAGAGCAGCAGGCGTTCAGTATGTCGAAATGCCAATCGCTTTTGATGCATTAACAGTAGCAGTTAATCCAAGTAATACTTGGAGCAGAACGATGACAGTTGCTGAGTTAAAAAAAATATGGGAACCATCAGCGCAGGGAAAAATAACCAAATGGAATCAAATTAATCCAGCCTGGCCTGATAAGAGGATTAAGTTATTTGGCGCTGGCGCAGATTCGGGTACATTTGATTATTTTACTGAGGCAATTGTTGGAAAAGCCAAATCGAGCCGCGGCGATTTTACTGCATCTGAAGATGATAATGTGCTTGTGCAAGGAATAGCGACTGATAAGTATAGCCTTGGGTTCTTTGGTTTTGCTTATTACATTGAGAATCAGAAAAAAGTAAATGTTGTTGCAGTAGATAATGGGAAAGGTGGGATTATCCCCTCAGCCGAAACAGTAGAGAATGGGAGCTATCGACCCTTATCTCGCCCGATTTTTGTCTATGTAAATGCTAAAGCGGCGGATAAGCCCGAAGTGAGTGAGTTTGTAAATTTTTATATGAAAAATGCGCCCGCTCTTGTAAAAGAAGTTAAATACTTTCCGTTGCCTGCAGAAGTTTACCAGCTCAACTTAAAATATCTTGATGAAAGAAAAGTGGGTACAGCTTTTGGTGGCGAGAGTAAAATGGATCTCACAATTGATGAATTGCTGAAACTAGAAAGGCGATTATAGGTTTAGGAATAGAGATTTTTTAGTATATTGTCGATTAATTTATCGATGCTAGGCTTTGATACCAGAGAGAATTAAATATCAAAGAGCTCTGAGTATATTAAGGTATTTCTAACGAGTTTAATAAACATTAGACAGAAATGAGAAATCAACTGGCTATATGGACTTTCTGCCAATTTTTCTTAATATTAAAGGACGTAGTTGCCTGGTCGTCGGGGGAGGTGAGGTAGCTGCCAGAAAAACAGCATTATTACTGAAAGCCGGAGGTCAAGTCAGAGTTGTATCTCCAATTCTTAATGATGAGCTAGGCAATCACCTCCAATTAGGCAATATTATTCATTACGCGGAAGCCTTTGACTCCAAACACCTGAACAATGTGGTATTGGTAATTGCTGCAACGAATGAGCGCTCAGTCAACCAATACGTTTCTGAGAGCGCTAATCAACTAAGTATTCCAGTCAATGTCGTTGATGACCCCGCATTATGTTCATTTATTATGCCGTCCATTCTGGATCGCTCACCTATTCTAGTGGCTATTTCCAGTGGTGGAACATCGCCTGTATTAGCAAGGTTATTACGCGCACGACTTGAGACCCTAATACCAGAAGCTTATGGTCATTTAGCCACTTATGCAGCCAAATTTCGTGAGCATGTCAAGCGCCGTTTCAGTTCTCCCAAGAAGCGTCGTTTATTCTGGGAGAGAATCCTGCAAGGTCCATTTACTGAAATGGTTTTTTCTGGAAAAAACCGGTCTGCGCAAGCGTATTTGCTCCGTTCTCTTGAGCACGAAACAGATGAGTTGCCATGCGGAGAAGTATATCTAGTAGGAGCCGGCCCAGGTAACCCCGATTTACTTACTTTTCGCGCAATGCGCTTAATGCAGCAAGCCGATGTTGTCGTATATGATCGTTTGGTATCTCCAGCCATACTCGATATGGTAAGACGCGATGCAGCTCGTATCTATGCGGGTAAAGAGCGCGATAAACATGTGTTGCCACAGGAATCAATCAATCATTTATTGGTACGGCTAGCAAAAGAAGGAAAGCGTGTACTTCGACTAAAAGGCGGTGATCCTTTCATTTTTGGCCGAGGCGGGGAAGAAATAGAAACGTTATCTCAGCATCATATTCCTTTCCAGGTAGTTCCAGGTATTACAGCAGCGTCAGGTGTGGCTTCTTATGCAGGTATTCCTCTTACACATCGCGATTATGCCCAATCCTGCATTTTCGTTACGGGGCACCTCAAAAACAATACTATAAACTTAGATTGGTCGGCACTAGCCAGACCACAACAGACTATCGTGATTTATATGGGGTTGCATGGACTGCCGGTGTTGTGCGAGCAACTTATCACACATGGTCTTCCAGCATCTACGCCAGCAGCTATTGTGCAGCAGGGGACCACTCACAGGCAGCGTGTCGTGATTGGTTCGCTAGAAACGTTACCCGCCCTTGCTTCGAGTGCCAACATGATCCCTCCAACTCTGATTATTGTGGGAGAAGTAGTCAAATTACATCAGAAGCTAGCTTGGTTTGAGCCTGTATATGATCTGAATGGAAAGTAACTAGTAGACTGTTCCAGCATAACGGTTACAGAAAACGCCGTTCGGCCTGAGCCTGTCGAGGGCCGATGTCAGTTGCTTAGCGATTCGACAAGCTCACCGCGAACGGTAATGGTTTTACTGGAACGATCCACTAGTATCAAAACATATTAATTAAGAAACATAATGCTGCTGCATTTTTCGATCCGCATCCTGTTGAGTGAACGTCCACTCGATCGATCGGCGCTCGGCATTACGCCGCTGTTGCCAGGCATCCGCCTCAGCAGTGAGCGCGTCGCGGTCGTGCCAGCGTCGATCCTCCAGACACTGCTTATCAAGGATGCCGATCTCGATCTCCGCCATATTGAGCCAGCTGGCGTGTTTCGGGGTGTAGTGGAATACGACGCGGCGCAGCAGCACCTCTGCCTCCTCAATACCAAGCACTTCCTCGAAACAACG
>NZ_FNDH01000073.1 GCF_900100485.1 Nitrosomonas sp. Nm132 | reverse complement strand
TTGCGAGGAGTTCAATGCTACTGAAACCTTCTTTCCTCGATCTGGACTTCGTCTGATCTTTAAATTGGGGTCATCTTAAAATCGTCGGGATCAGGGGGTCTGAAGGTGTTTCAGGGGATTCTTGGCATCACCAGCTGGGTGAGATTCTAATGAAATAATCAAAATCAGCTGGAAGTGTTGCCATACCTTGCTTCAGCTTGTATATGACAACTGAGAAGCAGTTAATATTTTTAGCCATAAACCGTTTGCAGTATTAGGTTTCAGCTGTTCTCACCATAAATTTCAATTGAGGAATTTAGGTTTATAGCAATTTTTGGTGGATGTATGAGTTGGCGTTTGATTTCTTGTGCGCGCTGCTTCTTTTGATTTAATAGATCCGGTAAGTCAATTGGCATTGGTGACATAGCATGGTGCGGCCGGTATTTGTATTCATTAAGTTAAGCGTGCTGTCTCTGATTGTTTGCGCCGCGTTGCATATAAAACCATAAATTTATATTTGCTCGCATCTTGAAAAGAGATGGATGGTGTTATTTTGCTATGTTTCCTATATTGAGCAAATAATTAAAGAACAGCTCAGCAACGTTCGACAACGCGATGAGTCATTATCGATAGGAAGTGGGAAATATTTCATCTTGCTTGTAAGGATCTGATTTTTCAGATAAATGATTGATCTTTGCTCATCTGTTCTTCAGGTTAAATCATTTTCTTGAAAAAAAATGATTTAAAAGCTTGACCCGACAATTAGGTTCTGTATAATGCACATCTTCGTTGCTTGAGCGGCATTAGCAAAAAGCAGCAAGTTCTTTAAAAATCAACAACCAATAAATGTAGGCGCTTAGTAAAAATATAATTAAACAGGTTTGCAGTCAAGTTTAATTATTGAAAACTAAGAATGTAAATAGGTTATTAGTTCAAAAGTATCTGTAATGGGTATGAACTAAAAGCTAGCAAAAGAGTTAAATTAAACTGAAGAGTTTGATCCTGGCTCAGATTGAACGCTGGCGGCATGCTTTACACATGCAAGTCGAACGGCAGCACGAGGGTAACCTTGGTGGCGAGTGGCGAACGGGTGAGTAATACATCGGAACGTATCTTGAAGTGGGGGATAACGCATCGAAAGATGTGCTAATACCGCATATTCTCCAAGGAGGAAAGCAGGGGATCGAAAGACCTTGTGCTTTTAGAGCGGCCGATGCCTGATTAGCTAGTTGGTGGGGTAAAGGCCTACCAAGGCAACGATCAGTAGCTGGTCTGAGAGGACGACCAGCCACACTGGGACTGAGACACGGCCCAGACTCCTACGGGAGGCAGCAGTGGGGAATTTTGGACAATGGGCGAAAGCCTGATCCAGCCATGCCGCGTGAGTGAAGAAGGCCTTCGGGTTGTAAAGCTCTTTCGGTCGGGAAGAAATAGTTGTGGCTAATATCTGCAATGAATGACGGTACCGACATAAGAAGCACCGGCTAACTACGTGCCAGCAGCCGCGGTAATACGTAGGGTGCAAGCGTTAATCGGAATTATTGGGCGTAAAGGGTGCGCAGGCGGTTATATAAGTCAGATGTGAAATCCCTGGGCTTAACCTAGGAATTGCGTTTGAAACTATATAACTAGAGTGTGACAGAGGGGAGTGGAATTCCATGTGTAGCAGTGAAATGCGTAGAGATGTGGAAGAACACCGATGGCGAAGGCAGCTCCCTGGGTTAACACTGACGCTCAGGCACGAAAGCGTGGGGAGCAAACAGGATTAGATACCCTGGTAGTCCACGCCCTAAACGATGTCAACTAGTTGTCGGATCTATATAAAGATTAGGTAACGTAGCTAACGCGTGAAGTTGACCGCCTGGGAAGTACGGTCGCAAGATTAAAACTCAAAGGAATTGACGGGGACCCGCACAAGCGGTGGATTATGTGGATTAATTCGATGCAACGCGAAAAACCTTACCTACCCTTGACATGCTCGAAATCTTGCAGAGATGTGAGAGTGCCCGAAAGGGAATCGAGGCACAGGTGCTGCATGGCTGTCGTCAGCTCGTGTCGTGAGATGTTGGGTTAAGTCCCGCAACGAGCGCAACCCTTGTCATTAATTGCCATCATTAAGTTGGGCACTTTAATGAGACTGCCGGTGACAAACCGGAGGAAGGTGGGGATGACGTCAAGTCCTCATGGCCCTTATGGGTAGGGCTTCACACGTAATACAATGGCGCGTACAGAGGGTTGCCAACCTGCGAAGGGGAGCTAATCTCATAAAGCGCGTCGTAGTCCGGATCGGAGTCTGCAACTCGACTCCGTGAAGTCGGAATCGCTAGTAATCGCGGATCAGCATGTCGCGGTGAATACGTTCCCGGGTCTTGTACACACCGCCCGTCACACCATGGGAGTAATTTTCACCAGAAGCAAATAGTCTAACCGCAAGGAGGGCGTTTGCCACGGTGAGAGTTATGACTGGGGTGAAGTCGTAACAAGGTAGCCGTAGGGGAACCTGCGGCTGGATCACCTCCTTTCTAGATAAAAATTACTAAGCGCCTACAATTTATTGGTTGTTTATAAGTCAGAATGGCAAATGAGATATTATGCAAAAGGTTGTGCTAATACTGGATCCTTTATGGGTCTGTAGCTCAGTTGGTTAGAGCACACGCTTGATAAGCGTGGGGTCGGTGGTTCAAGTCCACCCAGACCCACCAAGATTGGGGGGTGTAGCTCAGCTGGGAGAGCACCTGCTTTGCAAGCAGGGGGTCATCGGTTCGATCCCGTTCACCTCCACCATAATAGTATTTGGTTTAATGAAAATAAATTAGTTGTAAATTAACTAATTTAGATTTGTTGAGGATAGGCAAAAATATCTCATTTATTGTTATGATTTTGCTCTTTAAAAATATAGAAAATAGTAGATTGTATATTTAACAAATTCAGAATTTATAATACTGAAAATAAGTATTAAATAAGTAATTGTTTTTAATATTTATTGGAAGATAAAGTGTTGTCCGGAAATATGGATAATGTTTTTAAATTTCTGGGGTTGTGTATCAAGTAATAGAGGTTCTCAAAAATATAGGATCAAGCAAATAAGTGCATGTGGTGGATGCCTTGGCGATTACAGGCGATGAAGGACGTGGAAGTCTGCGATAAGCTTCGGGGAGCTGACAAACAAGCTTTGATCCGGAGATTTCCGAATGGGGAAACCTGACTCCTGCTTAGTTGGTTTAATGGAGTGTGAATCAATTAAGCAGGAGTCGACTTTAACTGAATATATAGGTTAAAAGTTGCGAACCTGATGAACTGAAACATCTAAGTAATCAGAGGAAAAGAAATCAACCGAGATTCCCAGAGTAGTGGCGAGCGAAATGGGAGTAGCCATCAATTTTTAGCATTGGAATTAGCCAAATTTTCTGGAAAGTTGAACCGTAGAGAGTGATAGTCTCGTAGGCGAAAATTCTAATGTGGAACTAGGGTTGAAAAAAGTAGGGCGGAACACGTGAAATTCTGTCTGAAGATGGGGGGACCATCCTCCAAGGCTAAATACTCGTAATCGACCGATAGTGAACTAGTACCGTGAGGGAAAGGTGAAAAGAACCCCGGGAGGGGAGTGAAATAGATTCTGAAACCGCATGCATACAAACAGTGGGAGCCCCTTTTTGGGGTGACTGCGTACCTTTTGTATAATGGGTCAGCGACTTACATTCAGTAGCAAGCTTAACCGATTAGGGGAGGCGTAGCGAAAGCGAGTCTTAATAGGGCGAATTAGTTGCTGGGTGTAGACCCGAAACCAGATGATCTACTCATGGCCAGGATGAAACGAAGGTAACACTTCGTGGAGGTCCGAACCCACTAATGTTGAAAAATTAGGGGATGAGCTGTGGGTAGGGGTGAAAGGCTAAACAAATCTGGAAATAGCTGGTTCTCTCCGAAAACTATTTAGGTAGTGCCTCATGTATAACCTTTGGGGGTAGAGCACTGTTATGGCTAGGGGGTCATTGAGACTTACCAAACCATTGCAAACTCCGAATACCAAAGAGTTTAAGCATGGGAGACAGACATCGGGTGCTAACGTTCGGTGTCGAGAGGGAAACAACCCAGACCCTCAGCTAAGGTCCCAAAGATATAGTTAAGTGGTAAACGAAGTGGGAAGGCATAGACAGTCAGGAGATTGGCTTAGAAGCAGCCATTCTTTAAAGAAAGCGTAATAGCTCACTGATCGAGTCGTCCTGCGCGGAAGATGTAACGGGGCTAAACTATACACCGAAGCTAGGGATTTACACGTAAGTGTAGATGGTAGGAGAGCGTTCCGTAGGCCTGTGAAGGTGATTTGTAAAAATTGCTGGAGGTATCGGAAGTGCGAATGCTGACATGAGTAGCGATAAAGGAAGTGAAAAGCTTCCTCGCCGAAAACCCAAGGTTTCCTGTGCAACGTTAATCGACGCAGGGTGAGTCGGCCCCTAAGGTGAGGCAGAAATGCGTAGCTGATGGGAAACTGGTTAATATTCCAGTACCTTTACATAATGCGATGCGGGGACGAAGAAGGTTAGCTCAGCCAGGTGTTGGATGTCCTGGTTGAAGCGTGTAGACATGCTGCCTAGGCAAATCCGGGCGGCTAAGTTGAGACGTGATAACGAAACGCCCTTCGGGGCGCCAAGTGAGTAATACCATGCTTCCAGGAAAAGCCGCTAAGCTTCAGTTATGTAAGGACCGTACCGTAAACCGACACAGGTGGGTAGGATGAGAATTCTAAGGCGCTTGAGAGAACCCAGGAGAAGGAACTCGGCAAATTGACACCGTAACTTCGGGAGAAGGTGTGCCTTTAGTAAGTGAATCGTTTCGCACGAGGAGCTGAATAAGGTTGCAATAAAAAGATGGCTGCGACTGTTTAATAAAAACACAGCACTCTGCAAACACGAAAGTGGACGTATAGGGTGTGACGCCTGCCCGGTGCCGGAAGGTTAAATGATGGGGTGCAAGCTCTTGATTGAAGCCCCGGTAAACGGCGGCCGTAACTATAACGGTCCTAAGGTAGCGAAATTCCTTGTCGGGTAAGTTCCGACCTGCACGAATGGCGTAACGATGGCCATACTGTCTCCTCCTGGGACTCAGCGAAGTTGAAATGTTTGTGAAGATGCAATCTACCCGCGGCTAGACGGAAAGACCCCGTGCACCTTTACTGTAGCTTTACATTGGATTTTGACAATACTTGTGTAGGATAGGTGGGAGGCTATGAGATATGCTCGCTAGAGCATATGGAGCCGACGTTGAAATACCACCCTGGTGTTGTTAGGATTCTAACCTAGGTCCATAATCTGGATCGGGGACCGTGTATGGTAGGCAGTTTGACTGGGGCGGTCTCCTCCCAAAGAGTAACGGAGGAGTACGAAGGTACGCTAGGTACGGTCGGAAATCGTGCTGATAGTGCAATGGCATAAGCGTGCTTAACTGCGAGACTGACAAGTCGAGCAGGTGCGAAAGCAGGTCATAGTGATCCGGTGGTTCTGTATGGAAGGGCCATCGCTCAACGGATAAAAGGTACGCCGGGGATAACAGGCTGATTCCTCCCAAGAGTTCATATCGACGGGGGAGTTTGGCACCTCGATGTCGGCTCATCACATCCTGGGGCTGTAGCCGGTCCCAAGGGTATGGCTGTTCGCCATTTAAAGTGGTACGTGAGCTGGGTTTAAAACGTCGTGAGACAGTTTGGTCCCTATCTGCCGTGGGCGCTGGAAATTTGAGTGGGGCTGCTCCTAGTACGAGAGGACCGGAGTGGACATACCTCTGGTGTACCGGTTATGACGCCAGTCGTATTGCCGGGTAGCTAAGTATGGAAGAGATAACCGCTGAAAGCATCTAAGCGGGAAACTTGCCACAAGATTAGATTTCCCGGGGAGTAAATCCCCCTAAAGGCTCGTTGAAGACTACAACGTTGATAGGTCGGGTGTGGAAGCATAGTAATATGTTAAGCTAACCGATACTAATTGGCCGTGAGGCTTGATCCTATAATTTTGAGAATAATGAGAAATTCTTGTTATAATAAAATATACTAAAAGTTTTCTGTTTTAATGTATTTAAAACAAAAGAGTTATGCTTGGCGGCAATAGCGCTTCGGAACCACCTCTTCCCATTCCGAACAGAACCGTGAAACGAAGTAGCGCCGATGATAGTGTGTTTTCGCATGTGAAAGTAGGTCACCGCCAAGCTCAATTATCAAAATGGTTGGTATGGTTAAAGTAGTATGAAACTAAAGCCATACTCAATATACGTGTTAAAATAACACTCTCAAATCCGATACTGCTTAGTATCACTTCCTGTGTGGCGTGTTATCAAAGATATATACGCACTCTCTAAATATAAATTGTTCCAGTTCAATAATATTGATGTATTTATCTGATGTTATTTGGTTTGGGAGGATTGGTTCTGAATAAGAAATCAACTCTGAGAAAGAATGATAGTTGTCTAAAGTACGATGTTTACAAGTACTGCATCCGATGATAGATACGGATTGGGTTATTTCCATGGCTTGTTTATGGTGGGTTTTTTGCAATAATCTGCTACTCATTCGTCAGCTGTTACAATTCCTGATCGCATATAATTTACCTAATTTGTTAAATAGGGCGTGCTGGAATTACTGTAACTATTCAGCGTAGTTTTTCCCTTAAAAATGCCTCAAGTCTGATTGGCAGACTCATTTGATCTCAAACGCACAGAAATAGCTATTAAAATGGATTGGTTAGCATTTACGTTAGGTACGTGAGTTCGGTATAAAAATCATTACGCCGCAGCTGGAAGAGCCTGGGATAATCTAATATTAAGAGAAGGCTTCTTCTCGCGGCAGGTGTAAGCCACTAGCCCGGCTATCAAATTAACAAAGAAGTTAAATGGACTGCGATGGCGGGAATGTTCGATTTGTGAGATGTTTTTCAATTGATCATTGACAGTCTCAATGATCGAGCGTTTACGCAACAGAAGTTTGTCAAACAGCGGCAGCAGCTTGTTTTTCATGTTCTTACGCACCTTGGTAACGAGCTGTACGCCTTGCTCCCAGAGTTGCTCAAAGAGCGGCTGAGAGATGTAACCCCGGTCACCAAATAATTTCCCAAACAAAGAGTGTGCCAGCTCCGGTACTGGATCACGGTCGTCGACATTGCCCGCCGTGATTTTCACTCCCGGCAATTCCCCTTGGTCATTGATGACCAAGTGCAACTTGAACCCATAAAACCAACCCACGCTAGTACTCAGTCATTCTTCTAAAGTCGGGTAAAGTTTCTTCAATTTTACCCGAGCGTCATCATTCGTAAAGCGCCACTCCATGGGACGTGCGG
>NZ_FNDH01000057.1 GCF_900100485.1 Nitrosomonas sp. Nm132 | reverse complement strand
ATGGCCTGCGGCTTCTTGCCGGCAGCTCCCGCACTATGCTGATGCGCTTTAACGTAGCTGCCATCAATAAATTCCCATTCCCATTCCCAATCCGGATCAATAATCAGCGCCTTGAAAACTCTGCTCCACTTGTTAGTGGATGACCAAGCATTGAATCTCTTATAGATGGAATTCCAGCATCCAAAAACCTCGGGTAAGTCCCGCCACGGACAACCAACCCGCATTCGGTATAGCACACCCTCCACCGTCATGTGCAGATTGCGCTTGTTATAAATCGCTTCTTGAAGCAGAATCTTCTCCAGCTTCGGCCAGAATTCATCAGTGAGCATCAGTCGGGGCATCGCAAACTCGTTTTGTGGAGGGGTGTAAAAATCTCTCAATATTACGAGTTTACTTCGATTTATGAAATACTTACCTCAAAACGTCAACAGACCCTAGGGTTATTGGTCTAGTAATCTTTTCTGATGATCATTTTTAATGATTTGAGTATGTCAAATCGAGTCTGATTTCACTCAAAATTCTATTGGATCAACATCCAGAGTCCAGCGTACTTTACGGTTGGGGAATTTGCAGAGTTTTATATACCAGTCGCTGAGAAATGCCTGCAATCTCTTGCGAGAGTGGGACTGTATGAGTAGGTGTGCACGTTCTAGTCCTTTTAGTCGTGCCATTTGTGCAGGGACCGGATCGAATATTTCTATTTGCTCCGTAGGTTTGATGAGTGTGATCGCCAGTGTGAGGAAGTCCATGGCGATGTCAATTTGGGGTGCTTCGGCATTAAGGAGCGCTTGGTAGGAATAGGGAGGAAAATGAGTGATTTCCCTTTCTTTTAGCAGTATTTGTGCATGAGCATCGTAATCGTGATGTCTTAGTGCATGGTATAGAGGGTGATCGGGAAACTCGGTCTGAATGAGGACCTCTCCAGCAGTTTCCGCACGACCTGCTCGTCCGGCAACTTGCATCAGTTGCGCAAACAACCGTTCTTCTGCACGAAAATCGGTGCTATATAAGGAAGCATCAGCATTTAGCACACCTACCAAGGACAGATTAGGAAAATCATGCCCTTTCGCCAGAAGTTGGGTACCTATCAAAATATCTACCCGTTGTTCATGGATCGCAGCTAATATGGATTGCCAGGCTTCCTTGCGACGGATGTTGTCACGATCGACACGAAGAATGCGTGCTTCAGGAAAAAATTTTGCCAATGCAGCTTCAATCCGTTGAGTACCATGACCAAACGGCATGAGATCCTGGTCACCACATTGTGGGCAGGCGGGTGGAAGGCGTTCCTTATGACCACAGTAATGGCAGCGTAGGCTTTTTTGTGTCAAGTGTATAACGAGACGACTGGAACAGCGCGAACAGGTCGCAAGCCATGCGCAGGATTTGCATAATAATACCGGTGCATAACCGCGGCGATTGATAAAAACCATGCTTTGCTGTTTTTGGGTTAAGCAGTTTTCCAGTGCAATGAGCAGAGGCTCAGATAGCCCTTCTTTGAGCTGAATGGCGTTCGTATTGATATAACGTATGGTTGGGAGTGTGGCGTTCTTCGCTGCGCGGGTATATAAACGCAACCTGCGATATCGACCGATCATGGCGTTGTAATAGCTTTCCAGTGAAGGTGTGGCAGAGCCCAATATGACGGGGATATTGGCCTGTTTTGCACGAAAAACCGCGATATCACGTGCTGAGTAGCGTAATCCATCCTGCTGCTTAAATGAATGATCGTGCTCCTCATCTACGATAATTAAACCTAACCTGGACAATGGCGTAAAGATGGCTAAGCGTGTTCCAAGGATAATGCCTGCTTCACCTCGTTGTGCCTGTAGCCAGCCACTTATGCGCTCGGAAGGATTGAGTTTGCTGTGTAGGCTGAGCAGATGCGTAGCGGGGAAGCGTGACCGGAAAATTGCTTCTAGTTGCGGAGTAAGGTTGATCTCAGGAACCAGGATGAGTACCTGGCGTCCTTGTTTTAGCAGCATTGAAGTTACTTGTAGATAAATCTCGGTCTTGCCGCTGCCTGTGGCGCCATGGAGTAACCAGGTGTTGAATGTGCCTATTTCTGCTTGAATAGCATTGACTGCTGTGATTTGTTCGGCTGTGAGCTGGAGAGTAGGAGGAGCATTTAATGTGAATTCCAGTTCCACTAGAACCTTTTCTACCCATCCTTGAACTAAAAATTCCTGCAATAACCTCGAAGCACGCGGAGAGAGCCGCTTTGCTTCTTCACTACCGATGTTGTCCACTTCTTTAAGTCGAGCAAGCAGGCGCTGTTTAATTTTATTTCGGCCGGGGATGCAAGAAAGTGCTATTGCTTGGCCTGTATCAGTTAAACGGAATAGGAATGATGGCTTGATAGATCGTTGTGGGAGGGGCCTAATGCTGCGCAATCGTGTGGGCAATCCGTTCATGATGACCATTCCGATCGGATGATGGTAATAATGATTACAGAACTCAAATAATTCCATGAGTGCAGTAGGCAAGGGAGGAATATCCCGCAAAATAGCTTCAGCTTGCTTCAGTTTGTCATGCGGAACTTGGGTATCATTGGATAGGGCTATGATGATGCCTATCATGATTTTTTTACCAAAAGGAACGCGTACGCGTAAACCGATATCTTGTTGCGTTGCATCTGGAGCGATGTAATCAAACAGGCTATCGATTGGAATATCGAGTGCGACACGGATGATCATCATTTGATGAATTCCTCAGACATGGGTGATGATGTTGTAGGCCTGAGAAAGCGGCGAGAGTTGCGTTCATACTCTCGCCGACTAATGCAAGTTTTAGAAGTTTGCTTGTCTTTAAATGGGGACTTGCGAAATTAGTTTGATGCCCTGTACAAGATCACAGGGGCTTCGCCTTGCGTGGTTAGGGTTGCAGTATTACCATCCGAGCTAATGTCAAATGAAATCGATTTATCAGAACTATCTGAGAAGCCAACGCAACCGTTGGTATCATAAATAAAGCTTGATATTTTCAAGGCTTTCGTGCTGGAATCAAAAGCATACGAAGCAAACTCAACACCTGGCGTTCCGCATTTTGATTCCTCGGATTGATAAGTTTTTCCTGTAGGATCGATTAGCATAAATCTGCTATTAGGAAAGAACAGAAATAATTTTGATTTTACAGTATCTTTGTTCAATCCCCATGCGCCAACAATCCCATTAGTTACATTATCCATTTTGGCATATCGCTTTTCCTTGATCTCAGTTGGAATGGGCTCATCATCTGAGCTGAGTTCAATTGGGCGTGAAATGTGAAAGAGCTCGCCGAAGAGGCCGCTTTGCTGCCTTTCCCTTTGTGCAACTACGATATCCGAAATGATGAGTTCATCACCATTAGTATGGATTCTCCAGGTAGGGCGCGGATGCGATAAACCAGCTCGTAGGTTGGTATCGATTGAAGGTGATCCAGTAAGCTTAAATCCTCTGGTATCGAATTCCTCGGCGCGTGTGATCCCATATTCCACCCCAGCTTTGATAATGGTGCTACCACCACATATGCGGTTTTCATCACAAGAGTCATCTGCTGTGGCCTCGCCCTGCAAGTATTCACCACTTCCATTTTCAGCGATATGTATGATGCTTGCGCTTTGATTGTCGTATTTTACCCAGATGTGGCTGCTAAGCAAGGTAATTCCTTGAGAGAGGAAGTATTCACTTGCTTCTTCCACAGATTTAATCTCACCAGGTATACCCGCAGATTCTCGAGCAGCTTGGAGCATAGCAGTGTCAGCAAATGTGGCTGGATCAGCTTCGAGATCGAGTGTGGACTTAACAGCAGAGGCTGCTTCTGCAGGAATGGAAATTCCATTTGCTGGGTTGTCATCTGAATCGAGGGATTGCAGCAGGATAAGCAGATTTTTTAGTTTGTTCTCATTGCCTGCAGCCAGTTCTATAGGCGTAACGATAGCCGATGCTTCAATATCACCGATGACCAGTTCACCCAACTTGAATTTAACATTATCGCCATGATTGTAACGATAAACACCTTGCGCATCAGTGATACCAGTCGAACCAGAAGAGGCAATATAGGAAACACCTGCAACGGGTGCGGTGTTGGTGAGTATCCCGGTGGTAGGTCCTTTAAGTGAAGTTTTACTTTTGACGTTTACAGATTCCTGGCTACTATCGCAGGAGGTAAGACTGATAATGAATGCACTTGCTAGAAGCATGCAAGTTTTTTTTGTTTGTTGATTGAATTTCATTGAGATGACTCTTCCAAATTATGTTTAATCAATTCATGCGATTTCCGCATAACCCCAAGATTGTAATCTTATGGAATAAGTGGATAATGTAGATTTAAGTCTCAGAGATGTAAGGCCTTATTGCAATCACAATCCTCAAAGCGAAACCTATTAGCGATCCGCCTATTATAGTAGTGTAAGTATAGACGCAATTTTCTGTTTTACTGATTTTTTTGAATTTCTGAGTATTTGATTTGTCAATTGGGCATCAAACTCTGTTTAACGTTACTTTAATAAATGATTTCATATGTTTAGTCTAGCGCAAGTATCACAATTGACTGAGAAGCCCCAACAACTTCCTGTTGACTGGTATTTTAGCCCACATATTTTTGAATTGGAAAAACAGCAATTGTTTGATCGAGGTCCTGGTTACATTGGGCATGAATTGATGGTGCCTAATGTTGGGGATTACCATGTTATGGAATGGATGAGTGATGCCAAGGTATTGGTTCGCAATGAGAAAGGAATCGAGCTGTTATCAAATGTGTGCCGCCATCGTCAGTCGCTCTTGCTGAAAGGACGTGGGAATGCCAGAAATATTGTTTGTCCTATCCATCGCTGGACTTATGCGATGGATGGCAAGCTGTTGGGAGCGCCGCACTTTAACAAAAATCCTTGTCTTGATTTAGGTAGAACAACCTTGCAAACCTGGAACGGTCTGTTGTTTGCTGGTGAGCGCAATGTTATGCATGATATGACGCATCTAAGTGTACTTAAAGATTTTGATTTTTCCAATCATGTGTTGGATCGCGTACAAATAGATCGTTACACATGTAATTGGAAAACGTTTATTGAAGTTTATTTAGAGGACTATCATGTTGAGCCCTATCATCCTGGTTTAGGGCATTTTGTCGACACAAATAAACTTGATTGGGAATTTGGCGATTGGTATAACGTTCAGGTAGTGGGGGTGAACCCTGAGTTCAATCGGGCGGGCACACCTGTTTATGACAGGTGGCACAAGCAGGTGCTGCAGTATGATGATAATCGACTCCCGTCTTATGGTGCTATTTGGCTACTCTATTATCCTAATGTAATGCTTGAGTGGTACCCCCATACACTGGTCATTAGTACCATTTTGCCGACTGGGGTGGAGAGCTGCATGAATGTTATTGAATTCTATTACCCGGAAGAAATTGCTTTGTTTGAACGAGAATTCATTGAGACGGAGCAAGCTGCTTATCGTGAAACAGCAATAGAAGATGAGGAAATTTGCAGGTTGATGACGGACGGTCGCCGTGCACTTTATCAGCAGAATATCAATGAATTTGGTCCATATCAAATGCCGATGGAAGCGGGAATGGCGCATTTTCACAATTTCCTGCAAAGGGAGATAGGATCCTACTTACGCTAGCTGTAGTTCTGATTTGCATTTCTCATTGGTTAATTACTGATGGACTCGCTTTGGATGCTCGTGGCAGGTTTCATGTTTGCTTGCATGGGTCTGCTGGTAAAGTTGGGTGCGGCACATTTTTCGAGTATCGAACTAGTATTTTATCGTTCTTTGTTTGGCCTGCTATTAACGTATTTAGCTATGCGCGCCAGCCGTGTTTCATTGGCGACTGAACATTGGAAAATCCATTGCTGGCGTGGGTTATTCGGCCTTGGTGGGTTGTTGTTGTTTTTTTATTGCATTACGCAACTGCCATTGGCAACCGCGGTGTCACTGAATAATACTTGGCCGTTATTTCTAGCGCTGTTGGCGACGATTGTTTTAAAAGAGCACTTGCATTGGGCGTTGGTTATGGCGGTCGTGCTCGGGTTTATAGGAGTGGTTTTATTGCTACGTCCCTCTTTGCATGAAGATCAGTGGCAGGCGGGATTAGTCGGTTTGATCTCGGGTATTCTGGCAAGCGTTGCACATCTTAATTTGAAGCAGCTTGGTAAGCTAGGTGAGTCTGAATGGCTGGTGGTTTTTTATTTTACCTTGATTTGTACGGTGATTACTGGCATGTGGTTATCGTTAACTAACTTTAGTGCTATTACATCCAGTAACGTATGGCTGTTAGTCGGGATTGGCATAACGGCTACACTTGCACAACTGGCGCTCACACGGGCTTATCGTGTCGGTAGAACGATGGTGGTCGGTGCGCTTGCATATAGTACGGTATTATTTGCGGGGTTGTGGGATGCTTTTTTCTGGAATGAAATTCTGCCAATTTCTGCTTGGATGGGGATGGGGATGATTGTGTTAGGTGGCTTGCTAAGCCTAAGAATTGCACCAGTTAGCGTTCGTAGTCAATAGAAATAGGCTATTCACATATTGAAAATCAATTGCTTATAATAGATACATTATATCGGGGAATACGCACATGATTACTATTCAAAAAATCAATAATCTAATGATCGTAGCTGTAATCGGGGAATTTACCTTGAGCGACTATAAAGAATTTGAAGACCAGGTGCTATATCGGGCACATTCTGAGGATCAGTTAAATCTGTTATTTGATTGGCGGGATATGGTGAATTACACGGTAGATGTCGCATGGGAAGAAATCAAGTTCATGCGCGAGCATGGTAGCGAATTTAATCGGGTTGCGGTAGTCACTGATAACCAATGGCAGGCATGGAGTGCTTGGGTGTCAAACTTGTTCATCGATGCAGATGTGGTTGTTTTTTCTGATTATGATGAAGCAAAGGAATGGACTTCTGGCGAATAAATTTTAAGCTACTGCCTGCATTTTTACGTGAAAAAGCTCAAGCAAGCATGATTCAGTATGGATGAGTTTGTATTAGCCAGGGTATTGCATGTATTGGGAGTAGTGCTTTGGATTGGAGGCGTCGCCATGGTGACGACAGTTTTGCTTCCTGCGGTAGCAAAAATGAAATCAGCTGAAGAACGTGTCGATTTCTTTGAGCATATTGAAAGTCGCTTTGCTGCTCAGGCGCGCTTCACCACATTGCTGGTAGGACTGAGCGGTTTTTACATGATGTATATCCTCGATGGCTGGAATCGTTTTGCTGAATTCCATTCCTGGTGGATGCATGCCATGGTATTAGTATGGGCTATTTTTACGCTGATGTTGTTTGTGCTGGAGCCATGGGTACTCCATAAATGGTTTAAGGCCAGAGCGCAAAGCAAGCCGGAAAAGACGTTTGCACTGATTCTGCGTTTGCACTGGTTTTTATTGAGTATTAGTGTTATTACAGTTGCGGGTGCAGTTGCAGGCAGCCATGGTTGGTTTTTCCTAGAGAAATGGTGATGAGTTATACCCTATTAAAGTTGGTTCATATATCCAGCGTCATGCTGAGTTATTTGTTATTTCTGACTCGGGGTATATGGATGATGCGTGCATCAGCTCAATTGCAGCAGCGCTGGGTAAAAATAATGCCGCATGTCATTGATACGGTGCTGTTCTCCAGCGCAATCATGCTGGCTATCCTGATACAACAGAATCCGCTTGTGGATTCTTGGCTAACTGCAAAGGTTGTAGGACTGCTTATTTATATTGGACTGGGCATGGTCGCACTGAGATTTGGTAAGACCCGCATAGTTAAGGTGAGTGCATGGATCATGGCTCAGCTAGTATTCTTCTATATTGTGCTGGTTGCGCTAACTAAGAATCCTGCAATATTCCTATAATTGAGCTTTATGTGACATCTTGAGTCTCTTTGCAAGAATCTTTCGATATTGAGTAACGTCTAGAAATCACCTCTTATTCCCGCTACTAGAGCTCTTCCAGGTTGTGGTGCAAAGTTCTTTAAAAATGAGGTATGAATGCGTATTTCCTCATCAAGTAAATTTCTACCTTGAACAAAGAGTCTGATACCGTTTGATTGAGTTTCTTTTATTCGATAACTAGCTTCAAGATTGAGTAGCGTATAGGCCGGAGTGCTGCTTTCAAGTTCTGCGCGTTTGTTTTGGCGTAGAACGTGTATCGTAGTTAGATTCGCAGTCCAGGGGCCGATTTGGTAGTTTAGTTCCAATCCGAAACGTTGTGGTGTCGTACGAGGTACATTTCCGTTCTTTTTGTCTAATTTACCACGCACATAATCTGTAAACAGACGCAAGTCTAGGTTATCAGGTTTGAGAGTAAAAATGACCTCCGCTTCTGCTCCATAAAATGTGGCATCGGTCTGAGCTATATCCAGTGCTTGAAATTCACCTTGTGAATCTAACCCTCCATCTTCATCAACACGATCAGCAATGCCATCACCATCAGTATCGATGTTTCTAAAAAAGATATAGTTATTAAACCGGTTATAAAAGGCGTTAACCTTCCATTTCACAAATCCGGAAGGTTTGCTAAGGGATAAATCAAAATTGTTGGTCGCTTCTTTGCGTAAGGCATTATCACCAATCTGGAATGTGCCTGTGGCATGATGAGCGCCATTCACATAGAGCTCTTCTATTGCTGGCGCGCGTTGACCGTGTGTTGCCGTTAATCCTAGCCTATAGTCTTTTATAAAATTCCAGGAAGTGCCTGCGGAGCCATTAAAAAGACTGAATGTGCGCGATTGGTCGATATCATTTTGTGGATCGCGGGTGGCATATTCATATCGTCCACCAAATTCGAATCGAAAATTATCCCAGTTGCGTTCTTCGATAAGAAAAAGTCCGGTAGAGCGCGATTTGGTAACAGGTACGATCGCTTCTTCACCCAAAGCAGAAAATGTACGATCCTGAAATTGTATGCCGAATAACCCTTTTAAATTTGCAATAGGTGAATGCAGAAACTCAGCTCGGCTTTCCAGTTCTCGATTTTTAAAGCGAGTACCTAGCTCATTATTATTTTCAAGTTCATCATGTTTGTAGTCATTGTAGCCCATACGTACTTTGAGTCTCTCAAAACCAGTGAAAGGGCTGTCTAGTTCGCCAGCCAGGTTATAACGGGCTTGTGTTAAGTCAATACTGGATCTTTCAGGGGTCGGGATACCATACTTACTTTCCAGCAATGAGATAGATCCACCGAAAAATCCTCTCTCGCCGACGTATGAGCCGCCGACAGACAGGCCTTGAGAATCAACCGCACTGTTTCTAACTACATTCTTCTCGTTATGAACGCTCTGATTAATATTCGCTTGCCCAGGAATATGATAATCACCTGTTTTACGCTTGAAACCACCGATACTCCATGATGTTTGACCAAAACTCCTATTAACATTAAAAGATCCCGTTCTTTCTTCAGTGGTAGTATTTCCACGGACTTCAAAATTACCCTTTAACGATTTGAACAATTGACCGGGAATGCGACCAGTTACAGCATTCACTATGCCACCTGTTGCGCCGCCACCATAAAGCAGTGTTGCTGGGCCCCGCAAAATTTCAATTTGTGAAGCATTGAGTGTTTCGATAGTGACAGCATGATCCGGGCTCAGGGAGGAGAGATCCAGCGTGCCAACACTGTTTTCCAGCACTCGAATGCGTGGCCCATCTAAGGCGCGAATAATAGGTCGACCAGCACCCGGTCCAAATGAGCTTGAAGCTACACCAAGTTCAGTGGATAAAGTATCACCAAGACTTACCTCACGCTTTCGACGGAGGTTGTCTCCATGTAAAACAGCGGTAGGTTGAGCCATATTTAGCTCACTACGGTCTTGAAATGGTGTCGAGGTTATGACGATTTCGGGGAGTTGGGTTGTTTTATTGACCTCTTCCGCTTGAGCAATAGCATTGTTGAAGCTAAAGATAGCTAAACCAATAATAGGTAACCTAAATTGTACTCTTTGGTTGTCTGTATATGGGATCCTATTTTTTATAAATTTATAAGATAGCATACTGATAAAACATGATCTATGGTTAAGCATTAGAAGAATTGCTGAGCCCAATAATGCAACTTGGTTGCATTATTGGGGACGATGGCCCTGTTAGTTTTTTGTTAGGTAATGATTTTACGAATCGAGAATGCTTTGTTTAATCAGGCTCAGCGCTGGATTAAGGCTACATGATCAAAATACTGGTAAAGTTTGAAAATCAAGGGGGGGCACGGGTATGGTAAACAGAGGTAACGCTATAATAGTCGAATTTGTTGATATAACCAGGTAGTGGCCGACTAGTAAATTTTTCGGAAAAAAGAAAACTCAGAAAAAGCAAAAAAGGCCCCAATGCTTTTAGAGCTAAACAATCAAAGCAGTGGTGATTAATGCCATCATCAATTTCATCTAGGCTGTTTATGATTGTTTCAACTTGCAATACCTCGAAGTGCGCCAGCAAATGCCCAGCTTGTAAGATGGGTATAGAAAGTAATGATAGTGAAAAAATTAGAATAATAGTTTTATGAGGCATGAGGGCGATCATTTTGCAGAGAAATGTTGTTATTCCATTTTTTGAATAGTTAATCTAATAAGCGCATTCAGCACATAATCCTTTAACCGTTAATTCAATTTCATGGAGTAAATAGCCAAGTGGTAAGGAGGGCCCAGGTTTAATCTTGAGATCGTCTAGGCATGTTACCTTGGTGCATCGTGTACATATGAAATGAGCGTGTTGATGCGTGTGTAATTCCGTATTGACGCGGAAGCGCCATACACGATCATCTCCTGCTATTTTGTGTACTAAATTTTTCTTGCTCATCCATTCAAGAACTCGGTAAAGCGTTACGCGATCCAGCTGTTGTTTCACGTTTAATCGCTCTTCAATTTCACGATGAGTAAGCGCATGCTGCTCTGCCAATAGAGTGGCAAGTGTTCGGATTCTGTGATGAGTGGCGCGATCACCAGTATGTCTAACCAACTCTTTGGCTTTTTCATGGAAATTGTTTGGCATAGAGAGCATATTTGCAACTTAGTTGCATTTAAGTATAGTCCAATTAAATCAATTTATGCAATGGCAATTTGCCGGTCATGAGGTTCGTTCAAAAAATCAAATCCTTATGTATCTCATTTTTTCCTAATCTCTAGGTGCATAAGAAATATTTTGTTTTGTTGGACAGAATTTTTTATCTCTGGCGATTGATATTTTGCTTCTTAAAAAATTTTGAATATAAGTGGCTATTCACTATTGCTATAGATTGGGTAGCATTCATTCTAAATTTTATCTGTTTGATGTGTATGGCTAATTATATGTGCTGCGCGTCCTGTTGCATTCTTGCTGACGCACTTATTCAGACTTTCCTTAATTTTTTGTTATACAATCACAAGCAAATATGCTGGGCAATGTCGCTGAGCAGATTACATATTGATTAAGATTAAGAATCTGGAGAAAGTATGAGAAAGGCTTCACGTAATAGATGGGTTATGCAATTATGCGTAGCAGTAGTATTGTCATTAGCAGCATTTTCACTTTATGCGCAGCTGATGCTCGCACATGAAGGGCATCATGCTGGGCATGGAGGGTGTCAGGTTGAGACGGGAGATTTTCCTGTAACTGTCAGCGTTTATGAGGTGCCAGAGGGTAATATTCCTCCTATGCATTCATATTGCGATCATGTGCCAAATATTGGAAAGGTAAATGTGACGATTGAGTTGCCTGCCAATGCTCGTGAGATACCGCTTGCCGTGCGTCTAGTAAAGGCGGGGCATGAGGGACATGGGGAAGCTCGCGGCGATGTGGCTGCGCCTGGCAATGCTAGCAAAGAGAAAGATCATGAAATGGAACATGATGAGCATAATAGCCACGATGGGCATGATGTAGAAAAACATAAGGAGCACAAAGCTGTATCACATGGTGCTGGTGAACATCATGGTTTTTATATGCCACCCGAGACGTATCCTTCGGGAATTATTGTTGTTGCGACAGAGCTGAAAGAGCTTGGTCAATATGTAATATTACTGGAAAAGGTGGAAGGTGATACTGTTCGTCCTGTCGTCCGCGTTCCGCTGCATGTTGGAGGAGATGGGGGGCATGGTGGTCATGGCTCCGGTTTTGGTATGTTGGAGATCATGCTTCTGCTTGGCGTAGCAGGGGGGCTAACTTTCTTCTTTTTACAACGCAAAAGCCCAAACAAAGAGACGGTTGAGAAATCATAATTTCCATATCTAAGTAATAAATTCTTACCCAAAATTCTTGACATAGCTGTGGTTGAGAAAGTAGGCTTGCTGAGTTTCAGTGCAGGAATAAGATGTAGTGGTT
>NZ_FNDH01000022.1 GCF_900100485.1 Nitrosomonas sp. Nm132 | reverse complement strand
TATTCCAAAACATCCGTACTAAAAGCTACCAATTGGCCCAATCCCTCGTTCCGTAACTGACCCGTCCCTTTATCTACTCGGTGCCGCCTCACTGCGGAAAAGACAAACTCGTCTTCAAAAAGCTAAAATGTAACAATAACACCGAAATTAGTGGCGTCATACTCATACTCGCCATCAAATCCACTCCGCGATCATGCTTCGTGAGCATCCGCAGGTGAGATTAAAAATTCAATCGCGGAATTTGGGTAGGGCTCTGTTATTGCAATGTTTCAGCAATCAGTTCAGAATTAACAGATTTCATCACTGAAAAGTCGTGTTTTTTATAGAGTTGACTTTGTCAATTTATAAGTTTTACGAGGGAATCTTTCATTCTGGTTGTTTGAACCGCTAAAATCATGGTTTGTCAAGAGATTGACGCAGTGCTTATTCAAGGGTAGCATGCCGTGTTCTGATATTTGGGGAAAGAGGATGCGCGCAAAGTTGGTTGTCGGTAACTGGAAAATGAATGGCAATTTGGCTCAGAGCAGGGAGTTACTGAATGCAATTATTACGGGAACCACTGAGTTACCGGATATCGTTTGTGCGGTTTGTGCGCCATACCCTTATCTGCCAGCAGTGCAGCTCATTCTGAAAGATACTCATGTTGTTTGGGGAGCGCAGAACGTGAGCCAATTTGATTTGGGTGCCTATACGGGAGAAGTAGCGGCAGAAATGTTATTGGATTTTGCATGTCGTTATGTAATTGTTGGGCATTCCGAGAGACGGTCTTTATTTGGTGAGGATAACCATACAGTGGCCGAAAAATTTAAGAAAGCTCAGGGTGCTGGATTGATACCCATTTTATGTGTCGGTGAGACGCTGGCGCAACGCGAAATTGGTGAAACAGAACGGATAATAGAAGAGCAGCTCGATGCAGTGATTAAATTAATGAGCATTGATTCGTTAGCGCAATCAGTTATTGCGTATGAACCAGTATGGGCTATTGGTACAGGTAGAACGGCTACTCCCGTGCAAGCGCAGAGTGTGCATGCATTCATACGCAACAAGATTGCTCAGCAAAATGCAGGTGTGGCAGCTAGCGTACAGATCCTTTATGGAGGAAGTGTCAAATCCAGTAATGCAAGTGATTTGTTTGCAATGTCCGATATCGATGGGGGGTTGATAGGAGGCGCCTCATTGATTGCTAACGAATTTATTTCAATCTGTTCGGCTGCACAGCATTGATTTGTATATAGAGAGAAAATGGAAACAATAGTTTGGTCGATTCATCTGGTGGCGGCATTGGTAGTTATTATTTTAGTTCTGTTACAGCACGGAAAAGGCGCGGATATGGGGGCTGCGTTTGGCAGTGGCTCGGCGGGAAGCCTATTTGGTGCGAGTGGTTCAGCTAATTTTTTAAGTCGAACAACAGCTTTGGCAGCTGCAGTATTTTTCATCACTAGCTTATCACTGGCTTATTTTTCTGGTGGTGGAGATGAAAGTGCTAGTGTGATGAGACGTTTTGAGATGGAGTCTGTTGAAGTTCAAGATGCAAAAAAATCATCAGATGCGGCGCCTTCTTCTGAAATGCCAGAAAAAAATGATGCTACCTCTAAGGCCCGAGAAATACCCGAGTAGTTAAGCCGTTGTTTATGATTGTGTTGAATGCCAGTATTGAGCGGATTTTGTGATCTGCTTGGAAATAAGTGGCCGATGTGGTGGAATTGGTAGACACGCCGTCTTGAGGGGGCGGTGGCGAAAGCTGTGCGAGTTCGAGTCTCGCCATCGGCACCATTTCTTACTAAGAGATTGGTGGCTACGCAAATAAATCAATAACGAGAATAATGATTATGCTAGATACAATGCTTGGTAATTATTTCCCAGTTTTACTTTTTATTTTGGTTGGATTGTCAGTAGGTGTGTTATCCATGTTGGCCGGTTGGTTGTTTGCACCTAATCGACCCGATAGCGAAAAATTGTCTCCCTACGAGTGTGGTTTTGAGGCATTTGAAGATGCACGTATGAAATTTGATGTGCGCTACTATTTGATTGCGATATTGTTCATTCTATTTGATCTGGAAATTGCATTCCTTTTTCCTTGGGCGGTTGTATTAAATGAGATCGGTATGTTTGGCTTTGTTGCGATGCTGATATTTCTCGGCATACTTATTGTGGGTTTTGTTTACGAATGGAAGAAAGGCGCCTTGGAGTGGGATTGATATTATGGATGGTACAGTAGATAAAGGTTTTATAACCACTAGTCTGGATTCTGTGATTAACTGGGGGCGTACTGGGTCAATGTGGCCAATGACTTTTGGGCTTGCTTGTTGTGCGGTGGAAATGATGCAAACTGGGGCCTCACGTTATGATTTAGATCGATTCGGTATCGTTTTTCGTCCTAGCCCGCGGCAGTCAGATGTGATGATTGTGGCAGGAACATTGTGCAACAAGATGGCACCTGCATTGCGTAAGGTTTATGATCAAATGGCTGAACCACGCTGGGTAATTTCTATGGGATCCTGTGCGAATGGTGGGGGCTACTATCATTATTCATATTCCGTAGTGCGTGGATGTGATCGAATCGTGCCGGTTGATATTTATGTTCCGGGGTGTCCTCCTACTGCTGAAGCCTTGCTTTATGGAATCATCCAGCTCCAAAATAAGATCAAAAAAACGAATACTATTGCGCGCTAGGCTCTAACATGTCGATCAGTCGTTTTGAAAAACTCTCCTCATCTTTGCGGGATGCGCTTGGTGATAAGTTGGTTAGTTTAAACCAGCACTTGAAAGAAATAACTATCGTGGCGCAGTCACGCGACTTATTAGATGTAATGGAGGTGCTGCGCGATCACTCCAGCTTAAATTTTGATATGCTCATTGATTTGTGTGGCGTGGATTATTCTGCCTATACCAATAACTCTTTTGCAGGGGAGGGGCGTCAGAACAGGCGTTTTGCCGTTGTTTATCACTTACTCTCGATAAATCTCAATCATCGATTAAGGGTAAGGATATTTGTCGATGATGATGAATTTCCAATCGTGGATTCAGTGATGGGCATTTGGCCATCGGCTAATTGGTTTGAGCGTGAGGCATTTGATCTTTACGGTATCATTTTCTCGAATCATCAGGATTTGCGGAGAATTCTTACTGATTATGGTTTTATTGGTAATCCCTTTCGCAAGGATTTTCCATTATCCGGGCATGTGGAGATGCGCTATGATGTTGATCAGAAGCGAGTCATTTATCAACCCGTCACAATAGAGCCCCGTGAGATAACGCCTTATGTAATTCGTGAGAAATATTACGGTGAGGAAGATAAGGTCGATTAAACATGAAATCAAAACATATCTTTTTTAATGTCAGGATTGCTTAGGGTATGGCTGAGATACGCAATTATACCATGAATTTTGGGCCGCAACACCCTGCTGCACACGGTGTTTTGCGGTTGGTGATGGAATTAGATGGTGAAGTGATAAGGCGAGCCGATCCGCATATTGGGTTGCTGCATCGTGCCACGGAGAAATTAGCTGAAAACAAAACCTATATTCAGTCAGTACCTTATATGGATCGACTGGATTATGTTTCCATGATGGTGAATGAGCATGCATATGTAATGGCAATAGAGCGGCTATTACAAATCGAGGTTCCTTTGCGAGCTCAGTATATACGTGTCATGTTTGATGAAATAACGAGAATACTGAATCACCTGCTTTGGCTAGGAGCGCATGCGCTAGATGTGGGGGCAATGACTGTATTTCTCTATGCATTCCGTGATAGAGAAGATTTGATGGATTGCTATGAAGCTGTCTCGGGCGCCAGAATGCATGCAGCATATTACCGTCCGGGTGGGGTATATCGAGACCTGCCTGATACTATGCCTCAATACCAGCCATCACATATTCATGACGAAAAAGAAACGAAGAAAAGAAATGAGAATCGCCAGGGATCATTGCTTGATTTTATTGAGGATTTCACCAACCGTTTTCCACAATTCGTCGATGAGTATGAAACACTTCTGACAGATAATCGTATCTGGAAACAAAGATTGGTCGATATTGGTGTGGTTCCACCAGAGCGAGCTAAGGCTTTGGGTTTTACAGGGCCGATGCTGCGTGGTTCTGGAGTGGAATGGGATTTGCGTAAGAAACAGCCGTATGAAGTTTATGATCGAATTGATTTTGATATACCTGTAGGGGTCAATGGCGATTGTTATGACCGCTATTTAGTGCGTATTGAAGAATTTCGGCAATCCAATCGTATCATCAAGCAGTGTGTTGAATGGCTGCGCAACAATCCTGGGCCAGTCATTGTCGATAATCATAAAGTAGCTCCGCCTTCGCGTGTAGCCATGAAGCAAAGCATGGAAGAGATGATTCATCACTTCAAGCTTTTTACTGAAGGTATCCACGTTCCACCGGGTGAAGCCTATGCAGCGGTTGAGCATCCCAAAGGGGAGTTTGGTATCTATATTATCTCCGATGGCGCCAACAAACCCTACCGTTTAAAAATTCGTGCACCAGGGTTTGCTCATTTAGCAGCCTTGGATGAAATGTCACGTGGTCACATGATTGCCGACTTGGTTGCAATTATTGGTACACAGGATATCGTTTTTGGTGAAATAGATAGATAAATAAAAGAAATGTTAAGTACTGAATCCTTGGAAAAAATAAATCGAGAGATTGCAAAGTACCCTGCCGATCAGAAGCAATCGGCAGTCATGTCCGCACTTGCTATCGCACAGGACGAGAAAGGCTGGCTCGCTACTGAAACCATGGATTTCATTGCCAAATATTTGGGCATGCCAGCTATCGCGGTTTATGAGGTTGCGACATTTTATAATATGTACAATCTGAGGCAGGTGGGTAAGTATAAAATCACAGTTTGTACCAATCTCCCCTGTGCTTTATCGGGCGGAAATAATGCGGCAGATTATTTAAAGCAAAAGCTTGGAATTGGGTTTAATGAGACTACTGCTGATGGGCTATTCACCCTAAAGGAAGGTGAATGCATGGGGGCATGTGGAGACGCGCCTGTTTTGCTGGTTAATAACAAGCGAATGTGTAGCTTTATGTCCAATGATCAAATAGATCAATTGTTGGAGGAATTGCGCAAATGACTCAGTCTGTTCAGGTGATCCTGGCTGGCGTGGATCCTGCTGATCCTGATAACTGGAGGTTGAAAAGTTATCTCAAGCGAGATGGCTATACTGCTCTCAAGAAAATTATTGCTAACAAGATATCTCCTGAAGAGGTCATTGAGGAGGTTAAAAAATCCGCTTTGCGTGGTCGTGGGGGTGCGGGGTTTCCAACTGGTTTGAAATGGAGTTTCATGCCGCGTCAATACGAGGGGGATAAGTATCTGGTATGTAATTCAGATGAAGGCGAGCCGGGTACGTTTAAGGATCGCGATATCATGCGGTACAATCCGCATATCTTAATAGAGGGTATGTTGATTGCAGCCTACGCCATGGGTGTCAAAGCTGGATACAACTATATTCATGGTGAAATCTGGGAAACCTATGAGCGCATGGAAGAAGCTGTCGAAGAAGCACGCTCGGCAGGTTTTCTTGGAAACAATATTCTAGGTTCGGATTTTAGCTTCCAACTTTATAATCATCATGGTTATGGCGCATATATTTGCGGCGAAGAAACGGCATTACTCGAGTCGATAGAAGGAAAAAAGGGACAACCTCGCTTCAAGCCTCCCTTTCCTGCAAACTATGGTCTTTATGGTAAACCAACAACGATTAACAATACTGAGACATTTGCGTCAGTACCCTGGATCATTCGCAATGGTGGAGAGAAGTATTTACAGCTCGGAAAGCCCAATAACGGTGGCACCAAGATTTTTTCAATATCAGGTCATGTGAATAAGCCAGGAAATTATGAAGTGCCATTAGGAATTCCATTTGCGGAGTTACTGGAAATGGCTGGTGGTATGCGTGGCGGCAGGAAGCTAAAGGGGTGTATTCCAGGCGGATCATCAATGCCAGTTCTGCCTGGTGATATCATGATGAAAACAGATATGGATTATGACTCAATCGCTAAGGCTGGATCGATGCTTGGTTCTGGGGCGGTAATTATCATGGACGACACAACATGTATGGTAAGAGCACTAGAGCGCCTCTCTTATTTTTATTATGAGGAATCATGTGGTCAATGCACACCGTGTCGAGAAGGTACGGGCTGGCTGTATCGTATCATCAATCGTATAGAGCACGGGAAAGGCCGGTCAGAAGATCTGGATCTGCTCGATAACCTAGCTGACAATATTCAAGGACGCACTATTTGTGCACTAGGTGATGCTGCGGCAATGCCTGTACGCGCAATGCTGCAGCATTTTCGAGATGAGTTTGTATATCACATTGAGCATAAGAAATGTATGGTGTGATGTGTGCCAAGTCGATGTAGTTCTTTTTTATATATGATTAATCCGAGAGTTTGTAATCGATGGTCAATATCGAAATCAATGGTAAGCAAGTAACTGTGCCCAAAGGTGGCACTGTGATGGACGGTGCAAGGCAGCTTGGGATCTATATCCCTCATTTTTGTTATCACAAAAAATTGTCGATTGCTGCGAATTGCCGTATGTGCCTGGTGCAAGTAGAGAAAGCACCCAAGCCTTTACCCGCTTGCGCAACACCCGCAACAGAAGGAATGAAAGTGTTTACCCATTCTCAGCAGGCGGCAACGGCGCAAAAAGGCGTCATGGAGTTCTTGCTGATCAATCATCCATTGGACTGTCCTATTTGCGATCAAGGGGGGGAATGTCAATTACAAGATCTCGCCGTCGGCTACGGAGCCAGTGAATCGCGTTATCAGGAAGCAAAGCGGGTAGTCGTTAACAAAAATCTTGGACCGCTTATTTCAACTGATATGACTCGCTGTATTCACTGTACACGCTGTGTACGTTTTGGCCAGGAAATTGCCGGAATTATGGAATTAGGCATGGCCGGCCGTGGCGAGCATTCTGAAATTTTATCGTTTATAGGTAAAACAGTTGATTCTGAATTATCAGGCAATGTAATCGATCTTTGTCCGGTAGGCGCTCTGGTCAGTAAGCCATTTCGTTATTCGGCACGCACTTGGGAGCTATCACGTAGAAAATCGATCAGTCCCCATTGTGGTTTGGGTAGTAATTTAATCGTCCAGGTAAAACAAAATCGAGTGATGCGAGTTTTACCTCGTGAAAATGAAGAAATTAATGAATGCTGGTTATCGGATAAAGATCGTTTTTCCTACGAAGGATTAAATTCGGAAGATCGCTTGACGGCTCCCATGATCAAGCGCAATGGCCAGTGGCATTCGTGTGATTGGCAGGAAGCGCTGATATTTACTGTCGATGGCCTAAAATCGGTGATGGAAAGACACGGTGTAAACAGCATCGGCGCTTTAGGATCGGCTCATAGCACCTTGGAGGAGCTCTTTCTGTTGCAGAAATTGATGCGAGCACTGGGAAGTGGAAATATCGATCATCGTTTGCGTCAATCAGATTTCCGGGCTGACGGCAACTTGCAGGGAGCGCCCTGGTTAGGAATGAGTATCGCCGATATTCTGCAGTTAAAATCAATCCTGATTATCGGCAGTACATTGCGTAAGGATCATCCTCTTTTGGCTCATCGCTTCCGTCAAGCGGTGAAAAAAGGAGCACAGCTTAGCATTATTAATCCAATAGACGATGATCTGCTGATGAGAACTGCTCATCGTGCAATCGTAGCACCTTCTGAAATGGTAAATATGCTAGCGCAAGTTCTTAAAGTGATTGCTGAGACTAAACCTATTGAAGGGATTTCTGCGCATATCAGGCAAGCAATAGCATCAGTGAGTACCGCCAATGTGGCACGAGCAATTGCAGAAAGCATGCTCGCTAATAATCCTGCTGCGATTTTTATGGGGAATGTAGCTCAACATCACCCGCTCTACGCAGATATTCACGCATTCGCGCAGGCGATTGCAAAGGCAACCGGAGCAAACTTTGGGTTTCTGGGTGAAGCAGCCAACAGTGTAGGTGCTTATCTCGCAGGAGCAGTTCCAGGTCGAGGTGTATTAGGAACTGAGATTAAGCGCGACGAACGAAGATCTCAATACAATGCTGCGCAAATGTTTAGCGATGATTCAAATAGCGCTGTATCCTCTTGTCGCGCTTACGTGCTTATGAATCTGGAACCGGAGCTGGATACACATAATCCGCAACAGGCGATGAAAGCAATTAATAATGCAGAATTTGTTGTTTCTTTAAGTACTTTTAAAGGCAATGCTGCAAATTATGCTGATGTGGTTTTACCGATTGCTCCATTTACTGAGACTTCAGGAACTTTTGTGAGTGCAGAGGGGCGCGTGCAAAGTTTCAACGGTGTAGTTTCACCCTTGGGAGACACGCGTCCTGCGTGGAAAGTTTTACGTGTACTGGGTAATTTGTTGCAGTTGGATGGTTTTGATTATGAGACATCAGAGCAAATTCGTGCGCAAATCATTCCTGCTGAAGAAGCCATCACAAGATATCTCAATAATAATTTAAAAGAATATGAAGCCAATATATTCACACAAGAAGTAAGTGGTCTGCAACGTATTGGCGAAGTTCCCATATATCAGGCAGATCCCATTGTGCGACGTGCTGAATCATTGCAATTGACTCACGATGCGGCATCGCCAAAAGTATGGTTGCCTACTGCTCTGCTCGAACAGCTTAGCGTGAGGGAGGGTGAGGTAATTAGATTAAAACAGGGCGGTGGCGAAGTACAGCTTGAAGTGGCTGGTGACGATGGGCTTCCCTTTAACTGTGTACGAGTAGCTTGCGCGCATCCACATACTTCTACCTTGGGCGCAATGTTTGGGGAAGTTTCAGTAGAAAAATTATAAAAATACGAATGGGATTTGTTGATGGATCATACACAACAACTGTTTGAGCAGATGTTTGGTGCGGAGTGGGGCACGACGGTTTATATAGTGGCAAAGAATTTATTCTATATCTTTGCGATCGTTGTGCCATTACTCTTAGCAGTTGCCTATCTTACATTTGCCGAGCGCAAGATCATCGCTTATATGCAGATTAGAGTAGGGCCTAACCGAGTAACTTTTTTCGGAATTCCATGGTTGCGTGGTTGGGGACAACCCATCGCAGATGCGGTAAAAGCGATCATGAAAGAGATCATCATTCCCACCGGTGCGAACAAGTTTTTGTTTTTACTTGCGCCTATTCTCACGATCGCGCCTGCTTTGGCAGCATGGGCGGTGGTACCTTTTTCACCAGAGTTAGTACTTGCGGATATCAATGCCGGTTTGCTCTATATTTTAGCCATGACCTCTTTAGGCGTTTATGGTGTGATTATAGCTGGATGGGCTTCTAATTCTAAATATGCGTTTTTAGGATCAATGCGATCAGCGGCGCAGGTTGTTTCATACGAACTAGCAATGGGTTTCGCGCTGGTTTGTGTATTAATGATGTCAGAAAGTCTGAATTTAGGCGATATTGTTAAGGGGCAGCAAGGCGATAGTCTACTGAATTGGTACCTGATTCCATTATTTCCAATGTTTCTAGTCTATTTCATCTCGGGCGTGGCTGAAACGAACCGTGCTCCATTCGATGTTGCTGAGGGTGAGTCGGAAATTGTGGCTGGGTTTCATGTTGATTATTCGGGAATGGCATTTACTGTCTTTTTCTTGGCAGAATATGCCAATATGATACTGGTTGCTACGCTTACCAGTATCATGTTTCTAGGTGGTTGGCTTCCTCCAGTGAATATTGCGCCATTTACCTTAATACCCGGAGTAGTATGGTTATTATTAAAAATAGCATTTATGCTATTTTTCTTCTTATGGTTCCGTGCTACTTTCCCGCGCTACCGTTATGATCAAATTATGCGTCTTGGCTGGAAGATATTTATTCCCATCACGCTGGTGTGGATTGTTTTATTGGGTGCTTTGATGCAACTGCCAGAATCAATCAAGGCACTGTTCCCACTTAATCTATGGTTTAACTAAAGGAAGAAGTGAAATGGAACGTATTAAGCATTTTTTTAAATCCTTTCTGCTGTTTGAATTACTAAAAGGAATGAAGGTCACTGGACGCTATCTGTTTGCGCCTAAGATCACAGTACATTATCCAGAAGAAAAAACGCCCCAATCGCCGCGATTTCGTGGATTGCACGCCTTACGGCGTTATCCTAATGGTGAAGAACGTTGCATTGCTTGTAAATTATGTGAAGCAGTTTGCCCTGCATTAGCGATTACCATCGAATCGGAACAGCGTGAAGATGGGACTCGGCGCACTACTCGTTATGATATTGACATGATTAAGTGTATATTTTGTGGTTTTTGTGAGGAAGCGTGTCCAGTGGATGCAATTGTTGAAACACGCGTACTCGAATACCATGGCGAGGTACGTGGTGATCTCACTTATACGAAAGAAATGCTCCTTGCTGTTGGAGATCGCTATGAGGAGCAGATTGCTAAAGACAGAGAAGCTGACGCGCCTTACCGATAAATATATTCATTAGACACTCATGAATTTTCAGGATTTTATTTTTTATTTTTTTTCTGGAGTATTGGTGCTGTCTGCACTGGGAGTTATAACGCTTCGTAATCCAGTTTATGCTGCATTGCTGCTAGTACTCGCCTTTTTTACTTCTGCCGGAATATGGTTGCTTTTGGAAGCTGAATTTCTTGCGATTACATTGGTTCTGGTTTACGTAGGTGCAGTAATGGTTTTATTCCTTTTTGTGGTTATGATGCTGGATATTAATCTTGAGCGATTACGTGAAGGTTTCTGGAAATGGTTTCCATTTGGTGCGTTACTTGCGCTAGTCTTGGCAATAGAAATCGGTATGGTTTTGATGGGAAGGCAATTCAATTTAGATAATATGCCTATTCCTCAACCGCATGAGGCTGGTTATAGTAATACCAAAGAACTGGGGCGCTTGATATATACTGAGTATGTATACGCATTTGAATTGGCAGCAGTTATTTTATTGGTGGCGATGGTAGCTGCCATTGCGCTTACTTTACGTTATCGTACCGACAAAAAATCTCCTAACCCTTCAAAGCAGATTGCAGTTAAACGAGATGATCGAATACGAATGATTTCTATGTCTTCTGAAAATGAAGAATGAAAGCTATTACACAGATATAGAAGATATAGTTATTTTTCATATACGTTCAGTTTAAAAGGTGATTAATTGATATCGTTATCCCATTATCTCGTGCTCGGTGCAATTTTATTTGCGATAGGCGTAGTCGGCATTTTTCTCAATCGGAAAAATGTGATTATTTTATTGATGTCTATCGAATTAATGCTGTTAGCAGTCAATATAAACTTTGTTGCTTTTTCTCATTTTCTCCAAGATGTGGCGGGACAGATTTTTGTTTTCTTTATCCTTACCGTGGCGGCGGCAGAAGCAGCTATTGGGCTTGCAATATTGGTCGTGCTCTTTCGTAATTTGCGTACCATTAATGTGGACGATCTGGATGAGTTAAAAGGGTAAGAAAACTAATACTTGCCTGTTGACGGAATACAAAACTGTTTAATAACTGACAATTAATATTTTATAACATAGATGGAAAAACTTTATTTATTGGTTCCGCTGGCACCACTGCTGGGTGCGATAATTGCGGGACTATTCGGTCGTTTTATAGGGACAACCTGGAGTCATCGAACAACGATCTTATTGGTTTTCATATCTCTAATCACTTCTTTGGTTATTTTTGTCGATGTTTTCCAGGGAAATATCTATAACGGTACTGTATATACCTGGATGGCTCTGGGCGAAACCCACTTCGAGGTTGGTTTCTTGATCGATCCACTTTCAGCGACCATGATGGTGGTGGTGAATTTAGTATCGTTAATGGTTCATATTTATACTATCGGCTATATGCATGGTGATCCTGGTTATCAGCGATTTTTTAGCTATATTTCGCTGTTTACTTTTTCCATGTTGATGCTGGTCATGTCCAATAATTTCTTACAGCTATTCTTCGGCTGGGAAGCAGTAGGGCTTGTTTCTTACTTACTTATTGGTTTTTGGTATACCCGACCAACAGCAATTTATGCCAACATGAAAGCTTTTTTAGTCAACCGAGTGGGTGATTTCGGGTTTTTATTGGGCATTGGACTAGTTCTTGCGTATTTTGGGACACTAGATTATGAAATCGTTTTTGCCCATGCGGATTATATGGCTTCGCACACTATTGAGATCATACCGGGACAATCCTGGATGTTGTTGACAGTCATATGTCTTTTATTATTCGTTGGCGCTATGGGAAAATCTGCTCAGTTTCCTTTACATGTGTGGTTGCCTGATTCAATGGAAGGCCCTACACCGATATCTGCTTTAATCCATGCCGCCACAATGGTAACTGCCGGTATCTTTATGGTTGCTCGTATGTCGCCTTTGTTTGAATTATCTGAAACGGTACTTTCAACGATCTTGGTAATAGGGGGTATTACTACCTTATTTATGGCGTTGGTTGCCGTGGTGCAAAATGACATTAAACGAGTTGTTGCTTTTTCCACATTATCACAGCTTGGCTATATGACTGTAGCATTAGGTGCATCGGCTTATTCTATCGCTATTTTCCACCTCATGACGCATGCTTTTTTTAAGGCAGTATTATTTCTTGGAGCTGGCTCAGTGATCATAGCCATGCATCATGAGCAAGATATGCGTAAAATGGGTGGATTAAAAAAATACATGCCGATTACATATTGGACGATGTTTATTGCTGCGTTGGCAAGCGCGGGCGTACCTGGTTTTTCAGGTTTTTTCTCTAAAGATGCGATTATTGAAGCAGCCAAATTTACTGATATTCCAGGCAGTGGATTCGCTTATTTTTGTGTATTAGCCACAGTGTTTGTTACCGCGCTGTATACATTCCGATTAATGTTCATGACGTTTCATGGTGAGGCACGGATGGATGATCATACGCGAGACCACTTACATGAATCGCCATGGGTTGTGACGGTGCCACTCATCATACTTGCAGTCCCTACAATTGCTGCTGGCTGGATGATCGGAACGATGGTGTTTGGTGATTATTTTGGTGGAGCTATTCAGATACATCCGGAACATGGAGCAATTGCAAACTTAGAAGCGGAATTTACAGGTGTCGTAGGCATGATGTTGCATGCGTTCTCAACAGTGCCTTTCTGGCTTTCGTTAGGTGGAATCTTCACTGCTTGGTATTTATATTTATATAAAACTGAATTACCTGGGAAAATCAAGAAATTATCAGGCCCTATCTACATCCTGCTTGACCGCAAATATTATATTGATGAGTTTTATTCATGGGCATTTGCAGGGGGTACTAGGATGTTAGGTACTGCCTTGTGGAAAATTGGTGATGTCAAAATCATTGATGGTATTTTTGTCAATGGCACTGCTAGTGCTGTTGCCTGGATAGCGGCAGTAGCGCGAAAATTTCAATCTGGTTACATTTATCATTATGCCTTTACCATGATTGTAGGTATTTTTATTTTAATGAGCTTGTGGCTTTTCTATTTCTGAGAAGAATTGATTGAGAAAAGAATATAAAGTACCAGATGGTAGGCCTTCATGGTGCTCTAAAAAAACAAAAACGCATTTACATGTAAACGAATTGGAATAATCATGTTGTTTGGATTCCCGCTATTAAGTTTAGTTATCTGGTTGCCTATTTTCTTTGGTTTAATCGTTCTGGCAATTGGCAATGATCGTAATTCATTATTGCCACGCTGGCTCTCACTGATTGGATCAATAATCGGATTGATGGTGGCTCTTCCACTTTATGCACGCTTTGATCCTACTTTAAGTACGATGCAATTTGTCGAGCAATATATTTGGTTTGAACGATTGAATGTTCACTATCATGTAGGTATTGATGGTATATCCATGCCATTGATTCTACTGAATTGCTTTGTTACGCCATTAATCGTAATAGCCGGATGGGAAGTCATACGTGAACGCGTCTCCCAGTACTTAGGCGCATTCCTGATCATGTCAGGTATTGTTAATGGTGTATTCGCTTCATTGGATGCTGTACTTTTCTATACTTTCTGGGAAGCTTCACTGATTCCCATGTTCATCATCATCGGTGTCTGGGGTGGTCCAAATAGAGTGTATGCTGCAATCAAATTCTTTTTATACACACTACTTGGCTCACTTTTGATGTTGATTGCCCTGATTTACCTATATCACGTCTCCGATGGCAGTTTCTCAATACTAGAGTATCATCAACTGCCACTTCCGATGACGCCACAAATACTTATATTTGTTGCCTTCTTGCTAGCATTTGCGGTTAAGGTGCCGATGTGGCCAGTACATACTTGGTTGCCGGACGCGCACGTTGAAGCGCCTACGGGTGGTTCAGTCGTCTTGGCTGCGATATTGTTGAAACTAGGTGGTTATGGTTTCTTGAGATTTTCTTTACCGATTGCGCCTGATGCAAGCCTGTATCTTGCCGATTTGATGATTCTGCTGTCTTTGGTTGCAGTTGTATATATTGGTTTGGTGGCTTTGATGCAACAAGATATGAAAAAGCTTATAGCTTATTCATCGGTATCTCATATGGGATTTGTAACACTTGGTTTTTTTCTGTTCAATTCTCTCGGAATAGAAGGTGCCATGGTACAGATGATTTCACATGGATTTATTTCCGGCGCGATGTTTTTATGCGTGGGCGTACTGTACGATAGATTGCATTCGCGCCAGATTGCTGATTATGGTGGTGTAGTTAATAAAATGCCTGTTTTTGCTGCCTTGTTCATGCTGTTTGCCATGGCTAATGCTGGTTTGCCAGGCACTAGTGGCTTCGTAGGAGAGTTCATGGTCATTATGGGCACTATTGAAGTTAGCTTCTGGTATGCATTCTTTGCTGCAATGACACTTATTTTGGGAGCATCTTATACACTATGGATGTATAAGCGTGTCATATTTGGTGCTGTAGCAAATTCCAATGTAGAAGGATTAGAAGATATTTCCAAACGTGAATTTATGTTGCTGGCAATTCTCGCATTTGCGGTGTTATGGCTGGGGGTTTATCCGTTTTCCTTGACTGAGATAATGCATGCTACCGTTGATAATTTGCTGCTACATATGACACATAGCAAGCTATAACAAACTTTTTAATAATATATTAGATTAACTCCCCAGAAACTGAGGACAATTAATGGATTTTCTGCAGCCTGATTTTACTCCTGCTTACCCAGAGATATTTTTACTGGTAATGGTCTGTGTAGTTATGCTTGTTGATTTGATTGTGGGGGAGAAGAGACGTTATTTTGCCTTTTTTCTGGCACAATCCGCGTTGATCGGTTGTGCGGTACTCACATTTACTACTTTCTCGCCAGATATTAGACATACCTTCTCGGGTATGTTTGTTGATGATGCGATGTCGGATATACTCAAATTGATGGTTTATGCAACTGTAGCTGCCGTGCTGATCTATTCACGTACTTATATCGGTGTACGAGGCATGTTCAAAGGTGAATTTTTTAGCCTTGCCTTATTTGCAACACTCGGCATGATGGTCATGATTTCAGCCAGTCATTTTATGACTCTCTATTTGGGATTAGAGCTGCTATCACTTTCTCTTTACGCAATGGTGGCTTTGCAGCGGGAATCAACGGTCGCTACCGAAGCTGCTATGAAATTCTTTGTGTTGGGTGCGCTGGCTTCTGGTTTTCTGCTTTATGGCATGTCCATGGTTTATGGCGCTACAGGAACCTTGCATACTGCGCAGCTATCCGAGATTATTCAATCAGGCATGATTGATCATGCAGTATTGGTAGTAGGCTTAGTATTTATCGTCGCAGGAATCAGCTTTAAACTAAGTGCAGCTCCTTTTCATATGTGGGCGCCAGATGTTTATCAGGGTGCGCCTACCGCGGTGACACTTTTTGTGGGTTCTGCTCCAAAATTGGCAGCATTTGGATTCGTTATGCGATTGTTGGTAGATGGACTGGGTGAGATGGTTGCTGATTGGCAAGGCATGCTAGTCATCCTATCAGTAGCGTCTATGGCTATTGGTAATGTAGTGGCTATCGTGCAATCCAATATTAAACGTATGTTGGCCTATTCGACCATATCGCATATGGGCTTTGTGTTGCTCGGCTTTATTGCGGCTGGAGAAGATGGTTATAGCTCATCGCTATTTTATATTGCCGCTTATGTGTTAATGACACTAGGCGCTTTTGGCATCATCATGATACTTGCACGAGAAGGCTTTGAGTCTGAGAATATTAGTGATTTCAAAGGACTGAATCAACGTAATCCTTGGCTTGCGCTGATCATGATGTTCTTGATGCTTTCCATGGCAGGTATTCCGCCGATGATTGGCTTTTATGCGAAATTATCCGTACTGCAAGCTGTATTAAGTGCCGGCTATATATGGTTGACTGTCGTGGCTGTAATGCTTTCGTTAATTGGCGCATTTTATTATTTACGTATCATTAAGTTTATGTATTTCGATGCTCCTGAAAGCGATATGCCCATTTTGCCTGGAATGGATATCAAAGTCCTGATCAGCATTAATGGCTTGGCAGTGATCATGTTGGGTATTTTTCCTCAAACGCTCATGGGGCTCAGCCTTTACGCCATACGGCAGTCGATGTAGATTGTTGCTGAAACTCTGGCATGATTTGAAGTAGCAACGGTACTCCAAGGTTAACCTCTTCAATTTCAATTTCTCGTTTCCTGAGATGAAAGGTTAACTAAAACTAGTAGATTGAGTGAGAAGATGAGAAAGGAAAGTACTTCGCCACAAATGCGGCAAAGTACTTTAATTGCTAAAATTCTATTTGCTAGAGATTTCTTTCTTTTTACGGTATGGAATAGCTGATTCGATAAATGGCTCCAGCTTGATCGTCAGAAACTAATAGTGCACCATCGGGCATCACGAGCACATCCACAGGTCTACCCCAGGCGTTACCATTTTCTAACCAGCCATCCGCAAATACTTCTTTTTTAATTACCTTATTATTTTCAATGTGTACACGTTTCAGCTGATAACCACTATGTGTTCGCTGATTCGATGAACCATGTTCAGCAATGATTATTTGGTTTTTGTATTCCAGTGGAAACATGTTACCCGTATAAAATCGCATTCCCAACGGAGTGGCGTGTGCATCTAATTCAATGACGGGTGGGACTGATCGATCACAACCGCGCTTTGCTCCAAATTTAGGATCAAGGATACTGCTGGCATGACAATAGGGAAAACCAAAATGCATGCCCTTATGGGGCGCATGATTAAGCTCATCGGGTGGCATATTATCGCTCATCCAATCCCGGCCTATATCCGTAAACCACAACTCTTTTGTTTCAGGATGCCAGTCGAATCCAACGGAATTGCGTACGCCCTGGGCATAGATTTCATAATTCGTTCCATCAGGCTTGATACGGGAAATGAGTGCATAATGTGATTGGTCCGCTTCACAAGCATCACAAGGAGCGCCTACGGAAACGTAGAGTAAATCGTCAGGACCAAAGGCAATAAACCGCCATCCATGAAAGGTTTCCCTCGGGTAACTATCGATCACAACTTGAGGTTGAGGTGGTTGATCAAGATTTTCTTCGATATGGCCATAATGAAGAATACGGTTTACTGCTGAAACATACAAAGAGCCGTGATGGAATGCTACACCCGAAGGTAGTTTAAGCTTGCTGGCGATGACTCTAACGTGTCGTTTTCCATTATGATCCGTGATAGCATAAACATTGCCAGCAGAATTGGAACCAGCGAATACGGTTCCTTTATCACCCAATGTTAAAGTGCGTACGTCAGGTACTCTCGCCCATAAGCTGATGGAAAAACCAGGCGGCAATTTGATTTTTTCAAGGGGTAAATCCTCGTCTTGTACAGCGGCTTGTGTTCCATTACAAAAAACAAGAAGAAATAGAGTGAAGAATAGCAATAATTTCATAACTTAAGTTATTACGATAGTTTTTATCTATAAGTGGTTTATATAGATCATGGAAAAAAATTTAAGGAATTATTAATGACTATGCACTTTTATCTGAGTGACTTGAAATTTATTAATTCATCCCCACAATGTTACCGCATTTTTTAAGGAGAAAACTATGCAGGCTGCAATAAACAAAGAACATATGAGTTTTCAGGCTGAAGCTAAACAGCTTCTAAAACTAATGATCCATTCCTTATACAGCAATAAGGAAATATTTTTACGTGAGTTGATTTCTAATGCCTCAGATGCCGCTGACAAGCTACGCTTCGAAGGGCTAACAGATGCTGCTTTGTATGAAAACGATACAGAATTGAAAATTCGTATTAGCTATGACAAGGAGGCGCGCACGATTACTATTTCTGATAATGGTATTGGCATGTCTAGGCAGGAAGTCATCGATAACATTGGTACGATTGCCAAATCAGGAACCCGTGAATTTTTTAATGCATTAACTGGCGATCAAGCCAAAGATGCACATTTGATCGGGCAGTTTGGAGTGGGTTTCTATTCTGCGTTCATCGTAGCAGATAAAGTGACACTGATTACACGGCGTGCTGGCTTGACATCTGAGCATGGAGTTTGCTGGGAATCGACTGGTGAGGGAGATTACACGCTGGAAACAGTAGAGAAGAAAGATCGTGGTACTCAAATTATTCTGCATTTACGAGAAAATGAAGATGAGTTGTCGAGCGGTTCTCGATTGAAATCGATCATTCGCCGATATTCTGACCATATCACTTTACCGATTGTGATGAAAAAGGAGGAATGGTCGCAAGAAAGCAATGAATATAAGATTACCGATGAAGATGAAACCATCAATCAGGCAAGTGCGCTATGGGCGCGTTCTAAAAGTGAAATTACGCAAGAACAGTATGAAGAATTTTACAAACATGTAGCCCACGATTTTGAGCCACCGCTGGCCTATGTTCATTCAAAGGTAGAAGGAAAGCAGGAATACACGCAGTTACTTTACATTCCCTCGCGTGCGCCATTTGATTTATATGATCGCGAACGCCGTCATGGCATCAAATTGTATGTTAAGCGCGTTTTCATCATGGATGATGCGGAAAAATTACTCCCCAATTATCTGCGTTTTGTTCGTGGGGTCATCGATTCGAATGATTTGCCGCTGAATGTTTCGCGTGAAATCCTGCAGGAATCAAAGGATATTGACAATATCCGGGCGGGATCAGTGAAAAAAATCCTAGGGTTGATCGAAGATCTGGCCAGCAGCGATAAAGAAGAAGATCGTGAGAAATTCAAGACATTCTGGAAGGAATTCGGACAGGTATTGAAGGAGGGGGTTGGCGAAGATTATACCAATCGTGAGCGTATCGCCAAGCTGCTTCATTTCGTTTCGACGCATAGTGAAACTGACGAGCAAACAGTATCCTTTGATGATTATATCGCTCGTATGAAAGAAGGGCAGGAAAAAATTTATTACGTAACTGCCGATAGCCTGAAAGCAGCGAGAAGCAGTCCCCATCTGGAGATATTCCGCAAAAAAGGGATTGAGGTCCTGCTGCTGTCTGAACGTGTGGATGAATGGCTAGTAACCAATTTGTCAGAATTTGCAGGTAAGGCACTTCAATCGGTTGCAAAAGGTAGCCTCGATCTCGGCAAACTAGAAGACGAAGCAGAAAAAAAAGAACAAGATAAAGAAGTAGATGAGTACAAGGAGCTCATCACGAAAATGAAAGAGGTGTTGGGTGAACGCATCAAGGATGTACGGATTACCTTCCGTTTGACCGAATCTCCTGCATGTTTAGTGGTGGATACTTATGACATGAGCGGTAATCTGGAACGGTTGCTTAAATCTGCGGGGCAGAAGGTGCCCAATACCAAACCCATTTTAGAAATCAATCCATACCATCCGATGGTACAGCGCCTAAAATACGAAGAAGCAAAATTTTCAGATTGGAGCAATATTCTCTTTGATCAGGCATTGCTTGCTGAGGGTGGGCAACTCGAGGATCCAGCAGCTTTTGTCAAAAGACTGAATGATTTGCTCTTGCAGAACATACTGAATGGAAAATAACGAAAGAGATACAGAGCGGATGGTCGGAGGACATGATTCTGTTGTTAGTCCTCCACTGGCTATCAGAGGTTTGGGCGTGTGAGTTGAAGTGGAGGAACGAATGAGTAGTAAGTCAAAGGTAAGCTCGGAATCTAGGTTAACCAAGGATTACCAGGCAAGATTGGTCACTCCTTTTGCTGTATTGGGTATACGTACGGAAGAAGATTGGCTAACCGATATCGATTATCTGCCGTTGGATATTCCTCCACTTGCGCCGACCAACCTACTCGCAGAAGAGGTTTGCCGGCAATTGCTAGCCTATCTGGATGACCCTGCGTTTGTTTTTGATCTATCGCTTCATATCGGTGGTACATCGCATCAACAGCGGGTATGGCAAGCTATTCAGCAAATTCCTAGCGGATCGACGCGCAGCTATGCGGATATTGCTCACCAACTCCATTCAGCACCACGCGCAGTGGGTCAGGCGTGCGGTGCCAACCGACTTCCCATTATCGTTCCTTGTCATCGTGTCATCGCCAAGAACGGTGGCCTAGGGGGGTTCATGCATGCGAGTGATGGCATGCCGCTCAATATCAAACGCTGGCTGCTCAAGCATGAATGTACATGAATCCATCCGACATCAATGCGAAATTATTGGATGAGTTCACCGATACGCTGTGGCTCGAAGACGGATTATCTCGTAACACGCTGGCAAGTTATCGCAATGACTTGTGGCAACTGGGTGAATGGTTAGCTAAGCAAAGCCAAGGTGCAAGATCGCTAATAGAAGCAACCCATGCTGATTTGTTGGCATTCCTTGCCAACAGGGTTTCTTCCTTGGCCAAGGCCAGTACGACGAGTCGCGAATTATCAAGTATGAAACGATTTTATCGTTTCTTGTTGCGCCAGGGGAAGATCCGGCTTGATCCCAGCCTCAATATCGATAGCCCCAAACTGCCACGTTATCTGCCCGAGAGCTTAACTGAAACAGAAGTCGAGGCATTGCTCAGTGCGCCAGATATTGTCCAACCATTGGGCTTGCGAGACCGCGCAATGCTGGAGATGCTTTATGCAACGGGACTGCGAGTATCAGAGCTCGTCAGCCTCAAGGTAACTCAAATCAGCTCGGATATGGGCGTAGTGCGTGTGATGGGTAAAGGAAGTAAAGAACGCCTGGTCCCTCTCGGAGAAGAAGCGCTTTATTGGATCAATGATTATGTCAAGAAGGCTCGTCCTGCTCTACTGGGTAACAAAGCGACAGATAAATTATTCGTGACCGCCCGCAGCGATTCCATGACACGCCAGACGTTCTGGTATCTCATCAAACGCCATGCACAACAGGCCGGTATCATCAGATCGTTATCACCCCATACCTTGCGCCATGCCTTTGCAACCCATCTTCTCAATCACGGTGCCGATCTGCGAGTCGTGCAGCTCTTGCTGGGGCATGCGGATATTTCTACTACGCAGATTTATACCCACGTCGCACGGGAAAGGCTAAAGCAACTGCACGCTAAACATCATCCTCGAGGCTAGTCAGTTTAGAGGGCGCGCAACCAGCGATAACGTATTGTATCAGCAACTTGTGTAATATCATGCAAAGTCACTGTTTTGTAGCGATTACACCCCGCGGCTCTCGAATTAACTTCTTTTGGCTATCAACAGAAAAACGGCGGTTCCAGCCAGCAGTAAAAAAGAAATCAGCGACCAATCTGGAATGGTGAGCGATAGAAACTGCCAGCTGACATCTGCACAGTCGCCATTGGCTTCGAACATACCGGGCCACCACTCGGCGATAGGTAATGCATTCAGAAAAGCCTCTTCAGGGCTGATACCACATTCAAAGGATTCGGGATAACGTATCAGCCAAGCATGCCGTCCAGCGACAGTGGCACCAAGCAATGCAAAAATGAGCATCAGGCTGCTGTATACGCTACGCCCGGTTTTTTGGGGATTGTGCAGGAAAGCAAATAGTGCAGTCAATCCCAGAAACCAATAAGCGATTCGCTGCGCTACGCACAGTGGGCATGGCAATAGTCCTTCTACCCCCTGCAGATATAATGCATAGCCAATCAAACCGGCGCAGCCAAGAAAAATCAACAAAAAGATCGCTCGCATATTTCTCTCTTTTACTTATGTTCTCAACAAATTAGGTAAGTACAGTTAACAAGCAGGGGTAGGAAATTACTTTTCTAAGATATAACCGTACCTGATTGTATGGCATCATCTGCTTTTTTCAGGTCCTTCCGCATGCTGCCTGCAACCATTTTATATTCGAGCAAGCGGCATTCCAATGCACCATTAAATAAGGGAATACGACGTGATACAGTGAGTCGTATGGATTTGGGCAGCATTGGGTCGGCTGTAAAAATATAAGCATTCCAGTCACTAAATTTCTTTTTTAGCACATCGCCTAGTTTAGGATAAAGTTGTGCAAGCGTTTTTTGCTCACCAATACGTACGCCATAAGGCGGGTTAGTCACGATGATGCCGCTTGCAGTTGGGGCAGTGATTTCCAATACATTGGCTTGCTTCAGACTAACGACATCGATCAATCCTGCAGCAGCCAGATTGTTGCGGGCGTGGGCGAGGGCATAGCCGTATAAATCGCTACCGAAAATGGGTTGGGGCATGAGCGGTGATTGTTGAGCCTGAGCTGCTTGCTTGAGGTGCTCCCATAATGCAGCGTCCAATAGTTTGAAATTTTCAAATGCAAAATGCCGGCCCGATCCTGGTGCGATACGACAGGCCATTTGGGCTGCTTCCATTAAAAATGTACCACTGCCACACATCGGGTCAAGCAGTGGAATGCCGGGTTGCCAGCCAGCAAGATGTAAAATGCCTGCCGCCAGATTTTCACGTAAGGGTGCTTCCCCGGCGTTCTTTCTTAAACCGCGTTTAAACAGCGCATCACCCGAGGTATCCAGATAGAGGGTAAATGTTTGCGCATCAAGAAAACCATGAATACGGATTGCGGGGTTGACGGTATCAACATTCGGGCGTTGACCGCAAGCGTGACGGAATTTGTCACAAATGGCATCCTTGATTCTGAGCGTGGCGAAATCCAGGCTACGCAGCGGGCATTTTATCGCAGCCAAATTGACCCGAATAGACAATTCCGGTCCAAACCATTTATGCCACGGGAGCCCATGGGTGATGTTATAAATATCAGTTTCATTATGGTAGTGTTGACTGGCAACTTGCCATAGGATACGGCTTGCGATACGGCTTTCCAGATTGGCGCGATAACAGATGCGCCAATCCCCTTGGAACGCAACCCCGCCTTGCGATGTTTGAATGGCTGTTGCGTTGAGTTGTGCTAGCTCAGTGGCGAGAACAGATTCAAGTCCTCGTGGGCAAGGCGCAAAGAAATGCTGAGACTTCATGTAATAAACCGATTAGATTGTATCGTGCTTTCTTATTTCCCTGTCCATGCCGCATAGGCGAACAGTAGCCAGGCGCTCATGTAGGATAGACCACCCAGCGGCGCGATCATACCGAGCCCACGTATTCCAGTCAGGCTTACAATGTAGAGTGTGCCTGAAAATAACACTATTCCTGCAAACATGACCCAACCTGACAGCTTCAATAGCCGCGAGTGCGGGAAATTGAGCAATACCAATCCGATCAGGATCAGCCCCAGTGCATGATAAAAGTGATATTGTACGCCCGTTTGGAAGGTGGCGAGCATGTCAGTGGCTAGTTGGTGTTTCAAACCATGGGCACCCACAGCCCCGAGGAGGACGCATAAAAATGCATTGATTGCACCGAGCGTGAAAAAGATTCTGGGCATTATCGATTAAATTCCTTTTAAATTGCGAATAAGTGAGAGTAAGGTGATTTTTGTGGTAAAGCAAGACTGCCACAGTCTGCATCACTGTTGCAAAAATGTCTATAAAGACCTATTTTCCTGTGTCAGTCACTTTGGCTTGGGCCCAGCCTTGAGCAAAAGTAACCCGAATATCATCGCCTGGGTGAATCCGTTCCGAGTCGCGCAGGATTTGCCCATCAGCTGTATAAGTGATGCTATAGCCCCGCGCTAGCACCGATTGCGGATTGAGATGCGTAAGATGTGCCTGTTGATGCTGAAGATTATTTTTCAGAATTTCGAGACGCTGCGCGGCAGTGCGACGTAATCGGAGCGCCATGTCATATTGCTGTTTGAGCAGGAAAGGAATATGGGGCGTGCTGGCGTGTAGACGTCGATTAAATTCACTTAACTGCCAGCGGCATGCTTCTGTACGTCTTAGCCCGGCATTGGAAAGCCTTTCTCGCAAGTGTTGGAGGTGTTTCAGTTGATTAAGGACACGTTCGCCAGGATGTAGCAGGCGGTGCGCATGTAAATCGATCATTTGCATGCGCCGTTCAATGCCACGTTGCATTCCATGCTGCATGCGAAGGCTTAAATGGCGCAGGTGATTGGAGATTTCTTGAGCATTGGGAGAGACAATTTGTGCGGCGCCTGTAGGGGTCGGTGCGCGAATATCAGCGACAAAATCGGCAATAGTGAAGTCGGTTTCATGCCCAATACCTGTTACGATAGGAATTGAGCAAGCATAGATGGCTTGCGCGACCATTTCCTCGTTGAATGCCCATAGGTCTTCGATTGATCCGCCACCACGGCAAAGTATCAACACATCACATTCCGCTCGTTTCACGGCTAACTGGATCGCAGTAGCTATTTTGGCTGCGGCACCCTCTCCTTGCACGGGCGCAGGATAAATAATCACCGGTAATGAAGGCATGCGGCGGTGCAAGGTGATTAACACATCACGTAGTGCAGCAGTATTGAGAGAGGTAATGATACCGACTTGCCTGGGGAAGCTAGGAAGTGCCTTTTTGCGAGCTGGATCAAATAATCCAGCTTGCTCCAGTTTGGCCTTAAGACGCTCAAATGCTTCATAGAGTAGTCCTAGTCCGGCACGACGAATGTTCTCAACGGTCAGCTGGAATTCACCGCGCGCTTCATAAAGTGTTGCCAAAGCGTGAACCTCTACTTGCATGCCATCTTTGGGTTGCCAGCTCAGATACTGATTTTTGTGATGGAACATGACACAGCGTACTTGGGCGTTTGTATCCTTAAGAGAAAAGTACCAGTGACCAGAAGGGTATTGCTTAAGATTGGAAATTTCACCACATATCCATAGTAGCGGCAAGGTATGTTCCAGTATCTCCCTCGCACAGCGGTTTAATTCGGTGACGCTTAATACTGACTGAAAGCTAATAGGTTGAAAGGAAAAATTCATGCAACGATTCTACAATAATCCACATTTTTTCTGATCATTTTTTAGCACACTAAAAACCTCCATGAAAACAGTGTCATAATATAACATATTGTTATTAAATATTTTTTATTAAGATCAAGAATTAGGCAGGTTAGAAAATAATGTTTTAATAAGGCTACTTATTCATTATATCCATAGTTTATTCACAAACTTATCCACAGAAATTGTGGACAAGAAAAGCAACTGCACTTTCTTGCCGAAAATACATTGACACGCTACATTACAGCCTGATTTGCATCTGTATTTTGATGATATTGAGCAATCAAACTGATGGTTTAATATCCTCGTATTTTTCGCAAGCTATCGGATCTATTGAACAAAGTATTCTGCAATTGCAGAATAGATTAAATGCCACTATCTATCTGGGAGAATAACGCGTGTTTTCAATCATTCAAGCCGCCGGTTGGCCGATATGGCCAATCATTTTTGCTTCCATCGTCGCCGTTGCCATTATCGGTGAGCGCTTATGGAGTCTTCGACAGAGTAAGGTTGCTCCACGGGATTTGCTGCCAAGAGTGTTACAGGAATATCGTAGAACGGGAATAAGCGCTGAAATGCTGTCGCGCCTGCAGAACAACTCACCGTTGGGGCGTATTTTGGTAGCAGGGCTCAGGAATGTTGGCAGCTCACGTGAAATTATGAAAGAGTCCATTGAAGAAGTGGGCCGTGGAGTGGCACATGAGCTTGATCGTTATCTTACGACATTGGGAACGATTGCTTCTTTGAGTCCATTAATGGGGTTATTCGGAACGCTCATTGGTATGATCGAAATTTTTGGTTCCAATGCGCCCACAGGGAGTAATCCGGCACAACTTGCCCATGGTATATCTATAGCGTTGTATAATGCTGCGTTTGGCATACTTGTGGCGATACCGAGCATAATCTTTTACCGGCATTTTCGTGCCAAAGTAGATGCTCTAGTTATGGAAATGGAATTGCAAGCTTTAAAATTGGTTGAGATCGTCCACGGTGAGCGACAAATTTAAACAAGGCAAGACATGATATAGGCTAAATTCAGTCGTTGTGATTACAGCCAAAGCGGAAATTTGGTCAAGCTTTCTTTACTGCTTCTGTTTTGTCATGAAAGTTGCACTATTTTGTCTAGTATCTGATTTAAAGGAGTTGTTTTGTTAAATCGTGGTTGTTCCCTTGTTACTGGGGGAGGAGGCTTTATTGGGACGCATCTAGTGAGGCAATTGCTGGAACAAGGCGAAGCAGTGAAAGTATTAGAGCTTGCAGATGTATCTCTACCAAGTGATGTGGAAGTGATACAAGGCTCTGTGAACGATGCCGATAGGGTACGCCGTGCCCTAAAAGGTGTGCAGCGCCTCTATCACCTGGCAGCAAATCCGAATTTATGGGCGCAAGACAAGCGTTTGTTCAAGCAGGTGAATTACGAAGGGACGTGTACTGTATTGTCAGAAGCGGCGCGAGCAGATCTGGAAGTGGTGGTATATACTTCTACCGAGTCGATTCTGACTGGCAGGCGCCAAGGAGATCGCCCTATTGATTCATCGGTCATGCGAGAACTGAATGAAATGCCTGGCCCTTATTGCCGTTCAAAATTTCTTGCGGAGCAAGCAGCTTTCAAGGCTGCAAAGGGTGGATTGCCGGTAGTAATCGTTTCTCCGACATTACCGATAGGCCCTGGAGATCGTAGGATTACTCCCCCCACACGCATGATTCTAGATTTTCTAAATTGTAAAATACCAGCCTATCTCGATTGTAAATTTAATATGGTGGATGTACGGGATGTCGCCAGAGGGCATATTCTGGCAGCTCAGCATGGACGTCCAGGAGAGCGTTATATTCTGGGCAATGAGAATCTGACTTTGGGCAATTTGCTGCTAATGATTGAGGAGATCACTGGCTTAGCCATGCCAAAATTCCGCATTCCTCACTGGCTAGCCTTAATTGTGGGAGTGCTTTCTGAATTGACCGCTGACTATATCACTCGTAAACCTCCCCAGGCGCCATTGACAGGTATCAGACTCGCAGCACGTTCCATGGTTTTTGAGAGCGATAAAGCCGTGCAAGAATTGGGTTTCAAGCAAACCCCAATACGCCAGGCGCTGGTCGACCAAATTGAATGGCTGGTTAAAGAAGGGTACGTGACGCGTTCCTTACCGCAACAACTAAAATAGTTGATAATCCATGCTTATCGAATTCTGTTTCGTTTTTTCTGCAAGGTATTTAAATGGCTGCTATCCAGGTCATATACTTTAGTAAGATAAAAATCTATTTCTGGATATGAGACAAAGTCATTTTGCAGTTATATTGTTATATTTCCTGGTTATTCTCTGTACAGGTTGCGCTTCTACGCCAAAGAACGAGTACGGTATGGATGCGGGTGATCCTTATGAATCCACTAATCGTAAATCCTATTGGTTTACAGATGTGATTGACCGGAATATTTTAGAGCCTGTGGCAGATGTTTATCTTGAGCATGTTCCTCATGCCATACAACGTCCTATTGGGAATTTTTATCGAAACCTTGCTTATCCCAATGTGGCATTGAATGCTTTTCTACAGGGAAAAGTACGTCAGGGGTTTGAAGACAGTCTACGCTTCGTGATCAATTCAACCATTGGCTTATTTGGACTTGCTGATATGGCAGGCCATATGGGCTTTAAGGAAAATAATGAGGATTTCGGGCAGACATTGGCTGTTTGGGGTCTAAGCAGTGGTTCTTATATTTTTATCCCTGTTTATGGGCCAAGTAATCGTCGCGATATAGCGGATTTGCCGGTTAGTTTCTTCACTGACGCATTGTTCTTTGCAAGTTATGTGATCAGTGGACCTGCACTGGTTCCTCTTCTTTTTTTGAGAGTGGTGGACAAACGGGCAAGACTTTCAGGGCCCATGAAAATTCGTGATCAATCGGCTTTGGATCCCTATTTGTTTGTCCGCGAGGGTTATTTGCAGCAACGTGAATTTTTGATTCATGATGGTAACCCTCCTTCTGGTCGCTATAATGATCTTCTCCTTGAAGAGGAGGATGAAGAGATAGGAGATTAATAATGCTAAATAAATCAGTTTCATGAGTGACTTATTGTCGCGCTCAATACTATTTCGTTATTCTCAACCGGATATCTGAGTTTTGTATTTAAACCGAATAGCAAAAAAGAATTTCTTATAAAATGAATATATTACAACATGTTGAATATAGGTTCTAATATCCATGTCTAGAATGTCACAACAAATCTTTGACTTTATCAGCATAAAAAAGACAGCTTTGATGGGTCAATGGTTGAAATCAAGCAATACAACTGTAGACGGAATTAATGCATCCAGGCTGAGTAATACAATCTCTTCAGCACGCAATACACTGCTTGCTTTACAAAAAAAAGAGGGTCACTGGTGTTTTCCCTTAGAAGCAGATTGTACGATTCCCGCCGAATATATCCTGATGATGCATTTCATGGATGAAGTGGATGTCACTTTGGAAAACAAACTGGCTCGCTTCATTCGTGAACAACAAGATATGACACATGGAGGATGGCCGCTTTATTATGGTGGCGCATTTGATCAAAGCTGCAGCGTCAAGGCCTATTATGCATTGAAGCTTGTCGGAGATTCTCCCGATGCACCGCATATGGTGCGTGCCCGGTCTGCTATTCTGGCGCACGGCGGAGCAGCGCGTGCCAATGTATTTACCCGATTAATGCTTGCCATGTATGGCCAGATACCCTGGCGTGGTGTTCCATTCGTTCCCGCAGAGATCATTTTGTTTCCGCGTTGGTTTCCTTTTCATCTCAGTAAAGTGGCGTACTGGTCGCGTACCGTCATGATCCCGCTTTCTATTCTGTGTTCTTTGAAAGCCAAGGCGGCTAATCCAAGGAATATTCATGCCCAGGAATTATTTACGGTGCCGCCTGAAGAGGAACAGAACTATTTTCCAGTCCGTACTCCGCTTAATCGGTTGCTTTTGTATTTAGAGCGTTTTGGCTCGAAACTTGAACCCCTGATTCCATCCTTTATACGGAAAAGGGCTTTATATCTTGCAGAACAGTGGATGATCGAGCGGCTCAATGGAGTATGTGGTTTGGGTGCAATTTTCCCAGCCATAGTCAACGCCTATGAGGCGCTGGCGCTGCTTGGCTACGATTATGATCATCCCTATCGCCAGCAATGCCGCTTGGCGCTTCAGGGCTTGCTGGTGGATGAAGGTGAGCGCGCATGGTGCCAACCTTGCACTTCGCCAGTTTGGGACACCGTTTTGACCTGTCTTGCCTTACAGGAAGATCGGGACGCAGACCAGCAGCCCATTCGACGCGCTCTTGATTGGCTCATTCCTAATCAAATACTCGATGCACCCGGAGACTGGCGCGAGAGCCGTCCGGATTTGCCAGGTGGTGGCTGGGCATTTCAGTATGCTAACCCGCATTACCCGGATCTGGATGATACTGCGGCAGTAGCCTGGGCGTTACATCAGGCTGATCACGTTGACTATCAGGTAAGTAAGACGCGTGCGGCAGAGTGGTTGGCGGGCATGCAATCAAGTAATGGTGGATTTGCCGCTTTCGACATTGATAATACTTATTATTATCTGAACGAAGTGCCTTTTGCTGATCACGGTGCTTTGCTTGATCCTCCTTCCAGTGATGTGACCGCTCGCTGTAGCGGTTTTCTGGCCATGCATGGCGATCAGCGGCATAAGCAAGTAGTAGAGCGCGGACTGGCCTATTTATTTAGAGAACAGGAATCCAATGGCGCCTGGTTTGGGCGATGGGGAAGCAATTATATTTATGGCACCTGGTCTGTGCTGGAAGCCATGCGACTCGCCAGCGTCGATATGGAGCATCTGGCTATACGCCGCGCGGTTCAGTGGTTGAAATCCGTTCAACGTGATGATGGTGGCTGGGGTGAAACCAATGACACGTATTTAGATCCCGAGCGAGCCGGACAGTTCGAACAGAGCACTTCATTCCAGACTGCGTGGGCATTACTCGGACTGATGGCTGCCGGAGAAGTATGCAGTGATGCAGTACAGAAAGGGATTAAATATTTGATGGAGACACAGAGTGCTGATGGATTATGGTATGAACCATGGTTTACGGCACCAGGCTTTCCACGGGTGTTTTATCTGAAATATCATGGTTATTCAAAATATTTCCCGCTGTGGGCGTTGATACGATATCGTGCGCTGATTGGGGGGCAGACTTAGTGAGTCTGGTAGGTATTGTCACCGCAATGCGCTTGGAAGCGAAATGTATCACGCCGCGCAGGTTACCTTTCAACGAAATGGTGCACCTTAGAGAAGGTACCGCAATCTGGGTATGTGGTATGGGAAACGATGCCGCCCGGCAAGCAGCAGCTGGGCTGCGCGATAGAGGCGTATCAGCGCTCATGAGCTTTGGTGTAGCTGGCGCGCTGGATGAAACTTTGCGTCCTGGCGACCTTGTCCTCCCTGAACGCATTCATGCGGAATATTTGCATCCTGTCGCCTTGGAATGGCGTGCACGCATCATGCATCATCTGCCTAAGCATGTGAAGGTTGCTGGAGGCACATTGGCTACCAGTCATCAGGTCTTGACTTCGGAAGCCGAGAAACGGGAGTTTTCTGTAAAAAATGGCGCGTGCGCGGTCGATATGGAAAGTGGGGCTATTGCCGAGATCGCGGCCAATGCGGGTATTCCATTTGTAGCGGTGCGTGCCATTACTGATCCCGTCGAATTTTCACCGCCACCGACCTTATTGGGTGCGGTCTATCCTGATGGTAGTGTCAATACGCTGCATTTGCTGACTTTGCTCCTTCGCCGGTCTGTTAATGTAACTACTTTGCTGCGTCTTGCCCCGAGCATGCGTGCGGCCTGTGCCACGCTTCTGTCAGTGGTAAAGTATGCTGATACCGAGCTGGGTGGCGCATTCTCGCCCCAATATTGATTTTTTATAATAACCGGCTTTTGTCACCGCGGCTAAATCCCATGAGCGATTGATCAATCTGCCTGCCAAAGGCGATTACCTTGAATAATTCACCCATTTCAGCGGGACTGACCAATCTTTGTAATTGATTGGCCAATGGCAAATATTGATGGGTATTGTCCGCGGGTATACAAGCTAAAATCTCAGTGATGCCGCAGTTGATCAGGAAGTGCGCTTGGTTGGTGTAGCCAAGTAATTGGAGATCACTATCCAGCGCAACTCGGCTGATTGCGCTAAAGTCAACGTGACTGGTGATATCTTGCAATCCTGGTAAATAAAAGGGATCATCGTGCGCATGGTGTCGGTAATGACACATCAGCGTTCCCTGACTGCGTTGGGGGTGATAATACTCGCTTTGTCCGAACCCATAGTCAATCAGCAGAATCACCCCCTGGCGGAGTATCTGCGCCAGACTGCGCATGAAATGCCGGGTGGCCAGGCTGATCTCGCTGGCGTAGCGGAATGAATCGTGATCCATCGCATCTCTAAATGGTATTAATTCCTGGGCAATTTCAAACAACTCTCCGCCAATCAAAGGGCGCTCCTGCCATTCAAAAGCTTGCTGATTGCAGCTAACCCCCCTCTCATAGACATGATGATTTTGCCACACCACCAGATGGACTGGCATAGCATCGAGCACTTCATTGGCCAGGATGAGGCCGTTAAATTCATTCGGGAGACAGGTTAGCCAATGAATGGATGAAACAAGATGTGACGCGTATTTTTCGAATAATTCGCGTTGTCGCTGCTGTAAATCAGCGCTGACTTCGAGGATGAAGTATCGTTTGGGTAAACAACCTCGCTGTTCCAGTTCAAGCAGCAAATCGAGCGCCAGCTTGCCGGAGCCTGCACCAAATTCCAGAATATCGTTGTGACCGATCAGCTCGAATACCTGAGCAGCCTGTCGCGCAATGGTTTTGCCAAATAATGAAGATATTTCTGGCGCCGTGACAAAATCCCCGGCTTGACCGAGTTTGGCCGCGCCAGCACTGTAGTAACCCATGCCAGGCGTGTAGAGCGCCGCTTCCATAAAATCGGCAAAAGAAATCCAACCACCTGCAGCATTGATTCTTGTGCGAATCGCATTTTGTAATGCGTGGCTGTATTGGAGTGCGGTTTCACTGGGGGTAGGTAAAGTAACGGTAGGCATCTAGAGTGAAGCAGTTTTATGGTAGATTGTGAAAAAAGGTAATAGCTAAGTGTAGCGTATGTAAAAGGGGAAAAGCGGATGACTGTGAAAAATAAAGTTATTCTGGTCACAGGCGGAGCCAAGCGCGTCGGAGCGGCTATTTGTTGTAAGCTGCATGCCCAGGGTGCAAATCTGATGGTGCATTACCGTTCTTCACAGAATGACGCGCAAATGTTACAACAAACCCTCGAACAAACCCGCTCTGATTCGGTTGCGCTGATTCAGGCTGATCTGCTGGATATTGATCGATTACCGGATTTGATTGAGGAGACCGTACGGCGATTCGGTAAACTGGATGCCTTGGTGAACAATGCTTCGAGCTTTTTCCCTACACCGATCGGCCAACTTACTGAACAAGCTTGGGTGGATTTGATGGGCAGCAATCTTAAAGCACCCTTGTTTTTATCGCAGGCAGCGGTGCCTTATCTGGAAAAGCGGCATGGTTGTATTGTCAATATCGTGGATATTCACGTGGAACAGCCTTTGAAAAATTATGTGATTTATAATGCAGCCAAAGGCGGGTTGGCTGCGCTTACCCGATCGCTCGCATTGGAGCTTGCGCCGCTCATTCGCGTCAATGGCGTATCACCAGGCCCTATTTTGTGGCCAGAGCATGAGGAATGGATCGATAAATCGTTGCGCAAGGAGATCATAGACAGGACGTTGCTCAAGCGTATGGGAGAACCTGAGGATATTGCCAGGGCCGTGCATTTCTTGATTGCGGATGCGCCGTTTATTACCGGTCAGATTATCGCAGTGGATGGCGGGCGCAGTATTAATTTGTAACTCATTCGCCAAATGCATCCTTAATCCATTCTATCTCCTGACTATGATGGCCCGTCAGCAGCACAGCATCGAACCGGCAGGGAGGGAGGGTATTAAGTCCAGACAGGTAGTGCCGGGCAGCGCGGATAAGTTTGGCTTGCTTGGCCGTTGTAATACTGGCTGCAGCGCCGCCAAACCAATTGCTTGATCGCATTCTGACTTCGACAAAAACCAACGTTGCGCCATCACGCATGATCAGATCGATTTCACCGAAACGGCAACGATAGTTTTTTTCAAGCAAAATCAGGTGCTGGCGTTGCAGGAACAGAGCGGCCAGGTGTTCTGCGCTACTTCCTTTCATGATGACTTATTCTTCCTGAGTCTGAATAATGTTTAAGTTGTGCGACAATTCATATTGAAAATTATAAGAAACCAGCCATAAGAAATGCTGACCAAAAGTACATTATATGTAGTGGCTACTCCAATTGGAAATTTGCGTGATATCAGTTTGCGCGCGCTGGATGTATTGGCCGCAGTGGACGTGATTGCGGCTGAACATGTTCATATCACGCAACGCTTGTTGGTGCATCACGCCATTTACACCCGTATGATCACGCTGCATCAGCACAACGAACGCGCTGCTACCGAAAAAATTATCGCGATGCTGGCAGCGCAAAAATCGGTCGCCCTGGTAACGGATGCAGGCACCCCTGGCGTTTCCGATCCAGGTGCCCTGTTGATTCATCAAGTCAGGGAACAGGGCTATCAGGTCGTGCCCATCCCTGGCGCAAATGCAGCGATGTGCGCACTCTCAGCATCAGGCATGGTTGCGCCTCATTTTTTATTTTATGGCTTCCTGCCGGCCAAATCTGGCGAGCGCACACGCAAACTGGAATCATTGAAATCCTTATCATCCTGTATCCTGATTTTTCATGAAGCGCCGCATCGCTTGCTGGAATGTGTTACCGACATGATTGCAGTATTTGGGGAGCAGCGTCAGATAACGATCGCCAGGGAACTCACCAAGCTATTCGAAACGATTCATACAGCCGATCTGAGCAATACCCTGACATGGCTGCAATCTGACGAAAATCAGCAAAAAGGTGAATTCGTATTGTTACTGTCTCCGGCAGTAACAGAAAATAGCAAAGCAATCACCGATCAAGCGGAGCATACGCTGCATATCCTGATGGAAAACCTGCCCTTGAAGCAGGCGGTGCAACTGACAGCCGAGATTACCGGTGAAAACAGGAAAAAGCTCTATACGTTCGCATTATCAAAAAAAGAAATGATGTCCAACCATTGAAGATTTAAGACAATTAACATGCAAACAACCCTAACACTTACTCGCCCCGATGATTGGCACCTGCATCTGCGTGATGGCAAACAGATGCAGGATGTGTTGCCTGATACCGCTAGACGGTTTGCCCGAGCGATTATCATGCCTAATCTCAGGCCGCCGATTGTCACCGTTGATATGGCAGTAGCCTATCGTGCCCGTATTCTCGCGGCTGCGCCGGCTCCTCTACAGGGATATTTCGAACCGCTCATGACGCTCTACCTGACTGACAATACGTCGCCTGCTGAAATCAAGCGGGCCAAAGAGAGTGGCGTTGTGCATGCAGTTAAACTCTATCCTGCTGGTGCCACGACTAACTCCGATGCCGGGGTGACGGACATTGCCAGATGCTTTGCTACGTTAGGCATGATGGAACAGATTGGCATGCCATTGCTGGTGCATGGCGAGGTAACTGATCCTGATATCGATGTATTCGATCGGGAAAAGATCTTTATCAGCCGCGTGCTGCTGCCGCTGACGCAGCGCTTCCCCGGGTTACGCATCGTATTCGAGCATATCACGACGTGCGAAGCCGTCGAATTTGTGCGTGCAGCCTCAGAAAACGTCGCAGCCACTATCACCGTTCATCATTTACTGCTCAATCGCAATGCCCTGTTTTCAGGCGGTATCCGGCCCCACCATTACTGTTTACCCGTTCTCAAGCGGGAAACCCATCGCCTGTCCCTGATTGGGGCCGCGACCAGCGGCCATCCCAAATTTTTTCTCGGAACCGATAGCGCGCCGCACCCAGTGTCGGGTAAAGAAAGCGCTTGTGGCTGTGCCGGAATTTACACTGCTCATGCGGCGATTGAATTGTATGCAGAGGTTTTTGAACAAGCAGGCACCCTGGATAAGCTGGAAGCATTCGCCAGTTTCCATGGCGCGGATTTTTATCGACTACCGCGTAACACCGATCGTATTACATTGAAAAAGGAAAGCTGGACAATGCCAGAGCAACTGAAGTTTGGGGAAGAATCCCTGATTCCGCTACGGGCAGGTGAGCGCGTTTCCTGGAAGATATCCAACTGAATTGATTCGACGCAGAGAAAAAATGAATCAGTGCCCTGTTTTTACTTTATCGGTTTCTGGTGGTAACTCGACATTGAATAACCCTTCGCTGCCTCATGATGACAGTTCTTTTCCTTCCCTATTCCACCAGCCGCCACCCAGTGCCACAAATAAGGCGGCGGTATCCTGAAAGCGCTGAGCCAATGTTTGCAGATAATTTATCCTGCTCTGATAATACTGATTCTCGGCAATCAAAACTTGCTGGTAATTAACCAGACCCGCCTGATAATTTGTCTGCACCAACTGCATCCTTTCTTGCGCCAAATCGAGCTCTTGCGATTGATGTTGTAATGCCTCAGCGCCATGCTGCAGTGCAAGCAAGACATCAGCCACCTGTGTCAAGGCGTCGAGGGTGGTTTGACGATAATATGCCAGGGATTGTTGATAGGCATCGATTGCTGCCTTGCGCTGTAACCACAATGTCCCGCCATGAAATAACGGCGCAACGAAGTTGGTACCGATACTCCAGAAATTACCGTTACTCAGAAAAAGATCCAGGAAATTGCGGTTATTTTGACCATAGACGCCACTCAGGGTAAAACTGGGAAACATTGCGGCGGTAGCAACGCCGATATAAGCGCTGTTTTCATGCAGCTGTGCTTCTGCCAGCAAAATATCAGGGCGCTGGCGCACCAGGCTGGAAGGCAGCGTTACGGGCAGACTGGTTGGTAACGAGAGATCAGCTAAATCAATCTTGGGTAATGCATGCTCCCCAGGAGCGTGACCAATCAATGTGACAAGCAGGTGTTCGGCTTGGCTGCGCTTTTGCTCAAGCAATGGGAGCGAAGCTTCCAGTGCTTCAAGTTGAGCTCTCAGATTGACTAGACTGGTGTATGCAACAATGCCTGCTTGCGTCTGCAATTCGCTAAGCTTAATTTGCTCTTGCTGCGAATCAATCATTTGTTGAGTCGCTTGAATCTGAGCTTCGTATGCTGCCCGGGCAATCACGGTATTCACTATATTGCCAATCAAAGTCAAATAGGTGGCCAGCACCGTATAGCGTTGAATATCTCTTCTGGCGCTGAGACTCTCCACCGTACGCCGCTGGATTCCAAACACGTCCAGCGCATAACTGACTGTGGCGGATAATGTGAAAAGGTTGAAAATGCTGCTGGTAGGACTCCCGAAGCGAGCAGCTGAGAACTTCTGGCGACTTGCCCCTCCTGCAAGGTCAATCTGAGGATAGAAAACGCCGTAGCCTGCCCGCAAGTTCTCCTGGCTTTGCTCCAGACCGGCCTGTGCCGCCTGCAGGGTTGAGTTGTTGGCGATGGCTTCCTTCACAAGCGCATCTAGCTGGGGGGATTGGAATAACTGCCACCAATCGGCTGCGATCTCAGCGCCTTGCTCAAAATATTGTGTCTGACCATCAACTGGAGCGGTCTTCTGCAGTTGCTTGCCAGGCAGGTAGCGATCAGTTTCGGGGGGGGAGGGGCGAACAAAGTCAGGTCCAACCGCACAGCCGGTTGATGTCAGTAACCAGACTAACCAGAGTCCGGCCAGCAGAATTCTTTCCTTAATATGAGAAAACTGCTGCAGATCTTCGCTATTCGTTCTCTTCGATATAAACATCTACTAGCTGGCCTGGGTATAGCTGAATATTCTTTGGTTTTTCAAACTGAAAAAGTACCGGCAATACCCTGACATCCACTCGCTCTGTTCGTTGATTCGATAATTGGATCTTGGGCGAAACATAGGGCTGCAAACGAATGAATTCCAGAGGGATGCGAATGTTGGTACCGCGAATCGACATTTGCGCATTCATTTTAGAAACATCAGGCAGCCGGTGAATTAGAATCTCATCGACATAGCACCTCACAGCCAGGTTGTTTTCTGAATTTCCCATCACCATGACGGGTTTGAAATTTTCTGTGTACGTGCTATAGATACCCTGAGGCGAGATATAACTACCCACTGCAGCTCTTATTGACAGTATGACGCCATCGACCGGTGTGCGGATAGTATATTTTGCCAGCAAGGCGTTGCCTGCTTGATAAGCTTTGGATAAAGCGATGTATTGTCGTTCCTGGCTTTGGATATCGTAACTCCAGGCTCCTGCCTTGGTCAGATTGTAGTTCCTCTGAGCAATCTCAAGGCTGGCCCGGGCGACCTTGGCAGCATTGATTGCATTATCCAGACTATCCTTGCTGACCGATTTGGTATCCATGTCATAGGCGTGTTGCAGCTTTTCCAATTGGGTTTCGGCAGTTTTCAGATTTGCTCTCGCAAAATCCAGTTGTGCTTTAGAAATATCCAAAACTTCTTTCCTCGGTTGGGCCTTCAGTTGTTCCAGCAGCGCATGCGCTGCTTCGGACTGCGCACGTTGCTGGTCTACCGTTGCGTGCTGAATGGAATCATCCATCTGAAGCAAAGGTTCTCCCTGCTTGACCGTTTGTCCTTCGGTCACCAGAATTTGAGTGATGACGCCAGCGACTTCAGGATAAAGATTGATATTCTCTCCAGTGGGCTGGTAGCTTTCGATAATACCCGTCGAGTAGATCCCTTTGGCATAGGGATTGGATGCAGGATTGAAAACAGGTGGCGGCGGCACCTTTCGCTGACTGAACAAATAGGCGCTTACTAAACCAACAATCATGCCGCCTATGGCAATGGCGATAATGATCTGGTTTCTCAATTATTCCTCCCGTTCTCAAAACCAATAATCCTGCCATCCTCCATTTTCATGATTCTGTCGGCATAATCGAGAATCCGGCTATCATGAGTGACAATCAAAATACAGCGCTGGTCGCTGAGGATGTTATTTTTTACAAAATCCATGATACGCCGTCCGGTCTCGCCATCCAGCGACGCGGTGGGTTCATCAAAGATCATTAAATCCGGTTGGCTTACCAAGGCTCTGGCCAGGGCAACGCGCTGCTGCTCGCCACCACTTAACTTCATCGGTGGGAGCTCTGCCTTATTCTTGAGCCCAACAATTTCCAGATAGTGTGCTGCTTCGCTGATAGCTTCATCCCAGCTTTGCTTCCTCAGAATCAGAGGGATAGCGACATTCTCGACCGTCGTCAGGCGTGGGAAAAGATGATAATCCTGAAAAACAAAACCCACTTTGTTTAACCGAAATTCAGCAATCTGATCAGATCCCAATTGCCAGATATTGACATTATCTATTGCCACAGTTCCAGAGCTTGGACGCAGAACACCCGAAATCATGCTCAATAATGTCGTTTTTCCACTTCCTGATGGACCAACAATAAATAATATTTCACCAAAATAAGCTTCAAAACTAACCTCTCTTACCGCAAAGGTTTTGAGATTGCCTTCACCAAACCACTTGGTTAGTTCATTGACTGAAATTGCAGGTTTCACAGCATAAATATAAAAGAGGTCGCAGTCAGTTTGAATTAGCTACGGAAGATGTCGAAGGGTTCAATCTTCAGCACCTTTCGTATGCCAATATAACTCGAGATTCCCGCGATAATCAGCACCATAACTAAAGCAAAAGTCAGGGTAGTAAAAGTGATATTAGCAGAGTATTCTGGAATTCTGAGCTTTGCGAGCGTGATGACAAAAGCGCAAAGACCCACTCCTAATCCATAGCCAATTAGCGCCGAAAAGGTCGCCTGAAAAAGAATCATATAAACGAGTTCATTTCCCTTGGCGCCAATTGCTTTCAAGGCACCAAATTTTTCCAGATTCTCCAGTATGAAGGTATAGAACGTTTGTCCTGAGATGGATAGGCCAACCAGGAAACTTACGGCTGTCATGATCAGAATATTGGTTCCCAGTCCGGTTTGATATTTATAGTAATCGGCAATTTTTTGCATGAATTCCTGTTTGGTGAGCGCCTCATAACCCAGCAGTCTGACTTGATCCTGAATATAGGCAATGGCGTCATGACTTTTCGGCTCAACGAGAATATAAGCAACCGTGAATCGTGTTGATGGGATGTACTGAATCGCTTTACTGTAAGTGGTATAAAGAGTGGGAACTCCGAACAATCCGCTCACTGACACCCTGGCTAGTCCCACGATAACGCCGCGATGATCGTTAATCTCAAATTCTGTGCCGAGACGGGGATTTCCCAATTTAGAAATTTCTGTATCCTGAACGGCGATAAAGGCATTCTCAGCATAGATATCCTCGATCTTGCCCTCGATAAGTTCGGGGCGGCCGAGCAGACTGTTATCATCCAGTCCTAACACAGTGACGAATTGAAATACTCCACTTTCAAGCTTGACTAACGCACCTCCGGAATACAATGGGACAGCGTATTTGACACCATCGATGCTGCGAACAGCATCCAGCACGTAGCTTGGCAAAGGAATGCTGCTAGCGACGTTAGTCACCGACGGATCCATCACCCAGACTTGAGCCCCCAGGTTAATGACCGTCGATGAAGCTTTGGTAAGAATGCCCGAGAAAATGGATGTCATCTGGACCATGAGAAATACAGCAAAGGTAATTCCCACCAATAAAGCGGCATATTTACCTTTGTCGTTTACGAGAAGCTTAAAGGCAAGTTTCAAAATCCCTTTCATTTGTCACTCCCTTTAACACACTCATTTTGAGAATTATCGATGGATAAGGATGCGCTGAGAAGTGAATCCATCATGTGCAATGAGCCTTGGTTATCTTAAGGCGATTATCGCACTTTTTTCACTAGCAGTTCGTTTCAGCATTAGCATTACGGATTGACTTATAATAACCATGGTTCTTATACATCATGCAACTCTTGACGGAGGTGACCATGGCGGGGAAAACGAAACGTGCAGCGCTGGTGTTGATGGAGGATCAAAAGAAGATGCTGAAGGAGCTATCCAGATCAAGAACAGCACCGGCGCGCGAGATTGAACGCGCCAAGATACTGATCGACTATGCTGATGGTATCTCTATTACTGGCCTGCAACGGCAAATTGGGGTCGGTCGCCCGGCGATCTACCGATGTATCGACAAGGCGCTGGCGGCAGGTGTGCAGAGGGGATTGAAGGATACCTATCACCGCCCGCACAAACCTGAGATTAGCGATGAAGCCCGCGCCTGGGTAGCGAGCATCACCTGCCACTAAGCCAAAAGATTATGGCTTGGCGGCGGAACTGTGGACAATCTCCGGCTTAGCGCGCTTTGTATCTGAGTGCACTGAGGCGGCGGTCTTTCCCCATCTAGCGCGCAGGCAAGAGCACCGTCTGGCGCATTCTCGATGAGAACGAAATCAAGCCCCACAAGATTCGCTACTACCTGGAAAAACGGGATCCGGATTTTGACCACAAGATGCAGGAAGTCCTGCTGGTTTACCAGGACGTTTCGATCTATCGCGAAGGCGCGGTTCATGACGGACAGCCTGAACCCATCTATACCGTCCGCGTCGATGAAAAACCTGGTGTTCAAGCCATCGGACTAACCACATTCGACCTGCCACCCATTCCCGGAAAACATTCAGCCGTTGGGCGCGACTATGAATATATTCGACATGGCACTGTGTCGATACTGGCCGGAATTGATCTGCATTCGGGGCATATCTTTGCCAATGTGGAAAACCGTCATCGTAGCGCGGAGTTCATCGCGTTGCTCAAGCAACTCGATGAACACTACCCGCCCACGGCGATCATCCGCGTGGTACTGGACAATCATTCGGCACGCATCTCGAAAGAGACCATGGCCTATCTTGCAACTCGGCCAGGGCGCTTCAAGTATGTCCATACCCCCAAGCATGGCTCTTGGCTCAACCTGATCGAGTGCGCCTTCTCGAAGGTGGCCAGAACCTTTCTGCGCCACATCCGCGTAAGCTCCATTGATGAACTAAAGGCACGAATTCTGAAGGGCATTGACGAGATTAGGTGATTTCCGAGAAAGGTTATTCCCATTGAGGTAGAATTGGGCTTCCACTTGTTTAACCACTGAGCCTGATCATGCTGTCTGCCTCTACCCCGACTGTTGCGCCCCTGAGCACCTCCCAAATCGAATGACTGAGTACTAGCAAGTTCGAAAATGCTCGGACCGGAACGCCGGTCCTTTCAGGCGGCGATGACGTTGAAATATTGCCGGGGCAATCCCCGCCAGGCGGAGCGGGTGTTTGGCTGGAACCGCGACACGATCGAACTCGGGCTGAATGAACAGCGCACGGGCGTGATTTGCCTGGGGGCGCAAGCAGCATACTGCGGAAACCGCCTCTGGGAGGAGAAGCACCCAGACGTGGCGCAGGCCCTATGGGCATTGGCGGAATCGCACTGTCAGCAAGACCCGACCTTCCGTACGGCGCTATCGTATACCCGGCTGACCGTGGCGGCGGTGTTGGATCGGTTACGCGCCCAAGGTTTTCCGGAGGATGACCTACCATCGCCCAGCACGATGGCGGAGGTGCTGAACCGGAATGGTTACCGCCTACGCAAGGTGGTCAAGGCCAAACTCCAAAGAAACTCCCGAAAACGGATGCCATCTTTGCCAATATCGCAGACAAGGACGGAAACCCCCTAGCAGACCCTGCGTGTTTGGAAGTTGGGCAGGTCATGCGCCTGAGCATCGACTGCAAGGCCACTGTGAAGATCGGGGAATACTCACGGGGCGGGAAAACCTGCGGTGACACCCAAGCCGCCGATCACGATATGGGCTGCGAGGAAAAGCAGGTTCCGTTTGGGATCGTGGAAGAGGATAGTGGGCAGTTGCATCTGACGTTTGGAAGCTCCTTCAAGACCAGTGACTTCATCGTGGATGGCTTGGAGGACTGGTGACAGGCCATCCCCAAGGAAAAGCAGGCCGTGATAACACACATCCAACTCAAAGTAGACAATGGCCCGGAAAGCAGCGGTGTGCGTACCCAGTTTCTCAAGCGCATGGTGGAGTTCGCCGATGCTACCGGCAAAATCATCCAACTGCTGTACTACCCGCCATACCACAGCAAGTATAATCCCATCGAACGGTGCTGGGGAATTTTGGAACAGCATTGGAATGGTGCCCAACTGGTGGATACCGCAACCATGCTGGAATGGGCGAAAAGCATGACCTGGAAAGGTATCCACCCGATGGTAAAATTGAGCCGTAGGCTCTACCAGAAAGGCGTTTCTCTATCCAAGAAAGCCATGCGGGAGATCGAAGCCAGATTTGGAGCGCAACCCGCTTTTGCCCAAATGGGACATTCTGATAAAACCCGGGTTACGAGTCATGTCGAGGTCTTCAGGAAACAAATCAGGGATGGATGGAGTCGTCATAGCAGGAATAAAAAAGATGAATCGTTCGTTCTGCTTATTTTATCCGCTACCGACCAGTTGCAACCAGTGCCCAGGTGGTGCTTTTCACAGCCTCTGATCCGGAAACAAGGTTTGCGGTTTGCACTGGCGAAGGCGAAAACGGTCCGGGACGAAAACTCAACGTTGGCGCGGGTTTGCAGCCAGAACTGAAACTAGTGCTTAATTGCATTATTAAGCGATAAGGTGCATGCTATCTTCCAGGGAGGAAGGATATGCAGCTATTAAATTGCGATGAACAGACGCGGAAAACATTAGAGCGGCGGGCGAATAGCCAAACGGAGCCCTACAAAGCGGTGTTTCGGGCACGAATTATTTTGGGATATTTGGATGAGCAAGGCGTCATGGCTGT
>NZ_FNDH01000040.1 GCF_900100485.1 Nitrosomonas sp. Nm132 | reverse complement strand
TTCCTCATCATTTATATCCGTTTTGTATGACATCTCTTAGCTTACTATCAAAAAATCCTTGATTCTAATGGAAATCGTTTTGCCAGACAGCTTCTTAGGGATGACGGTGGTTTTGCTGAGGAAGAGTTTTACGCCATTCTTTTCAAGAAATTTAAGAATGGAACCGGGTATTACGGCTGGAATGGTCTTCGCTACTTTCTATATGAATATGAATTGGACCTTCTGGAAGATAGCCGTCAACAGAAAGTAAGCTGGGAATCACTTTTGAAGACGGGGAAGGACAAAATTTCTATTGAGCATATCTACCCACAAACTGAAACAGATGAGTGGGCTGCTACATTTGAAGATTTTTCTGAATTGGCGAAAAAGCATTGCTCTGGCAGTCTCGGCAACTTGTTGCTTTTGTCAGCCTCGATTAACTCCTCGTTACAGAATGATTCTTTTTCGAGCAAGAAGAAGCCTAAATATGACAAAGCAGGAAATAAGCTGCGCAACGGATATTCTGATGGCTCACACTCTGAGATTGAGGTTTCAAAAAGCAAAACCTGGGACGCAAATCATATTCGCACGCGCGGCCTGAAATTGTTGGATTTCATGGAGAAGCGCTGGGATATCAAATTTTCCAGCATGAAAGCAAAGCGGAAACTTTTGTTTCTTGATGACGAGAAAGAAGGAGGAGGATGATGATGATGCCAAGCGATAAAACACCGCAACATATCCGCCTCGACGAGCGTAATCATGTTGAGAAGCCGCTGCTTGATCAGTTGGCGGGGCTGGGCTGGGAGGTCATCGACCTGGAGATGAAGCAGGAGCCGAAGCAAACCTTCCGCCAGAACTTCGACGAGGTAGTGCTGGGGAGCAGGTAACGCCCGAGTAGGTGAAGGTGATCAAGCGCCTCATCGCCAGCTTTCCGAGCTCCAATCTGCTCGATAACAACCGCCATGTACTGAACCTGCTGCTGGAAAACACCAGCGTCGCCGAGAACCGAAAAACCGGCGAGAAAAGCCCCACAGTGCGCTACATCGACTTTACGCATCTGGCCAACAACCGCTTCATCGCCGTGTGCCAATTCAAGGCGCGCATCCCCGGCACCGAGCACCACATCGTGCCGGATATTGTGCTGTTCTTGAACGGCTTGCCGGTGGTGGTAATCGAGTGCAAGTCGCCCAAGGTGAAGGAGCCGATCCCAGAGGCCATTGAGCAGCTGCTGCGCTACAGCGAGCAGCGCGGGGCCAAGGGGGAGGGCAGTGCGCTGCTGTTCTACTTCAATCAGTTCATGGTCGCCACTTGCCGCAACGAGGCCAAGTTTGGCACCCTCACCACCCACATCGAAAAGCATTTTTACCGCTGGTCCGACCCTTGGCCACGCACGGTGGAGGACCTGAGCCACGGCAGCAGCAGTCCCAACGACCAGCAGCGGCTGGTGGCGGGCATGCTGGATCGGCAGAACCTGTTGGATATCCTCCGCACCTTCACCATTTTCTCGGAATCGGACAAGGGCGAGCGGATCAAGATCGTCGGGCGCTATCAGCAGTTCCGCGCCGTGAAGCTGGCGGTAAACCGACTGCTGATGGGCAAGACGCCTCGCGCGCGTAGCGGCATCGTCTGGCATACCCAGGGCTCGGGCAAGTCGCTGACCATGATGTTCATGGTGCGCGAGATGTACCGCCATGCGCAGCTTTGCAAGTGGAAGGTGGTGTTCGTTACCGATCGCACGCAACTGGAGCAGCAGCTCTTTGATACCGGCGGCAGCATCGGTTTTACGGTGAAGGTGGCGGACAGCATCGCCAAGCTCAAGGCATTGCTGCGCAGCGATTCCTCGGACCTGGTGATGGCGATGATCCACAAGTTCCGCGAGACCGATTTGTCGGAGATTTTTCCCGAATTGAACCCGAGCCCGAACATTCTGGTGATGACCGACGAGGCGCATCGTTCGCAATACGCACTGCTGGGGGCAAACCTGGACAAAGCCATCCCCAATGCGGCGCGCATCGGCTATACCGGCACACCGATCGACAAGACCGAGAAAGTGTTCGGTGATTACATCGACAAGTACACCATGCGCCAGGCGATCGAGGACGGCGTGACGCTGGAAATCGTCTATGAAGGTCGCACTCACAACGCCGAAGTACACAATCAGAAGGATATGGATACCGCTTTTGCGGACGTATTCAGCGACTATAACCTGCAGCAGCGTTTGCAAATTCTCGGCTACGGCTCGCGCGAGGCCTACCTTGAGGCCCTGCCCACCATCGAGGCCAAGGCGAAGGACATGGTGACGCATTACCTGGAGCATGTCTTCCCCAATGGCTTCAAGGCGCAGGTGGTGGCGACCTCGCGCGAAGCGGCGGTGCGCTACAAAGCCGCGCTGGATGATGCGCTGGCGAAAGCTATCGAAAAGCTGGAACAGGTCAATCCACTCAATATCGATCTGGCACGTCTTAACACGCTGAAAACCGACGTGGTCATTTCCGGCAATCATAATGACCTGCCGCACATCAAGGAATTCACCGACAGCGCCCGCCATGCGCGCAGTATCAAGAGTTTCAAGCTGCCCTTCGAAGGTAAGGATGAAGGCGTGACCGGCGAGATCGGCATCATCATCGTGAACAACATGCTGCTCACCGGTTTTGACGCGCCTACCGAGCAGGTGATGTATCTCGACAAAGTGATCGTCGCCCATAATTTGCTGCAAGCGATTGCGCGGGTCAACCGCGTGGCGGGTGCAGCCAAGGAAAAGGGTTTTATCGTCGATTACGTGGGTATTGGCCATCATCTCAAGCAGGCGATCGACAATTATGACGAGCGTGAACAGAAGGAAGTGCTCGCGGTCTTGAGTTTTCCCGAGGATGAGTTGCGCGAATTGCAGGCGGACTACCAGGCGATCATGATGTTGCTGGAGAAGCACGGCTTGACCGATCTGGCCGATCATGATGCCTTTTTCGATCTGTTCTACGATGAGGACATTCGCTTCGAATTTATGTTGGCTTATCGTAAGCTGACACGCAGTCTGGACTTGGTTTTTCCCGCCAAGCAGGCGCTGGGATACGTTGCAACCTACAACGCGCTGACGGAAATTAACGTGCTGGCCGGGCGGCATTTGAACGATGCGCGCCTGAGTATGAAGGGCATCCCGCCCAAGCTGCGGGCTTTGACGGATCAGTATCTTGCTTCCAAGGGTATCGAGTTGAAGGTGAAACCAATCTCGATTTTAGACGAGGATTTCGAGCGCAAAGTCGCCAAGCGTACGCGCACCAAGACCAAGGCTGCTGAAATCGAGCACGCCATCCGCCATCATCTCGACATCGAATTGAACGACGACCCGGAGCTGCAAGCCTCATTCTCTAAAGCACTGGCAGATATCCTGCAAGCGTTTAAAGATAATTGGCAGAAAATCTACGAAGAACTGGAGAAACTGCGCAAGCGCATCATCAGAACTGAGAATGAGCCGACCTATGGTCTGCATAAGAAAAAACAGATGCCGTTCTTCCGCATGCTGCAGGCTGAACTCAGTGCGATATGGGAGCAACAGCCAGGCTATTTGGGGAAAACCGATGAGCGCATTGCGTTATTGGTCAATTTGACGCAACAGATTTACCTGGCAGTGGAGCGAGAGTTGAAGCTCACCAGTTTCTGGGAGAGCGCGCCTGCCCGCAACAAGTTGAAAGCAGAAATCCAGCAAATTCTGCTTTCAGAAGCCTTTCACACCCTGCCGGATTTAATTGCCAGGCGTAACCAGATTATTTCGCGCGTGATGGAGATTGCCGAGAAGAATAACGATCGGATTCTGTACGCCACCTGATATGGAATTGAATTACAAAATCGTCTTTTCACGCCGCAAGACACTCACCATTACGGTGGAGCGCGATCGTTCCGTGATCGTGATTGCTCCTGAGGGAACATCCCCAGAAAGAATCCACCAGATTATGGAATCACGCAAGCTATGGCTTTATGAAAAGACTCGGCACGCTCAGAAGTACGACCCTTTGCCTCATCCACCTGGCAAGGAACTGGTTTCAGGTGAATCGCTGTTGTACTTGGGGCGGCATTATCGTATCGAGTTGGTGGAGGGTGAAGGGCAGATTGAATTTGATCAGAGGTTTGTTGTGCCGCGTCATCTTGTGGGAAAACCTCTGGTGTTTCGCAAATGGTTCATCAAGCGAGCCAGGGAAAAGATTCTCTCCCTTGCCTCATGTCGTGCAAAAATCCTGGGAGTGAGCTTCAAGGAAGCAAAGATCGGTGACAGTAAATATAGATGGGGTTCATGCACGCCTAACGATAATGTGATTTTTAATTGGCGGTTAATTAAGGCGCCTATGTTCGTGATCGATTATGTGGTCGTGCATGAGCTGGCTCATCTGATCGAACAAAATCATACGCCGCATTTCTGGAATATTGTGCGAGCGCAGATACCTAACATGGAGAAAGCGAAAGCGTGGTTACTCAAGAATGGAGCGCTGCTGGAGCAAGATTTGTAAACGAAAAGGTGCAATATGGCAGGTTAGTTCATTCGCGCCGGTTCCCGCAGCAAAAATGAACAGAAATTCATGTGCTACAAATCAGTAACGCATATACATTCTCGCAAATTGGCCAGGTCTTTTTTATTACCTCATAAAGTTTGAGTAAATTTGCTCGATACTTTTTGTTTTAGGGGAAAAATCATGCCAAATGTCATGATTGTGACTTTATTGCTGCTCCTTACTGGAAACGCAAATGGTCAGGTATACAAATGGGTAGATGGCAGGGGAAAGGTGCAATACTCTGATCAACTGCCGCCTGCTGGCGCGAGCAAAAATGAAAAAATGATCGATATCCAGTCCTCCTCACAGTCTGCCAATGATGAGGGTAAAGACGGCACAAAAGATGCAGCAAAGAAAGAACAAACATGGAAGGAAAAACGTGCCACTCGGGAGGAAGCAAAAAGCAAACAACTGACGGAAGCGAACATGAAAAAAGAGAATTGCTTGAGAGCGCGAAGCAATCTGGAGTTACTCAGAAATTCCGAGCGTTTGTCAGTGCCGGATGGCAATGGCGGCGTCATTGATGTGGATGATCACCTGCGCCAGCAGTATACGGCTGAAGCCTTAAACAATATTGCCACGTACTGTCAGTAATGAAATCCGGGGATGCATCAATGCAAGCATCAAAAAATTCACAGACCTTATTTCTTGCGCTCATTTTTCTTCTTTTTGATCAGCCAATAGGCAAAGCTGCTGATTCCTCCAAGCAGGAAGCCTAAAGGGCCGGTTATAAAGATACCCAGTAGCGGGCCCTGGTTGGCCTCTGGCGTTACAATCATGGGGACGAAGAAGCCTGCACAAAATCCGATAGAGCCCACCTAGGAATAGGCTCGAGACAGGTCCTTCTGGAATGGAGCTGAGTCTTTTCCAGCTATACAAGCCAAAACACCGCCTGTGCACAATGACGCGATCAGGTTAAGTACCCATGTGGGTTCCATGGACGGTATGAGTGAAATTGAGAACCAATAGGTGAAAATAGGTGGTGGGTACAATGACCAGCATTGCCAGAATACGAAAAGGAAGTGTCATGCTGGCACACCTTCGAGTTTAAACCTGAATAACATTAACCTGAATATTTCATAAATTGGCACGTGCCCTCACTTGTCTTTTGATTAATAAGAAAGATTTTGCTCAGTCGGGTGTATGAATCACTACACCCCTCCTTCTCAAAACTTCCTTATTAATCAAAATCCTGCGTGATCATCACGCGAATTTATGAAATATTCGGGTTAATATGCTGGAATACACAAAACCTTCCTTTATGGTAGCGCATCGATTAGCTTTTATTGTAACCAGGTTTAGCAGGCTGTGTTAGAGCTTGTATTAGAACGATCCATAACCAAAAAAGCATGTGCTAGCTGGATGTGGCAATGTAAAATAATAGGCTATGTTGCTCACGTGTACTGGACAGAAGCCGCTATCAATCCCGGCTAGAGAGATTTTCTGATTGGCTATCGAGCTGCCGCAGTAGGATATTGCTCATTTTGGAGTTATTTGATGGATATCACAAATATTAAAGTTTACATGCAAGCGGTTGGTCAGAACGCCCGGGCTGCTTCGCGTTTAATGGCAAAAGCGGATACGGCCAGCAAAAATCGGGCGCTGATGGCGATGGCCGAGGCTATCCGGAGCGATGAGAAAAATTTGTTGACAGCGAATGCGCGCGATCTCGAGAATGCTCAGGCTAAGGGGCTGAATTCGGCCATGGTTGACCGCTTAGCGCTTTCTGCCAAGAGTATCGCAAGTATGGCTGATGGCTTGCGGCAAATTGCCGCTTTGCCGGATCCCATCGGTGGAATGAGCGATTTGAATTATCGTCCGTCCGGTATACAAGTGGGCAGAATGCGCGTGCCGCTGGGGGTGATCGGGATTATTTATGAAGCGCGGCCAAATGTCACGGCGGATGCAGCCGGCTTATGTCTGAAAGCGGGCAATGCGGCTATACTGCGCGGTGGATCGGAAGCGATGCATAGTAATCAAGCCATTGCCACGTGCGTGAAAGAAGGGTTAAGGACAGCAGGGTTACCAGAGACGGCGGTGCAGGTGATTGAAACCAGCGATCGTGCGGCGGTTGGTGAGCTTATTACCATGAAAGAATTTGTTGACATCATTGTGCCGCGGGGTGGGAAAGGACTGATCGAGCGCATTTCCAATGAAGCATGCATTCCCGTGATCAAACATCTGGATGGGATTTGCCATGTCTATATCGATGACCAGGCTGATCTGGACAAGGCCATTCGCATTGCCGATAATGCCAAGACGCAGCGTTATGGCACCTGTAATACCATGGAAACCTTGCTGGTGCATGAAGGGATCGCCAAGCAAATCCTGCCGCTTCTCTGTAAAATTTACTTGGAAAAGGGAGTGGAGTTGCGAGGTAATCAGGCAGCGTGTGCCATTATCCCGCAAATGAAGTTGGCAATGGAAGAAGACTGGCGCACCGAGTATCTTGCGCCTATTCTGAATATCGGTATCGTGAGTGGGCTGGATGAGGTGATCGAACATATTAATACCTATGGATCTCAACATACCGATGCGATCGTGACGGAAAACTATAGCCATGCGCGTCGTTTCTTGCGTGAAGTTGATTCGAGTTCGGTCATGGTTAATGCTTCTACGCGCTTTGCGGATGGTTTTGAATATGGACTGGGCGCAGAAATTGGCATTTCGACCGATAAAATTCATGCGCGCGGTCCGGTAGGATTGGAAGGGCTCACGAGCCAGAAATTTGTCGTGTTAGGCGATGGCCAGATACGACAGTAATAGATTGATAACCTAAAATCTTCTCAATTTAAAAAATAACAAGAAGTATGGCAAATCTAATTAAAGTGAAAGTTCCCGATATTGGCGACTTTAAGGATGTTTCCGTTATAGAAGTGCTGGTTAAACCGGGTGATAAGGTTGAGCAAGAAACTTCGTTGATTGCGCTGGAAACAGATAAGGCGTCGATAGAAGTGCCTTCTCCTCAAGCGGGGATTGTTAAGGAGATGCATGTCAAGGTGGGGGACAAGGTATCGCAGGAGTCGCTTATCGTCACGTTAGAAGCGATCACTTCCTCAACTGAGGCGACAATCACTCAAACCAGTGTCATTGATGACACTACGATATCCGCTTTGAGCGAGTCTCAGTCAGCTATGACTACGCGTGACAGCCTGCACGCCGAGGTGGTGGTGCTGGGGGCGGGGCCTGGTGGCTATACGGCGGCCTTTCGTGCGGCTGATCTGGGTAAGCAGGTTGTGCTGATTGAACGTTATTCGACGCTGGGCGGGGTATGCCTCAATGTGGGGTGTATCCCCTCCAAAGCGCTGCTGCATGTCGCGAAAGTGATTACTGAAGCTAAAGAAATTGAGCAGCAGGGCGTCGTTTTTGGGAAACCCAAGGTTGCTATCGGCGAGTTGCGAGCATGGAAAGAATCGGTTGTTGGCAAACTTACTAAAGGATTAACTGCATTAGCCAAACAGCGCAAAGTAGAAATTATTCGAGGTATCGGTAAATTTGTTTCTCCTCACATGATTGAAGTAAATACCGAGGAGGGTATAACAACAGTTTCATTCGATCACTGTATTATCGCTGCGGGCTCAAGTGCTGCGCGTATTCCGGGTTTTCCTTATGATGATCCCCGGATGATGGATTCTACTGATGCATTGAAGCTGGCAGATGTTCCCAAAAAGATGCTTGTCATCGGCGGTGGCATTATTGGTCTGGAAATGGCGACAGTGTACGATGCGCTTGGCAGCCAAATAAGCATCGTCGAGCAAATGAATCAGCTTATTCCTGGAGCCGATAACGATCTTGTCAAACCGCTTTATAAGCATTTGTTAAAACGATATGAAGCAATTTACCTTAATAATAAGGTCAGTAAAATCGAGGTAGAGAAAAAGGGATTAAAAGTATTTTTTGAGGGTGATCATGCGCCTGAACCTCAATTATATGATCGCATTCTGGTTGCAGTCGGGCGTCGTCCTAATGGAAAGATGATTGGAGCAGAAAATGCCAATATTCAGGTAAACGAACGGGGCTTCATTCCAGTGGATACGCAAATGCGTACCAATATCCCGCATATTTTTGCGATTGGTGATATTGCCGGGGAACCCATGCTGGCACATAAGGCGACTTATGAAGGTAAACTTGTGGCTGAGGTGATTGCTGGGCATAAGGTAGCCTTTGATGCGCGCACTATCCCCTCGGTAGCCTATACTGATCCAGAGATTGCCTGGATGGGCTTGATTGAAACTGACGCGAAGAAGCAAGGAATTGATTATGAGAAAGCGGTGTTCCCTTGGGCGGCCAGTGGTCGCGCGATTGCTATGGGACGTGAAGAAGGCTTTACTAAGTTATTATTAGATAAAAACTCTCGTCGAATACTGGGTGCCGGCATTGTGGGGGCGCATGCGGGTGAGTTGATCGCAGAAGCGGTGCTGGCACTGGAGATGGGTGCTGATATGCAAGATATCAGCCTGGTCATTCATCCTCATCCGACATTGTCTGAAACAATTCTTTTCTCAGCAGAAATGGCAGAGGGAACGATAACTGATCTGTATATGCCAAAGAGATAACTTGGTAATTTTATACTTCAATTGAATCTGACCGGTTGTTTTTGAATTCGGATTGTGCAGACGGGCTATCCCAATAGGGGACTTCACCAATACGGGCTGAAAGAAAATCAATAAATGAACGAACTTTAGCTGGCAGATAACGGTTAGGCAGATAGCACGCATAAACATAGCGTTTTACCGGTATATATTCAGATAATACTGCTTGCAAATTTCCATTTTGCAGCTCTTTCCCGATCGTAAAAGTAGGTAACAGGGCGATACCCAAACCGCCAAGTACGGCTTGAGAAAGCGCATCGTCATCGTTAATACGCAGAGTTCCTGAGACAGGTACTGCAATTTCCCCTTCTGGCCCATTAAAACGCCAATAACCCTGCTCACCCGAGAGGGTATAGTCAAGGCAGTTGTGCTTGACCAAGTCACTCGGCGTGAGCGGTACACCGTGTTTGTAAAAGTAGTCCGGTGTGGCACACAATTTCCGGCGTGCAGGTGCTAGCTTCCGCGCAACGAGATTAAGATCCGGTTCGCCTGTTACGCGAATGATCACATCGTATCCTTCTTCCACGATATCCACTGGACGATCCGTAATGGTCATATCGATCCGGATTTCAGGATAGCGTCCAAGAAAGTCAGCAAGGGCAGGTGCAACGTGAAGTGTGCCAAATGCCACTGATGCACAAACCCTGAGCATACCGCGCGGTTCGGCATGCAAGCTAGTGACGACTTGTTCTGCATGCACAGCTTCCTCCAAGATGCGGATCGAGTGTTCCGCAAATGTTCTGCCTACTTCAGTCAGACTGAGATGGCGTGTGCTACGATTAAGCAATCTTGCGCCCAGATCAACCTCAAGCTTGGCGACAGCCTTACTTACCGCAGATCGCGAAGTATCCATGCGACGAGCTGCTTCTGCGAAACTACCTGCTTCTACAACACGGGCGAAAGTAGCAATAAGATTAAGATCTTGCATAAATAAACCTCCTGCTAAACTCAGAATTATTTAATTGTATCCTAATTAACTACAATGTAGTTCATTTTAGCCTACTTATTTTTTGATCATCTTATTAATACTATATATCTTTAGAAAGAGGGTGTGAATTAAATCATAAGAGTTTCATATAGTTCCATTGAAGTAGCAGGGGGATTTTATGAGTACGTATGATATGGCTGGCAATTGAAACATTATTCCTCTAATTATAATTTAAGTCTAACACTGTAGATAGAAAAGAACGTATTGCTAGTGTAATTATTCTAAGCGGAGCATAAATAGGAATTTAAAGGTATGAGCATGACGAAAATTAAATTGTTTAATTTAATAATTTCGCTGCCTCGAGTGTTTCTGATTCGTATACTGGCTTTTGTTATTTCTCTCAGCTCTGTGACAGCGGTTGCTATAGCTGCAGGAAATTCTTATAACATTATCGAAGCTGCTAGAGCCAATATAGAAATTGAAAGCTGTAGTTACTTGGGAAAGGTTTGGGGAACCTCAGATTGGGGTAAATCATCCAAGAATGCAAGGAAGCATAAAGCAGAAGATAAGGTCTTAAAAATGGCCGCAGAACTTAATGCCACCCATCTTGTATGGCGCGAACATTCAGCAGGATCCGATTCTTACCCACAAGCTTCTGGCGATGCTTATCGTTGTGTAAATGAGAGAAAACCTGATATCGCTAAGAAATAAAGTAAAACCGCAAATGAAATAATTAATAATAATAAATGTAGTTTAGATTGGAGCGTGACTAAATGGCCTGTAGTTTGTATTTAGCCAAAGTCACGCTACTTTATTATATCCAATAAATTTTTATTGGATATCTTCTTGCTTACTTCGTTTTAAGTCACCTATTTGTTCCATCAGGATTTTTTTTTCGACTTCCAGTCCCAAGTATTGTGTATAGAGCTGATCCATATCCGATGTGTATTGTCGTATTCGCTTCTGGCGCTCTTGCTTGTTCTTTACCATTTCCTCGTAACTTGGTGGAGACCCACCGATATTTATTTCAGGTAAAAACTCGCTCATAGGAGCTGTTCCAGTTTGAGGATATGTTCCAATTTGAGGCAAGGAAGTGATTCCTTCTTCCTGTCTTAATTCATAACGACGGAGCTCTTGTTTCATTTGGAATTGCTGAAAGACATTCTGTTGATCCTGGTGGATACGTAACAAGCTGGTTTCTAGCTGGCGAATTTGTTCATCAATGACAGACTCCGCCTGCGTCGAAAGTGAGATCAGCAGCAGGCAAAGAAGAAGCGCTAACTTTACATTACACTCATAATTGATACTGATAAGGCGCGATGTCATCAATGTCATGTTAGTAATCTTATATTATGTATTTCATAATTTTCGATGTGGACAATCTGATTTAGTGCAATCTGCATAGAGGGATAGTGAGTGTTCCTGCAGATTGAATCCACGATCTTTGGCAATTCTGATTTGGCGCTTTTCAATTTCTGCATCATAAAATTCTTCTACACGCCCGCATTGTAGACATACTAAATGATCATGATGCGAGTCGCTGCTTAGCTCAAACACTGCTTTGCCACTTTCAAAATGATGACGCTCAAGTAAACCGGCTTGCTCAAACTGAGTTAGCACACGGTAGACCGTTGCAAGACCAATATCTTCACCATCATTAAGTAATTCCTTATAGACATCTTCTGCCGACAGGTGACGAACTGAGCTATTCTCAAATAGATTAAGTATCTTTAGGCGGGGTAGGGTCGTTTTTAAGCCAATTGTTTTGAGGTCAATACCTTTGAGGTCTTCAGATTTGCTCATAGTTTAATCAGTCCAAAAAATTATTTGCTGTATCATATAGCGCTTAGTTTGCTTTGAAAACACTCGCGCTTAGTATGCACTTAAAAACACCATTGTTACTCGTTGCTTCTTTATTGTTTGGTTGTGCTTATATTCCAACGGTTCCATATAAAATTGATATCCAGCAGGGTAACGTAGTTACTCAGGAAATGATAGAGAAATTAAAACCGGGTATGACCCGGTCGCAAGTGCGTTTTGTATTGGGAACACCACTTATAACCGATGTTTTTCATAATAATCGATGGGATTATTTTTATTATTCTGCACCACGTGGAGTGTTATCTGAGAAACAAAAGCTGACAGTCATTTTTGATGGCGATCGACTTTCTCATCTTGAAGGGGATTTCTCACTTTCCACCTCTTCAGATAATGTGTTACCGGTTGCACCTCGTATCAAGGAAGAACATCAGCAATACATGGAAGAGGATCATGGCGTGAGTGATGAGATTCCTAGTAATTAATCTATTAGAATGTTCTATAGTAAGTGGTGGAGTGCTATTGATCATCTTATTTGATTCGCGGATACCCAGTCAGTTCATATTCACTAAGGGGTAAAATAGAATTAAAATGATTAATAATATTTTTTCTAGACATCAATGACAATTCTGAATATTGCTGTAGCTGGAAGTACCGGGCGCATGGGTAGAGTACTCCTGGAAATGATCACCGAAGCGCCAGATTTGCAATTATCTGGCGCATTGGAACAAAAGAATAATCCATTCCTGGCAAAGGATGCGGGTGAACTGATTGGAGCGCCTTGTGGTGTTCCGATTAGTAGTGATATTGCTTCTGTACTATCCGGTAGTGATGTGTTAATAGATTTTACTCGTCCTGTAGGTACGCTTGCTCACCTTGCAATCTGTCGTAATGCTGGCATAAAAATGGTCATTGGTACGACCGGGTTCTCAGCGACCGAAAAAGAAGAGCTCAAAGCAGCATCGAAAGATATTGCTATCGTATTTGCACCGAATATGAGTGTTGGCGTAAATGTCATGTTCAAACTATTGGAAGTTGCCGCTAGTACGTTACTCAATGAATATGATATAGAGATTGTGGAAGCACATCATCGGTATAAAGTGGATGCCCCCTCGGGCACTGCATTGCGTATGGGGGAAATTATCGCGGAAACGCTGAATAGGGATCTTGCAAAAGTCGCTGTTTATGGACGAGAAGGTGTTACTGGCGAGCGTTCTCCTGAAACGATTGGTTTTGCCACTATTCGTGGTGGCGACATTGTAGGCGATCATACAGCAGTTTTTGCAGGAACAGGTGAGCGTATAGAAATAACGCATAAGGCCAGTAGTCGCAAAACGTTTGCTGTGGGCGCATTACGCGCTGCCAGATTCCTTTCTGCTCAACGTAATGGTCTATTTGACATGCAAGATGTGCTAGGCTTGCGGTAAATAAAATGAGATCGTAATTATCCGGTTTCATTATGGCGACTTATGTTATCGGCGATGTGCAAGGTTGTTATGAGGAATTCCAGCAACTTGTTGAATTGATTGGATTTAACTCTGAGAGAGATAAATTGTGGCTAGTCGGTGATCTCGTCAATCGTGGGCCGGATTCATTAATCTTATTGCGTTTTATTATAAAGCTAGGCAGCGCTGTTATTCCGGTGCTGGGTAACCATGATTTACATTTGCTTCTGGTTGCTGAAGGTTTAACTAAACTGCGTTCAGGCGATACATTGCAGGCTATTCTGGATGCGCCTGATTGTTATGATCTGCTGAGATGGTTGCGCCATCAAAAACTGCTTTATGTTGATGATGAATATGCCTTGGTCCATGCTGGTCTATTGCCATCCTGGGATATCTCCCAAGCAGCAGAGCTCGCACAAGAGGTAGAAACAGCACTATGTGGGGAAAATTTTTATGAATTTTTTTCTCATATGTATGGAAATGAGCCAAATTTATGGCGCAACGATTTAACTGGTTATGATCGCTTGCGCGTTATCGTTAATGCGATGACCCGCCTGCGTGTTTGTACGCCAGAAGGTAGAATGGACTTCTCATACAAAGGCCAGCTTCACTCCATTCCCAAGGGATATCTACCCTGGTTTGATGTACCCAATCGTGCCAGCAGATCGACTACAATCATTTTTGGTCACTGGTCCGCACTCGGTCTACAGATTAGAGAAAACTTGATTGCGCTGGATACGGGCTGTCTTTGGGGAGGAAAGCTTACTGCGATACGCTTGGAAGATCGGAGAGTCTTTCAGGTATCTTGCGCACAACAGTCAGTTGCAGCGCTTCAGAGATAGCATGCTCTGCCAAGCGTGTTAATTCTCGTCGATTCTTGTCTTCGCAGTTAATGGGATCCAAAAAGGATAATTCTGCTTTAATAGCAGGTTGCATTAGAATAAGTCTCAGCGATTCCAATATAGTCACGTTAACATAGGCCACACTTGTATTACGTGCTCCAGTGATATCGCGATAATCAATCGCAACTGGATGAAGAGATGCTTGCACGATTACTGCAGATTGGAGTAGGGAAGCATGAAAGTGCAGAAGGACTGTTCCATCGCTGGTTGTACCTTCTGGAAAGATCGCGATACTATCCCCGGTAACAAGTGCTTTGACGATGTCTTGGTTAACGCGTATCGTATCATTACGTTTTTCGCGTTCGATGAAAATCGTTCCTACATTACGGCATAATATATTAAGCAGTGGCCAACTGAGGACCTCAGATTTGGCTACAAACCTAACAGGATACATTGTCAGAATAATCATGATATCCAGCCAGGAGATATGATTGGCAATTAATATGACACGTTGCTCATCTTCAGGAGGTAAGGGACCGCTACAGTTTAATTTAACGTTCAGAATCCCAAGCAGATTTCCCGCCCATTTCCGTACCATATATCTCTGTACGGACCGATTGAAATACGGATAAGCTATGGACTGGAGCAAGCCAGAGAAGATATGAAGCAACAGTCTGCCAAACCGTAAGATCTGAATTATTTTAGAAGTTGAGGTGCTATTCATGAAGTCATAATAATGGTTAGTGCACCGTATCGCTCAAATAAAAACCTGACTCGCCTAGCAGTTTCTGCGATTCACCTCTATTAAATTCATAATGTACCTTACTTTAGTTACAGTAGATTGATATCAACTTTAATTTGAGTACCTAGAAGATTCGATTTCCAAATATTTCAAAATAAAGCTGATCAATTTCGTCTCGACTAAATCGATGATTCTGCCCGCCACGGTATGCAATTTTGATGGCGCCTAACAGCGAAGCAAGCTGCCCTGTTGTTTGCCAATCCATGTTAGTAGCGATGCCATAAAGCAACCCTGCTCGATAAGCATCGCCACAGCCAGTAGGATCTATGATTGCATCGGGCTTAACACAGGGAATTTCAATCTGGCGGCCTTCAGCATAAATAATTGAACCTTGCGCACCTTTAGTAACGATCAGGGCTCTAACCCTATTTGCAAGCTCACGCAACGTGTATTTCGTTCGTTCTTGCAATAATTGGCCTTCATAATCATTGACTGCGATATAGTCGGCCTTATCAACAAAATCAATCAATTCATCACCGCTGAACATGGGTAGTCCTTGACCAGGATCAAACATAAAGGGAATACCGCATTCTTGAAACTCGCACGCATGAGCAATCATTCCATCACGACCATCAGGTGCAATGATGCCTAGATTGATATTCATGGCATCTTTTACAGAGTTATAGTGCGAGAAATTCATAGCGCCAGGATGAAAAGCCGTAATCTGGTTATCATCTAGATCAGTAGTAATAAATGCTTGTGCAGTAAACGCATTGTTTATTTGGCGAATATAGGTTTTAGCCAAATTCAGTTTTTCCAGACGGTATGCATAAGGCTGGAAGTCATCACCCACTGTTGCCATCATTAGTGGATTACCGCCTAGCATATTTAGATTGTAGGCAATATTGGTGGCACACCCTCCGAACTCGCGTCGCATGTCAGGAACGAGAAAAGCTACATTTAGTACATGAAGTTTGTCGGGCAGAATATGATGCTTAAAATGGTCTTTGAATACCATTATGGTGTCATAGGCAATAGAACCACATATAAGGGTATGCATTATTTCTAAGTTCTGGGACTGAAAAGTGGTTAGAAAAGCTTCTCCCCAAGCAGGATGATCAGAATCTAAGCCAGCCAGCCGGGGAGTCTATTAATTGTTACGAAATGCCAGCAAGATTAATCCGAATATTTCACAAATTGGCACGTGCCCTCACTTGTCTTTTGATTAATAAGAAAGATTTTGCTCAGTCGGGTGTATGAATCACTACGCCATTCCTTCTCAAAATTTCCCTATTAATCAAAATCCTGCGTGATCATCACGCGAATTTATGAAATATTCGGGTTAATTACGGCTTCCAGGTTAAATCTAATTCCCTGGCAGCTTTGACATCATCCAGTTTACGTAGCGGCATATCATGTGGTGCACTTTTAACCATTTCTGGTTGGTTCTGAATTTCCACAAGAATCTCTTTCATAGCGGCAACAAATGCATCTAGCGTTTGTTTGGATTCTGTTTCGGCAGGTTCAATGAGTAGACACTCAGGAATCAATATCGGGAAATAGGTAGTAGGTGCATGATAGCCTTTATCCAGCAGCCGTTTAGCTAGATTCATCGCAGTGACGCCCGTTTCTTCTTTAATATCTTTTAGCGTAACGATAAATTCATGACTCGCGCGACGTGTTGGGAAAGCAATTTCAAATCCAGCTTTACTCAATTCTGCCATTAAATAATTGGCGTTGAGTGTGGCGTATTTGGAAACACGGTGCATGCCTTCTGCGCCCAGTAAGCGTACATAAATATAAGCGCGCAATAATACTCCCGCGTTACCCATGTGTGCGGACAGCCGGCCGATTGTTTGCGGTACATCTTTTTCCGTCAACCAGCGATAGACTCCCTTTTCATGGGCAACTATAGGGATGGGTAAGAATGGCAGTAAACGTTCTGCAACACCTACTGGGGCAGCACCGGGGCCTCCTCCGCCATGGGGCGTTGAAAAAGTTTTATGTAAATTAATATGAATGACATCGAAGCCCATATCCCCTGGTTTGACTTTACCCAAAACAGCGTTAAGGTTAGCACCGTCATAGTATAGAAGTCCCCCGACCTCATGAACAATGCGACTCATCTCCGAAATATTTTTCTCAAAAACTCCGAGCGTTGATGGATTTGTCAACATTAAGCCAGCAGTCTGTGGGCCGACCGCTGCTTTCAATGCAGCCATATCGACATTGCCTTCTTTATCTGTGGATATTTCTACTACCTTGTATCCGCACATGACAGCAGTAGCTGGATTGGTACCATGAGCGGCATCAGGTATGATGATTTCTGTGCGTCCTTTATCATTACGCGCTTCATGATAGGCGCGTATCATCATAACTCCAATTAATTCACCTTGTGCGCCAGCCATAGGCGTCAGACTGACGCCTGCCATCCCGGTCACGTCTTTCAATATTTCCTGCAATTCGTACATACAGGCTAGAAAGCCCTGTCCTGTATCTTCAGGTGCTGATGGGTGCCGGGCCAGAAATTGCGGTAGCATAGCTAGCGCATTGCAGGCACGAGGGTTATATTTCATGGTACAGGAACCCAATGGGTAGAATTCCGTATCGATCGAAAAATTCTTTTGGGAAAGACGGGTGTAATGACGTACAGCGTCCATCTCAGAAACTTCTGGAAGAAGCATGGGCGTCTTACGTAGCAGATTTTGTGGAATATTTTGCTTTTCTGCTTTAGTAGCCGGAGCTTGGGAATAATTACGCCGTCCTGGGCGTGAGTGTTCAAATATCAGCATATGAGTTTTACGCGATTGGAAAATTAATTCAAAGCAGCTAAAGCTGCATCATAATTGGGTTCATCTCTAACTTCTGGTACTAATTCGGGATGAATAACTGTATCGTTTTCATTCAGCACGATAACTGCTCGTGCAGTAATACCAGCAAGCGTAACCATGGTTTCCTTTATGAGTTCGACTGAATGAAAATAATGGAAAATTTAATTATTGGTATTTTTTAAGAATTTGCCCGAGTATCTTGCTGTACTTATTCAAATCATCAGCTGTCTTGGTTTCAGTGGCGCATACCATCAGAGTATTGTTTAATTCAGGGTAATGCTCCTGCAAGTTTAACCCTCCAAGAATATGCTGTTCTTTGAGCGCTTGCAGAATATCACTAACTGGTCCGGGTAGTGTCAGTGCGACTTCATGAAAGCTAGGGCCGCTGTAAGTTCGTTTTACACCAGGCAATTTCTCCAACAGCTCTACTAATTGCAACATGTTTGCATGTGATTGAGCCGCAACCCGACGTAATCCTTCAGGGCCTAATAAAGACATATAAATGGTCGCCGCTGTCACCATTAATCCTTGGTTAGTACAGATATTAGAGGTGGCTTTGGAGCGGCGGATATGCTGCTCACGAGCTTGCAAAGTCAGTACAAAACCAGGTTTATTATCTAAATCGACAGTTCTGCCGATTATGCGTCCTGGCATTTGCCGAACCAACTCATGCTTGCATGTCATAAACCCGAAATAAGGTCCACCACTGGAGAGGGGAATGCCCAGGGGTTGACCTTCACCTACTGCAATATCCGCACCTTGAGTACCCCATTCGCCTGGCGGTGTTAGCATCGCGAGCGCCATCGGGTTAACGACGGCGATTACGAGTGAATGTTTATCATGCGCCCAGTCAGTAATGGCATCGACTTGTTCAAGAATGCCAAAGAAATTGGGCTGAGGAACGACGAGTGCAGCGAACTCTTCTTTCCCAAATTGTTCAAGATGTTCAGGTAGAACCTGACCGGATTCTGGGCAGAAGGGGATTTCTACAACTTCGATATCTTGGTTACTGACGATAGCACGCAATACCTTGCGGTAAACAGGATGGACAGTTCGAGGTACCAAAATTCGACGTGAGGTCTTGTGTTGGCGGACAGCCATCAGGGCAGCCTCGGCAAGCGCTGTTGCGCCGTCATATAGGCTTGCGTTTGATACGTCCATGCCAATCAATGAGGCCATCATTGTTTGGTATTCATACAATAGTTGAAGCGTACCCTGACTTGCTTCGGCCTGATAGGGCGTATAAGAAGAATAAAATTCGCCACGAGTAGTAATTTGCCAAACTGCTGCGGGAATATGGTGTTCATAGGCGCCAGCGCCAATGAAATTAAGATAAAACCCATCTTTCTGGGCACGCTCATGCATCAACCTTGATATTTCCATCTCACCCATGCCTGGGGGTACGTGGGTTAATGCGCCTGTCTTCAAGTCGGAGGGAATTTCATCAAATAATTCTTCAATAGAGCCTGCTCCGATACTTGCAAGCATCTCTACGACATCTTCTTCAGTGTGAGGAATAAATGGCATAATTGGTAGATTTTAAAATAATTTGAAGCAATGAATCAGTGAGAAAAGAATCGGAGATTAATGCGCTTCGCTTTCCAAAGCTTTTTCATATCCTTGCGCATCAAGCAAGCTTTCCAAATCAGCAATATTGGCTGGCTTTAATTTAAACAACCACGCATGATAGGGGTCTTGATTGATTTTCTCTGGTGAAGATTCGAGTTCGGAGTTCACTGCGATAACTTCACCTGCTAGAGGAGAATAAACATCGGCGGCAGCTTTGACGGACTCTACTACAATGCATTCTTCTTTTTGTGCGAGAATGCGTCCGATTTTGGGCAGTTCAACAAATACCATGTCTCCAAGTAATTCCTGAGCGTGCTGGGTGATACCTACCGTAACGGTACCATCACTTTCAGATTTCACCCATTCATGCGATTTTGTATATTTCAGTTGTGTTGGGATACTCATTTTTTATTCTCCAATATTAGGAAAGGTTTTGGTGATCTTGGCGTCAAATCAGAATTTGGCCATTTCGTACAAATGGATATTTTACGACTTTGGCAGCGAGTTTTTTATCTCGTATCAATACATGAACCTCTTCGCCGATGGCTACTTGTACTGGAACGCGTGCCAAAGCAATTGACTGATTAAGTGTGGGTGAGAAACCGCCGCTAGTAATTTCTCCTTCACATTCACTTTGATTATGTTGTGTCATGACTTTCTGGTGGCTACGAAGTACGCCTTTATCCAATAATAAAAGGCCTACTAATTGTCGTTTGATAGCAGTTTGCAGAAGCGCTTGTTTGCCGATAAAATCCCGCTCACTTTTCAGATCCACTGTCCAAGCCAATCCTGATTCAAGCGGATTAGTCGCTTCGTCCATATCCTGACCATAGAGATTCATCCCAGCTTCCAAGCGCAGCGTATCTCGAGCACCTAATCCCGCTGGCGCTACGCCAGCTGCGTATAGCTTTTTCCAGAATGCGACTGCTTCGTTGGCTGGTAAAATGATCTCAAAACCATCTTCACCCGTATAGCCAGTGCGCGCAATAAAATATTGATCAAAAGTTGCTGATTGAAACTGCTTTAGATTTTCCGTGACAGTCTGAGCGCCCGAGATGACTTGCCAAACTTTAGCTCTTGCATTTGGGCCCTGTACGGCAATCATAGCCAAATCGCGGCGTGGTTTTATTTCAAGATCTGGCGCAGCTTGATCGCGTTGTAAAGTAATCCATGCGATATCTTTATCTGCAGTCCCAGCATTGACTACTAATCTAAACCAGGATTCGGATAAGAAGTAGATAATGAGATCATCAATAATTCCACCGTCTGGATTAAGCATGCAGGTATAAATGGCTTTACCTGATACAGTGAGTTTATCTACATTATTAGCAGTTAATTGCCGCAAGAAATTGCGAACATTTTCGCCTTCAATATCGACGACCAGCATATGTGATACATCGAACATGCCTGCATCTTGCCTCACCTTATGGTGTTCATCCAATTGCGATCCATAATGAAGAGGCATATCCCAGCCACCGAAATCGACCATTTTCGCATTCATGTCTCGGTGAGCTTGATTAAGAGGGGTGATTTTTAACACAGATTTTCTCCCTAAGATAAAAAATGAAGTCTTCTCATTTGACTTCACCCCTCTGTCCTTTTACCTGAGAGTTTTACGGTAGAACTCTGTCCGTGTGCCCCTTCGGTGGCTGAACTCACTGTTCGGCGCTCTCCAGATTGCCTGTCGCAAGCAGTTTTTTTAGTCAATACTGTTTCTATTAACTATACCTGAGCGATTCCGGGGGGGTTACGCCTTCGGCGGCGCTGAAGAAAGCGCGCTCTCCTGCTTGGATATAAAATGGCAGTTCGCCACTATACCTTAGCTAGACTAGTGAAACAAGATGGTTACATAACCCAAGAATCGCGATTCAAACATTCTAATATAAGGGAATGCCCCATTGCACAAGCGATCCGGTAGAATTAAGGCGATCGAAACTTTCACCTATGGGGTGATGAAATGAGGTAGGGCAATGAGGGCTTCTGCGCAAATGGTGCTTCCGTTCAAGATAGAGGCAACGGATGAGATATTGACAGCGAACGCTGGATTAGTGCTATTTGGCGAATTTGTCCATGGTCTGGGATTTAAGCGGTGATTACTGCAAGAGATGCCAAAGCCTGGAAGCGGACACAGCTATGAAGCGACGGCCTATGTAACCCCACTGGTGCTCATGCTCAATGGTGGTGGCCGGTCGCTGGAGGATATGCGCACCCTCAAGAGCGACTCTGCATTATCCAATTTACTGAAACTGGGTGTGCTGCCGAGCACAGATGCTGTGGGCGACTGGTTGCGCCGCACGGGTGCTGGCAAAGGACTGGCGGGTCTTTCTCGTATCAATCGGCGGATCGTTGCCGCGCGGATTCGTCAATCCGGTATCACCGCCCATACC
>NZ_FNDH01000003.1 GCF_900100485.1 Nitrosomonas sp. Nm132 | reverse complement strand
ATCGAAGGTAAATGGGCTGTTTTACCGAAGCGGTGGGTAGTCGAACGCACGTTCTCCTGGCTGGGTAACTTTCGCCGTTTATCAAAGGACTTCGAGATCCTGCCAGGCACTGCCGAAAATATGATTCGAATCGCCATGATGAAAATAACACTTGCAAAATGCGTCTAATGTTTTGCCAGACAGCTTCTAACCATCCGTTTGCACCACAGCGCACGCGCACATACTGATGAGGTCATCGCTAAGCTTTGCGAGGAGCTCAATGCTACTGAAACCTTCTTTCCTCGATCTGGACTTCGTCTGATCTTTAAATTGGGGTCATCTTAAAATCGTCGGGATCAGGTGGTCTGATGCTGATGCGCTTTAACGTAGCTGCCATCAATAAATTCCCACTCCCAATCCGGATCAATAATCAGCGCCTTGAAAACTCTGCTCCACTTGTTAGTGGATGACCAAGCATTGAATCTCTTATAGATGGAATTCCAGCATCCAAAAACCTCGGGTAAGTCCCGCCACGGACAACCAACCCGCATTCGGTATAGCACACCCTCCACCGTCATGCGCAGATTGCGCTTGTTATAAATCGCTTCTTGAAGCAGAATCTTCTCCAGCTTCGGCCAGAATTTATCAGTGAGCATCAGTCGGGGCATCGCAAACTCGTTTTGTGGGGGGGTGTAAAAATCTCTCAATATTACGAGTTTACTTCGATTTATGAAATACTTACCTCAAAACGTCAACAGACCCTAGGATTGGTGCCCAAACAGCATTCAAGCGGTGGCAAGCAGTTATTGCTCGGTATCAACAAACGCGGCGATACGTATCTTCGCACCCTGCTGATCCACGGAGCACGAGCAGTCATCCGTTTTGCCGAGAAGAAGGCCGAGCCAGAAAGCTGGCTGCGCAAGCTGATAACACGGCGCAATAAGAACGTTACTGCTGTTGCTCTGGCAAATAAGAACGCTCGCATCATCTGGGCATTGCTCACCAAAAAAGCGACATTTCACTCCGATCATACTACTGCAGCGACTACCGCAGCTCACTGATCGTGATGGTTGAATAGAAGCGTATTGGTAATGTTGCGATAAAAACGAGTTTAAGGAGAAAGGCTACCACCGATTGCACAGGCAATCATGACATGATGGCGAGACTGGCCAGACCGTGAGTGGCTAAACCTGAAAATCGCACAGTGCATCAAGCACGCTGAAGTGATAAGGAGCTGCTCAGCGAATTCCATCAGGGACAGAGGCAATTCGTCTCATACCGAGAGTCCGGATGTATGGCAGCAATCTTTACTTTCTCAGAATCATTGAATGAAAGCTTGGAAAAAAGTGGGCGTCCATGTATGGGATAAATATAAATAAAGAATAATAGAAGTAGCAACGACATATTCAAATTTCAAAATAATAATTTAATTATAATTATATGGAAAATTTTATATCAAATTTTCACAAAATTTTCACGAAATTCACATTATTATTACTTTTTTTTCACAAATTATTCACTAAATTCACATAATTTTTACAATATCTTCACTAATAATTCACAAACATTGTGCTAAATTATTTTTATAAAAATATAAAACAAATTATTTTTATATTCAGAAGTACAAAAATGATACTGATGACATCGCGCTAGATTATTACATTGTTAGTTATTTAATATTTATATAACCTATTGATTGTAATTCAATAATTTATATTTTATTTGAGGCTTTCCTTAGTAATAACGATTTGACTGCTGATAATGATCATGTCAGTGGTTAGTCGCGGAAGTTTTATGTTGTCTCTGCGTTTTGCGAGCTTTGAGCAAGTGAGTGAATAACTGTAGCTGTGTCAGCAGCGTTCTATAGTTGTTCCGTTTATTTGTTTACGGATTCTCTAACGAATTACTATCAGTCTTACCAGGATTATTGTTTAAGTCGTTCATGAGATTGTTATGATCTGAAAGAAGAGGATTGGTGTTTAGAAAGTAATGATTGCTGTTGATCGAAGTGAAGCTGTCAGAAAGATACTAAGAAAAGCGAAAGGATATTGTTAGTTTATATAGTTATGCACATGCATTAACTGCTAGTGAGTGATTTGTTACAAATTAAACAGGAAGCTGATGGTGATATTTTGAGATATCAGTCAATTTTTTTCTGTGGTGGGTTTGATATAGAGTGATCAGGATAATAACGCAGAAATAAATACTCATGTTGCCTAAAAATGGAATGTAGTCTTCCTTGTTACAGGGGGCAGCTCAACCCTAGATTTGAACACTTCATTCATGTTGGATGATTCGGAAAAAAGGTAATCAACCTCCAGAATGAATTCTCCATGCTCTTCATTTGTCTTTGCTAGCTGGTTAGCGAAAAAACGACAGCTCAATTAACTATCAGGTAGTTACTAGTAATTTTTACTAAATCAAATTATTTAAAACAGAGTTATCAGGATGGGAATACTTAGCATATTACTTTTCACGCCCGCTGTCGGAATGGTTGTGTTGGCATTGATATCTCGTCACAAAACTAACCAGCTCCGCTCTATAGCAAATTTGTTTGCCGCACTTGCATTCTTCCTGAGTTGTTGGCTAATCGTTATCTATAATCAAGACGATGGAGCATTACAGCTAGCCGAGCAATTCATGCTGAATCCAAAACTTGGAACCTCATTTGCATTAGGTATTGATGGTTTGTCATTACCGATGGTGGTGATGGCAACATTGTTGACGAGCGTGGCTTTGCTTGCTTCTCTTAGTATCACATCTAACGTCAAGAGCTATTACATAAGTATCCTGATGCTGGAGCTAGGCATGCTTGGCGTTTTCATGGCTCAGGATTGGTCTCTCTATTATATTTTCTGGGAATTGACCTTGGCGCCATTGTTTCTGCTTATTGGTCGATGGGGCGGTGTTCGCCGGCATATGGCTAGCCTAAATTTTGTGCTTTATACGATGGGTGGCTCAATTTTTATGCTTATTAGTCTGCTTGCAATAAGTCAATATATGCCGGAGCACGGGGGCACACTCATGTCTTCCATGAGTGTGGCTGCTCAAAGTATGCCCAGAAATGAACAGATCTTGGTGATGATCGGTTTTCTGATTGGCTTCGGGGTGAAAATGCCCATCTTTCCTCTTCATGGTTGGTTGCCACTTGCCCATGTTGAAGCGCCAAGCCCTATCAGTATTTTAATGTCTGGCATCTTGCTGAAAATGGGGGCTTATGGGCTCATCAGAGTTATAGTCATGCTGCCGGAGGCTACGGAGGCTCTACAAGTAATACTCGTTGCGCTAGCATTAATCGGGATGATTTATGGCGGATTATTAGCATGGCGACAAACTGACCTGAAAGCAATGGTGGCCTATTCATCAGTCAGCCATATGGGAGTTGTTCTGTTAGGTATTGCAACGTTGGATGAAGCTGGATTGACTGGCGCAGTTATGCAGATGACTGCTCATGGATTGGTAGCTGGAGCAATGTTTCTGCTAGTGGGATTACTTTATGAGCGAACCCATACTCGCAACATTATGGATTACAGCTCATTGGTCCAGGTCATGCCACGTTTTGCTTTATTCATGACGATAACTTTCTTTGCTGCAATGAGTTTGCCAGGATCAGTGGGTTTTATTGCAGAGCTGCATACTTACGTAGGGGGGTTTCAGCAATGGGGTAATTTAATGATCTTTCTAGGTCTGAGCATTATTATTAGCTCGGCTTACGCTATGCGCACTATTGGTATGCTGTTTACTGGCCCCGTCAAATCTCATATGCGTGAGATAGAAGATTTGAGGATGCCCGAGTTACTGGCGTCTAGCGTACTTGTAATAGGAATTGTGTTATTTGGCCTGTGGCCATCACCGCTGATAGATCTGTCAGCATCCACCATGAATTTGATGAACGATATTATCAGCCAGCGTATTAAATAGGACTACTCATGCAAGCAAAACCTGAATTTAATGATAAGCGCGAACAAATTACTGTAATTCTCAATCATCTGGATCACGTCCTTCCTGGGCAGGCTCCAATTCTTGATTTTGTTCATCACAATACATTGCATGGCTATCAGCACTTGCCATTTGAAGAGGCACTTGCTGAGTCAGAGAAAGCGACAGGTATTAAAGGGTATCTTCCTGAAGAGCAAAGCCGGAATTTCTATTGGCAAGGGCGTATAAACGATCAGGATATATCTGCAGTACTTGCGCTTGATCCAAAATTGCGCGCTGAAGAGATTGTTTATCAATCAGATGACTTAACAGTCTGTCGGAAGGATATCTACCGAATTGCCTTATTACATGATTTGCGGGCCATTACTGTCAATCAATTAAATTGGCAAATAGAAGAGATGGGTGCTTTAAATGTTGTGCAGTCGGACGTGGCTGAACTAACCCGCCGACGTTTAATTGGATCAGAGAAAGATCAAGGACTGGTTGTCAAGCAGCTATGGGAGAGCATTTTAAGTCAATTAGGGTTGGAACAAATTGATTTACATCCAGAGAATATGCTTGATTTATCGGTAGAGCAGGCAAAGAGCTGGCTTGAAAAAATTTCTTATGGCCATATGGGAGGCAATGAAACATCAATACATCAAAAAGTGAGACTGGAAGCTACTGCCAAGCTTAATGAAATGCTGTCACAAATTGGCGAGAGTATCACTTTGCGAGGTTTCGTCATGGCGCTGAGCGGTATCGATATACTGTATTCTGTCCGATCTCAACTGATACGAATATGTGCTTCTGCTTTAGATGAAGGAATGGCTGCTTGGCAATTACCTGAGCGCAGTAAATTGGGTTTGTATGGTGCATGGAGAGCTGCATCTATGTACGATCTCAATCCTTTCCTGCATGAATTGCCTGACTGGCAGCAGATCATAGCTGCTATGCCAGAGGATGCTATCGATTGCATCATTCAGCAGCTATCTTATTTAGAAATTCCTCAGAACAAATGGGAAGGGTATTTGCGTTGTCTTACTCTTGAACTACCTGGCTGGTCTGGCCTTATTAACTGGCGGCAGCATCATCCGAATTATCAAACGCCAAATGATGCAGCACCAAAATTGATTGATTATCTAGCTATTAGACTAACTTTGGATAGGCTTTGGCTAAAACAGGCTTGCAGTGATACCTGGAGCATAGAAGCAAAATTAGGATCCATAAAATATTATTTCAATAAGAATCTATCTGAATTCATGGTGCGCAGGCTATTTTACTTGGGTGAACTTCCTGAGTATTTAACGCATCAGGTTAAGACACTTCTGTCACGTGTTGTATCTGAGCGTCACGAGCAAACGGAGTGGCAGCAGCTTGCTGATTTGATGTGGACTTGGCAGTACAGTCCAATGTCAAAAAGCGATGTTGATCATAAGGCTTTTGATAGTGGCTGGCGCCTGTTTCGTTTATGTCAGCACTTGGGATTGAATGCTAAGCAGATACAAAGCATGCAGAAGGATAACCTGCTTGGTATGCTGTCGCTTCTTGATGAATTTGATGCCACTGAGCGTTGCAAAGTCTGGCTTTATGCCTATGAGCGTCATTATCGTGAAGATTTTTTTCATGCGGTTCATGTTAATCATGAGCGTGGGCGCTGGGCAAAGCGTAATACACGCCCAGCTTCGCAGCTCATATTTTGTATTGATGAACGAGAAGAAAGCTTCCGTCGCCATTTGGAGGAATACAATCCTGCAATAGAAACATTGGGAGCAGCTGGTTTTTTTGGTGTTCCAATGAACTATAAAGGAATGGGCGATACTAAGGTGACGCCATTGTGCCCAGTAGTGATAACACCTGCTCATGAAGTACAGGAGATACCTAGGCCAGACAACGAGCAGGCGCTGGTAAATCATAATCGAGGTCGAAAATTAGCTAATTGGATAACCGGCTGGTTACATCAGGGACTGCGTCGTAACCTTTTACAATCGAAGCTCGTTATTGATGCAATTGCACCAGTTATGTTAGCTGGTTTATTGATGAAAACAGTTTCCCCAAAAACTCAATACGATTTAATCACAAGAATAAAAAAAGCTACTTTACCTGATGTTAAAACGAAATTGGAGCATACCTCCACCGATACTGTAACAACTGCAACGCCGGCAAAGCCTAAGCTAGGTTTTACCGATAACGAACAGGCTGATCGGGTAGCTGCTTTTCTGCGCAATAGTGGTTTAACTTATGGATTTGCAGAGCTTGTCATCTTGGTGGGACATGGTTCTATCAGTCAGAATAACCCGCATCTTGCAGCTTATGACTGCGGTGCGTGTAGTGGCAGGCATGGCGGACCCAATGCACGACTATTCGCCGCAATGGCAAATCGTCCTGAAATTCGTAGATTGGTTGCTGAACGGGGTATTGATATTCCACAAGATACGTGGTTTATCGGTACTGAGCATAATACCTGCAATGAAGAAATCATCTGGTATGACCTTGAAGATGTACCAGCAGAGCGGTTAACTGCCTTAGAAAAATTGCAGCAGGATTTATGGCACGCAAGGCATATGTCCGCTCATGAGCGCTGCCGTAGGCTTGCCTCTGCCCCACGCAATCCAACCTTAGAGCAGGCGCTGGCCCATATAGAAGAGCGCGCCCGGGACTTTTCACAAGCGCGCCCTGAGCTAGGTCATGCAACTAATGCCTCAGCAGTTATTGGACGGCGTTCAGTCACGCAAGGTGCTTTTTTTGACCGCCGTGTATTCCTTGTTTCTTATGATCCGACCCAAGACCCTGAAGGAAAAATTCTGGAGGGGATTTTACTGGCAGTGGGTCCGGTGGGAGCAGGGATTAATCTTGAATATTATTTTTCTACTGTCGACAATGAGCGTTTTGGGTGCAGTACCAAGGTTCCCCATAATGTAGTAGGTGCTTTTGCCGTGATGGAAGGAACGAGCAGTGATTTGCGCACGGGCTTGCCAAGGCAAATGATTGAGATTCATGAGCCAATGCGTTTGCTCAATTTGATTGAGGCTAAGAAAGAGATTGTTGAGCAGATCTATGGTCGCCAGGAAGCCATCCGTGAGTTGGTGGGTGGTGGCTGGATATTGGTGGCTACAAAAGATCCTGATACAGGGGAAATATTCTTTTTTGAGAGTGGAAAAGGGTTTGTTCAATGGCACCCGCGTGATGGCGTGCGGTTACCTGTCTTTGAAAAATCACCGGCATGCTATAGAGATCACTCTTTACCCGTTCCACCTGCATTGATTAAACAACCCGAATTTCAGGAGGTATAGAACAATGGAGTTTTTGATTGTCCTAGTTCCTTTGTTTCCTTTGTTGGCAGCATTCTTTATTGGTATAGGTAATTTACTAGGTCAGATCGAGGGCGAGGCCAGCGAAGCGATGACATCCAATGTTGCAACTGGAGCGATCACTTTGTCATCGATTCTCGCCTTGATATTACTAGGAGCAGATTTATTTGGTAAGAATGCAGCTACCTACACGATAGGGCAATGGTTGGATAGCGATAACTTAAGAATTCAAGCAGTCTTTATTACTACTGGTTTTAATAGCGTCATAATGGCGCTGTTTGCAATGCTGTTGTTCATTGTGACACGTTTCTCAGTCAACTATATGCATCGGGAAACAGGATTTCATCGCTACTTTTTTATTCTGAGCTTGTTCTCAGCAGCGATGTTGTTATTGGTCTCAGCAGGAAGCGCAGTCGGAACCTTTGTAGGGTGGGAAATCGCTGGGTTATGTTCTTATCTGTTGATTGGTTATGCTTATGATCGACAGATTCCAACTGTGAATGCGACGCGTGTTTACATCACTAACCGTATTGGTGATGCCGGTTTTGTTTTAGGAATAGGTTTGAGCTATTTCTATGCCGGAACAATCAATTGGGGAGAATTGAATATCATGATTGAACACTTAACAATGCCTACGGTGACTGTGATTGCGTTGTGTTTTGCGATCGCTGCATTTGTTAAATCGGCACAATTACCGTTCTCACCATGGCTCGCACGGGCAATGGAAGGACCCACCCCCTCAAGCGCTATTTTCTATGGCTCGGTGATGATACATGCCGGTGTGTTTTTGGTCATTATGCTGCAGCCCCTTTTCGAGCGGGCCCCTTTTATCATGGTTTTGCTAGCGGTTGCGGGGTTTGTCACTGCGGTTTATAGCTTTATTGTTGGGTTAACCCAGACTGATGTCAAAAGTTCATTGAGTTTCGCCATCTCTGGACAGTTGGGTTTGATGTTTCTGGAATGTGGTCTAGGGTTATGGGACTTGGCAGCGTGGCATCTTTGTGCTCATGCCATCGTACGTTGTTATCAGGTATTAACTGCACCATCATTCATGCACAATGTCATCGGAAACCCAATCAAACCAGTTAGCCATAATCTAAAAAATTCATACTGGTTATATATTGCGTCAATTCAACGTTTCTGGCTGGACCCGATAGCCGATCGAGTCCTTGCAAGACCCATACGGGGAATCGGGCAAGATCTTGATTATCTTGATAGCTATGTTGTTGATCGTGCTATGGGCGATCCAGTCGTGTTTTCTCGTTCAATATCAACGCTGACCCAGTTGGAGCAGAAAGTAAGGGCAGCTGAGCGCCACGATCATGGCCATAATCAGTTTGGGCGTGGCAATGGAGTAGCTGGAAAGTTGATGGAATGGATAGGTAATATCTTTGGATGGTTTGAAGAGCGCTTGGTAATACAGGCTATAGGTATAAACATCGTTGATTTAGGTCGTAAGTTAGGGCAAGCCGCAAATACTTTTGAGGAGTTGATGTTGAAGCCGCGTTATCTAGTCTTGTTTGTATTCGTTGTTTTGCTGATTGCTGCTACACGATGAGGGAATGATGAATACCGCAAACATTATTTTTTGGTCAGAAGTAACGACATTTCCGTTGTTGACGACACTGACGATAGTTCCACTTGCCACGGTGATCGCTGTATTGCTTTCACCATCTTCAGTGATTGCATTGCGCCTTGGTTTAGCTAGTGCAGTAGCCACTGCATTGCTTAGCGTCTATATGGTTTCTATTTTTGATTCAGGTCACAAGGGTATTCAATTATTCGAACATGTGGAGAATATTAATTTTACCTATAGTGTAGGTCTTGATGGCGCCAATATTTTATTTGTGCTACTTACCGCTATTTTGTCTTTTTTAGCGCTCGTTTATTTATTAACTACGCGACGGTCCAGAGACAAAATTCAGGTTGCCTGCATACTAGGTTATGAGGGTATTCTGATAGGGGCATTTGTGGCAATGAACGCCATGCAATTCTGGTTTTGGTGCCTTCTGGAGCTGATTCCCATCGTGTTGATAACGATACGCGCCGGATCAGGGCAAAAAAGACGCTGGGTTGTAGGGTTGCTACTCCAGCATTGGGGAAGTGGTTTACTCATGACTTTTATGGGGTTCATGCTGCTTGCCTTCGGTGTAATGGGATCAGGAGACACATTAACTTTTGAATGGCTGGCATTAATTGAAAATAAAAATGTCCTGGAATACAGCACTTTGATTTTCTTCCTTTTGTTTTTTGGTTTTGCCATTCGCATGCCATTATTTCCATTTCATGGGTGGCTGCCAGTTTTAGCAGAACATGGATCTGTGGCCAGCGCGACAATTTTTATAGTGGGTTTGAAATTGGGTATTTATGCAGTTATCCGTTTCATTTTACCCATTCTTCCGGATGTGGCCCAGCAGTGGAGCTGGTTCGTATTAATGCTTGGGCTGATTGGCATCTTTTATGGGGTAGTACTGGCGCTAATGCAAATCAATATACGCCGCTTGCTTGCTTTCTCGGTTATAGGTCATACGGGAATGTTGATTATAGGTGTTTTCGATTTTAATCTTTATGGATTGGAATCGAGTATTTTGCTTTCTACAGGTTTCGGCCTGGCAGCAGCAGGCATCGCACTCAGTATTGGTATGATTTACAAGAGAACACATACCGCCTATATTCCACGACTTGGGGGAATGTTTGAAACGAGTGCGGCTTTAGCATTCTTATTCGTTATTAGCGCGCTAAGCACTATGGGGATGCCTGGTACTCCAGGTTTTGATGGTGTCCATTTATTGATAGATGGCACGATCAAGAATCATGGCTGGATTCTCTCAATTGCGATACTGATTGGTAATGTGCTCACCGCGGCGCTGTTGCTGCGCGCCTTTCAGCAGATTTTTATCGCTACACCTAAACGATTGCAGCCACCTTATACTTATTCTGCTCTCCCTGGTTCAGCCGGTCCTTCTCCCGGAAATGAAAGAGTCATTGCAGTTGTAGTTTGCTCATTGCTTGTTGGCATTGGTTTTTATACGACACCTTGGTTGCAGATGATCGACCAGAATGTTAGCGCTATAAGTAAGCTACATCCTGTCAAATATAACAATAAACACGCAGAGTTAATGATAGTCCCAAACCATAACAAGGATAATAAGCATGAGTGAAGTTAATTTTCCACTGTTAAGTTTCATTATTCTTTTGCCGTTACTGGGCGCGATCGTAACTGGAATGTCGCGCACTGCGGCCGCTGCCAAAGTATCAGCATTAACATTCGCTGGCCTGGAATTACTATTAACGCTTTTTGTAGTCCAATTATTCGATTCTTCTATAGGCGATTTCCAGCTAGTTGAAAAATTTGACTGGATACCCTTCTTGAATGTTGAGTACCTGGTTGGTGTCGATGGTATTTCGGTGTTATTTCTGCCATTGTCAGCATTGCTGACAATGATTGCAATTCTTGCTTCGTGGAATTCAATCAATCACAATCCACGCTTCCATTTTTCCCTTTTGCTGGCGCTCCAGGGAGTAACGGTAGGGGTATTTAGTGCGCTGGATATGATGCTGTTCTTTTTATTCTGGGAGCTAACCTTACCTCCACTATTCTTTTTAATCGGTTTATGGGGGATTGGTTCCCAACGACGCGGTGCAGCAATAAAATATACCTTGTTTATGATAGCTGGAGGCGGACCATTATTGCTTGCTATTATCATCCTGGCGGTGGATCATGCGACGCAAATGGGAGGAAGTATTCCCCAAGATTTGACTTTTAGTTTGCCGGTATTGCTACAGACAACGCTCCCGGCTGATAAACAGACACTTGTTTTCCTGTTATTGTTATTTGGTTTTGCTTTCAAGGCGCCGCTTGTTCCACTTCATACCTGGTTGCCTACCGCTGCGATGGAAGGTCCGACTCATATCGTAGCGATCCTGACAGGGTTAAAACTAGGTGTTTATGGTATCCTCCGCTTCGCTATGCCACTAGCGCCTGCGGCTGCCGTTGAATTTAGCTGGATATTGAGCGTCTTTGGTGCAGCTACACTTATTTATGGCGCACTGATTGCGTTACAACAGACAAACTTGCGTCGCTTGCTGGCTTATGCGAGCGTCAGCCATGTTGGCCTAGTGGTCGTGGGGATTGCTTCCCTGAATATGCAAGGAGTTCAGGGGGCAATCTTCCAGTTGCTTAATTTTACATTGGTTGCAAGTTCGCTGATGCTGATTGCCGGGTTTATCCAGCATCGACTGGGTAGCACTGATACGATTCATCTGGGCGGAGTGGCCAAGGTGATGCCAAAATTAACTTGTTTTTATTTTTTATTTGCCCTGGCAAGTTTTGGCGTACCTGGAACCAGTGGCTTTCCAGCAGAATTGCTGTTGATCGTGGGTGCTTTGACTTCCCATGGTTTTTTTGGGACAGCAGCGTTGGCCGGTGCGATTCTTGGGGCTGCTTATATGCTTTCTTTTACTCGCAATGCATTCTTTGGTCCAATTATTCATACCACGGTAAACCAGGTACAAGATCTGCGGCCGCGCGAATTAGTTTTATTATGTGCACCAGCTTTATTGATCTTATTATTTGGTTTTTTCCCTAATAGCATACTTAATATCAATCAAGTAGCTTCAGAGGCATGGTTGGCAAGGTTAGCTTTGCAAGTTCCCTAGTATTAGATTTCTGGGAATCGTAATTGAACGAGCAGGGGGGGCGTGCGGGGATCTAGATGCAGCAAGGCTAAGGTGATTGTTGATACCTTGATACCTTGATACCGACCTCCTCCTGCGATATCGATATGAAGTAACATTGTATTCGCCCACGGGGTATTGCATAATGTGTCCCGTGGCAACTCATCATTTGTTTAGCTTTTCAATCAAGTGATCGCTGTGATTTCTGGAATCACATCTTACTGAAAATCAATGACAGTTTGAGTCTGTTCTTCCTGTTGTTGAAGCTCCCACATATGCGCATAAATACCATTTAGAGCAAGAAGTTGTTGGTGGTTTCCTTGTTCTACGATGCGGCCTTTGTCCATTACTAAGATCTGATCAGCATCGATGATGGTGGAAAGACGATGCGCAATGACAAGCGTAGTACGATCCTTGGCTAATTGTTTCAATTCTCTTTGTATATTTTTCTCTGTTTTTGAGTCTAGAGCAGATGTAGCTTCGTCAAAAATAAGGATTGTTGGTTTTTTAAGAATTGCACGTGCAATGGCGATACGCTGTTTCTCGCCACCAGAGAGTTTAAGGCCTCGCTCTCCCACCTGTGCTTGGTATTTGTCAGGCAGGCTTTCAATAAAGTCATGAATATGCGCTGACTTGGCCGCGGCAAGGATCTCTTCATGCGTAGCATTAGGCCGCCCATAGGCAATGTTGTAATAGATGCTTTCGTTAAACAATACGGTATCCTGAGGCACAATACCAATCAACGCTCTGAGGCTTTCTTGCGTTACCTCGCGGATATCATGATCATTGATGAGTATCTTGCCGTCAGTGACATCGTAAAAGCGGAAAAGTAAGCGTGCTAGCGTCGATTTTCCTGAACCGCTATGTCCCACCACTGCAATGGTGTTTCCAGCAGGAATACTGAAACTGACGCTAAACAAGATTTGGCGATTAGTTTCGTAGTTAAAGTTTACATTTTCGAATGTAACGGTAGCACTATCTGCCATGAGTTTAATGGCAGCTGATTGATCTCTTATTTCCTGATTTTCATCGAGTAAACTAAACAATTTTTCCATGTCTGCCAATGAATGTTTGATTTCACGATAAACAAAGCCCAGGAAATGTAAAGGCATATAGAGTTGTAACAGGAAAGCGTTAACCAGTACTAGATCGCCCAATGACATTTCTCCTGTGACGACCTTGTCTGCTGCCAGTAGCATCAGCAAGGTGACGCCGATAGCAATGATGGCGCTTTGGCCAATGTTAAGCGTAGCCAGGGAGGTTTGATTGCGAACGGCCGCTTTTTCCCACTGTTGCAGATGTTCATCATATCGCCGTGTTTCCCATGCTTCGTTACCAAAATATTTAACTGTTTCATAATTTAATAAACTGTCTATCGCGCGCGTATTGGCCTTTGAGTCCATGTCGTTCATGGTGCGGCGGAAAATCATGCGCCACTCAGTGACGATGAGCGTCAGGGCAATATAGGCAAGCAGCGTGATCAAGGTAATGACAAAAAACCAGATATCGTATCGGCTAATCAGAATCAGCATGACCAATCCGATTTCCAGCAGGGTTGGCAGAATATTGAACAGCATGAAGTTCAGTAAGAATGATATCCCACGCGAACCGCGCTCGATATCCCGTGATACTCCGCCAGTTTGTCTTGCCAGATGAAATCGTAGTGATAATGAGTGCAAATGACCAAAAACCTGGATGGCCACGCGCCGGATTGCGCGTTGTGTGACTTTGGCAAATACTGCGTCGCGCAGCTCACCAAATACAGTGCTGCAGAACCGTAACACACCATAAGCGATCAAAAGAAATACCGGCAATACCGCCAGAGCTTTCGGCTGATCAAGCGTATCAATAATTTCTTTGAGCACTAAGGGCACACTGACATTGGCAAGTTTAGCCAAGAGCAGTAACATTAAGGCAGCAATGACTCTACCTTTGAATTCCCATAAATAAGGCAAGAGCGAGCGGATTGTTTTCCAATCATTACGGTTGGAGGGCGGTTTATTCAAGCGTGTGGCGCGCATCTGTTAATGGTTCTTTATAACTTAAGAAATTATATAGAAGGAGAATTTGTAAATGGATATTACCTGTTATCGCGATCCTGAGATCAAGCGGGAATCTCGCAACCTTCCTGCTAATACATATAACTTGGCGTTCCAGTTGCTTGCACGCTGTGCTACTGGGTATCTATTTGTTCCCATCCGGTCCATGCAGTTACTGGCTATCTTGGATAGGAAGGAATTCGTTTTTATCGATAGTGAACGTAAATGCTGGGTTGACATTGCATGGCAAAATTTTCAACCCCAAGCTCGTACCGAGCTCAGCCAACCGGTCGCGTATGAAGCGGTTTATTATAGAGAGAATCAAATAGATATCATGTTACGGCTTCAGAGGGAGTTTCCAAGCGCACTGCGATTACTCGCCAGCAAGCAGATGCCGAAGACACCTGCTCAAGTAATCAAATTTCCTGCAGTCTATGATCAATAACAAGAAGTTCAATACAAACACACATCCAGTGCTTGTGAAAATGTTGCTTTCACAAGCGCTCAGTCATCCTCATCTAATTCTGCACTCCATCCCTTACTTTTTGCAGTATCGATAACTTGTGCGTAAAGCCTTGTGTGTCTTTGCTGTAAATCAGAGGGTAGGCGGCTAGGTAAGTGAGCATAAGGCTCCCACGCTTCGTAGACTTTTTCATACAGGTTCTGCATTTGCGAATGATTCCAGCCTGTACACGTTTCTGATTCTGGCAGAATGTCAAAAAGCCAGGCATCGATGACGATGCGTCCAAGATGCGTTAACCCGCCATCCTTATCCTCATTGATTCCTACGTATAGTTGTTCCTTCATTGTACTAATAAAAAGTGTGTAAAGTAATCAATAAACAAATCTTAACGGGTTAGTCCTGCATAAAGTAGCGGCAATTTCTCAGGTAGTCTTTCTACATGATCTACTACCATATAATTACGTGTACCAAAAATACGTGAAACATATTGATCTGCGTGTGGGTCCAGGCTCATGCAATAAGTGATTATTCCTGATCGGTCAGCTTCTTCCACCGCCTTTTTGGTATCATAACGAAGATACTGTGGGTCACGAACATCAATATCAGCCGGCTCTCCATCTGTAATAACCAATAACAGCTTCTTGCTGGATCGTTGTAATTTCAAATAATGACTGGCATGTCGAATCGCAGCGCCCATGCGTGTCGACAGTTGTCCCGTCATGCCAGCTAGCTTGGCTTTGGGAATTTCATTGTACGGCTGATTGAAATCCTTGTAGCGATAATACTCAACATCATGCCGGCCGTCCGAACAAAACCCATGAATCGCAAAGGGATCTCCGATTTTATTGATGGCATCGGCCAGCAATACGGTTGCTTGGCGAGTTAAATCAAGTACTGAAAACTCCTGACCGGTTACCTTATCGTTGGTGGATTCAGACAAATCGAGCAACACCAGCACCGATATATCCCGTATTTTGCGGACAGAGCGCATCATGATGCGTGGATCAGGTTGCAAGCCCATACGAATATCAATCGTAGACTGGATTGCCGCATTGATATCGATTTCATCACCATCTTCCAGTTTGCGGATACGTTGTACGCCTTGGGGTTGCATGGCATCAAGCAAAAATTTCATGCGTGAAATTTCACGTCGATACTGCCCGGCTATGCTATCGATCACCTGGATATCACCTGATTTAGCGCGTTTCTCCTGAACGGTAACCCATGTAGGGCGTTCGAGCTGAATTTGATAATCCCACTCTGAGTAATGATAAGGAAGGGAGATAGGCTCTTTACCTTCTAGCTCATTATAGGAAGTGCCACTATCTTCGTAAGGGAAGAATTCTGTTCCCATTACCCAGATTTCTTGGGCATCATCACCAGCCGTTTCAACTTCTACTTCATTGGCCAGCTCCATGACGCTGACGTACTTACGTATTTGTTTGATCTCATCATAGCCAGCAGTCAGTGAGCGTTCGAAATCGAATTCCGCAAATTCCCAGAAATAGCGATTATCATCCAGATAAGGCGCTGTCAGAATGTCAGTTCGAGGGTTGAACGCGATTTTCTTGTCCATGATCTTGTGAGCGAGCTGTACGCCAATCTCCCACGAAATTTGATTATCTTCCAGACGGTCTTGGGCTTGTGCAAATAAAGATCGGCCTTCAACAATCCAGCCATCGTTATCCTCATAAGTCTGATCAAGCAGTGCACGTGCCAGGCGGTTGAGATAATCGCCGATCGTAACGGTCATGTCTGGCGTCGCATCGTGCAAAACCGACCAAATTTGGCGCAAACCTGGGAAACGTCGAATGGAGAGTGCTTCCACTCTTGCATCCTCAATGACCGAGATAACTGCAATTTGCAATGGATTTAAGGCTTCTGCAGAAATGGGGTATCTCGTTTCTACCAAGTGTGCGGCTGCGTGGGCAGCCGCAGCACGGTAAATTTCGCTTGCTGCAATATCGCCATGAGCATCATAGGCATCGGGTAGATGAATAACATAATCTTCAATATAGGGTCGATAACCTTCACGAGTTTCATAGTCTCCTGAGGTGGGTCGCATGAAAAAATCACGTGCCCATAATGCGCGTAAGTAAATGTTGATACGACGCTGGATATCGACAAACAGAGTGCCTTTTCTTTCCTTCTGGAGAACTGCCAGCGATTCCTTAGAGTTTAAGCCGAAATACTTGATCTGTTCTTCATAGTTAGTGCGGTGAGCATGAGCTCCCCATAAGGCCCATCTACGTAAGCCGCCGAGCGTCAGTTGACTCAGTAAAACATCGAGTTTGTCCAGCATCGGGCGGATACCGCGAGGCGCCTGGGCGATGAGCGTGTTGAGGAACTGGAGATAGCTACGAAATAAATCTGCGTCACCGAATCGCTTGGCAGCGGTAGTTGCTGTGGCAAGGATCAATTCAATGACGGCTCCAGAGGTTTTCGAGGCAAGCATCAAAGCAGTGGTTACTAGATCACTGATGATATCTTCACCTACTTCTTTGGCGATTTGTGGCGCTTCATCAATCCAGGTATCAACCAAAGTGCGACCACGTCCCAGTCCCTGCAGGGCAGATGCGCCTTTCAGGTAATTATCCAATCCCCGAGGTGAGAAAACTCGGGTCGCATCATACCAAGTATTTTCAAGCAATGACATGGATTCGGGTTGCAATGATTCCAGTAACTCTTTGTAGTCAGTCAGATTAACGCTCATACTGTGTCTTGTAAGAATGAGTCAGAAGGAAATAAATTTCTACGCTTAGAAAAAAGTGGCTACTGCTGCATCAAGGGCATCACGCATATCGGGATCATCCGTGATAGGGCGAACAAGGGCCACTCGACAGGCGGCATGAACATCAACCCCTTTGGCAATCAAGTTACCCGCATAGATCAACATGCGAGTAGAAATCCCTTCATCCAATCCATGACCTTTTAAGTTTCGCGCACGTTCCGCGATCGAAACGAGCTTGTCGGTTATCGTTTTATCAATACCGCTTTCGTGTGACACAATCTCGGCTTCGGTATCATGGTCTGGGTAATTGAAATCTAATGCACCAAAGCGCTGTTTAGTGGATTGCTTCAAGTCTTTCATCAGGCTCTGATAACCAGGGTTGTAGGAAATAACAAGTTGGAAATCAGGATGTGCATGGATCAGTTCGCCCTTTTTCTCCAGCGGCAATATTCGACGACTGTCAGTCAAAGGATGAATCACGACAGTGGTGTCTTGTCTTGCCTCTACTACTTCATCTAGATAACAGATCGCACCAAGACGGGCAGCAGTTGTCAATGGCCCATCTTGCCAGCGTGTGCCTTGTGCATCCAGCAGGAATCTTCCCACCAGATCAGAAGCAGTCATATCTTCGTTACAGGCAACTGTAATAAGTGGTTTTTCGAGCTTCCATGCCATGAACTCGACAAAACGGGTTTTACCGCAACCGGTTGGTCCTTTCAGCATCATAGGAATTCTGGCCGAGTAGGCTGCTTCATACAGCGCTACTTCATCAGCAACAGGATGGTAATAAGGTTTATTCGTGATTAAGTATTGCTTGATAGCATCGCTCATTTCGTTCTCCAGTGTAAATACGTAAGGCGTAGGTCATATTTTTGATAATTCAGCGCAAAACAAAACCCCCGTTACTTTATAGCAACGGGGGTAGAATGAACGGATATCCCGTGCCGTGTGATTAAACAGTTTTACCGCGATAAATGACCATTGACGTACCCTGGCTTTGTGCAAAATTATCATAGCCAACTAGGCGAACATGATTGTTCGGGTTCGCTTTATGGCACGCTTCAGCTTCCTTGAGAATTCGATCTACATCTGTTTCACCGAACATTGGCAGTTTCCACATATACCAGTAATTGCTCATCAGATACTCTGGTTCTGTATGTTCGACAGCAGGATTCCAACCTTTGCTAACGATATACGCAACCTGTTTCTTGATTTGCTCCTTACTCATTTCGGGTAAGTAGGAAAAAGTTTCAAATTTCCGACTGGTTGGATCACTCAGACGGCTTTTGTAATCAATCATTTCAGACATACTTAATCTTAACTCCTGATAATCGGTAAAAATTTCTCTGAATCTTTGTGATTCAGAGAGATAGGAATATTACTTATGTGCTACGTCCAGCTTATCCACAGTATCAAACTCAAATTTGATCTCTTTCCATGTGTCCATAGCAATTTTGAGTTCAGGGCTATTTTTAGCAGCATCGGTCAGAATGGCTTTGCCTTCTTTCTCGATTTGTACGCCCTGATTGCGCGCTTCTACGCAGGCTTCCAACGCAACACGGTTTGCTGCAGCGCCTGCTGCATTACCCCATGGATGGCCTAATGTTCCGCCGCCAAATTGCAAGCAGGCATCATCACCAAAAATTGCAACCAGTGCTGGCATGTGCCAGACATGAATCCCCCCTGATGCAACTGGGAATACGCCAGGCATCGACCCCCAATCTTGATCAAACATAATGCCGCGGCTACGATCTTCTTTAATATAGCTTTCGCGCATTAGATCAATCCACCCGAGTGTGGCTCCGCGATCACCTTCCAGTTTACCAACCACAGTACCAGAGTGTAAGTGATCACCACCCGACAGACGTAAAATTTTGGCGAGTACTCGGAAGTGAATACCATGATGTGGATTACGATCAATTACGGCATGCATGGCACGATGAATATGCAGCAGAATGCCATTGTCCCGGCACCAGTTAGCCAAGCCTGTGTTAGCACAGAAACCACCCGTAATATAGTCATGCATGATGATCGGCGCACCAATTTCCTTGGCGTATTCGGCACGTTTATACATTTCTTCTGGAGTCGGTGCAGTCACGTTCAGGTAGTGCCCTTTACGCTCACCGGTTTCACGTTCAGCTTTATGAATGGCTTCCATCACAAAGTCGAAACGTTGGCGCCAACGCATGAAAGGCTGGCTATTAATGTTCTCGTCATCTTTGGTGAGATCCAGACCACCACGCAGACATTCATAAACAGCACGGCCATAATTCTTGGCAGACAACCCTAATTTGGGTTTGATGGTGCAGCCTAGCAGAGCGCGACCATATTTATTAAGCATGTCACGTTCTACTTGAATACCATGAGGTGGGCCACCACAAGTTTTTACGTAGGCGATCGGGAAACGCACGTCTTCCAAGCGTAAACCGCGGATAGCCTTGAAACCAAACACATTACCAACTAAGGAAGTGAATACATTGACCACAGAACCTTCTTCGAACAGGTCAATCGGGTAAGCGATAAATGCATAGAAGCAAGTATCATCACCAGGCACATCCTCAATCCGGTAGGCGCGACCTTTATAGTAATCCAGGTCGGTCAGTAGATCAGTCCAAACTGTTGTCCAGGTTCCTGTGGAGGATTCAGCTGCTACTGCCGCGGCAGCTTCTTCACGATCAACACCTGGTTGGGGGGTAATCTTGAAACATGCCAGGATGTCGGTATCCTGGACAGTGTAATTTGGTTCCCAGTAGGTTTGCCGGTATTCTTTAACGCCGGCATTATATGTTTTAACGGCCATTTTACAATCTCCTGTTGTTGAGGATCCTGCTCATACTTTCTCAAGCAGGGTGAAACATGATTAAAAAAGGACTATTTGAAATTCAGTAAACACTATATACAGAGTTAATCATAAGAACAAATTAATAATTCTGATGGTTATGATAAGATTTTACTTATATATCAAATAATATTCTTAATCATCTCAGTTTAGTCTATGTTGCATATAACTCTGCGTCAATTGAAAGTGTTTGAATCGGTTGCACGTCACCTCAGTTTTTCTCGGGCTGCCGAGGAGCTTTTTCTGACACAACCTGCTGTTTCGATCCAAATCAAGCAGCTTGAAGATACTGTGGCGCTCCCTTTATTTGAACAAATGGGTAAGCGGATATACCTAACCGAAGCGGGGCAGGAGCTTTATCAGTATAGTCGTGCCATTGCACAACAATTGGCCGATATGGAGCTTGCCCTGGATGAGTTGAAAGGATTGGAGCGGGGCAAATTGAATATTTCAGTGGTCAGTACGGCCAATTATTTTGCCCCTCACTTACTGGCTAAATTTTGTCAGCGCTATCAAGATGTGACCGTCAGCTTGCATGTCTCCAATCGAGAAATTGTACTTAAACAATTGGCGGATAATTTGACTGATTTGGCGATTATGGGGCAGCCACCTGATGGGCTAGATATTGTGTCTGAATCATTTATGGAAAATCCACTGGTCATCATTGCGCCACCTAATCATCCTTTATGTAATATGCGGCAAATTCCTGTAAAACGGCTTGAACAGGAAGTTTTCCTGGTGCGCGAACCGGGATCAGGAACACGTAGCGCCATGGAGCGATTTTTTGCTGAGCAGCAGATCAAAATCAATAGAGGAATGGAGGCGGATACTACCGAAGCTATCAAGCAGGCTGTTCAGGCGGGCATGGGGTTGGGTATCATGTCACTCCATACCATCGAATTGGAACTGGAAACAAACCGACTTAACATTCTGGATGTGCAAGGATTTCCGATCATGCGTCACTGGCATATCGTGCATCGGAAAAATAAGCGTTTTTCTAATGTTGCGAAGACATTCAAAGATTTTTTGCTAAAAGAAGCATCAGGCCTCATGCTCTGAGGAATCGTGGCGGTTGAATCAAGTTTTGCAGGCATTGAGTATCACTTGTTTAAGGATAGCGAGTTTTCCATGAAAGAAATGCTCAGCACCTGGAATGACGGTAACTGGAATTGTTTGCGGTGCGGCCCAGTCAAGAACAGACTGGAGGGAAACAATATCATCCAGGCTGCCGTGCACGATGAAAACACTATCTGCATGATCGACTACCGGAGGGGCTTTCATGCGAGCAACAGAAGGTGCAATGAGCACTAATTTTTCTGGGTTAAGCTGCTGGGCAACATAGGCTTGTATGGCACCGCCGAAGGAAAAGCCAGCGAGTAACAATGGTAAGTGATCGGATTCAATGTCATATTGATGACGGGTAGATTGAGTGACGGCTAGCACATCATCAATTTCTCCAATGCCTTCTGCATGACTTCCTTCACTCGCACCTACTCCCCTAAAGTTAAATTTTACTGTGAGATAGCCAGATTCAAGCAATGCTTTGGAGAGGATATAAACAACCTTATTATCCATGTTCCCTTGGTAAAGCGGATGTGGATGAGCAATGATGGCAATTCCACGTGGTTTGGAAGCTGGAACTAAAACAATCGTTTCAAGCTTGCCAGTTGGACCCTTAACAAATAACTTATGTTCGGCCGGTGCTTTCAAATCTATAAATCCAGTGAAAGTTGAAGAAGCAAAGCTTAAATTCTCAGACGTTCAACGATGCGTCCGTTGACCAAATGCTCATCAATAATCTCGTCAATATCTTCCTCATCAACATAGGTGTACCAGATTTCCTCTGGATAGATCACAATGACGGGGCCTTCGTTACAACGATCAAGGCAGCCCGCGTTGTTAATGCGTATTTTTCCCTTGCCATTGAGGTTAAGTGCTTTGATACGGTCTTTCGCATAATCACGCATTGCCTGACCGTTGTGGTCATTGCAGCAGGCTTCGCCGGCTTTGCGTTGATTGACGCAGAAAAAAACATGTTTCTGATAATAAGTCATTGGGTTACCTCAATTTGATTTCTGTCCATAACCGACTGAATAGTCGTCTCTGCTTGTGATTCAGATCCTAAAGCATTTCGAGTCTGACTTGGTGTGTCTGACCAGGAAATATTGCTTCATTATCAGCTCTTTTGTTTGGTTCCAATTTTCCTCGTTTACGTCGTTGATTATCCGTTCCTTGATTTTCCAGTTATGCAAGCTCAAAAGTAATTGCCCATGTATCAGTAGGCAGATCAAGCTGATCAATTTTTCTTGATTAAAACCCAGCGGGGTAACTGTATAGGTATAGGGTGCCGAGTATTTATTTTCTGGATCAAATATCGTGCCTCGGTAGGCATAAACTAGACTAGCCATGAACCACAGTATTAAATTGCTATGCTTAGCAGGATAGTTATGAATGACTGAGAGTTTATCGACTTGCTCTACGTGGTCTTGGTTCATTACGGTAATTCGGTGTGATAATGCGAGCGCCTCATTCTGAGTATGGATAACAAATACAAGGGATCCACCTACTTCTTTTTGAAGGTTTATAAGTTCTATCTGCATTTCTTCGCGTAATCTTGCATCCAGAGTACCTAACGGTTCATCCAATAGTAAATTGTGGACGATTGATCAATCTTCTTGCAAGTGCAACACGCTATTTCTATCTCGCTGGATAGCTCATGAGGGAAGGGATCGGAAAAATTGGAGAGGGGGGCATCATTCAGTGTTTTCTTGACTCTTGGTTTAATTTCATCGGGTGTCTTGCCAGACATATATATCGATCGCAGTATAATTACCAAAGCACCGGGTTACATTAAGAATTTCAAGTGGTGCCATAATCTGATTATTCAAAAATACCGCATTCTTGCAGATTCAGGTTTTAATGAGTTTATTCAGTGCATGGTTTTTAATTTTTCCACTCTAAAAATAAACTTGAGCGAACAGTAGAGCAGCCAGAAGTGCTGCTAGCAGGGCAAGCATGCGGCTTTGCTTTTTTTCTTGCGCAACAAGTTCAGCGAGTCTGTCTTCCAGTACTTGAGCGCGTTCTTGGTTTAGATGATAGTGAATCAAGCGTGGGAATTCGGGTAGTATCGTCGCCCAGTTGGGGGCTTCTTTTTGGATGTGACTTACCAAGCCACGCCAGCTGATTTGCTCCGACATCCAATTTTCCAGGAATGGTTTGGCTGTTTTCCACAAATCGAGATCTGGGTCGAGATCACGCCCGAGTCCTTCAATATTCAGTAAAGTTTTTTGTAATAATACTAATTGAGGTTGAATTTCTACATTGAATTGCCGTGAGACCTGAAATAATTGTAATAAAACTCGCCCAAAGTAAATTTCTTTCAGTGGTCTATCAAAAATTGGCTCACAAACGGCGCGAATGCCAGCTTCAAAATCATCAACGCGCGTGTTTCTCGGCGCCCATCCTGCTTCGACATGCGCTTGCGCTATACGCCTGTAGTCACGACGGAAGAAGCCCAGAAAGTTTTGCGCTAGATAGTTTTTATCCTCATCGCTGAGCGTTCCCATAATGCCAAAATCTATTGCAATGTAGCGTCCATCTGATCCTACAAAAATATTACCAGGATGCATGTCAGCGTGAAAATAGCCATCCCGGAATACTTGTGTAAAAAAAATTTCTACTCCAACACGAGCAAGTTGAGGAATGTCAATGCCTTGTTCACGAAGTTTGGCAACATGACTAATGGGTATGCCTTTCACGCGTTCCATAACCATGACTTCACGAAGACAATAATCCCAATAAACTTCCGGGACGAATAATAAGGGCGAATCTAGGAAATTGCGCCGTAATTGGCTGCAATTGGAAGCCTCGCGAATCAAATCGAGTTCATCCCCCAAATGACGTGCAAATTCCGATACCACTTCGCGCAATTTTAAACGTTTACCGTCTGGCCAAACTGATTCGAGTAACCATGCACTGGTTTCCATTAACGCTACATCGTGCGCAATGACAGGAGCGATATCGGGGCGTAGAATTTTTACGGCAACTTCTGTGCCATCATGCAAAATTGCGAAATGAACTTGAGCGACTGATGCACTGGCTACTGGTTGATTATCGAATTTAAAAAATACTTCATTAAGGGGTTTTTCATAAACCTTTTCCAACGTGGCAACAGCCAAGTCTGATGGAAAAGGAGGGACTTGATCCTGGAGTTTTGCCAACTCATCAGCAAAATCCCGCGCCAGCAAATCACGGCGAGTAGAAAGCATCTGGCCAAATTTGATAAAAATGGGTCCCAATTTTTCCAGCGCCAGACGTAATCGCACAGCACGTGGCAACTTGAGCCGTGACCGAAATGGCACTAACATGGTTAGTGGCCGCAATAGTCGCAAACGAGGATGGCTTAATAAAATATCATCCAAACCAAAACGGAATGCGACCAGAATAATTTTTAGTAGGCGGAAAATGCGCATTTATTCTTTAGACTGACAGGGAACATGAATGAGTGGAAAAGCAGAAACGGTGATTATTATTCACTCTATTCTAACTTGTTTCATTATTCCCTGTTTGTAAAGAAATATTATCCTTCGCTTTGAAAGGTAACAGACTGATTAAACGGTAAATTCGTTTTTCTAGATGTATTACGTGATCTTGTAGTGAGTTTACGTCGGTGGTAAAGCTATCGATGAGGGCACGGCTGGATAAGACAGATTTCTCTTCCGTAAGGTACTCGATCATCGCTTGAGATAGATTAAGCAAGCTTTCAGATTGCCAATGAATCAAATTTTGTCCAACTTTAATCACGCGATGAGCAAGCATATCTCCAAAAATGGAGCTTAAATCTTGTTCAATATCCCAATGCAGATTTTTAACAATGAATAATAATTCATTGGCAAATACAGTATCCCCCATAATCTTGATTTCATGAAAAGCATTCTCATCGTGTGAGATTAGGCGTGGCAATAGAGCTGGTGCGATAATGAGGCTGGTATCTGTAGTGGTGTTAGTAGAATGGGTTATCGCTAATTTTCCATCGGTTTGTATAACTATATTCAAATCAATCAGCGGAAAAATGGAAAGATACGCAGATTTACCTGCGTAAGATTGTAAACGCTTACATGCCCATGATTCTCCATTTAATACATGATTAAATGCAGCAATTGTAATAGGTGGTAACATAGATTGTTGAATAATTAGAGCTTGTTGGTCATGCCGTGCAAGTGCTGATGGTCGTTTGTTGAGTGAAAAGATCGCTTGCAATAGAATTCAATGAATTCATTGAGATTATCCAGTATTGAATTAAATTTTATCCAAAATAAGCTAAAGCAGGCATTTGTGAATTTTGTATCAGGATTGATTTGATTTGCTACCATAGTCACGTATTTCAATGGGATCATATGAATTTAACCAATCTTCTCCCAGTCTGTTGATGATAACTTCAGAAAGCGTCACTTCATCATGCTTTGCCAATTCAGATAGAATTTGCCATGCTCTGTAAGTTAAACTGATAGTTTTAAGTTGCGGTCTGTATTTTTGGTTTTCAATCTGGTCTCTAGCAATACAAATAGCATTTTTTAGCTGTGCCCACTGAATTTCATTTAACCATTTTTTACACCATTCATTAAGAGTTATTGAATCATATCTGGCATCCTGATACTCAAGCTCAGCGATAATGCGTTGTGTATTATCCAAAGCTAGCCAAAATGAATTGGTTGCTATCTGATCATCAATGAAGCTTACTGCAGCATTTTTATCTTGCTGTCTAATTACGTATTTCTGATCGGTCATGTTGTTTTTTGTCACAAATATATATCAAAACTCTGAAGAGCTTTTTTAGGGATATTACAAGTCAACGTAACGATCTCGCAAGAGTTTTTTATTTAAGTTTATGATAAGAAGATAGTGTTCTTTCCAAGAAATGTGTAGAATCTGGGATCGTTTTGTTTTGATTGTTTCCATTTCAAGTAAGATCGGTTAATTCAGTGGCTCTTTTCGTTCAAAAATATGGTGGGACATCGGTTGGTAGTACCGAGCGTATCAAAAATGTAGCCCGACGCATTGCAAAATTCTGCGCTAAGGGTCATGAATTAGTGATAGTTGTCTCTGCAATGAGCGGAGAAACTAATCGTCTTATCGCATTAGCGAAAGAAATTCAATCTAATCCTGATCCTCGCGAACTAGATGTAATGGTTTCTACTGGTGAGCAAGTTACTGTAGCATTATTAGCAATGGCATTGATGGAATTTAATATTAAAGCCAAGAGTTATACGGGTGCACAGGTTAGAATACTAACTGATAGTGCGCATACCAAAGCACGAATTCTAAAAATCGATGAGGATAGAATTCGTGCTGATCTTAAGGCTGGATATGTTGTAGTAGTTGCAGGTTTTCAAGGTATTGATGAGACTAATAATATTACTACGCTAGGACGTGGGGGATCGGATACGACTGGCGTGGCGCTTGCGGCAGCGCTTAAGGCTGATGAATGTCAGATTTACACTGATGTGAATGGTATTTATACGACGGATCCTCGTATCGTGCCCGAAGCAAGGCGATTAAAAACGATTACTTTTGAAGAAATGCTCGAAATGGCCAGTCTCGGCTCCAAGGTATTGCAAATACGTTCTGTTGAATTTGCTGGTAAATATAGAGTCAAGCTCAGAGTGCTCTCCAGTTTTGAAGAAGAAGGAGAGGGTACGCTAATCACTTTTGAGGAAAATAATAATATGGAACAGGCTGTTATTTCAGGCATTGCGTTTAGTCGTGATGAAGCAAAAATAACCATACTCGGTGTACCCGATCATCCGGGCATTGCTTACCAAATTCTTGGTCCTGTTGCTGATGCCAATATTGACGTAGATATGATTATTCAGAATGTAAGTCATGATGGGACTACCGATTTTTCCTTTACTGTAAATCGTAGTGAATTTACCAATACGATGAACATATTGAAGGACAAAATCTTACCTCATATCGGTGCGCGTAATGTTATTGGCGGTGATAAAATTGCTAAAGTTTCAGTGGTTGGTGTAGGAATGCGTTCGCATGCTGGTATTGCTAGTAAGATGTTCCGTGTGCTAGCTGAGGAGGGAATCAATATCCAGATGATTACAACTTCAGAAATTAAGATATCGGTGGTTGTGGACGAGAAATATATGGAACTTGCTGTCAGGGTATTACATAAGATTTTTGATCTGGATCAAGAGCTATAAAGTTCGTAATAAGCTATAAAAATTTGACCTGGAATTTTTAACCCGCTATTCTTGCGGCTTTCCAAGGAGAGATGGCCGAGTGGTCGAAGGCGCTCCCCTGCTAAGGGAGTATAGGCTCAAAAAGCTTATCGAGGGTTCGAATCCCTCTCTCTCCGCCAACTGAGTTAAGATAAGGTATTGATTAATAATATTAGATTATCAAAATTATTTTGACAGTTCTTATCTAAGTTCTTTCCCCAAGAAATTCTACCTAAGTCCAAAAAGCATTTTTCTATTCTTGGAGAATGTGGCATGGATAAATTTGTAGTCCAAAATAAAGTAGATAAACCCAGTTATCATCTACTACAAGATCAAAAGATACTGGCCGCCATAGGTCATCACGCTCATATAGCCCAAAGCGATTTAGCCGCTCCAGAATATCTTCTTGCACGGTTTGAGGGAGCAATGATATGAACAGACCTGCAGAACTCAATGAACGTGGTTTAAGAGAATTAGGTCATCTACTGGCTGAACAGCTTTGTGAGCGTGCTTTGAAGCAATTGATATGCGCTTATATCATTGACGTTAATTTTGATGATATGAGTATCGAGATAAGCGAATACCTGAGCAAAACGGGTGAGCCAATCTTTTACAAATTCGATGCTGATCATTTTTATTGATTTTTACACCTTTCATCCTGATAGGCTTGCCATTCTGGAGGTTAAATTGAAGAAAAGTATTTTGATCATTCACTGTTGTAAAGGGTAAAAATGATCGCACAATTTTACGACATCATCGGCGATATCCACGGTCATGCAGAAGCATTGGAAGTCTTACTACAAAAGCTGGGTTATATATTTCATGAGGGCGTTTATCAGCATGACCAGCATAAAGTCATTTTCTTGGGAGATTTTATTGACCGAGGTCCGCAGCAAAGAGAAGTCATTCAACTGGTGAAACCCATGATTGAGCAGGGTCATGCACTCAGCGTCATGGGAAATCATGAATTTAATGCAATTTGTTATGCCACCCTCGACCAAGATGGCAAGCCGCTGCGCGCACATAGCGCTAAGAACAAAAAGCAGCATGAAGCATTTCTAGTTGCATACCCTGATGTAGATGAACGCATGCAGATTATTGATTGGTTCAAAACGCTGTCCGTTTATATTGATGCTGGCGCTATCCGGGTCATTCATGCCGCGTGGAATGAGAAAGCCTTATGTGATATATCCTCTTTTCTTAATGAAAATCAATGCTTGAAAGATGATGCTTATACAATATGCAGCGAAAGGGGTACAGCACCATATCAAGCGATTGAAACGTTACTGAAAGGTCCTGAAATAAACTTGCCCCAAGGTGTTACATTCAAGGACAAGGATGGACATGTTCGTGATTCTGCTAGAATTAAATGGTGGACAGCAGATCAATATGAAGCAAAAGACCGGCTTCATCTAGGAGAAGAGCTAACAAATGGCCACAAGCTTGCTGATTTGATGTTAGGCAGCGAGCACCACTATCCACTCATTAATAAACCCGTCTTTATCGGCCATTATTGGCTCAGTGAGCCTAACCCAAAACCATTGTCTGATAACTGTGCCTGTCTCGATTATAGTATTGCCAAGGGGGGTAAACTGGTTGCTTATAAGTGGAGAGGGGAATCAAAGCTAATAGAAAATCATTTCGAATGGTAAAAAATCTGTGACTGAAGCTCGGTTGAATCATTGAGCTTTCTAACCTAGAAATCATGTTCCGCTGCCAATTTGCGCAATTTGCACAAATAGCTATTGAAAATTAATGCCTATCTGCGATAGGTTGATTAGGCATATCTTTCGATAAAAAGGAGGCATGCCGCCTGATCATGAACCAGGAAGGCGGTGCCCGGCGCGAACGTTTCGCGCATGCTGCGGTGCAGATTGACCCGGAGGGTAACATGCTGATCGACGTGGAGAAGCGCGCAAATACCTCAAGGACTACTACGGCAGGGAAAATATCAGTATCTTCTGGGGCGGCAGTGATGAGTTTCTGCGACAGCTTCAACCGCGAGTGCCCCCGATACCTCGGCGAGAGGAAGACGATGAATTCTAAAGGGGATAATCCTTTTGTCGGGCCGCACCCCTTTGTGCGTGGTGAGAATCTTTATGGCCGCAGTCGCGAAACACGGGAGCTGTTTTATTTGCTTGCTGCGGAGCGCATTGCGTGGTTAGTGCGCCAGCACAAGCTGGCAGATCGTAGTTGATGAAAGTTCAATACGGAGAAGAAATGGCGAATCACTCTGGCCTCGAGTCATGCGCTGCACATCGCGAGGTGTGTGGCGAAGCGTTGACAGGGGAAACCGGCAGGCTAGCCATTGAGCCACGAAATCAAGAAATCGGGATGCCGACGGAGTTAACTATCTCGGAAGGCCACATGGGGCATGGCGTCAAATCGCAAGTCATGTTCTGATCCCGCGTGGTCGGAGACCCTGCGCATGTCGGGAAGCGATCTGCACAGAAGCTGGGAGATCTCGGCGATGCCCGGGGCGGTGACGCAATCGGGCGGGACAGGAAAGGTCAGAGACCGCAATCCTGTCATCCACGTTGCCGAGAAATCGGATACGTCTATACTACCGAGGAAACCGCCGAACAACGGGAAACCTGCGGAGGTGGAGGAGGGAAGAGGCGTAGCCAAGGGGAATGCGGGAGAGGCTCCTGCGGGCCGGACACAGAACCGGGGATCCGCATTGACGGGACTCGAACGCATACGACAAGCCGCTGGGAAGGATCGGCGGATGAAATTCATAACGCTCTTGCACCACATCACGCCATCGCTACTGGTCGAAAGTTTTCACGACCTCAAGCGAAATGCGGCGGCTGGGGTGGATGGCGTCACGTGGAGGGGGGGTTATGCGGAAAGGCTCTACGCGCGTGTGCACGGACTGCATCGGAAGATACACGCAGGTACCTATCGTGCGCAAGCGTCGCGACGAGTCTTTATTCCCAAGGCGGATGGCAGACTGCGCCCGCTAGGGATCGTCAGGCGCTGGCCGAATGGGAGGCGGCGTTGTGCCCAGATGAAGTAGTTATGGAGAGCGCCGGCATTTATTGGAAGAGTCCGTACGCTGCACTGGAAGCGATGGGTATTCGTGCCAAGGTGGTCAATGCCCGGCACATCAAGAACGTTCCGGGACGCAAAACAGATGTGGGGGATGCGCATTGGTTGGCGACGCTGGCGCGTGCGGGGCTTTTGTGCGGGTCGTTCGTGCCACCAGCGAAGTGGCGTGAATTGCGCCTGATCGCCCGGCAGCGGTAGAAACTGGTAGAGGGCAACTGGCATCTGAAAAAATCGCTTGCACAAGGTACTGACCGACAGCGGGATACGTCTCGGTGTGGTAGTGAGTGATCTGCATGGGCAATCGGCGCGCGCTCCCCCTGTGTCAAGGCCATCATTGCCGGTCAACCCGCGCATGAAGTACTCAAGCTCGCCAGTCGGCGACTCAAGGCCAGCCGAGAGGAAATCTTTGACGCCCTGCAGGAGGAATTGACGGTAAGCCACTATTTTGTGCTCGACGAACTCATGCAACACATCGAGGAAATCGAAGCACGCATCGCCCGCTTCGATACCAAGCTTCTGGATGAACTTAAGGACGAACGGAACACCTTGGCACTGTTGCAAACCCTGCCTGGCATCGACCTCATTGGCGCTGCTATGCTGCTAGTCGAAATTGGTACCGACTATGGATGCCTTCGAAACAGCGAATCGACTCGCTTCCCGGATCGGCATGTGTCCTGGCAACCATGAATCCGCCGGAAAACGCAAATCTGGGCGTGTCCGCAAGGGCAGCCCCTATGTTCGCCGGCTACTCTGCGAGTTCGCTCATGCCGCCAGCCGAACCAAGTCGGTATTCAAATCCAAGTTCCAGTCTCTCATCATCCGGCGCGGCTATAAGCGCGCGATCGTGGCGATCGGCCACAAAATACTACGCACTCTCTTCTTCATGCTCAAACGGCACGAACACTACCGGGATTCGACCACCGATTATGAAGCGCTTTCTGTCCAATGCAATGCCCCGCGCTGGATCAGGGCCTTGACAAAGTTCGGCTTCATCAAACAAGCTAGAACCTGATTACGACGCATCTGATTACGACGCATCTGATTACGACGCATCGTTATATGGCCTTTACCGGCCGGAATTGTGCTCGCCCTCAGCATGGATTCTTTCACGCTAAATTGGGCGAATAGGTTTGCGGTGCGGTGGTCGATAGCCAATGAGCCGTGTATTCTCAACCTGTAGTTCTTTGTATTTCCTGACCTGATCAATTCTCAGACTGCCATATTCTCCTTGCGCCAGCAGTAGTAACTTTTATTCGATATTTCCACTTGCCTGTCATTCTCTCAAAGTATCAAAAAGCGGAAGCATCGGCTACCAAAATGATGTTAGCAAAATGATTGACAGCTCATCAGACATTAAGTATCTTGCACTTAAGAAGAGAGAAAGACGTTTATTTTTTCCTATAGATTTGGAGGATATAATATGTCGAAAATTGTGTGTGTACTCTATGAAGATCCAGTAGATGGGTATCCTAAGTCCTATGCTCGGGATGGACTTCCAAAGCTTGAGCATTATCCTGATGGCCAACTTCTTCCAACGCCCCATAAGATCGATTTCAAGCCAGGCGACTTGTTAGGATGTGTTTCTGGAGAATTGGGGCTTCGCAAATTTCTCGAGAATCAAGGACATCAATTTGTAGTAACCTCAGACAAAGACGGAGAAAATTCCGTGTTTGATCGGGAACTAGCTTATGCAGACGTGGTGATCTCGCAGCCATTTTGGCCGGCATATATTACAGCGACTCGGATAGCCAAGGCACCTAAGTTAAAACTTGCGATTACGGCTGGGATTGGATCCGATCATGTGGATCTTAAGGCTGCCATGGAACGGGGAATTACGGTCGCCGAAGTGACTTACTGTAACAGCGTTAGTGTCTCCGAACACATTGTCATGATGATCCTTTCTCTTATTCGGAACTATATTCCCTCCTATCAGTGGGTTGTGGAGAAGGGATGGAATATCGCCGATTGCGTTGCTCGATCGTATGATCTTGAGGGAATGACGGTTGGTACAGTTGCTGCTGGTCGTATTGGCCTTGCGACCTTAAGGCGACTTAAGGCATTTGATGTGAAACTTCATTACACCGACCGATATCGGCTTTCTGAATCTGTTGAGAAGGAACTTGGACTTACGTTTCACCCAAATGTGGAGTCGATGGTTCCTTTTTGTGATGTTGTGACGATCAATTGCCCCTTACATCCTGAAACGGAGCATCTTTTTAATGATGCCCTCATCGGCAAAATGAAGCGGGGCGCGTATCTTATCAACACTGCTCGTGGGAAGATTTGTGACCGAGATGCCGTGGTTCGGGCGCTAGAAAGTGGACAATTAGCAGGCTATGCTGGTGATGTCTGGTTTCCGCAACCACCACCGAAGGATCACCCCTGGCGGACGATGCCTCACCATGGGATGACCCCCCATACGGCAGGGACGTCGTTAGCTGCGCAAGCACGTTATGCTGCAGGAGTAAGAGAAATTCTGGAATGCTGGTTTGAAGGGCGACCCATCCGGGAAGAGTATCTCATCGTTGATAAGGGAAAATTGGCAGGCACAGGCGCTCACTCTTATACCGCTGGAAATGTGACTGAAGGCGCTGAAGAAGCGGCACAATTTAAGGAGAGGTAGTGTGAAAGCGCTTGCAGAAATAATTATTGCGGGAGTGGATCTATCTGAATGAAGTGAGATTGGAGTGTGCTGGCTCAGGCCTGATCAAACAATTGCCGAGATGACTGAGTATCTGTCGGATTAGATTCGGTTCAAACTTTCAAACTCAATAACACTCCCTCTTGTGCTTTTTTTAATTCTTGCGAGCAGGTTTTCAACCTTATACCGTTGTTTATAAGGGATGCTACCGTATTTGATGAGAATCTTGCGGCTCTGTATGAGGAGGAATATAGGCGTTATTCCTTTCTCAATTAGCGCTGTTCTGGATCAGCCGGCGTCATAGCCGTGATCAGCAAGTAGCTCTTTGATTTTTGGCAAGAAAGAAAGTGGGGACTTCGGAATCCAATTGCTGTTCGTTACGGTAAATCCGCAACCAGTTCGTAAATGTCTTCGCATTCAGCCCATGTTCACGACAATAAGCCGCCCGCGACACATCACTTGCCTGCCAGGTTTCTACATGTTTTTGCTGCTGCATCGGTAATGCTATCGATTATCCTCCTGAAAATATTTGAGGATATCGAAATGGCATCAATGCCTTTAGATGGTAGCGTTGGACGCTTAATACGCCAGGCAAAGCTGGCAAAGAATAACGGGTGAAAGTCCCGTACGGAGTAAGGTTTAGCCAACCGCTTCGGTCCCGAGTCATGCACGGTTGCCTGTGAAGGCAAACGTGAAGTGTTGACAGGGGTGACCATGGGCCAGGTATGGAGCTGCGAAAGAAGGTGGATCGAGGTGTTGATGCTGTTAAGCGAAGCAGAAGACAATATGAATGCGAACGTAATTGGCGAGTGCGTGTTCGATCTTGCGCAGTCGGAGACCCTGAGCACGTGGAGAAGTTCTTTGACCGGAACCTGGGAGATCTCAATGTTGCCCGCCATGGAGCGGACCGGTTGGCTAAGGCGAGAGCCGTACGGCGGTCGTTGTCAAACTAGATGTCGCCTGAACGTATGAATTTATGCTGTCTTTTTGAGTCCTGAATCCACGTCTGAATTCACAAGGGAAGTCATTTGACCTCGTCCTCCCAGAACGCACGGAACTTTTTTGTAGCATCAGCAATGCTGCCGCTTCCGCCAATGCCTTCTCTTTGCGCACTAATTCACGCTTGAGTTTCTCATTCTCGTTTTTCAATGTTCGAATTTCACGAGTGCCTGGCGCTGCCTTCTCGTTGGTACAAAAGGCCGCTCTCCAGCTTGTCAGATGATGAGCAAATAAACCTTGCTCACGACACCACGCATACAAGGCCTCTCCAGACAAACCATGGGCCTCATGCAATGCCACCAGTTGTTCATCAGCAGTCCAGTCCTGGGGCCGTTTTCCTTTTGTCGACGTTACACCAAGCTTATCCACAGCTTTCCTTTTCATCCAATTTTTTACCGTGTGGAAACTAACGTTCATCTCTTCCGCAACCGATCGCACTGTCCGGTCTCCTCGAGAATATACTTTGATTAACGCCTGTCCAATAAACGCTTCTGAATACTTTGATTTCACGATTGATTCCTCTTCAAAATAATTCTTAACCCGAATATTTCATAAATTCGCGTGATGATCACGCAGGATTTAGATTAATAGGGAAGTTTTGAGAAGGAGGAGTGTAGTGATTCATACACTCGACTGAGCAAAATCTTTCTTATTAATCAAAAGGTAAGTGAGGACACGTGCCAGTTTATGAAATATTCGGGTTAACGTGCCACGCATTCACCAGGTACACAGTCAGCCCCCGCGACTCCAGAAGTTCATACAGCGGAATCCAGTATATCCCCGTCGATTCCATTGCCACAGTGTCGATTTCACAGGCCTCCAACCAGTCCGCCAAACCATTCAGGTCTGCGGTGAAACTCTTGAATTCCCGTACCGGCTCGTTATCCCGATCCGGCGGTGCCGCCACAAAATGGCTCGCAGAACCAATATCAATCCCCGCCGCCTTCGGGTGGGTTAACTCCAATTTACTTTTCTTGCGCTTTGCCATAACATCCTCCATCATCTCTAGCGGAACGCCGCACTGGCTCGGGTACGTCGTTTTACTCACTCTTTCAAACGGGATGTCCGTTATCACGGACTCACCAATGTCGCCGACGTGGCCCATGACCACGCTAAAAAACGGGCGGATTAGCACCAATGATGTGTCGGTCTTCTCCAGCGCGGCATTCCAACTCTACTCCTCAGACGCTGACGCCGCTTGTTTCTTTTGCGCGCCTTGCCGCCTCTGGTGGTTTACTACGCTAAAAAAGGAAGATAAAAATTCAATCGCGGAATTTTTGGCATTGTAAGTGATTGATTTATATTAATCTTAAGTTTACAATTATGTTTCTCAATCGGTAGGCTGGGGGTTCGGCTGCTCTCAACAGCACTATAAAATCAATAGCTTAAATGCATAACCAAGAATCAAATGTACTCCATATAGACACAGTTGTAGACAATGAATATAAAAATTGCCAATCTGTTTGATCCCGTTGACTGAATCTTCTTAAGGATAGAGTCAACTTCTCTTCCAACTTAGTGCTAAAAAGAATCAGTGTTTAACTGCAAAAATTAGGTTAATTCTATCTAAGAGCAAGCTATTGTTTTATATCCAATTAAATTCCAGAAAATATTGATTGAATTAATGCAATTAAACACTAACAGATTAGCGGTTGGTTATTCCGGCTTGTTTCCGGAGGGAAAATTGAAATAATAATGGAAACTTCACACAGCCGGCTCTACGGTACTTTTGCCCGCTGCGCTAGCATTTCCTATTGCTATGCTCCTTGGATTTTGCTCGCGGCACTCTTGATAGCTGTGGCTAGCGTTGTATACATCTCGCGCAATCTCGGTATGAATACCGATACCACAGATATGCTCTCTGAGCATCTACCGTTTCGTGTTAATAGCATACACTACAATAAAACATTCCCCCAGGAGATGGATATCTTGCTACTGGTGCTGAATGCTCCCACACCTGAGCAGGCTTATTCTGCCGCTGATCATCTCGCAGCACGCCTAAAAAAAGATACCAAGAATTTTACTGATATTTATCCTCCGAACGTTGATGTTTTTTTTGAGCGCAATGGCCTGCTCTACGAGAGTGTCTCTGAGCTCGAACACATTACTGATCGCTTGGCAGCGGCACAGCCATTAATTGCGCGCATTGCTGAAAATCCTACACTTCATACTTTTACCTCGGTGCTCACTGGAGCAGTAGAAGAATTAAGCAAAGGCCGTAATTTGGAGTTGGAGCCGGTGTTCAAAGGGGTGAGCGAAACTCTGAATGCGCAGCTTGCTGGTAAGCCACGGGCGCTATCATGGCAGACGCTTTTCCGCGGTGAGCCGCAGAAGAGTAGTTACCAAGAGATGATTATAGTAAAACCGAAACCAGATTACACACAACTATTTCCAGGCGAGCAGGCTATAGCAGCGGTGTATGCTGCAGCGAAAGATATTGGCTTAACGGATGATGGTCCAATTCAGCTTCGTATTACTGGGGATGTGGCGTTAGCTGATGATGAGCTCAGGAGTTCGCTCAGCGGTATGGAATTTGCGGGAATAATTACCTTTGTACTGGTGGGAATAGTGCTTTATTTTGCTATGCGCACTATCAGGTTAGCCCTGGCCGTATTGCTTTGTTTAACGCTAGGTCTGCTTCTCACCGCTGCTTTTGCTACTGCTGCTATTGGTCAACTGAATGTTATCTCAATTGCTTTTGCAGTGCTATACATAGGTCTTGGTGCGGATTTTGCTATCCACTTTCTGCTGCGGTATCGCGAAGTACTCGAGAGCGGTCTACTAACAACAGATGCCATGTATAAAGCTGGTGGCGAAGCCGGAAGTGCGCTGGCTGCATGTACTATTGCTAACGCGATTGGTTTTTACGCATTTATACCCACCAGCTATAGTGGAGTAGCAGAGTTGGGGATAATCTCCGGTACAGGTATGCTGATCAGTCTGTTGGTAACCTTTATACTGGGTCCTGCTCTGCTACGATATTTGTCAGAGCGATCCATCCCTGATTCTGGTGTGAAGGGGTCCCTGGGTAAAATGCTTGAGTTATCGTTGAAGTGGCGCAAATTGACGTATGTCTCTATCTTTGTGCTATTACTTATTGCTATAGCACTATTGCCTCAGGTAAGGTTTGACTACAATCTGCTTAATATGCAAGATCCAAAGGGAAAAGCGGTGCAGACTTTCCGAGAGTTACTGGCATCCCCCGAACATTCGCCTTGGCATGCAATCGTGTTAACCAAGGATCAAGAAGAAACACGGCAACTAGCGGAACGCTTAGCCGAGCTTCCTGGAGTAAGCAAAATAGTCACAATGCTCGATTTTGTACCAACGGAGCAGGAAGTGAAGCTTTCAGCTATCGAGGAAATGGCGCTTATAATCGGACCAGTGATACTATCGATGCCGGAGCCGTCAACAGATAAGCAAATGGTGGTACAGCAACTCGAAGCATTGGATGCTTTGAATGCAGCACTAGACCGTTATATTAAGGAGTATCCTGAATCCTCTTTATCAGAATCTGCGCTTACTCTCAAGACATCTCTTGAAGCGTTGTTTGTCCGTCTGGAAGGAGCAAATTTCAGCGATAAGGAGAAATTACTGTATTCAATAGATGAGGATCTGCTCTCCACATTACCTGCTGCGATTCAGCGTTTACGCACTTCAATTGAAGCTGTACCCTTTAGCGAGCAAGAGCTACCTGAATCACTCAGTGGCCGCTGGCGTAGCCAGGCAGGTGAATACCGAATCGCAGTTTATCCATCAGAAGATATCGGTGATAATGAAGCATTGACTCAGTTCGTAAGATCAGTACAACAAATAGCACCTCAAGCTACCGGTATGCCAGTGGTAAGCCTGGAAGCAGGAGAGGCGGTGGTGGAAGCATTTGTTCACGCTTTTTCACTGGCGCTGGCAGGAGTTACAGTAGCACTTCTGATACTATTGCGCAGCATAAAATACACTGTACTGGTGCTGATTCCACTTTTGCTGTCCAGCGTATTTACTGGTGTCTTCACCGTCTTGTTGAATATACCGTTCAATTTTGCCAATATTATTGCTTTGCCACTATTGCTTGGTCTTGGTATTGATAGCAGTCTGCATATGGTGTACCGAAGCTTGGATAAAAAGCAGGTAAGTGAAATTCTGATTCACACCAGTACTGCACGCGCTATTTTTTATAGCGCTTTAACCGCCTTAGTCGATTTTGCAAGTCTTATGTTCTCATCACACAAAGGTACCGCTAGCATGGGTGCATTACTTACCGTTGGACTAACTTTCACCCTGATTTGTACTCTCGTCATACTGCCAGCATTGCTGCGAATTCCTGCTCAACATGCAAAGTCATGAATCACGTTTGCTCGTCCGTTTCTGGCTGCGGATTCATGTGTTGTGATCAGACAAAAAAAGAGATCACTGAATGCGTTAAGGTTTTCTACAGTCAGATCCACAAATAGGCTTGATTGGGCTTGATGTTGTCAGTTTTTTTGATCCAAATAACTGAGTAAATCAATCAACTTCAATCTACTTGATTATTTCTTTTATAGCGATGTTTGAGATATTCAATTACAGGTGGCGTTACCGATAGAACGATAATTGCCAGAATGACGAGCTTAAAGTTTTTTTGTACAAATGGGAGTTGTCCAAAATAAAATCCGGCATAAATAAATAATCCGACCCACAGCACGGCACCGATTATGTTATAAACAATGAAGGTACGATAAGGCATAGTTCCAACACCTGCAACGAATGGAGCGAATGTGCGAATGATGGGAAGAAAGCGTGCAATGATAATTGTTTTACCTCCGTATTTGAGGTAAAAGGCGTGGGTCTTGTCTAGATACTCTCTCTTGAAGAAGCGGGATTCTTGTGAGGTAAAAACTTTGGGTCCGATTTTTTTACCTATCCAGTAATTCACAGTATCTCCCAAAATACCTGCAATGCATAATCCAACAAGTAAGATATGTGGATTGAGTTGCGAGTTTTGCAACGACGCGAGGGAACCTGCAGCGAATAATAGAGAGTCGCCGGGCAAGAGGGGAAGCACGACAAGCCCAGTTTCGCAAAATATAATCAGGAAGAGAATTCCATAAATCCATAATCCGTATTCTGAGGAGAGTTCTTGAAGATGCTTGTCAATGTGGAGAATAAAATCAATAAGAAACATAGGTATAGGAAAAAATAGCTTTCTTTTTTCAAGAAAAATGTACTAAAAGATTCAGCATGCTATCAAACACATTGATAAGCAGTCAAAAAAGGTTTCTCTTCTACTACATATTGGCCGCACCTGAGAGCGTCGATAGACCGAAACAGGTAGTGAGAGAAACGCAACCAAGGAATACCGCGAGGTAATCTACTCAGTCCGATAGTGGCAAACATCTACCTTTGGATACTCTCAGACAAAAGGCTATAACTCTTGGATTTTTGATGTTGCTTTAGGCAATGACAGCTGGCTTTTGATCACTCAACTGCAATTTTGATTAAGTATTCGACTTTACGTATATTTTACTATTATAAATAACGTTTATTTTTTCTATACCTCATGCCTGAGATTCAAGTTAACGGAGCAAAATTGCATTACACAGATGAGGGGACTGGGCCCGAGACCCTCATGTTTGCCCATGGCCTGCTGTGGAGTGGCCAAATGTTTGAGGCACAGATCAATGCTTTCAAGGATCGCTACCGCTGCATCACGTTTGATTTTCGTGGTCAGGGACAGAGTGAAGTTACCCGCGACGGCTATGACATGGACACTCTCTATCGGGATACCGCTGCATTGATTGAGGCATTGGGCTGCGTTCCCTGTCATTTTGCTGGGCTTTCGATGGGGGGCTTTATTGGGATGCGGTTGGCAGTTAGCCGACCAGAGCTTCTCCGATCATTGATCCTGCTGGATACATCGGCTGACCCAGAACCGGAGGAAAACGTACCGCGCTACAATCGACTTAACTTCGTCGCCCGCTGGTTGGGTCTGAGGTTGGTCATCTCCCCGGTCATGCGGATCATGTTCGGTCAGACGTTTCTTACCGATCTCAACCGCACCGCGCAGAGAGAAGAGTGGGAAAAGCGTTTGATCGCCAATCATCGTATCGGTATTACCCGCGCAGTCAGGGGTGTGGTGGATCGCCAGGGCGTTTATGACGAGATCGGTGGAATCACTATTCCCGCCCTGATCATCGTCGGTGAGGAAGATGTGGCTACTGTGCCGGCTAAAGCCGAGCACATCCAATCCCAAATAGTCGGATCACGCCTAATCAGGATTCCCAGAGCAGGACACTCTTCGACTATCGAGGAACCAGAAGCGGTTAATGCGGCTATCAAAGAGTTTCTCAATAGCTTGTAAGGGTAGTGTTGGTCCTTCTCTATGCTAAGCAAAAAGGAGAGTGAGTCTTACATACAGGGCCACGAATAACTGCTGGTAACCGATCCTTAAACTCATACCGTTCTCATGGGTGGGCGAAAGACGCTCATAGCGAGACTACCCATTAGCTCATTAGTTGATGAGGGTCAACTGCAGCTGGGAGTCATGCTGCTGCCATCAACATCTTCAGTAGAGATAGTGAGTTGGCACCGGATATCGAGTGCACGAACTCGCTGGATATTGCTGCTATCGCCATTGGTGTCATTATCGCACAAGCCGTCGTGGAGGCAGGATTTGCCAAGCCCGGCAACAAGCTTGCCAGCGCGACATGCATGCTCAGATCGCTACGTTCTTTCGTCACTATGATGAGAGCCTGCAAAACAGGCTGATAGATCGCCTGGCCAGCCTTGAGACTGATCCGATCAAATAGGGAGTACGCTGTTCAGGACTGAGGATGGCAGGATAGCTTACGTTGTAGACTTCCTATCATTTGGATAATTTCGGACATTGCAGTACATTGCTGTAATTTTTTGTACCTTAAAGCAATAAAAACACATGGCAATCAAGAAATCTGAGCTTTATTCTTCCCTTTGGTCGAGTTGTGATGAACTGCGCGGTGGTATGGATGCCAGTCAGTACAAAGACTACGTGCTGGTCATGCTGTTCATCAAATACGTCAGCGATAAATACGCCGGTCAGCCGTTTGCACAGATAAAGATTCCGCCAGGGGCGAGTTTCAAAGATATGGTGGCGCTGAAAGGCAAGCCGACTATTGGCGATGACATCAACAAGAAAATCATCGCGCCGCTTGCCAATGCCAACAAATTATCCAGCATGCCAGATTTCAACGATCCAGAAAAACTCGGCAGTGGCAAGGATATGGTGGATAGGCTCAGTAACCTCATCGCCATTTTTGAGAACAAGGCGCTCGATTTCAGTAAGAACCGTGCGGAAGGCGATGACATTCTCGGGGATGCCTACGAATACCTGATGCGCCATTTCGCCACCGAGAGCGGCAAAAGCAAGGGGCAGTTCTACACGCCAGCGGAAGTAAGCCGCATCATGGCGCGCATCATAGGCATCGATCAAGCCGAAACCACGGCATCAACCACGGTTTACGATCCGACCTGCGGCTCCGGTTCACTGCTGCTAAAAGTGGCTGATGCCGCCAAAACTAAAGTAACGCTGTACGGCCAGGAAAAAGATGCCGCCACTAGCGGTTTGGCGCGCATGAACATGATTCTGCATAACAACCCCGGCGCGGAAATCAAGCAGGGCAACACGCTCGCCAATCCGTTGTTTCTCAGCGAGCAGGGCAGTTTAAAGACGTTCGATTACGTGGTCGCCAATCCGCCGTTCAGCGACAAGCGCTGGGGCAACGGGGTCGATACCGAAAACGATCCCCATCAACGCTTTGCAGGATTTGGCATCCCACCGGATAAAAACGGCGATTACGCCTATCTGCTGCACATCATCCGTTCGCTGAAAAGCCGCGGCAAAGGCGCGTGCATTTTGCCGCATGGCGTGCTGTTCCGTGGCAATGTCGAGGCGGCTATTCGCGAGAATATCATCCGCAACGGCTTGGTCAAAGGCATTATCGGTCTGCCTGCCAACCTGTTTTACGGCACCGGCATCCCCGCGTGCATCATCGTGATCGACAAGGAAAACGCGCAAAACCGCAAAGGGATATTCATGATCGATGCAGGCAAGGGTTTCATGAAAGACGGCAACAAAAACCGCCTGCGGGAAATGGATATCCACAAAATTGTCGATGTCTTCAACAAACAGACCGAAACCGAAGGCTACAGTCGTATCGTGTCCTTCAGCGAAATCGAAAAAAACGAATTCAACCTCAACATCCCGCGCTATATCGACAGCTCTGAGCCCGAAGACCTGCAAGACATCGAAGCCCATTTGCTGGGCGATATTCCGCAAGCCGATATCGACGCGCTGCATGAATACTGGAACGTATGCCCCAACCTGAAAGCGGCATTATTCACCGAGGCCAAACGCAGCCCGAATTATCTGAGCTTGAAAGTGAGCAAAGACGCTATCAAGCAAACCATTTTCGAGCACCCCGAGTTTGTCAGCTACATAGGCGACATGAACCAGATATTCAGTCAGTGGGAAAAGAACACCACCGCCACCTTGAAGGCACTGCAAGCCGGTTTTCATCCCAAAGAAATCATCCACCCAATCAGCGAAGCCTTGCTCGCCACCTACCAAGGCCGTGCGCTGATCGACCGATACGATGTTTACCAGCACCTGATGAATTACTGGTTCGAGGTGATGCAGGATGATTGTTACCTGATTGCCGCCCCGGTTGAAACAGGCGGGGGCTGGCAAGCCACCACTTACCGCATCGTGGAAGAGAAGAAAAACAAGGACGGTCAAGTTACCAAAACCATCTATAAAGGCTGGGCTTGCGACCTGATTCCCAAAGCGCTGGTCATTCACCGCTACTTTGCCGAACAGCAACAGGCGATTGATCAGCTCAATGCCGAACTGGAAACGCTGCAAAACCAGAAGACCGAGATGGAAGAGGAACAGGGTGGTGAAGAGGGAGTATTTGCCGAGCTGGATAAGATCAACAAAGGCAACATCCATGCACGGTTGAAAGAAATCAAAAACGATCCGGCATTCGGCGAGGAAGCAAAGCTCCTCAAGCAATACCTGCAACTGCTGGAACAGGAAGCTGCGACCAAAAAAACCATCCATGCCGCTGAAGCCGAACTGGATGCCGAATTACTGGCGTTCTACCCGACACTCACCGAAGAGCAGATCAAGCAACTGGTGGTTGACGATAAATGGATGGCCACCATCGACAAGGACATTCATTCCGAGATGGATCGCATCAGCCAGTGCTTGGCGCAACGCATCAAGGAGCTTGCCGAGCGTTATGAAACGCCGCTGCCGCAGCAAAACCAGCAGGTGGCGGCGCTGGAACAGGCCGTCAATGCGCACCTGCACAAGATGGGGTTTGCATGGAACTGAAGCCGGGTTACCAGCAGACTGAGGTGGGGGTGATTCCGGAGGATTGGGTAATCTGCCCAATTGGAGATTTAGTAGAAGGGTTTCGTGGAGGGGCTCCATTTAAGCCTTCTGACTTTACCGATTCAGGTGTAAGTGTGTTGCCAAAAGGGGGAGTTATTCGCGGAGGTATTTTAGATATTAAAGAAAATGATAAACAGTTCTGTTCCCCAAGTTTTGCCGGCACTCATTTGAATAATCAGATAGATTCTGCTTATACAATTGTTGTACTTCGAGACCTTGTTCCAAGTGGCCCAAGTATAGGTTTGATGGTAAAGATACCAACATCAGAAATTTATGTTCTGGCTCAGGGTGTTTATGGTTTTAAAGTAAATAAGCAAGTGGTTGCCGGATATCTGATTCAGCTTTCGAATACTTCTTCTTATCGGAAGTTAATGAACTCTATCATGGTGGGAAGTACGCAAGTTCACATAACCAATACTTCCTTCAAATTGGCTAGAATACCTCTACCACCAACCAGAACCGAACAAACCACCATCGCCAACGTCCTCAGCGATGCCGATGCCCTGATTCAATCCCTCACCCGCCTCATCGCCAAAAAACGCCAGATCAAACAAGGTGCCATGCAAACTTTGCTTAATCCTTATGAAAATGGGCAGTTGAAAGCAGGGTGGGTGGTGAAGAAGTTGGGGGACATTGGAGTATTTACCAAGGGTTCTGGTGTAAGGAAAGATGAAGCACAAAGCGGATCATTGCCGTGCATTAGATATGGGGAAATATATACAAGGCATAATGACTATATAAAAAAATTCCACTCATTTATTAGTAACGATATTGCTAAAACAGCAAAACAGTTAAAGAAAGGTGACTTGCTATTTGCAGGCTCTGGGGAAACAAAAGAGGAAATTGGTAAATGTGTTGCTTTCCTAAATGAAAGCGTTGCATTTGCTGGCGGTGATATTGTGATACTAAGTCCAATCTCAATAGATTCTCTATTTCTTGGATATTACTTAAATACAAATACAATAAACAAACAAAAGGCGAGTATGGGGCAGGGAGACGCAGTGGTACACATTAGTGCGACTGCGCTTGCTAATATTGATATAGCGGTCCCCGAGAAATCTAAAGAACAAACTCGCATCGCCATCCTCCTCTCCGACATGGACACCGAAATCGCCGCGCTCGAAGCTAAACTCGCCAAATACCAGCAAATCAAGCAAGGCATGATGCAGAACCTGTTGACTGGCCGTATCCGGCTGGTGAAACCGGAAAACAAAACTGGAGCGGTTGCGTGACTACCAGTCCGTTCAGCAGCGATTCGGTCAGCAAATCCGAACGCGCGACGCAAAACCGTGTCGTGAAGCTGTTCCGCGAGCAATTAGGCTACACTTATCTCGGCAATCTGGAAGACAAGCCGGATAACAGCAATATCGAAGTGCCGCAATTGGTGCAATATCTGTCAGCCAGAGGCTACAACCGTGAGCAAATCAACAAAGCGCTGGATAGATTACAGACGGCGGCCAATAACCACGATCAGGATTTGTATCACAACAACAAGGCTGTCTATCAACTGCTGCGTTATGGTGTGCAGACTAGAACGGAAGCCGGACTGCCCACGGATACGGTACATGTGATCGATTGGCGGCATCCCGAGCAAAACGACTTTTACATCGCGGAAGAAGTAACCGTATTCGGTGAAAAGGAAAAACGCCCCGATGTCGTGCTGTACGTCAACGGTATCGCCATCGGCATACTGGAACTCAAAAACAGTCGTGTTTCGATTGGCGATGGTATTCGTCAAAACCTGGTGAATCAGAAACCGGAATTTATCGGTGCCTTTTTCAGCACCATCCAGTTCGTGTTTGCCGGTAACGATTCCGAAGGCTCGCAATACGGCACCATTGGCACGCCGGAGAAGTTTTTCCTCAAATGGAAGGAAAACGAAACGGACAACAACGGCTACAAGCTGGATAAATACCTTTCCAAAATGTGCAGCAAGCAACGGCTGATCGAATTGATGTACGATTTTGTGTTGTTCGATGGTGGCGTGAAGAAATTGCCGCGGGTGCATCAGTACTTTGGCATCAAAGCTGCGCAAGCGCATGTGCGCCGTAGGGAAGGGGGGATTATCTGGCACACCCAGGGCAGCGGCAAAAGTATCGTCATGGTGTTATTGGCCAAGTGGATACTGGAGAATAATCCGCATGCGCGCATTGCCATCGTGACCGATCGTGATGAACTGGACAAGCAAATCGAGCGTGTTTTCAGGGATGCCGGGGAGCCGATTTACCGCACGCACAGTGGCCGCGACCTGATGGCGCAACTGGGGCAGGCCAGACCTCGCTTGCTGTGTTCGCTGGTGCACAAGTTTGGCAGGCGCGATGTCGATGATTTTGACGCGTTCATCGAACAACTGCAAAGCCAGCCCAGTTATGCCGTCGGGGAATTGTTCATTTTCATCGATGAATGCCACCGCACGCAAAGCGGCAAGCTGCATAAAACGATGAAAGCGTTGCTGCCCAGCGCGGTGTTCATCGGCTTTACTGGTACGCCATTGTTGAAGAAAGACAAAGCGACCAGCCTGGAAGTGTTCGGCAAATACATCCATACCTACAAATTCAACGAAGCCGTGCAAGATGGGGTGGTGCTCGATCTGGTGTATGAAGCCCGTGACATCGATCAGCGGCTGAGCTCGCAGCAAAAAATCGACGAATGGTTTGCCGCCAAGACCAAAGGATTGAATGATTTCCAGAAAGCCGAACTGAAAAGGAAATGGGGCACGATGCAGAACGTGCTCAGCTCCAGATCGCGCATGGATAAGGTGGTCACCGATATCGTCGGAGATTTCAGCGTCAAGCCACGCTTGAGCACCGAGATGGGCAATGCCATTCTGGTGGCTTCCAGCATTTTTGAAGCCTGCCGCTATTACGCGCTATTCCAGGCAACCGAACTGAAAGGCAAATGCGCGGTGGTGACTTCGTACAATCCGCAGTCCAGAGACATCACCACCGAAGAAACGGGCGCGAATACCGAGACGGGCAAACAATATATCTATACCACCTATGATGCATTGTTGAAAGATGTCAAAGCCGATCCCGGAAAAACCAAAACGGAAACCTACGAAGACCGGGTCAAAAAGCTTTTTGTCGATGAACCGGCAAATATGAAGTTGCTGATCGTGGTCGATAAATTGCTGACCGGTTTTGATGCGCCCAGTTGCACTTATTTGTACATCGATAAATCGATGCAGGATCATGGATTGTTCCAGGCCATTTGCCGCGTGAACCGGTTGGATAGCGAAGATAAAAAATTCGGATTCATCGTGGATTACAAGGATTTGTTCAGAAAGCTGGTGAATGAGAAAGGCACCGGCGCGATTCAGGTGTATACGGAAGAACTGGATTACGATCAGTTTGAAGCCAAGGATTGCGATATCCTGATGCAAGACCGGTTAACCAAAGGCCGTGAATGGCTGGACAATGGTCTGGAAGAGTTGGAACTGCTTTGTGAAAAGGTGGAGCCGCCCAAAGGCGATTTGCAACATATCCATTACTTCTGCGGCAATACCGAAATCCCGGAAGACCTGAAGTCACGCGAAGTGCAACGAACGGCTTTATACAAAGCAACCGCCAATCTGATTCGTGCTTATGCCAACATCGGCGACGACATGGAAGCTGCCGGTTATAGCCCAAGCAATATTGAACATATCGAGAGCCGCGTGGATCATTACCTTAAACTGCGTGACATCATCAAAAATGCCGCTGGTGAAAAGATTGATCTGAAAGCCTATGAAGCAGACATGCGCTATTTGATCGACCGTTATATCCAGGCGGAAGAATCTGAAGTGATCTCCCCGTTTGCCGATATGCCCATTTTGGACATTATCGAGAAAAGTGGTATCGCCGAGGCGATCAACGCCATGCCCGACGGAATCAGAGCCAATCAAGAAGCGGTGGCTGAAACCATCGAAAACAATGTGCGCAGCCGGATCATCAAAAACCAACTGCTTGATCCAGCTTACTTTGAAAAGATGTCAAAATTGCTCGATGAAATCATCAAACAGCGCAAACAAAACGCGATCAATTATCAGGAATACCTGAAAAAGATTGCTGATCTTGCCAACAAGGTTGCGACAGAGCAACCGGACGATATGCCAACGTCCCTGAATACCAAACCGAAGCAGGTGCTGTATAGCAATTTAGGCAAAAACGAAGCGTTGGCGTTGCAAATCAATGACGCGGTGATGGGCAGCAAGCAGGATGGGTGGCGCGATAATCAGGCAAAAGAAAACGAGATTAAATACGCGGTATTCAAAGTCGTAAGCGATGTCGAAGAAGTCGAGCGCATTTTCGCTATCGTCAAGCAGCAACAAAGTGACTACTGAAATCCTGAACATGAAATTGAATGACCTGGATGTCGAAATCGTTCAGAAAAATATCAAGCATGTCCATTTATGCGTCTACCCGCCAGAGGGTAGAGTAAAAGTCTCTGCGCCGTTCAATATGACACACGACACTCTCCGGGTGTTTGTCATCTCCAAACTAGCGTGGATCAAGAAACAGCAATTAAAGTTTCGTTCTCAGGAACGGGAAGCACCCCGCGAATATATTGACCGTGAAAGCCATTATGTCTGGGGAAAGCGTTATCTGCTCAAAATTGAAGAAACAGAAGCGCCGCCAAAAATAGAACTCAAGCACAACAAGCTGGTACTTTCAATTCGATCGGAAACAAGCCAAGAAAGAAAGCAGGCGATTCTGGAAGCCTGGTACCGCGAGAATCTCAAGCAGGCCATTCCCGCATTGATTGAAAAATGGCAATCACGCATGAGTGTGCACGTTAACAGATTCTATGTGCAAAGCATGAAAACCAAGTGGGGCAGTTGCAGCTATCATTCGGGCAGTATCCGGCTTAACACTGAATTGGCCAAGAAACCGCTGGCTTGCCTGGAATATATCGTTGTGCACGAAATGACCCATCTGCTGGAACCCACTCACAATAGCCGTTTTATCGGATTGATGGATCAATTCATGCCGAAATGGCGGTTTTACAGGGATGAACTCAACAGATTGCCGGTCAGGTATGAGGAATGGGGGTATTAATCGCCTGCGCAATACATCGGGTAGCTCTGATCCAAGCTAGTGCAAATTAAGCTTCACGATGGATTGGTATAATTTCTGCTCCATACTTTAATTTGTCTAGATATACTTCTAGTGAATCACAAATTGGTTTAAGTTAGTACAGCATAGCCGTGAATATATTAGAATTTAGATATGTCATCACGTTACCAGCTCACTGCACAAGAAATCACAAGAAATTGCCAATTTAGAGGCGGCGCACCGTCAAACCTCAGACAAGCGTTATGCTGACCGGCTAAAAATAGTCTACCTGCTAGGAAAAGGCTAGTCGGTTACTCAAGTGGCTGAAGCGCTCATGATTGATCGGGAAACCGTGCGTAATCACTATAAGCGTTATCGCAAGGGAGGGTTGTCGGCACTCCAGAAGTCTGAGGTTGGCAGTAGCGAGTCTTTTCTGAATGAGCTGCAGAGGCAAGCATTGGATCAGCATTTACATAAAAATCTGTATTTGACTGCCAAAGAAATCGCGCATTATGTCTAACAAACCCGGGGTATCTCGTACAGCGAAAGCGGCATAACCCAATTATTATGCCGAATGGGCTATGTTTATAAAAAGCCGAAACTGGTGCCGGATAAGGCTGATACCGGGAAACAACGCGTCTTTGTGCAATGCTATGAAGCACTCAAAGCAAGCAAAGCCCCGAAGACCCTATTTATTTCATGGATGCCACTCATCCCCATCATAATCCGGTAGCCGGTTACGGATGGATCAAACGCGGCCAGGATCGCTAACTACCTTCTCCCAGCGGGAGAAGGCATTGATGCCGAATTTTGAAGTGAGATGAGTATATATTCAACATTAGAATGTGATTCTCGGTCGAGTGCTAGGACTACTGACAGATGCCTCCATAGCGCTGCATCAGTTTGAATTGAATGACTATATGAATATATGGCCTTGTTTTACTTAACTGCTTCAAGGTTAACATGAACTCGGCCTTTTTTTATAAAGCCCAGTTCTGCTGCCGCACGTTTGGTAACATCGATGATATTGTTGTTGTGAGGAGCCATACGATCATTTATTTTAACGACTATACTGCGATTGTTTTCAAGATTAGTAACTTTCACAAGCGTTCCATAAGGGAATTCATTATGCGCTGCCGTAAGATTACTTTGATCGAAAACTTCGCCATTAGCTGTTTTCCTGCCTTGATACTTGTCACTGTAATGAACAGCATAACCTATTTTAGCTAGTGTAATGCTTGATCCAAGGGTCAAATAAATGATTCCTCCTGTAAATAGCATTAAAACAAAGTGTTTCATCATATTTGATGTCCTTCAATGTGTGATTGATAGAACGTTTAAACATTCTTCAGGATGCAGGTAAGTTAAAATTACTTATTGATCAGGTTGTGTTAGGTGTTGGTCGGATTGTAGCCAGTATTCTCATAAGTCATTGGTTCATCAATCAACTCAATACGAATAAACTTTGAATATAATCTGGCAGGATCAATGGAATTTACTGATTAATTAAATCATTCATGTTCATATACAATTGCTTTTTGCACTCTTCTTCTCTGCCTATCAAATCGATCCATCCCACCGTTCTGATACATTCGTTATATTCGAACTGTACGTCGCTTTGCTTCTGAATCAAATCAATTGAACCCGAGAGTTGTTTGATGTGCGCAACAATTTTGTCCATATTGATGTTCTCGACAGCACCTTCTAGGTGATCGATACTTTTTTGAGTTTCATCGAGTTTATGTGATGATTCTCTGTCTATATCTCTAATTTTATTATCAAGTTCTTGCCCCGCTTTGCTAGTGTAATTTCTCAGCTCATCAATGCTCCTCTGAGTAAGGGTAGCTAATCTTTCTTCGTATGTTTTGAATTCATTCTGAACAAAAAAGTTGATTTCTTGCTGGAATGTTTTTAAAGAATGATCAAATGCTTGATTGAGGGATTGCATTTTATTTCCAATGAGATGACTGATATCGCCATCAATTCGTTTTACAATATCATCAGAAATCTTATCGACAGGCTCTCTTGTATTGATGATTTCTCCTTTTGCTTCATTAAGGCTCGATTTGATTTCATCAAAAAACAATTTTTGCTTATCTTCATGAAGGCGCAATGATTGCTTTTCATTTTCAGCAATCAGCCATGAAATGAGTATCAGTTCTTTTTTCTCTTTCTGCTCGAGATTGTCAATCGTTTCTTCCAGCATGCTAGAAGCCACTTCTTTATCGGCTAGATTCTCAATGTGGTTAAGTTCTGAAGCATTCAGCAATCCTTTCAAGCGAGTTTGCATTTCGCTAATGTTTGTCTGTGCCTTGGATAGGGCGGCAGATTGGCGGAATAATTCATAAGGCAGGAACAGTAAGGTGAGCAGCAGGCAAACAGTGTAGGTTACGATTTTCCACTTTCTATTTTGTAGAGTGAAACTGAAGCCGAACAGGACAAGAATCAGAATAACCGATGGTGTCAGAATTGATGCGATTTCAAACCAGCTTCTGTCTGTGATCATGCTTAAGGAAAAAGCATTTATCCATCCAGCGATAGACTCATTCAACTTATCCATTGATTACTCCCTGTAAGACCATAAAAATTAATAACAAGAAATGCTTTTTGATATTTTTCTTATCTGTAAGGTATCCGCCGATAATCTATAACTGTAAATAACTTTGATGATATAGGCTATCAATTTTTGAGTCTGACGATAATCAGATCGAATAGGGATGTCATGAAATATGTAGAAGAGTTATAACCGTGTTTGATCATTACTGCTTATTTGATTTCTCAGATTGATCCAGCCATGTTTCTAATCCCATGGCGTTGAGTTCAATATCGAGGCGCAATAATTCATAAATCGCTGTGGGTGACCAAGTGCAGCCGTGTATTGCAAGTCGCTGACATAATAATGTTTTCAAGGCCTGTACAATAAACTCGCGCCGATCTGAGGTTTTGTTAATTGCTTGATTGGCTATGTTGACAAATGCATCGATCAGTTCGTGCATTTGCGTTGCATGGTGAGGTAAATGACCAATACGGCTATAGTGTGTCAAAAAAGCGTATTGCGGCTGATAGCTCATGATCCGATTCAAAGAAGCATGAGCAGCATTAGGGTCAAATTGTACCGGTGTCGTAGTTGGAAAAACGAATTCAAGACCATCTACATCAAGCTCTCGATAAGAAACGCCAAAGGTGTCTCCAGTAAAAAAAGACTGACTCCGCTCATCGAAAATGCAATAGTGATGACGGGCATGGCCAGGGGTATCGAGCAACAATAATGATCGACCATTCAGGTCGATACGAGTTTCATCAGGCGCTTCAATAACGCGGTTTTCGTCAATGGGGGAAATTTCACCATAGAGACGCCTGAATTCAGCTTCCCCATAAACAGCCATTACACCGGCAATCAGTTTGGCAGGGCTAATCATATATTTTGCGCCGCGCGGATGCACGACCAGTTTGGCATTGGGCAGCAGTCGCATGAACTCGCTTGCACCACCGGCATGATCCAGATGGATGTGTGTGAGGAATACATAAGCCACTTTCTCGGGAGCAAGCTGTTTATTTTGTAGCACTTGCATGACACCTGGCACGGAAAATTGAGTGCCCGTATCAACTAAAGCGGCAATACCGTTCTCAGTAATCAGGTGAATCGCTGCGCGGCCAGAGCGATGGTACTCCGCATCGATAGCGCTGATTCCGAAATCGTAGTCGATTATATTGGGTAGATTCATGTTTATTTCGATGGAATGCTTGGAGCTGTATTAAACTAAAAAAAGAGCTCTTTCAGCTCAACTGATGGATTGTTTGAGTTGGTCAAGAATGGCAGGATTCTCGAGAGTGGATATATCTTGAGTAATTTCTCCTCCTTTGGCAAGAGAGCGGAGCAGTCGCCGCATGATTTTACCTGAACGTGTTTTAGGTAGATTATCACCAAAGCGGATTTCTTCAGGCTTGGCAATGGGTCCAATTTCGTGTGCTACCCACTCCCTAAGAGAGTTGGCTATTTCAGAAGCCTGATCGCCATGGGGGCATTTACCTCTCAGTACGACAAATGCAACTACGATTTCTCCCTTGATTTCATGCGGCTTTCCTACGACGGCCGCTTCAGCAACCAGCGGATTAGCTACAAGGGCTGATTCAATTTCCATGGTTCCCAGACGATGGCCGGATACATTCAGGACATCGTCAATGCGTCCCATGATCCAGAAATAGCCATCTTTATCACGATGGGCTGAGTCACCTGCCAGATAATATTGACCACCGCCAATATCTTGGGGAAAGTAAGTTTTCTTGAAACGCTCCGGGTCTCCCCATAGTGTGCGGATCTGTGAAGGAAACGGTCGTTTGATGACCAAGAATCCTCCTTTTCCCTGTTCAACGTCATGACCTGCTTCATCGACTACTGCAGCGCTAATTCCAGGTAAAGGGAATGTGCATGAACCAGGCTTGAGGGATATTGCACCAGGGAGCGGTGCGATCATATGGCAGCCGGTTTCGGTTTGCCACCAGGTATCTACGATCGGACAGCGGGATTGACCGACTACAGTGTAATACCACATCCAGGCTTCAGGATTAATTGGTTCACCCACGGATCCAAGCAGACGCAGCGAAGATAAATCATATTGACTGGGTAGATCTGCTCCTAGCTTTATCAATGAGCGAATTGCAGTGGGGGCAGTATAGAAGGTGGTGACTTTGTGATTTTGTATGATTTTCCAAAAGCGTCCAGCATCGGGATAAGTAGGCACGCCTTCAAAGATGACTTGGGTTGCTCCCATGGCCAGAGGACCATACGCTACATAACTATGACCGGTAATCCAGCCGACATCGGCAGTACACCAAAAAATATCCGTTGGTTTATAGTCGAAAACCCATTGCATGCTGATCATCACACCTAGGAGATAACCGGCTGACGAATGTTGTACGCCTTTTGGCTTGCCCGTGGAACCGGAAGTGTAGAGTGTAAACAGAGGATGCTCGGCGCCGACCCATTCTGGCGTGCAGTCGGTCTGTTTATCCTGGATGAGGTCATGCCACCAGATATCGCGACCGGTCTGCCATGACGTGTCAACACCCGCATGTTTATAAACGATGACTGATTTGACTGAATCTGTACCACCCATATTGATAGCCTCATCGACAATCGCTTTGAGGGGGTGATTTTTGCCACCACGCGTTTGCTCATCAGCGGTAATAACGGCTACCGCACTGGCGTCAACGATACGTTCGTGTAAGCTTTTAGCAGAAAAACCACCAAATACGACTGAGTGAATAGCGCCGATGCGTGCGCATGCTTGCATGGCGACAACGGCTTCAATACGCATGGGCATGTAAATGATAATACGATCGCCTTTTTTAACATTAAGCGCTTTCAAACCGTTAGCAAACTGACAAACACGCTGATACAGCTCACGGTAGGTGCAATGACTCACACTGCCATCATCAGCCTCAAAAATAATAGCTACTTTGTCCGGTTGACTAGCAAGGTGCCGATCAAGGCAGTTATACGAAATATTAAGTTGACCGTCCTCAAACCATTTAAAGAAAGGAGGGTCTGAATCATTCAGAGTTTGTGTAAAAGATTTATGCCATAGGATATGCTTTTGTGCCAGTTTGCTCCAGAAACCTGGGTAATCTTTCTCAGCCTCAGTACACAGTGCTTGATAAGCTGCCATACCAGCCAGATTGGTCTGTTCAACAAATTCCGAGGAAGGAGGAAAGATGCGTGTTTCATGTAGTACGGATTCGATGGTAGACATAAGGCAATCCTTTATTTCATTATTTTTGGGACGAATGATGAACAAGAAAATTGTACCATTCATGGAGCTTGAAGGAAGTTGCTCTTAACTATATGGCTATATTTATTACGCTTGAATGACAATCTACTGCTTAATTCTGCTTTATGGGATAATGAACTTGTTCTTTTGGAATATCGTAAGATGAAGACTTTATATGACAAACTTTGGGAAAGCCATGTGGTGCATGCGGAATCAGACAAACCGGACAGCATGGTTATTCTTTATATTGATCGCCATCTGGTGCACGAAGTAACCAGCCCTCAGGCGTTCGAGGGATTGAAATTGGCCAGGCGCAAACCCTGGCGAGTGAATTCGATTCTGGCTGTAGCCGATCACAATGTGCCCACGACCGACAGAAGCAGAGGTATTAAAGATCCTACATCGCGCCTGCAAGTGGAAACGCTGGATCAGAATTGCGAGGAATTAGGTATTACCGAGTTCAGAATGAGCGATCAACGGCAAGGTATCGTGCATGTCATTGGTCCGGAGCAGGGTGCGACGTTACCAGGAATGACGGTAGTATGTGGAGATTCACATACCAGTACCCATGGTGCCTTTGGTTGCCTTGCCTTTGGCATCGGGACTTCCGAAGTAGAGCACGTGCTGGCTACTCAGTGTCTGTTGACTAAAAAATCCAAGTCGATGCAGATATTGGTCGAAGGCAAGTTGGGATATGGCGTAACGGCTAAAGATATTGCGCTGGCGATTATTGGCGAGATCGGTACGGCAGGGGGTACAGGTTACGCGATTGAATTTGCAGGTAGCGCTATACGGGCGCTGAGTATGGAAGGGAGAATGACGCTTTGCAATATGGCCATTGAGGCTGGTGCGCGTGCAGGTATGATCGCGGTGGATGAAACTACGATTGAATACATTAAAGGACGTCCTTTTGCACCGAAGGGTGCAATGTTGGAACAAGCAGCTTCCTATTGGCGCACCTTGAAAAGTGATGAAGGAGCGATATTCGATCGTGTAGTAAAACTGGAGGCAGAGCAAATTAAACCTCAGGTGACGTGGGGAACCTCTCCTGAAATGGTGACTTCAATTGAAGGGCGCGTGCCTGATCCTGCTTTGATAGTTGATCCAATCAAGCGCCACGATACTGAGAATGCTTTGAAATACATGGGGCTTTTACCCAATACGCCGGTTCGTGAAATTCTTCTTGACAAGATTTTTATTGGCTCATGTACCAATTCACGAATAGAAGATCTGCGGGAAGCTGCAATGATATTGAAAGGTAAGCACATTGCTCCTAATATCAAGCTGGCGCTCGTGGTTCCGGGTTCTGGTTTGGTAAAATCTCAAGCTGAGCAGGAGGGGATCGATAGAATTTTCCGGGAGGCAGGGTTTGAATGGCGCGAACCGGGCTGTTCCATGTGCTTGGCCATGAACGATGACAGACTTATGCCTGGCGAGCGCTGTGCTTCTACATCGAATCGTAATTTTGAGGGAAGACAGGGACCAGGGGGAAGAACGCATTTGGTCAGCCCCGCAATGGCAGCGGCAGCAGCAGTGGCTGGTCATTTCGTCGATGTTCGCACAATGAATGAATAGTTAAAGGCTCTATTTTTTATTTAAGGAGACATGAATGAGGGTGTTGTCTGTATCGATTGCATTGCTGATGACTGTTCTGCAGTTGTCTGGTTGTCATACACTGCAGGGGGTTGGTAAGGATATTCAGCGGGGTGGCGAGGTAATCGAGAGGTCTGCTCAGTAAACAAAAGATGAAGAAATTTGAACATTGCAGAGGACTGGCGGTCCCACTTGACCGTGCTAATGTAGATACGGATGCCATTATTCCCAAACAATTCCTGAAGTCGATCAAGCGTTCTGGTTTTGGTCAGAATTTATTTGATGAATGGCGCTATCTTGATCGGGGCGAACCGGGAATGGACGTATCGCAGCGTAAAATCAACCCTGATTTTATACTTAATCAGCTTCGCTATCAGGGTGCGCAAATTCTGATTACACGCGATAATTTCGGTTGTGGATCAAGTCGGGAGCATGCACCCTGGGCACTTCAGGATTATGGCTTCCAGGTGATCATTGCGCCGAGTTTTGCGGATATCTTTTTCAATAACTGTTTTAAGATAGGTTTATTACCCATCGTGCTTGATTCAAACATCGTGAATAAGCTGATTGATGAAGTCGTAGCTACGAATAGCTATTGCCTCTTTGTAGATTTGGCGACCCAGACGGTGACGACGCCGGGTAATGAAACCTACAATTTTGATATCGATCCATTCCGAAAATATTGTCTAATCAACGGATTGGACGAGATCGGTTTGACCTTGCAGCATGCCGATGAAATTAAACAGTTTGAAGAAAAGCGACGGAAAGAACAGCCATGGTTGTTTGCCTGAGATGAAATTTCCGTTTCGGAGAAGAATAATATGAAAATTGCTGTTTTGGCTGGTGACGGGATTGGTCCGGAAATTACTACCCAAGCTGAGCGAGTATTGATGGCGCTTAGAAGTGATGGACTAAAGCTTGAGCTCGAGTCTGGTTTACTGGGTGGGTGCGCAGTGGATGCCGCTGGTGAGCCGTTTCCGGAAGTAACCCGTAGGCTTGCTACCGAAGCAGATGCTGTGCTGCTGGGCGCTGTGGGTGGCCCAAAATATGATAGCTTGCCTCGTGAGAAACGTCCCGAACAAGGGCTGCTTGCTATTCGTAAGGAGCTTAACCTATTTGCTAATCTACGGCCAGCTATCTTATATCCTGAATTAGCCAGTGCTTCGACGTTGAAACCTGAAATTGTCTCTGGGCTGGATATCCTGATTGTCCGTGAATTGACAGGTGATATTTATTTTGGTCAACCCAGAGGGATTGAGCAACGAGATGGTCAGCGTGTAGGTTTTAACACCATGATTTATAGCGAGGCTGAGATACGCCGAATTGCGCATGTCGCTTTTCAAGCAGCACGCAAACGAAAAGGTCGGCTATGCTCTGTGGATAAAATGAATGTGCTGGAGTGTACCCAATTATGGCGTGATGTGGTTACTGAAACGGCTGCGGTGTACCCGGATGTAAACCTTTCCCATATGCTGGTCGATAATGCCGCAATGCAGTTGGTGCGTGATCCCAGGCAGTTTGATGTAATCGTGACGGGTAACATGTTTGGCGATATTTTATCCGATGAAGCTTCCATGCTGACTGGCTCAATCGGTATGCTGCCATCTGCATCGTTAGATGATCGAAATAAGGGATTGTATGAGCCGATTCATGGATCTGCGCCGGATATTGCAGGGAAAGACATAGCCAATCCGTTAGCAACGATACTATCAGTAGCGATGATGTTACGTTACTCTTTTGCTCAGGAAGACGTTGCTTTACGGATTGAGAACGCAGTTAGAAAAGTGTTGGCGCAGGGTTTTCGTACCAATGATATTTACGAGCCTGGCATGAAAAAAGTTGGTACGATAGAAATGGGTGATGCTGTACTGGCAAATTTATAGATATGCTACAGGTAGGCAAATAAGTCACGGAAGCGATTACAGATTTATCTGCCCATTTTTAATTTGGATTTAGGCTTTTACAACTTGTAATTCATCTCGTTGATCAGCATTAATAGTCAAGAACTACCCAAGATTAAATAGACAAGATCATTCAGCGTAAGGGTTATAGAAAACTAAATGAAACAAGTAGGTTTTGTAGGTTGGCGTGGTATGGTGGGATCCGTTCTTATGCAGCGCATGCGTGAAGAAGATGATTTCTCATTGGTAGAACCAGTTTTTTTCACAACTTCCCAGAAAGGTGGGAGGGGGCCAGATATCGGTAAAGAAACACCCTCCCTTAAGGATGCATATGATATAGCAGAACTCAAGAAGATGAATATCATCATATCCTGCCAGGGAGGTGATTATACCAATGAGATTTTTGGTAGGTTACGCGAGTCTGGATGGAAAGGTCATTGGATTGATGCTGCATCGACACTTAGAATGAAAGATGATGCTGTCATCATTCTTGATCCCGTCAACATGCCTGTTATCAAGCAAGCCTTGCATGATGGCGTGAAGAATTACATAGGTGGTAACTGTACCGTGAGCTTGATGCTGATGGCAGTGGGTGGTTTATTCGAAAAAAACATGGTCGAATGGATGAGCGCGATGACCTATCAAGCAGCCTCGGGTGCAGGCGCCCAGAATATGCGGGAGTTGCTTCAGCAAATGGGCGAAACCCACCGTGTGGCAGAGAATCTGTTGAGTGATCCAGCTTCAAATATTCTGGATATCGACCGTGAAGTTGCAGAAAAACTGCGTGACAAAAAATTTCCTATTGAGAATTTTGGCGTACCTCTGGCGGGAAGCTTGATTCCTTGGATTGACAAGGAGGTTGCTCATGGGCAGAGTCGTGAAGAGTGGAAAGGTCAGGCAGAGACAAATAAAATCCTGGGGCATATCAATGAACCTGTGCCAGTTGATGGTATCTGTGTCCGGGTTGGTGCAATGCGTTGTCATAGTCAAGCATTGACGATCAAACTTAAGCATGATATTCCGTTGGATGAAATCGAGGATATCATCGCTCAGTCAAATGATTGGGTGCGAGTCATTCCTAATGAGCGGGAAAGGACAACAAAAGAACTGACGCCAGTTGCTGTTAACGGCAAGCTGGATGTTCATGTTGGCCGATTGCGTAAGCTTAATATGGGTGGTGAGTATCTTTCCGCATTTACAGTGGGCGATCAGCTACTGTGGGGAGCAGCAGAGCCGTTACGTAGAATGCTACGGATACTGATCGAGAATTAAAATAATTCTTTCTCAAGAAATGAAGGGAAGAGATGTTGTTTTTTATCTTCCCTGATCATTGGAATTACTTGGATTGGCCTGTGATACAGGATAATTCTTATTTTTGTAAGTAAAGTCGGTGGTAGCATGCATCCTATTCCAAGAAATGTGAGGATATCTCTGTGAATAAGATTTATTTTAGAGCGTGTTGGTTAATAATTTTGCTCATGTTGCCTTGGCTGGCTTATGCAGCTGGGCTAGGGAAATTAACTTTAGGTTCGTCTCTAGGACAACCGCTTAAAGCAGAGATAGAGCTCGTTTCTGTAGTCGAAGATGAGATACCGTCTTTGACGGCGCGTGTGGCCTCACCTGAAGCTTTTCGTCAGGCGGGCGTGACTTATGCGCCTTATCATGCCTCGTTGAATGTTTCGGTGGAGAAGCGCGTTAATGGTCAACCTTATATTAGAGTTACTTCACCGCAAACAGTCGATGAGCCATTCGTAAATTTACTGATAGAGCTAAGCTGGTCATCGGGGCGTTTATTGCGCGAGTATACCGTTCTGCTTGATCCAGCCGATACACAAACAGTCGCGTCAGCTAAACCGATAATCCAGCGAACGCCTGATCTGCCCCAGACGACCCTAGCATCGAGTGAAGCTATCCAACCACAAAGTAGTACCGATCAGAGATCAGTGGGTAGTGGGGTGACTTCATATAAGCAGGGAATGAGTGCTTATGGTCCTGTTGCGCGAGGCGATACGTTGATTAAAATCGCTAAGCAAATTACGCCCCGGGGAGTTGATCTTAATCAAATGCTGGTTGCGCTTTATCAAGCAAATCGAGATGCTTTTTTCGAAAAAAATATGAATTTGCTGAAGGCCGGGGTAGTTCTGCGTGTTCCCGATCAAAATGAAATTTCTGCTATTGGTCGAATAGAAGCAAATCGTGAGATTAAGATGCAAGCTGCTGACTGGCATGCTTACCGACAAAGAATGGCTGATGCGGCAATGGGTTCCTCATCAAAGGCAGAATTGAGGCGATCTGCAGCAGGAAAGATATCCACGGCTCTTGCGGAAGAAGGCCCTGCAGTAAAAAATAAATCACCTGAAGAAGTATTGATCGTTTCAAAAGGTGAGCAGCTTGAAAGCGCTCAAGCTATTGGGAATCTTAATGGGGAAAAAGCCGACGCTGCACAAGACTATCTACAAATGATGGAGGAGGATACCATCGCTAAAGATCGTGCTCTGAAAGAGGCCAATGAACGGGTTACTTTATTGGAACAAAATATTGAAAGATTACAGCGCCTGATCGAGATTAAGGGCACAGGCATGACGGAAGCTCAAATCCAGGCAGAGCAATCTGTCGCGCAAGCGGAGTCAGCGATAATGTCAGCGCCGCTTCCGCCAGCTGAAGCAGCTTCCGGAGATTTAATAGATTCAGCGCCAATACATGAAATAGATCATGTTGAGCGCTCTGAGAAGATCATGCCGACGCCGCCTGTTATTCCAGAGCGGACGGCGGACCAAGTTCAACCACCTACTTCTTCCGAAGCGATAGAGATTGCTTTGCCTGATCAAATTATGGGTTTTATTACAGATAATTTGGAATTAGTGGGAGGGTTGCTTGTGGTTCTGCTCATGAGTTGGCTGGGTATATCCATTCTTCGCCGAAGAAGAGAGAGAAGTGACGATATGGATGATGCTTTTGAGTATGCTGGAGCAGTTACGAAAGACAATATGGCTGCCTCATGCATGGCAGAATTAACACCGGCGCCAGCGAAGGGTTTGGATAATGTGCAGGATGGGAAAAAAGATTCAGTATCTAAATTTTTTGAAAATTCTAGATCGAGTGCTGAAGAGTCAAAAAGTAATCTATCCGAATCTTCTTCTAGGTTCTTTTTTGGCAAAAACATAAATGAAAGATATTTTGTCAATGATCGAAATGCCGATTCGGATCATGATCATGCCAAAATTGAATTTGACCAGGTGGAAGATATTTCTACTGGGCCAAATCATGAAATCAAATTTGATATGGCAAATATTGACAATGATTTATCGATTGTCCCGGCAAACCGCGCTCAAGATACGAATGAGTCCGAAATACTGGTAACAAAAGGGGAGCCTATATCCAGTCATGAATTTGCTTTGAATCTTGAAGCTGATCAAACGGATAAGGAGGTTTCTTTAGAGGAGAGAAATATACCATTCAGTATAGATTTTCCAGGCGCTTTAAAAGCGTCTTCCGGATCAGTGACAGCGATGGATGAGGTAGAATCTTTATCACCACGCGATGATGCAAAATTAACTAAATTTAATTTTGCCGATATTAAACTGGACTTGGATGACGAACCTGAAAAGATAAATAAAGATGTCGTCCATGCCAAAGATGAAGGTACGCCCTGGAATGAGATTGCTGTAAAAATTAATCTGGCGAAGGCTTATCTTGAGATGGATGATAGGGAAGGCGCCAAAGAGATCCTGGAGGAAGTTATCCATGAGGGAGATGAAGAGCAACAAGTTGTCGCAAGATCAATGTTGGAAAATCTAAAATAGTAATTTATTGAAATTTCAAAGCACTCTGATTACGATATCTGGAAACAGATGAGCATTTTGGTTGTTATATTCTTGTGAGAATAGCCTTAATTCTAGAATATAACGGAGAGCGGTATCATGGCTGGCAAAGTCAACCTGCCTGCATCTCGATTCAAAGTGAGCTGGAGGCTGCATTATCCAAAATTGCTTGTCATAGAGTTGGAGTCGTTGCAGCAGGTCGGACAGATGCGGGCGTTCATGCATTGTACCAAGTGATTCATTTTGAAACGACCGTGCGACGGCCTTTGAGCGCATGGGTGCGAGGGACTAATGCGCTATTATCTGATGATATTGCCGTATTGTGGGCATCAGAAGTTGGTGAAGGGTTTCATGCACGTTTTTGTGCTATTGAGCGGCGTTATCTTTATTGCTTGCTGAATCATCCCATCCGTCCTGGGATCTATCAAAGAAAAGTCGGGTGGTTTCATAAGCCATTGGATCTTGAAAAAATGCAACAGGCAGCAGGCATGTTGTTGGGTGAGCATGATTTTAGTGCCTTCCGCACAGCCGAGTGTCAAGCGAGGAATCCGGTACGAAATTTAACCATGCTAGAGATTGCGCAATATGACCACCTTTTCATTTTTGAATTTCGTGCTAATGGCTTCTTGCATCACATGGTACGTAATATTGTTGGTAGCTTAGTTTATATTGGTCAAGGTAAATATTCTCCTGTATGGATACAGATGTTACTGCAAAGTCATGATCGAACACTTGCTGCGCCGACATTCTCTCCTCACGGGTTGTATCTAGCAGGGATTACTTATGATACTAAATGGAATTTGCCCACTTTTAATCCATCTCCATTTGCGACTATTATGCTGGGCGCCAATCGGTCAGGTGGGGAGATAGAGGAGAGCAGGAAACTCAGCGGGTAAATTTACGTAATTATATAAAAAAGATGGAGAAGAATTTTGTATCGGTTCGTGTCAAGGTTTGTGGTATAACCCGAGTTGAAGATGCATTGGTAGCAGTACAGCATGGAGCGGACGCAATTGGATTTGTATTCTGGCCGCAGAGTGCGCGTTTTATTTCGCCCATTCAGGCACGCGAGATAGTATTGCGGTTGCCACCTTTTGTGAGTGCGGTGGGCGTTCATGTTGATCCTTCTCCAGAATGGGTAGAAGAAACTTCCACCATAGCTGGCGTGAATCTGCTGCAGTTTCATGGAGAGGAATCACCCGAATTTTGTGACCAATTTATGTTGCCATATATTAAAGCTTTGCGTGTCAGGGAGGGGATGGATTTGTTACAATACGGAAAGCTTTACCAAAATGCCAAAGGATTACTATTAGATACCTATGCGGCAGGGATGCCAGGTGGTACCGGTCAGGTATTTGACTGGAATTTGATTCCATCAGATTTTCCTCTGCCACTTGTGCTTTCAGGGGGGCTTAATCCTGATAATGTGGTAAATGCGATTAGACAAGTTCGGCCATGGGCCGTGGATGTATCCAGTGGCGTAGAAGTCGCGAAGGGTATTAAGGATGTGAACAAAATTTCTGCTTTTATGCAAGGAGTCAAGAATTGTGAAGATTTATGATCTTCCTGACAAGCAAGGGCATTTTGGCCCATATGGTGGAACATTTGTAGCAGAAACACTGATTGCAGCACTTGATGAATTACTTGCTCAGTATCGGCACTTTCGGGATGATGCCGATTTCCAGGCAGAATTTAATCATGAACTCAAACATTACGTCGGGCGACCTAGTCCAATTTATCATGCCAAGCGCTGGTCAGCGCATCTTGGTGGTGCTCAGATCTTGCTTAAGCGAGAAGATCTGAATCACACAGGGGCTCATAAGATAAACAATACCGTGGGGCAAGCATTACTGGCAAAACGCATGGGCAAAACGCGAGTGATTGCTGAAACGGGTGCGGGCCAGCACGGTGTTGCAAGTGCGACCGTTGCTGCGCGCTATGGCATGGAATGCGTCGTTTATATGGGTTCGGAAGATGTGAAGCGTCAGGCAACTAATGTTTATCGAATGAAGTTGCTTGGTGCTACGGTGATACCAGTTGAATCTGGTTCTCGTACACTTAAGGATGCACTAAATGAAGCGATGCGAGATTGGGTGACTAACGTTGAAAATACCTATTACATTATTGGAACGGTTGCCGGTCCGCATCCCTATCCAATGATGGTACGGGATTTTCAAGCCGTTATTGGACGGGAAGCCAGAGTACAAATGGAAGAGGAGTATGGACGCCAGCCCGATGCATTGATTGCCTGTGTAGGAGGTGGGTCAAATGCTATTGGTTTATTTTATCCTTACATAGCGGATAACAATGTTCGTATGATTGGTGTGGAAGCTGCGGGTAAGGGAATCAATACCCATCAACATGCTGCCACCTTGGTGACAGGCAGGCCGGGAGTCTTGCATGGTAACCGTACTTACCTGATTCAGGATGATAATGGTCAGATTATCGAAACGCACTCTATTTCTGCCGGACTGGACTATCCTGGTGTGGGGCCTGAGCATTCATGGCTCAAAGATTGTGGTCGGGCCGAATATGTGGCAATAACGGATGATGAAGCTCTGTCAGCCTTTCATGCCTTGTGTCGTTTTGAAGGAATCATTCCGGCGCTTGAATCCAGCCACGCTCTAGCTTATGCGGCTAAATTTGCTCCTTCTCTCGGCAAAGACAAATTGCTGCTGGTTAATCTGTCGGGACGGGGGGATAAGGATATGGTTACCGTAGCACAACAGTCCGGGATAGTATTCTAAATTGAATTTTCTTTAAGAAAGATTCATCAATGACAATTATTCCTGAATCCAAAAGCAATCCTAACTTTGCGTCCACTAGATAATACTTATTTGAAGATGAATCGTATTGCATCGACTTTCTCTGCATTCAAAGCCCAAAATAAAAAAGCACTGATTCCATTTATTACTGCGGGTGATCCAGAACCGGTAATGACAGTTATGCTGATGCATGATCTGGTGCAAGCAGGGGCTGATATTATTGAGCTAGGAGTACCATTTTCTGATCCTATGGCAGATGGTCCGACTATTCAGCGTTCATCCGAAAGGGCGTTGCAGCATCATGTTGGTTTAAAAGATGTGTTGGCGATGGTAGCTGAATTTAGAAAAACAAATACGGCAACTCCTGTGGTATTAATGGGTTATGCTAATCCAGTCGAGGCGATGGGACGTGGCAATTTTGCAGTGGCGGCAAAGGAAGCCGGGGTGGATGGTATTTTAATTGTTGATTATCCGCCGGAGGAATGTGAGGAATGGGTGCAGCAACTCAAAGATCAAGAGATTGATCCTATTTTTTTATTGTCGCCGACCACACCTAAAGCTCGAGTAGAGAAAGTAGCGAAATTGGCAAAAGGTTTTGTTTACTATGTGTCATTGAAAGGTGTCACAGGAGCCTCACATCTTGATTTAGGTGAGGTACGCGATAAACTGGCAGAGGTGCGTGCATGCATCTCTATTCCTATTGGAGTGGGTTTCGGGATCCGGGATAGAGCCGCAGCAAAGACAGTGGCGGAGCTGGCTGATGCAGTGGTTGTGGGAAGTCGTATTATTGAAGAAATCGAAAATTCCACTCGCTCTGCTTTGTTGGATAATGTTAGTAACTTAGTGAGATCTCTGCGTGCTGCGCTTGATGAAATTAATAATACGAGTATCTCAAATGATGAGTGTTAGAAAGCTATGAGCTGGTTCCAACGCATTATTCCCCCTAAAATCAAGCGTAAAGAAAATGGTGAAAAGAAGGCGGTGCCAGGAGGATTATGGAGTAAATGCGCTTCTTGTGAGGCAGTATTGTATTGCACCGATCTGGTTAAAAACTTAGATGTTTGTCCTAAGTGCGCTTATCATAATCGTATTTCTGCCAGAAAACGAATTGATATATTACTGGATCCGGAAGGGCGTAAAGAAATCGGAGCGGAAGTAGCGCCTCAAGATCCACTCAAATTTAAAGACAGTAAGCGTTATACCGATCGATTGACACAAGCCAATCAGAGTACGAATGAAGATGATGCCCTGGTAGTCATGCAGGGTAATATCAAGGCGATACCAGTGGTTGTGGCAGCTTTCGAGTTTGGTTTCATGGGGGGGTCCATGGGATCTGTCGTAGGTGAACGCTTTGTCCGTGCTGTACAAGTATGTATCGAGCAGCATTTGCCTTTTGTGTGCTTTGCAGCGAGTGGAGGTGCGCGCATGCAGGAAGGACTGTTCTCCCTGATGCAGATGGCAAAAACATCGGCGGCGCTTACCCGACTGAGTAAAGAGAAATTACCTTTTATTTCGATATTGACTGATCCGACCATGGGTGGTGTATCAGCGAGTTTTGCTTTTATTGGAGATATCGTTATTGCCGAGCCGGGGGCGTTAATTGGTTTTGCAGGACCGCGTGTAATTGAGCAAACGGTGCGTCAGACACTTCCCAATGGTTTTCAGAGAGCTGAATTTTTGTTAGAGCATGGTGCAGTGGATTTAATTGTCGATCGTAGAGGGATGCGTGAGAAGTTAGTTAATTTATGTACATTGTTAATGCGTACACCGGTTTCCGTATCTCAGCAAACGGTAATGCCCTCTCTTGATTAGAGAGAAATTTGATACGTAATTATATTAATGTTAGATCTGATTGGTGGATAGCATAACCCTATAGCTATTCAACAATCTTTAGCCTCGTTGAGATATCTCGATGGCGGAAAAAACCGCAAAACCCACTTCGTTAACTGATTGGTTGTTGTACCTTGAACATCTTCATCCCAAAGTCATTGATATGGGGTTGGTTCGGGTAAGGCAGGTGAAAGACACTGTGGGTCTTATTCCCACATTTCCACTTATTGCGGTCGGAGGTACCAATGGAAAAGGTTCAGCCTGTGCCATGCTTGAATCAATTCTCAGTTGTGCTGGGTATCGCGTGGGATGTTATACCTCTCCTCATCTGCTGAAATATAACGAGCGCGTTCGTATTGAACAAAAAGCAGTCTCAGACGAGGAGCTTTGTTACGCTTTTGATGTCATAGAATCAGCAAGGCTTCGTTGTGATACCTCTTTGACCTATTTTGAATTTGGGACCTTGGCGGCAATGCATTTGTTCACTCAATCCAAAGTGGATGTCGCGATTTTAGAGGTAGGATTAGGCGGGCGTTTAGATGCTGTCAATGTGTTTGATGCAGACTGTGCCATCCTGACTAATATTGATTTAGATCATATGGATTATCTCGGTAGTACACGGGAAGAAATCGGAATTGAAAAGGTAGGTATTTTTAGGAAAAATAAGATTGCTATCTGTGGTGAGCCAAATCTTCCGGAAGTCGTACGTAAACAGATCAATGCAATAGATGCAAAATTTTTTTGTATTGGTGATGATTTTAATTATAAAGTTGACAATATTCAGTGGGATTATAAGGGACCAGTAGGTGGCTATTCTTCCTTACCCCATCCTGCCTTACGTGGAATTTATCAATTAAAAAATGCCAGTATCTGTTTAACTGCATTGGGTGTGCTCAGAGACAAACTGCCAGTTACTGCAAGTGATGTGCGGCGAGGTCTGCTGGAAATATCCTTGCCAGGTAGATTTCAGGTTTTACCAGGAAAACCAGCAACGATTCTAGATGTAGCGCATAATCCTGCGGCTGCACGGGTACTGGCTGATAATCTTGGCGCTTTAGGCTTTCATCAGTATACTTATGGGGTTATTGGAATGTTGAAGGACAAGGATATTGCTTCTGTTGTGCAGGCTTTGAAAAAGTATGTGGACACATGGTTGGTAGCAAGTACTGATATAGCTCGTGGTGCTTCATCTGATGAAATTATTCAGGCATTAAAAAAAATCGGAATAACAAATGAGGATAAGATTCATGCTTTTCCAAATGCCATGACAGCTTATGTATTTGCTCGTGAGCATGCTACTGAAAATGATAGAATATGCGTTTTTGGTTCGTTTTATACAGTAAGTGCTGTATTAGCGGTATTATAGAGGAACTAAGTTATAAATGATCAAAAGGTAACTCAAATGGTCAGAAATATTAGTGAAGAAGAAGCACTGCTGAGGAAACGTGCGCGAAGACGTGTAGTGGGGGCTGTTACATTAGTCATCTTATCGGTTGTATTTTTACCAATGATTCTTGACAGTGAACCTAAACAGGAGCAGCAAGAAGTTGATATTCTTATTCCGTCTGAGGATTTGGCAAGTGAATCCTCTCCTTGGATGATGCCTGGCGAATCACTTGATCATGATATCAATGCAAATACGAGATCAGAAGAGCCATTGCCATTCAGTACGCCAGAGTTTTCACAGACAGATGAGGAATCGGCTGAATTGTATAGTACTTCACGTATCCCCATACCTTCTTCCAAACCCCAATATACCAAACCTACAACTCAAGTTACTAGAACTGATTCTCCGAAAGGCGATTCTGCAAAAATGGGTTCTCCAAAAGCTGAAGGAGCGTTTGTAATCCAGTTGGGCGCATTTGCTGATGCGACTAAAGCAAAGCAACAACAACAAAATCTTGCAGCTAGCGGCGTTAATGCTTACATTGAGACCATAAAAGTAGGCAATAATGAAATGGTCCGCGTGCGTGTTGGTCCTTTTCCAACACGGAAGGCAGCGGAAGAAGGGTATGAGCAACTAAAGAAAATAGGATTGAGTGGTGTTGTGACAAGTAGATAATTTGAGCCTATTCATACTCATCTTATTTCTAAGTGACGGTAATGACTATTTTTGATTATATTGTTCTAGGTATAGTTTTTGTTTCTGTCCTTCTTAGTATCACCCGTGGTGTCGTACGTGAAGTAGTATCGCTGCTTGGTTGGATCATTGCTTTCTTTGTGGCAAGTCACTATGCGGTAAATTTTGAGCCGTTATTACCGCAAACCATTGAGGATGAGTCATTACGTATGTTGATTGTGTTTGTGATGACTTTTTTTGTGGCTTTAGTAGTAGTTATGGTGGGGTCAATGCTGTTGTCTAAATTGGTCAGAAGCGTTGGCCTCGGTCTTATTGATAGGGCTCTAGGTGCTGTATTTGGTTTTTCACGTGGATTGTTAATTGTTCTATTTATGATATTGACTGCTGGTTTTACCAGTTTGCCGCAACAATCTTTCTGGCAGCAGGCCTTATTGAGGGAACCACTAGAAATGATGGCGACACAAGCTATTCCCTGGTTGCCACAGGATCTCAAAGAGCATATTAGTTTTAGTCGATGATCAAGACGTATTCCTGAGATTGATTAGCTAAATCCACTAGTCATATAGAAATAAAATAGTATCTATTTGAGCCTTCCAGACTTATTATGCAAGAGTTTACTTATTTTCTCTGTAACCTAAGCTTATTCCGGGGGTAATTATGTGTGGGATTCTCGGTGTAGTTGCTCAATCGCCAGCCAGCCAGTTGCTTTATGATGGATTATTAATGTTGCAGCATCGTGGACAGGATGCGGCTGGCATTGTTACCGCTCAGGAAAATACTTTCCATATGCATAAAGGGTTGGGCATGGTAAGGGATGTTTTCCGCACCCGTAATATGCGCGCTCTGCTGGGTAATATGGGGATAGGTCATGTGCGCTATCCTACGGCTGGTTCCGCAGAATCGCCAGCCGAAGCCCAGCCATTCTATGTCAATTCTCCATTTGGGATTGTATTGGGGCATAACGGCAATTTGACTAATGCTGATGAGCTTAACAAAGAGTTATTTCAGTCTGATCGGCGTCATGTCAATACTCATTCTGATTCAGAAGTATTATTGAATGTGTTGGCGCATGAATTGCAGGAGTGCACAACGAGTTATCAGTTGGATCCTGCAACAATTTTTACTGCAGTTTCTGGAGTACATCGCCGTTGTCAGGGCGCCTATTCAGTGATAGCAATGATTGCAGGTTATGGTTTACTAGCTTTTCGGGATCCTTATGGAATTCGTCCTTTAGTTTTTGGAGCAGTAGAAACAGATCATGGAACTGAGTATATGGTGGCATCGGAAAGTGTGGCACTTGATACACTGGGATTCAAATTGATTCGTGATGTTGCGCCAGGTGAAGCAATTTTTATCGATGATAAAGGCAATTTTTATAGCAAGCAGTGTTCAATCAGCCCTAGTCTCAATCCATGTATTTTTGAGTATGTTTATCTGGCACGTCCAGATTCAATTATGGATGGTATCTCCGTATATGAAACTCGGCTCAATATGGGGAGTAGTCTAGCTGATAAAATAAATAAAACGATGCAGCATCTTGATATTGACGTTGTGATTCCTATTCCAGAGTCAAGTCGCCCAAGTGCTTTACAATTGGCTAATCATCTCGGTATTAATTTTCGTGAAGGATTTGTTAAGAATCGTTACATTGGTAGAACTTTTATTATGCCAGGTCAGCAGCATCGGCGCAGATCGGTACGACAGAAGCTCAATGCAATCAGTGTAGAATTTCGTGGTAAGAATGTATTACTGGTAGATGATTCGATCGTTAGAGGAACGACCAGCCGAGAAATCGTGCAAATGGCGCAAGAAGCAGGCGCACATAAGATATATTTTGCATCTGCAGCACCCCCCGTTCGCTTTCCTAATGTTTATGGGATTGATATGCCAACTCGCCAGGAGTTGATTGCAACTGATCGGGGTGATGACGAGATTTGTCATGAGATCGGAGCAGATGGTCTTGTTTACCAGGATCTCGAATCTCTCAAGAATGCAATATCATCGGTTGACTTACAAGTAAAGAATTTTGAAACTTCCTGCTTTGATGGGAATTATATAACCAAGGATGTCACTCAGGAATATCTGGCCAGAATTGAAACGCAGCGTAATTCGGGTATAAAAATATCGCGATCTAGTAGACATAGCACTCAACTTGATTTGGGTCTGGTATTGGCAGATCAATAGAAGACAAGACCAGTTTGATCAAGAGGAATACTGTCAGTTTTCGGTAACAGGTAAGCAGACTTAATTTAGAGGAAAGTCAATATGTCGGATGATTTAGAGCCAGAAACGTTAGCGCTTCATACGGGTATTCATCGCAGTCAATTCAATGAACATTCTGAGGCAATGTATCTTACCTCAAGCTTTGTCTTTGAGAGTGCCGCCCAGGCAGCTGCACGGTTTTCAGGTAAGGACCCTGGAAATATTTACTCTCGTTTTACAAATCCCACGGTCACGGCCATGCAAGAGCGACTTGCCGTGCTGGAGGGCGCGGAAGCGTGTGTGGCAACTTCTTCGGGGATGTCAGCTATACTTGCCTGTGTGCTGGGATTACTCTCAGCGGGAGATCATATTATTGCCTCGCGTAGTTTATTCGGTACAACGGTTAGTCTCTTTACGAATATTCTCAATCGGTTCAATATTGAAACGACTTTTGTATCTGCTACGGATATTAATGAATGGCATTCTGCAGTCAGGAATAATACAAAACTTCTATTTTTAGAAACGCCTTCTAATCCACTGACTGAGATTTCTGATATTCCGGCTCTAGCAGCAATTGCAAAGGGAGCAAATGCATGGTTGGTGGTAGATAATTGCTTTTGCACGCCTATATTGCAGAAACCTTTAGAATTGGGCGCTGATCTAGTGATCCACTCTGCAACCAAGTATTTAGATGGACAAGGGCGAGTGCTCGGTGGGGCAGTATTGGGTAAACGTGATTTACTGATGGACGGAGGTATTTTCGGTTTTTTGCGGACAGCAGGCCCTACATTGAGTGCATTCAATGCCTGGGTTATCCTGAAAGGACTGGAGACCCTTAAAATCAGGATGGATGCCCACTCTGCGCATGCCATGGAGATCGCACGTTGGCTGGAAGTGCAGCCGGGTGTTTCGCGTGTTTTTTATCCGGGTTTAACATCGCATCCGCAGTATGAGCTTGCTAAGCGCCAACAAAGAACCGGTGGAGGTATCGTCACTTTTGAAGTAAAAGGTGGAAAAGAAGTGGCTTGGCGTGTGATAGATGGTACAAGATTAATTTCAATCACAGCAAATCTTGGGGATGCAAAGAGCACGATTACTCATCCAGCTACTACGACTCATGGTCGAATCAGTCAAGAAGCGCGTGATGCTGCGGGGATTAGTGATGGTTTATTGCGTATCGCAGTAGGTCTAGAATCCCCGCAAGACATTAAAGCAGATCTGGCACGGGGATTATCGTCGTAATTTGATTGCTTTAGCAGATCTCAGTTTTTGTGATCACCACATCTTCTAACGGAACATTCTGGTGCCCAGCATGATCCCCAGTTTTTACCTTCTTGATCTTATCAACTACATCTTTTCCTTCTACTACCTTACCAAAAACGCAGTAGCCAAACCCTTGAGAGGTAGGCGCTGTATAGTTGAGAAAATTATTATCGCTAACATTAATAAAGAACTGTGAAGTCGCTGAATCAACATCGGATGTTCTTGCCATGGCAATGGTATAGGCATCATTCTTGAGACCATTGGCAGCTTCATTCTTGATAGGAGCCAGTGTCTTTTTTTGCCTCATGCCCAGCTCATAGCCACCACCTTGGATCATAAATCCGTCTATGACGCGATGAAACAAAGTGTTGTTATAATGTCCGTTATTAACATAATTTAGAAAATTTTGTGCAGTAACAGGCGCTTTGTCATTATCCAGCTCTATCGCGATGATGCCATAATTTGTATGCAGCTTTATCATATTTATTCCTAAGTTAATGATCAGATGGGGTTGCGAGAAGCTCGATTGATTCAATTACTATCATATTTTTGGGAACGTCGCTAGCAAAAATTCCCTTCGGTCCAGTGGGTGTTGCTGCTATTTTATTGACGACATCCATGCCTTTGGTTACTTTGCCAAACACCGTATAGCCATAGCCCTGTATAGTCTGGGCAGTGTGATTGAGAAATGAATTATTCGCAACGTTGATAAAGAATTGTGCTGTTGCAGAGTGTGGATCACCGGTTCTTGCCATGGCGATTGTACCAATCTCATTTCTTAGGCCATTAGCAGCCTCATTCTCGATAGGCTGTTTAGTTGGTTTCTGGATGAGCGACTGATCGAATCCTCCTCCTTGGATCATGAAGTTTGCGATAACACGATGAAATATGGTTCCATTATAAAAACCTTCATTTACGTAACTTAAGAAATTCTCTACTGTTTTAGGTGCTTTATCAGCATAGAGTTCCAAAGTGATCGAGCCAAGACTGGTATTGATTCTGATTTCTGGCTGAGCAGCAAAAAGAGTAGTGCTGATCATCAGTAAGAAGACGGAGAGAAATCGGGTCATGGTAATTCCTGTTCAGTAAGTGCATGCGCCGCGTCAGAAAGTAATCTCTTCCTTATGTTACAATCCCACGGTTTTGCTATGAGGTAAGATGGAGTTTTATCTTTTTATTAAATATAAAATTCTGTGATTCGCGAATTTTACCAAGAAGATCGTTTCTCTCACAATTATTCATTCGCTGTGATGCTTAAAATTTATAACACCCTGACTCGAAAAAAACAGAATTTTATTCCTTTAATACCTGGTGAAGTCAAAATGTATGTGTGCGGTATGACCGTGTATGATTTCTGTCATCTGGGCCATGCGCGTGTTATGGTAGTCTTTGATACGGTTGTGCGCTGGCTAAAAGTGATTGGCTTTAAAGTGACTTATGTGCGTAATATCACGGATATTGATGACAAAATCATTAAGCGTGCTCATGAAAATGGTGAATCAATCGATACCCTGACCAAACGTTTTATCGAGGCCATGCATGTAGATGCGGCAATGCTGGGTGTTGCGCAACCTACGCACGAACCGCGTGCAACACAATGTGTTGAAAGTATGATCACCATGATTCGTATCCTTATTCAAAAGGGATTTGCATACGCCGCAGATAATGGGGATGTATTTTATGCTGTCCACCAATTCCCTGATTATGGAAAGCTTTCTGGGAAATCACTGGAAGATCTGCGTGCGGGCGAGCGGGTGGAGATCGATCTCAATAAAAAAGATCCATTGGATTTTGTTCTATGGAAAGCGACTAAACCAGATGAGCCCTGCTGGGATTCCCCATGGGGAAAGGGGCGCCCGGGTTGGCATATTGAATGTTCAGCAATGAGTGAGCATTATCTGGGTGAGCATTTTGACATTCATGGTGGTGGCCAGGATCTGCAATTTCCTCATCACGAGAATGAAATAGCACAAAGCGAGGGCGCACATGATCATCCTTATGTTAATTATTGGATGCATAATGGCTTTGTGCGTGTTGATAACGAGAAGATGTCGAAATCATTGGGAAATTTTTTCACAGTACGGGAAGTTCTGACACGCTATCAACCAGAAGTCGTGCGTTTTTTTATTTTGCGTGCACATTATCGTAGTCCGTTGAATTACTCAGATGAACATCTGAACGATGCCAAGAATGCACTTGATCGGCTTTATATCGCGTTAAAAGAGTATGACGTGCCAGTCACTACTGAAATAAGCTGGGATGATCCTTATGCTAAACGTTTTATGGCTGCGATGAATGACGATTTCAATACTCCTGAAGTCATCGCTGTCCTGTTTGATCTCGCAGGGGAGATTAATAGAACAAGTAGTTTCCAGCATGCAACACTGCTTAAAACATTGGGCGGGATATTGGGGTTGTTGCAGCAAAATCCACAAAAATATCTACAATATGATTTCTCAACGGAAAAAAGCCTGTTTTCGCAAGAAGATATCGAACGAATGATTCAGCAGCGTTTGGAAGCGCGAAGAAAGCGAAATTTTGTTCAGGCTGACAATATTCGTAAACAGCTTTTGGACGCAGGCATTATTCTGGAAGATGGCGCGCAGGGTACAACCTGGCGCCGTCAGTAATGCTTTCTAACTGAAAGCAATGAGATTCCAGTTTCTCAGTTGACGCTGGGAAGGAATAATCAATAAATGCTATGAGTGTGGGAATATCTGAGCTGGGCGTCATGACCATAGATCCACTGGTTGAGCAAATGACGGGCTGAATGAATAATTTCTGATGCTGTCATTCCTATCGGGCCATGCAGCGTTTCAAGTAAATTATCTGCTGCTGCACCATGCAGATAAACTGCCAGTAACAGTGCATTCTCTGAAGATACTCCCTGTGCGAGTAAGGCCCCTATCATACCGGACAGCACATCGCCCGTTCCTGCACTGCTCAAACCTGGATTGCCGCTGGTATTGAAGTAACAATGACCGTTTGGCAGCATGCAAATGCTGCCTGCTCCTTTTAGTACAAGTGAGCAGTTAAAATCCTTGACTAAATTCTCTGCTGCTTGCATACGATGGCTCTGAACAGTAGCAATATCAGTATTGAGCAGCCGCGCCGTTTCAGCAGCATGAGGCGTGAGGATAGACGGAGCTTTGCGCATGCGTAACGTGCTGGCAAGTTCAGGATAGCAGGCAATGAGATTGAGTGCATCTGCATCCAATACCAGCGGTAAGGAGGTATGTAAGGCCTTCTCCAGGTAAAGACAGGCAGCGATTTCCTTTCCCAATCCTGGACCCACGATCAGGCAATTTAAGTGATTCAGTTCGAAGAGATCATCAACCGATCGCAGCATGAGTTCTGGTTGAGTGGGATCGATACTGATCGGTTGATCGACAATCAGGCCAAGGTAGACGCGTCCGGCTCCTAATTTAAGTGCAGCTGACCCTGCTAATAGCGCTGCTCCTACCATGCCCGATGATCCACCAATAATGCCAACACTGCCAAAAACTCCTTTGTGGCTGTTAATTGGGCGAGGGGCAGGCAATAATCTTTTTATCATGGTTTCGTCGAGCAACCATGATCGGGGGGGGGGCATGGAAATTGCATCAAGATCCAGATTGCACAGAATGATTTCCCCAGAATATTCGCAGCCCTCATGTGTCAGAAGACCTGGCTTCAGACCGATAAAAGTAACCGTGATCGTTGCTTTGACGGCAGCATTAGGGGCAACTCCGCTATCTGCGCTAAGACCACTTGGAATATCGAGCGCAAGCACCGGTAAATTCATGTTATTGACGGCTTTGATCAGATGCTGGTATTTTTCACCCAATGGATGTTTTGCAGGGTTTAGGCCAATGCCAAATAGGCCATCGATGACGACATGCCATAGCCCCGAAGACGGGATTTCACTATGCAATTTGCCTCCTGCACGCAGCCAGTTTTCTAACGCCCGGCCAGCGTCCTGAGATAAATGGGAGGATGCTCCAGTGAAAACCGTAGTAACCTGAAAACCCCATGCATGCAGATGGCGTGCTGCGACAAAGGCATCTCCCCCGTTATTACCTGGCCCGGCTAGCACCAGCACTTTGTTTTTATCGTTAATCAGTAATCTATCCTTGACGATATACGCAGCAGCTAAGCCGGCTTTTTCCATTAAACTAGGAGAATTAGGCAGGGCGGCAGCGAGCTGCTCGATTTCACGAATTTCAGGAGTGGAATAGACAGGGGTCGGGTTATTCATCTGATTGTGCGCCTTCTCGTGTAAAATTATTATTCTCAATTCAACGGACTATTTTTTTGATGCTCCAATTTCGAGGCCATAAGGCACTATCCCAATTTCGGTTACAAAAATTATCTGATCTGATCAAAGCCATCGTACCGCAATTTTCGGCTATTGACGCCGAATACTGGTATTTTTGTGAAACCAGCCGCGATTTGGATCAGGATGAATTAAACATTCTGCAGAAGTTACTCAACATTGAGCCAGCTCGTCAATCACATGTGCCAAAGGGTGAGCTTTTACTGGTGTTACCGCGCCCCGGCACCATTTCACCTTGGTCATCCAAAGCAACGGACATTGCTCATCATTGCGGACTTGATATAACTGAAAGAGTAGAGCGGGGTATTGCATTTTATATTCAGCATGAAACGGCCCTTTCTCATGAGAATAAGCGTGCAATCGAAGCGGTTATCCATGATCGCATGACTGAAGCGGTTTTTCATTCATTGTCTGAAGCAACGATTTTGTTTCGCCACTTTGAGCCAGCAGCTCTCAAAGAAGTGGATATCCTGAAAGGTGGGATTGAAGCTTTAAACAAAGCTAATCAAGAGATGGGATTAGCCTTGTCTCCTGATGAAATTGACTATCTCATAAATTATTTTCTTGAAATTAAGCGTAATCCTACTGATGTCGAGTTGATGATGTTTGCTCAAGCGAATTCAGAGCATTGTCGACATAAGATTTTTAACGCGGACTGGATTATCGATAGCGAGCCAAAGAATCAATCGCTATTTTCGATGATACGTCATACCCATCAACAGTGTCCACAGGGTACGATTGTGGCGTATGCGGATAATGCCGCTATTATCGAAGGAGCAACGATCAATCGATTTTATCCCGGGAAGCATCATGCTTATGGCTATGCAATGGAGCCTACCCATTTGCTCATAAAAGTGGAAACTCATAATCATCCCACGGCCATTTCTCCTTTCCCTGGCGCCGCAACAGGAGTAGGAGGAGAAATTCGTGATGAAGGGGCGACCGGTCGGGGCGCCAAGCCCAAGGCAGGATTAGCCGGATTTTCTGTTTCCAATCTGCGTATTCCAGATTTTATTCAGCCTTGGGAGGCATGGCATGGCTATGAGCAAGAGTGCTATGGCAAGCCGGCCCGTATTGCTTCAGCTCTGGAAATCATGCTGGTGGGACCGATCGGTGGGGCTGCGTTTAATAATGAATTTGGCCGACCTAATCTTGCAGGTTATTTCCGAACATTTGAAGCGCACGTTGCGGGGGAAATACGCGGCTATCACAAGCCTATCATGCTGGCAGGAGGGGTCGGTCAGATTTCCGACCGGCATACTGCGAAGCAGAGTTTCTCGACAGATTCCTTGCTGATTCAACTGGGCGGACCGGGCATGCTGATCGGGTTGGGTGGTGGGGCAGCTTCCAGCATGGATACTGGGACTAACACGGAAGAGCTGGATTTTGATTCGGTACAACGCGGTAATGCAGAAATGCAGCGCCGTGCGCAGGAAGTGATCGATCGTTGCTGGCAGCTGGAGCGGAGCGGGCAACCTAATCCCATTCTTTCAATCCACGATGTCGGTGCAGGAGGGCTGTCTAACGCACTGCCGGAGCTTGTTTATGGCGCAGGGTGCGGGGGGCGGTTTGATTTGCGTGCGATTCCTTCGGAAGAATCGGGGATGTCACCGATGCAGATCTGGTGTAACGAAGCCCAGGAGCGGTATGTACTCGCTATCCGGCGTGAATCCCTGGCGTTGTTTCAGGGGATTTGTGAGCGGGAGCGATGCCCCTATGCTGTAGTGGGTGAAACGATTGTTCAGCAGCAGCTTATCGTTTCTGATGAAAAACCGAGCGCTAAACCGATAGATATGCCGCTTTCGGTATTACTGGGTAAGCCGCCCAAAATGACGCGGAAGGTAGCGCATATCTCCAAGACGCTTGCTCCTCTTGATCTGATAGGATTGTCTTTGCAGGAAACGGCCTATCGGGTTCTAAGATTGCCTGCTGTTGCAGATAAAACTTTTCTGATCGCCATCGGAGATCGGAGTGTGGGTGGAATGACTGCGCGTGATCAAATGGTGGGGCCCTGGCAGATACCGGTGGCAGATGTCGCAGTGACAACCATGGGTTATCAAACCTATCTCGGCGAGGCATTTGCGCTCGGTGAACGCGCGCCCCTGGCACTGATCGATCCGGCAGCGTCAGCGCGCATGGCAGTGGGGGAAGCCATTACCAATATCGCTGCTGCTGCGATAGGTCATCTTAGCGAGATCAAGCTCTCTGCCAACTGGATGGCCGCAGCTGGACATGCCGGTGAGGATGCGGCACTCTATGACGCCGTTCACGCCGTCGCGATGGAATTGTGCCCTCAACTCGGGATCAGCATCCCGGTTGGCAAAGATTCCATGTCCATGAAAACTGCATGGCAGGAGGCAAATGGAGATAAAGGCAAGGAACAGAAAGAAGTGATTGCGCCGCTATCGTTGATTATTTCTGCCTTTGCAAGAGTGAGCGATGTACGCAAGACACTCACCCCGCAATTGCGTACTGATTGTGGAGAAACCGAACTTATTCTGATTGATCTGGGAGGGGGGAGAAATCGCCTGGGTGGCTCAGCATTGGCACAAGTTTATGGGCAGTTAGGGAATATTGCACCCGATCTATCGAGTGCGGCTGAAATAGATAAGCTTAAGCGTTTGTTTTCAGCCATACAGGAATTGAATGATGCGGATCAGATTGTCGCTTACCATGATCGTTCAGATGGTGGATTATTTGTGACCTTATGTGAGATGGCTTTCGCGGGACATGTAGGCGTGACGGTCAATCTGGATCAGTTGTGTTTTGATCTGCTGGCCAATGATGTCGATGGTTATGAAATCAAGCCGGAAGTACTGCATGGGAGATTTCTCGAACGCCTGATGGCGGTTTTGTTCAGTGAAGAATTGGGGATAGTGATTCAGACCGAAGTACAACATCATGAGGCAGTGCTACGTACATTGTCCCAAGCCGGATTAGGTCAAGATAGTTTTGTTCTGGGAAACCTTAATGAGCAAGATGAGATCCGTTTCTTACGTAACAATAAAATCGTTTTTCAGGAGAAACGGGTTAATTTGCAGCGCGCTTGGTCGGAAACCACATACCAGATGCAAAAATTGCGTGATAATCCAGCATGTGCGCAACAAGAATTCGATCGTATTCTCGATACCTCAGACCCTGGTCTGAGTGCTGCGCTGACTTTTGCTATCGATGAAGATATTGCTGCGCCCTTTATTCACACTGGCATCCGACCCAAGATGGCTATTCTGCGCGAGCAAGGTGTAAATGGCCATGTTGAAATGGCGGCTGCCTTTGATCGCGCCGGGTTTGATGCCATTGATGTGCATATGAGCGATATTATGGCTGGACGCGTTTCCTTAGGTGACTATAAGGGGTTTGCTGCATGTGGTGGCTTTTCTTACGGGGATGTGCTGGGGGCCGGTGAAGGGTGGGCCAAATCTATCCTGTTTAACGCACGTGCTCATCATGAGTTTCAGTCTTTTTTTGAGCGTAGGGATACGTTCGCGTTGGGTGTATGCAATGGTTGCCAGATGATGAGCAATTTGCATGAAATCATTCCCGGTACTGGTCACTGGCCGCATTTCGAGCGTAATCTCTCCGAGCAATTCGAAGCACGCTTTGTTATGGTTGAGATACCATGCAGTCCCTCACTCTTTTTCGATGGTATGGCGGGAAGCCGCTTGCCTATTACGGTGGCCCATGGAGAAGGATATGCAGCATTCAGTAGTGATCAGCAACTGGAGTCGGCGTTATCTTATGTCGCATTACGCTTTATTGATCACCGAGGTGCGCCAACTGAACGGTATCCATTCAACCCTAATGGGTCGCCACAAGGGATAACCGGGCTGACCTCGACGGATGGCCGGTTTACCATTCTGATGCCCCATCCGGAACGGGTTTTTCGTACTGTACAGCATTCCTGGCATGTGGATACCTGGCTAGAAGATTCTCCATGGATGAGGATGTTTAGAAATGCGCGTAAATGGGTAGGGTAGGTGTCTGGAATCAATTAGGAACCGGATTTGTCTTTCCGAAGGTATTTCTGCGTGGCAATCTAAACCATTAATATTCTCAAGAATAATCAATAAAAATGACTAATTTGAAAGTGAGTGTCCGAAGCGGATTAGTAAGCATAATGTTATTAGCATGGGGGGTATATTCCGACAATTTGCTAGCACAAGTTATCCCGGCCCATAAACCTGAAGTCCGGATCGGTAACTCTGCGCGGGAATGTGTGTCGGCAGCGAATTGGATTATCCCTGGCAAGGGCGCAACTACCTTGCCCGAGATCATGACGCATGCAGCAGATCAATCAGTCATTTTACTGGGTGAAACACACGTTAATCAGGAGCATCACCGCTGGCAGTTGCAAATGCTGGCGGCGCTTTATGCTGCTCGTCCCGATATGGTGATTGGTTTTGAAATGTTTCCACGCCGCATCCAGAAAGTACTCGACCAGTGGGTCGCAGGCGAACTGTCTGAGTCTGCCTTTCTAAAAGCTTCAGAGTGGGATACGGTATGGAGAACTGATGCGAGTCTTTATCTACCCTTATTTCATTTTGCACGCATGAATCGTATCCCGATGCGAGCGCTTAATATCGATACACGCCTAAGGAAACAGGTATCCGAGAAAGGTTTTGATGGCGTTCCGGAGAATGAACGCGAGGGGGTGACGCGTCCGGCGCCTCCTAGCCCTGAATATCTCGATTTTCTGTTGCCGATATACGAGTCACATGACCGCAAGGGCAAGAAAAAGGAAGGAGATAGTCGTTATGATCCAGATTTCTTACGATTTGTCGTTGGCCAGCAATTATGGGATCGGGCAATGGCTCAAGAGATTCTTGCAGCGCTCGGCATGCATAGTCGAGGAAAAAGCCCACTAGTTGTTGGTATCATGGGATCAGGGCATATTTTGCGTGGTTTTGGCGTGCCTCATCAATTGAAAGATCTGGGTGTCACGAGAATTACCTCACTGTTACCATGGGATGAGAGCAAATCGTGTGATCAGCTGGTTGCAGGTTATGCAAGTGCGGTTTTTGGCATTGCCCCCTTTGCTGCAGAAACAACACCTTTGCGCCAGCGATTGGGCATCCGCTACGAGATTGCCTTGGAAGATGGGGGGGCACGTATTTTGCAGGTTGAAGAAGGCAGCATAGCTGAAGCAGCCAATATGCGTGAAGGCGATATTATTACGGAAATTGCTGGACTGTCGGTAAAGGAACTGGGTGATATCATCGCTGTGATCAAGCATCAGGCACCGGGTACCTGGTTACCGCTCAGAGTTAAGCGAGGGAATGACGAAATCGAGATCGTTGCCAAATTTCCTGCGCTGGTGAAATGAAGACGCTATCACAATCCAGCTCGCATACTACACAAAGTGTTTGAGTGAGATAATTTTGCGGCATTGCGCTGACTGTCAGCTCGTGCGGAGTGATGGCAGAGGATCACCTTGGGGTAGATAATGATATTACCGTCACGATTGATCCCATTATTTTTTACGCAATGACTTACCCGATCAGGCGCACCGGCCATACGAATAGCCGAGGTAAAGCAGAGCGTATCAGATTCTGGAGATCTGTTTAATTTGACTCTGGAACAGTCAACACCTATTTATCATTTGCGTGTTCTGGTAGTTAACCGAGAAGGAAGCGCCGCCCATATTACGCGAGGTGATGGTTAGAAATCAGGCAATAAAAAAACATCCTGCTAGCAGAAGGTTCTTAACACAATTCTTTGTTTTTTTCTTGTTGTTTATAAAGGGTAAAATCAAGTTGATGTCTTTGAAGAAGTTTATAGAATTCTGTCCGATTGCGCTTGGCTAACCTGGCAGCTTGCGTGACATTACCTGAAGTCATTTTCAGCAGACGTACCAGGTAATCTCTTTCAAACTGTTTGCGTGCTTCTTCGAACGATACGAGCTGTGTTTCTTCCTTATGCATCGCATCATAAACCAGTTGATATGAAATGAGAGGATTCGCGCTCAGGACGACGCTTTGTTCTATTACATTCATCAATTGCCGGATATTACCTGGCCAAGAGGCACTTAGCAGAAGATTGATTGTCTCCGGAGAGAACCCATTGATTTCTTTTTCGTATTTATCAGCAAATGCGCGAAGAAAATGATTTGCCAGTAAGGGAATATCTTCACGGCGTTGAGCGAGTGAGGGAATAGTTAAACCAACTACATAGAGCCGATAATACAGATCCTCCCGAAAATTTCCTGCAATGATCTCCTCTTTGAGATTACAGTGGGTAGCTGAAATGATCCGGACATCAATTGGGACTGCTTGTGTAGATCCGACGGGTCTGATTACCCTTTCTTGTAGTGCATGCAGTAACTTTACTTGCAGTAGCAAAGGCATGTCACCAATCTCATCAAGAAACAACGTGCCACCTTCAGCTAATTGAAACAAACCTTTATGGTCCCGGATAGCGCCTGTAAAAGCGCCTTTGACATGCCCAAATAGCTCGGATTCCAGTAATTGTTCAGGAATGGCTGCGCAATTGATGGTTACAAAGGGCTGGCAACAACGTTTGGATGCTTGATGAATAGCGCGTGCAAATAATTCTTTGCCAACGCCACTTTCCCCTGAAAGTAGGACACTGGCGTTTCCTTCTGCAACCCGTTCTACTTTAGTGAGAATATCTTCCATTTCAGCATTTTGGGTAATGATGTTTTTGCGCCATGCGACTTGTGATACTTCACTGGATTCGCTATTTCCGTTGTTGCACGTCAGTCTGAATGCCCGATCAATTTGATCGAGTAAGGTTTTGGGATCATAAGGTTTAGTGAGGTAACCAAAAATACCACGCTGAACCGCGGCGACAGCATCCGGGATAGTGCCATATGCTGTCAGGATGATGACCGGTAGCGTTGGAATAGCGTGATGAATATGTTCAAATAATGTCATACCGTCCATCCCACTCATTTGCATGTCACTGATGACAAGATGGGGGCGTATGATGTCCAAGCAGTTCAGCGCTGTTTCAGCACTAGTTGCTACGATAGTTTCAAATCCCGCAGCGGTTAAACGTATTGAGAGTAATTCAAGAAGATCTGAGTCGTCATCGACAAGTAAGATTTTTTTAGGCTGTACCATATATTTTTATTCAAGGTGTTATTCTTCGGATTGGGTTCTTTTCCATATTTTTAATTGGGTTTTTTTCCATACTTTTTATTGCGTCTATTCTATTTTGCAGAGTTTGAGCATGTTCTTCCGATGCTTTTAATCTTTGCGATAAATTTTTTGCATGAGTTTTTGCAATTTGTTGTTCTGTAAGCAGTAAAATTAATAATTTCTTGAAACTAGCCAAATTAGGCGGTAGCGTTATATCCTGTGGCCAGCTATTCAATAAATCAAGAGCAGTGTGGGTATCTGTGAAAACCGTATTGGGTAAGCTAATCAGTAGGATATATTTAAGACGGCTTTCGGGATCGGTATTATTTTTGAAGTGATTTTTAGCATAATTGTATTCCCAAGCTAATTGGAAAGCATTCTTTTCCTGTAGCAGATCATGATACAACATCAATTTATCGAGACTGCTGTATTGGCCAGATTTATCTTGCTGAAGAGTTTGTTCAGTAAAAATGACTGCTGATTGTTGAGCAGGCGTTACTGTGCATCCGATTAATGTAGCAGAAAATATGAGAAGTAATATGGACTTGGAAGTGACGCTCATGGTTGTGCTTCAGGGTCATGGATAGGTAAAATCAGACGGAGATGGGCTCCTGGTCCAATATGTTTAATGAGTTCAATATCTCCACCGTGTGCGAGCGCATATTCTCGGGCAATGGATAATCCAAGCCCAGTTCCTCTGATATGGCTATTAGGTATACTGCGCCCCTGATAAAAGGGTTCAAATATTTTATCCTCGTCGCTGATATCAATGCCGATACCATTGTCAATGATGTCGAGTTGGATGATTTGACCAATTTGTATCGTAGAGATTTTGATGCTGCCTCCCTGTGGGGAGAATTTTATGGCATTTGATAAAAGGTTATCAATAATAATGCCAATTTTCTGTTTGTCGCATTCAAGTAGCAGATCTGGGGAGGTCAACTCAATCTTTATTTTTCTGCTCATAATGGAAAGATTCTGATCTTTCAATATATTGGTGATGATGTGAGCTAGATTTGTACGCTGTTTAATGAGTGCAGTTTTGTCTGCTTGAAGAGCACTGAAGCTCAATAAATCTTCAATGCGTTTCTGCAATTGAATGCTGCTAGTATGGAGAATATCCGCTATTTGTTGCTGTTTCTTATTAAGATTACCGGTTATTCCTTCTGCAAGGAGATTAGCACCTTCACGAATGGCGGTGAGGGGTGTTTTAAGTTCATGAGAGACATGCCGCAAGAACAGAATTTTCTGTTCTTCTAATTTAAGCAAGCGGCGGCGCATCCAGTCCAGGCGAGAGCCTAAGTATTTTAAATTTTCCGGCCCATTGATTCGTACCGCGCTGGATAACTTACCTTGTCCCATATTGTAAATTGCTTCATCAAGCTGACGAAGTGGACGAGCCATGAACACCGAGAAAGTAAGTGCCAGCAAGATAACAAATGGAATCAGAATGACTAATTCCCATTCTACCAAAGTACGGGCATGTGCGGCCATTTCACTCATTTCGTTTACGTTCTGCCCAATTAACTGATAATTTTCTGTAGAAAAATCCTGAGCAAGGATAAGCAGAGAGGTAAATTGATCGAGTAAATTTCGCAAATTCTGAGGTGTGTCATATGAAGCCAGCATTTCGCGAAAAATCGTTGTCTCAAATAATCGTAATTTTTCCAATAAAAGCTGTTGTTTGAGATGGGGAGAAACTTCGAGCAGCTTTATCGCTGTTTTCTCAAAATTGACATGTGCCTGAAAATAACCTTTGAGTAAGGATAAATCTTCCAAGATATGTGCGTGCTGTACACTTCGCTCCATGTCAATGATTTCATCAATGAGTATACTGCTGCCATGTGTAATTTGTGTTGCTTGATAAACAGTTTTGCGGCTTTGTTCGGCAAGCTGATCAATACGTGTCGCACTATAGATTAGCGCGGCGATCAATGGTAAGCCTATTATTGAGAAGCCAAGCAAAATTAATTTTAAAAATGACCTGGGATTATGGCGTAGTTCTGCTTGGCGGATAGTATCCGATTTATCATCTGTATTTGATGTGACATAATCTATCGCAATTCTCATTACATCTGTCCTTTTTGTTTTCTATCACCCAGCTATGTTTTTTTTTTATAAAAATAAAGACCTTAAGCGGTTTTTTAAATTACAACTTATTATACTGAGGATGAGAGAGTTTTCTGATGTATGTGAAGCAAGCGACAAATGCTGGATTTGTCGCGACTATATTACTGCCGTATTCTAGGAAATCAATTCGAATTCTTTTCGTTGCAAGATAGTATTCTGGGCTTGTGGTGAAGTGTCTGGATAATCAAGGCTATAGTGCAATCCACGGCTTTCATGGCGTAACTTTGCACTTTGCACAATTAAATCAGCAGTCGTAACCAGGTTGCGTAGCTCTAACAAATCACCTGTTACGCGGAAATTAGTATAGTACTCGTTGATTTCCTCATGTAGCAGATTTATGCGGTTTTGAGCACGCTGCAAGCGTTTATTGGTTCGTACGATTCCTACGTAACTCCACATGAAGCGGCGTAATTCATCCCAGTTATGCGAAATCACGATTTCCTCATCTGCGTCTGTTACACGACTTTCATCCCACTTTGGTAGTGATATAGGAGGTACTGGTGATTGATTGAGGATATCCTTGGCTGCAGCTTGGCCGAATACCAAACACTCTAGCAAAGAATTGCTGGCTAATCGGTTGGCGCCATGTAACCCAGTATGAGCGGTCTCGCCAATGGCATATAAGTTGTCTAGATCAGTTTTGCCATTTCGATCAGTAACAATGCCGCCACATGTGTAATGTGCAGCGGGAACGACTGGGATGGGTTGGCGGGTGATATCAATCCCTAATTCGTGGCATCGAGCATAAATAGTGGGGAAGTGCTGCTTGAGGAAATCGGGTGATTTATGAGAGATATCCAGATAAACACAGTCAAGACCTCTTTTTTTCATCTCAAAATCAATAGCACGTGCGACAATATCTCGTGGCGCAAGTTCCGCGCGCACATCATGTCTAGGCATAAAGCGCTCGCCATTGGGAAGTTTTAATAATCCCCCTTCACCTCTAACGGCTTCACTAATCAGGAAAGATTTAGCATGCGGGTGATAAAGGCAGGTAGGGTGAAATTGAATAAATTCCATGTTGGCGATCCTGCAACCTGCACGCCAACCCATGGCGATACCGTCACCCGTGGCAGTATCGGGATTGGTTGTATAAAGATAGACTTTACCAGCCCCTCCTGTCGCTAATACCGTGTTGTGGGCAGCAATGGTGTGAATTTTATCTGCCTTGATATCCAATACATAAGCGCCATAGCATCGAGCATTTTGTTTGCCGGGATGATGAGATAATTTAGAGCTTGTGATCAGATCAACTGCGATATGATGCTCGAGGATGACAATATTGGGATGTGTACAAATTTGCTTACTTAGCGTAAGTTGCACAGCTTTACCAGTGGCGTCATTGGTGTGGATAACTCGACGCACGCTATGCCCACCTTCTTGTGTAAGGTGATACCCTGTTTCATTATTGTTATCGCGTGTAAAGTTGACTCCCTGAGAAATCAGCCATCTGACAGCCTGAGGTCCATTTTCGACTACGTAGCCTGTAATTGTTTCATCACATAACCCGGCGCCAGCAACCAATGTGTCGCGGATATGAGAATCAGAAGAGTCCTCCATTGAAAGCACTGCGGCAATTCCCCCTTGAGCCCAGGTACTGGAGCTATCATGTAATGTTCGTTTAGTGACAATAGCTACTTTCTGAGTTTGTGCTAGATTGAGTGCAAGCGTAAGTCCGGCTAGGCCACTGCCGATAATCAGCGTATCAAAATGATATTGTTGCATCGAATAGTTTTAATTTATTGGTAAACCAAAGTTGTCAAGATTGTCTATCAATCATAACTCAATAACTAAAGTTTCGTTGAAACTCTTATTGAGTAAAAATAGTGAACTAATCTGGATGATTTATTGTCTTTAATCCGATTTGTAATCGCTCACAACGGATCTCCGAACGGGCATAAACAGGTATACTTTGCTGACTGCTCAATTTAAAATTTGAGTGGCTGCATCAAAAGTTATCTATTTTTTAATTTCGGGGAACTGATGGCATGGGTGATCGTGAAATCGATCAACAATTGGTTGAACGTGTGCAGCATGGTGATAAGCGTGCTTTTGATTTGCTAGTGATCAAATATCAGAGAAAATTGGCACGTCTATTATCACAGTTTATTCGTGATGCTGCCGAGGTTGAAGATATTTCTCAAGAAACTTTTATTAAGGCTTATCGCGCTTTACCGTCATTTCGTGGTGAGAGTGCCTTTTATACTTGGTTATATCGTATCGGCATCAATACAGCCAAAAACTTTCTTGTATCCCAAGGAAGAAAGGTGCCCACGACCGTTAATGACTTTGATAATGAAGATGCAGAGAATTTTGAAGAGGCAGGCAGATTACGGGAAGTAAGTACTCCTGAAAGTGAACTGATGAGTAAACAAATTGCTCAAACGGTTAATCAAACATTAGACGCGTTACCTGAAGAATTGAGGACTGCGATTGTTCTAAGGGAAATTGAAGGTTTAAGTTATGAAGAGATTGCGAGCATTATGAATTGCCCCATAGGTACAGTTCGTTCTCGCATATTTCGTGCACGAGAGGCCATAGCGGAGAAACTGCGGCCTTTATTGGGAACAGGAAAAGACAAAAGGTGGTAATGAAGGGGTGGTTATATGAAAAGTAAAATATCAGAGCTGATGGATGGTGAACTTGATACGGTGAATGCCGATGAGATAATTACAGAATTGAAGAAGAAAAATGATTTATTAAGTGATTGGGAAACATATCATATGATCAGTGAGGCGCTACGGCAATCTACTACATCACTTTCAATTGATGTAGCGAGACGAGTCAGTGATCGACTGGTAAGCGAACCGATCTTATTTACGCCACGTGTATCACAATTGCATAAACGGAAATTAATTGCTCTTTCAGCTGCTGCTTCCTTTGCTGCCCTGGTAAGTGGATGGTTAATAATGCAAGCAACGAGCATTCAGCAGGAAGTACTTATTGCTGAAAAAAAGGTGAATAGTAACACCATTGTTCAAGTTGATCATCCTAATGTTTTTCAGCCTTCCTCAGCCCTTACACTTCCATTTGTTCCTCAGCATGTTGGTGATTATTCATTGACTCATAGAGGGTTTCTACCTAATACGATGATGCATATGCCGGTAACGGGCGTATATCAGGTTGAAGAAAAGGAAGAAAAATCTAGGTAGGATTTTATAAATTCCGAGTGAATTGTTCTTGATGAGCTTCTAGGGCTGAAGTGTCATGGTTTGCTAGATCGGCATCAACAAGAATTTTTGATCAAGTAAATAACTGCTATCATTCTTTGTAAGATTTAGCCATATTTGATTATTATATTTCCAGTATTTTACTAATTCTTTTATCAAGAAAAAATATGCAAAAATTTGTTTTACTGTGCCTCTTAATCATTTCTTCAATCAGTTCCGTTCATTCAAAGGAGCTGCCCGATTTTACCGGCTTAGTTGAACAATATGGAGAAGCGGTTGTAAATATAAGTACAGTACAAACGCAGCAGATTGCTGGAGGTCAGATTTTTCCAGAAATTCCTAATCTTCCTGAAGATTCTCCTTTTTTTGAGTTTTTTCGCAGGCATATGCAACCATTTTCAGGTCCTAAGAAGTATGAATCCAGATCACTAGGCTCTGGTTTTATTATTAGTAAGGATGGCTATATCCTGACTAATGCGCATGTGGTTGAGTCTGCCAATGAGATTACAGTAAAACTGAATGATAAAAGAGAGTTTAATGCACAAGTCATTGGTACGGATCGTAAAACTGACGTGGCCCTCATCAGGATCGATGCAAAAGACCTGCCGGTGGTGACCCAGGGTGATCCGGATAAACTTAAGGTAGGAGAGTGGGTTATTGCAATTGGCTCTCCCTTTGGTTTCGAAAATAGCGTGACAGCAGGGATAGTAAGTGCCAAAGGTCGTTCGCTTGCTCAGGAAAGCTATGTTCCTTTCATCCAGACAGATGTGGCGATTAATCCTGGAAATTCCGGCGGCCCCCTTTTTAACATGAAGGGAGAAGTGGTCGGCATCAATTCGCAGATTTATAGCCGGACAGGTGGTTTTATGGGATTGTCTTTCGCTATTCCAATCAATGTGGCAACGGAGATTGCTGATCAACTTAAGGCACATGGGAAGGTTTCACGCGGGAAACTTGGTGTCATGATTCAGGAGATGACCGAGGAACTGGCTGAATCCTTTGGCTTATCTCAATCACGTGGCGCACTGGTTGTTTCTGTAGAAAAAGATGGCCCGGCAGACAAGGCAGGAGTCGAAGTGAGAGATGTCATTTTGAAATTTGACGGTAAGGATATCGCCATTTCCAGCGATTTGCCGCGTATCGTGGGGAATACTAAACCCAAATCCAAAGTATCGGTGCAGGTCTGGCGTAATGGTGCCACCAAGAATCTTACTGTTTCAGTTGGGGAAATGCCATCAGATGAAAGTGAGCACGGTCGAAAACAAAGCAAAACACCTGATACTTCTAACCGTCTTGGATTGGCCCTGAGCGAGCTCTCTGACAGACAGAAGAAACAGCTCGGTGTAGAGAGTGGTTTGTTGGTTGAAGCAGCACAAGCTGGTGTTGCGAGCCGTACTGGCATACGTGAAGGTGATATTATTCTCGGATTCAATAACCAGGATGTCAAAACGATTAAACAGTTTAATCAATTGCTTAACAAGGTTGAGAAAGGACGGAATATTGCATTGTTGATAAAAAGGGGTGATATGACTACTTTCATCACGATGAAGCTTGATAATTAAAAATACATATGATGCCTGATTCTATGAAGAAGCTGATTATGTATGGCCGAAGAGATTGTCATCTGTGCCAGGAAATGATTGCATCATTGCAGGAATTACAGAAGCAAATCCAGTTTGAATTTGAAGTGATTGATATTGACAGTGATCCTGAGCTGGTTAGTCAGTATAATGAACGAATTCCCGTGTTGGTATCGGCAACGGGAAAACAAGACGAAATCTGCCATTATTATCTCGATGATGTTGCGTTAGATGCGTATTTTGCTAAAGTTCGATAGAATGCTGTCGGCTAACCAAGGTCGACATTTTTTTATTCGAAAGTAAATCAGACCGTTATTACACACTAACAAAAAGATTCCTGATATTTAAAACTCCAACCGAATGCTACACATTCGCAATTTTTCTATTATCGCGCATATCGATCATGGTAAATCCACATTAGCTGATCGTATCATACAGTTTTGTGGTGGCTTATCTGATCGAGAGATGGAAGAGCAAGTGCTTGACTCTATGGACTTGGAGCGTGAACGTGGCATCACGATCAAAGCTCAGACTGTTGCATTGAGATACCGGGCACGTAATGGTCAGACTTTTCTGCTGAACTTGATTGATACACCTGGCCATGTCGATTTCTCTTATGAAGTGTCGCGATCCTTAGCTGCCTGTGAAGGTGCTTTATTGGTGGTGGATGCTTCCCAGGGAGTAGAAGCTCAGACAGTGGCTAACTGCTATACCGCTATCGAGCAGGGTGTCGAGGTGATACCGGTATTGAATAAGATTGATTTGCCTGCTGCTGACCCGGATCGAGTGATTGCAGAAATAGAAGATATCATCGGAATAGAGGCAGAAGATGCCTTGCGTGTTAGCGCTAAAACAGGTGAAGGCATACAGGATATGCTCGAGGCAGTCGTTAAGCGTATCCCCGCGCCTAAAGGAGATGCTGACGCACCATTAAAAGCACTCATCATTGACTCGTGGTTTGATAATTATGTCGGTGTAGTGATATTGGTGCGAGTAGTAGATGGTGCCTTGAAAGCCGGAAATAAGATCATGTTAATGGCCAGTCGAGCCATGCATCTATGTGAACAAGTCGGTGTATTTTTACCTAAAGCAGAAAATCGTGATTTACTGAGCGCGGGCGAAGTAGGCTTCGTTATCTCTGGCATCAAGGAATTGAAGTCAGCCAAAGTAGGCGATACTGTCACATTGGCTGATAATCCTGCGGCTGAACCTTTGGTCGGGTTTAAAGAAATCAAGTCGCAGGTATTTGCCGGGCTTTATCCGGTCGAATCCAATCAATATGATGCATTACGTGCTGCCTTAGAAAAATTGCAGCTTAATGATGCATCGTTGCAGTTTGAGCCAGAAACATCGCAAGCGCTCGGGTTTGGTTTCCGTTGCGGCTTTCTAGGTTTGCTCCATTTGGACATTGTTCAGGAGAGGCTGGAGCGGGAATATGATATGGATCTTATCACCACCGCGCCAACAGTGGTTTATCAGGTTGCGTTGCGTGATGGTACGGTTGCTGAAATTGAGAATCCATCAAAAATGCCCGAGCTCTCTAAAATTGAAGAAATTCGAGAACCCATTATTACCACCACGATATTAGTTCCAGAAGAATATGTGGGAACGGTTATGTCCCTGTGTACCGGAAAGCGTGGTACGCAAAGAAATATGCAATATATGGGCAGGCAAGTCATGCTGGTTTATGAAATGCCGCTAAATGAAGTGGTCATGGATTTTTTTGATAAGCTAAAATCGGTGAGTCGTGGGTATGCTTCGCTGGATTATGAATTTAAAGAGTTTCGCGCATCCGATCTGGTTAGACTCGATATACTGATTAATAGTGAAAAAGTGGATGCGTTGTCGTTAATTGTGCATCGTGCCAGTAGCCAGCAAAGAGGTCGCGAATTAGCGCAAAAGATGCGCGAGCTTATTCCGCGTCAAATGTTTGATATCGCAGTGCAAGCAGCAATTGGTGCGCATGTCGTGGCAAGAGAAAATGTTAAAGCATTACGTAAGAATGTTTTGGCCAAATGCTATGGTGGGGATATAACGCGCAAACGTAAATTGCTTGAGAAGCAGAAAGCGGGGAAAAAACGTATGAAACGTGTTGGTAATGTAGAGATTCCCCAGGCAGCATTTCTGGCCATTCTGCAGGTTGGCAAATAATAGGTTGCTATAAGATCAAATTAACTGAGTGATAACCATGAATATTTGCCCTTTCTATTATGTTATAAGCTTGATTTATCATTAAGGAAAATGAAATGAATTTTCCTTTAGTGTTACTCGTCTTATTGGTCGTGACCGGTAGTATCTGGCTGCTCGATTTTCTTTTTTTGAAACATAACCGCGAGAAGGATATTGCAGAACCATGGTGGGTGGAGTATCCCAAAAGTTTTTTTCCTATCATCTTGATCGTTTTCTGTCTTCGTTCTTTTTTGGTAGAACCATTCAAGATCCCTTCAGGATCGATGATACCTACATTACTGGTAGGAGATTTTATACTGGTAAACAAATATACCTATGGAATCCGGCTGCCAGTTATCAATCATAAGATAATTGATATGAATCAACCCAAACGAGGGGAGGTCATGGTATTCCGTTATCCGGAAGATCCTTCGATAGATTATATTAAACGAGTGATTGGTTTGCCTGGAGATATCGTTGCTTATCGTAATAAGAAACTGAGCATTAATGGTGTACCAATAGAAATGAAATTAGATGGAGATTATAAATATATTGAATCAGGGCTTGCTTATATTTATACCCAGCGCTTCAAGGAATTTGTAGGAGAGAAAAGTTACAACATTCTTATCAATCAAGAGATACCTAATATACTGTTATCGAGTGTGCATTATTTTCCTTTCAGAGAGAATTGCGTATTCGACAGGACAGGATTTACTTGTAAAGTACCTGATGGAAATTATTTTATGTTGGGTGATAACCGTGATGGCAGTAGCGATAGTCGTTATTGGGGGTTTGTTCCAGAGGAAAATATTGTTGGAAAAGCTTTTATGATTTGGTGGAATTTTAGTGATTTGGGTCGAATCGGGTTGTCGATAGAATAGTGAATTCAGGAATGGGATTGGGGGTAGGGAAAATATGCGTCATGTGATGAGAAAAAAACAGCAAGGTATCGGTCTTTCTGGGTTGTTAATTTGGTCAGCAGTTGTCGTGATGACCGCTATTCTGGGAATGAAATTAATTCCATCCTATATAGAATATGCTGCAATCAAGCGTGCATTAGTTGCCATGGCCAGTGACCCAAGCTTGCAGAATGCTCATCCCGGGGAAATACGCCAATCTTTCGACAAGCGCGTAACTATCGATAATATTGCAACTGTGAATAGTCGCGATATTGAAATTAGTAAAGTAGGCGAGCAAACCGTTCTAAGCGTAAGCTATTCGGTTAAAAAGCCTTTATTTGCTAATGTTTCTTTAGATATTGATTTTACTGCTGCAAGCAATCAATGAGCTCATCTGGCTTGGATACACGTCACTTACAAAGCTTTCCAATTACAGGTCCTAACGATTTCTTTCACAAAATTGGCTATGTTCTTAAGCAGCCGGAATTGTTGCAGGAGGCGTTGACACATCGGAGCTTTGGTTCCCCGCATAACGAGCGCCTTGAGTTTCTTGGGGACAGTGCATTGAATTGTGCTGTGTCTGCGTTACTGTTCAAACAGCTCCCGCACCTACCGGAAGGAAATTTATCAAGACTCCGTGCTAATCTTGTTAATCAACACGCATTATTTGAGCTTGCATCGGCACTGAGTTTAGGTGATTTAATCAGGCTAGGCGAAGGAGAGCGAAAAAGCGGAGGACATCACCGCCCCTCTATTCTTGCTAATGCACTGGAAGCAGTGATAGGTGCTATTTACCTGGAAGGTGGATTCCTTGAAGTTGAAAATTTTGTTAACAATCTTTATAAACCATTATTACAAAATTTGGATCTCGAAACCTTAGGTAAGGATCCTAAGACGATGCTGCAGGAATATCTGCAGGGTCGCAGGGTTGCCCTGCCGGAATATACTATCATCACTACGAGCGGGGAAGCGCATCGGCAGAAATTTAGAGTAGAATGCGTCATTCCAAAGCTCAATATTCGAACGATAGGCGAGGGAACCAGTCGCCGCAGGGCTGAGCAGGAAGCTGCAAAGCAGGCATATGAATTAGTCATGCATAGCTAATTCATCAAAATTCCTTGATTACTGGGAACACCCATCACTTCTTTTTTGACCCTTCGCTAGTTTGATTCATTTTATTCGTACTGATACCTTTAAATTACCTGTGTATTTATAAACTTAATGTTTTGAAGGGATAAATAATGTACGATTTCAAGCTATATCAAAATAACACTAAATAAGAGCAGAAATATCCCATTTTATGGATTCCCCTCATTTCAGAACGGGTTATGTTGCCATTGTTGGACGTCCTAATGTCGGTAAATCTACTTTACTTAACCATTTGATCCAACAAAAAATCAGTATTACCTCTAAAAAAGCGCAGACAACACGGCATCGTATCAATGGTATTTTGACGGATGAGCAATCTCAATTTATTTTCGTTGATACACCAGGTTTTCAAACTCGCTATAGTAATCAGCTTAATCATATGATGAACCGGACAGTCATTCAAAGCATGCGGGAAGTCGATATCGTGCTGTTCGTGATCGAAGCGATACGTTTTGATGAACGTGATGAGAAGGTACTAGAGCTGGTGCCTGTTGACAGACCCGTTATTCTTGTAATTAACAAAATAGATCAATTAGAGAATAAAACCCAACTACTCCCATTCATGGAGAGTATGGCTAAAAAATTTAGCTTTGCTGGCATCGTTCCCGTCAGCGCAGCGAAGGCCGTGCAACTGACTGAATTAATCGATGTGGTCCGGCCTTATTTGCCAGAAAGTCCGCCTTTGTTTGACAAAGATGAGATTAGTGATCGAAGTGAGCGTTTTCTTGCTGCCGAGATGATTCGTGAGAAATTATTTCGTTTGATGGGCGAGGAAATTCCTTACTCGACCAGTGTACTCATAGACCAATTTACAGTAGAAGGAAATCTACGGCGAATTTTTGCCTGTATTCTAGTCGAGAAGGCAAGCCAGAAAGCTATCGTGATAGGTAAGAATGGCGAAAAAATTAAAATAGTTGCTACCCAAGCGCGTAAAGATATGGAAAAATTGTTTGGTAGCAAAGTATATCTCGAAGTCTGGGTCAAGGTGAAAAGTGGCTGGGCAGATGATGTCAGTACTTTAAAGAACCTGGGATATGAATAAGATTGAAGAATCTAAATGTCTAATAATAGAACAATGCACTCATGAGTTCGGCTTAACCCAAATATTTCATAAATTGGCACGTGCCCTCACTTGTCTTTTGATTAATAAGAAAGATTTTGCTCAGTCGGGTGTATGAGTCACTACACCCCTCTTTCTCAAAACTTCCCTATTAATCAAAATCCTGCGTGATGATCACGCGAATTTATGAAATATTCGGGTTAAAGTGGATGAAGAGTTTCTTTGATTTTGCTTAAAGGTAGATAACCATCATGATTGCTTTGGGTGTCAATATTGATCATGTCGCGACACTGCGCCAGGCACGGGGAACGACTTATCCGGATCCAGTTGAAGCAGCACTAATTGCTGAGTCTGCCGGCGCAGATGCCATCACGCTCCACTTGCGTGAGGATCGCAGGCATATCCAGGACCGGGATGTGGAAATTTTGCGCGAGCGACTTCAAACCCGGATGAATCTGGAAAGCGCAGTGACTGAAGAGATGATTGCCTTTGCGTGTCGCATCAAACCTCATGATGTATGTCTCGTTCCAGAGCGTCGTGAGGAATTGACTACGGAAGGAGGACTGGACGTGGTGCGGCATTTCGAACAAGTAAAACAGGCCTGTAGCAAGTTGGCAGACGCCGGTATCCGCGTATCGTTGTTCATCGATGCCGAACGCCGGCAAATAGATGCGGCAGCCAGAGCAGGCGCACCAGTCATTGAGATTCATACAGGCCATTATGCAGATGCCAAAGATGACAATGCGCAACAATGCGAGCTGGAAAAAATTTGCACAGCCGTTACCTGTGGTATCAGTCAAGGATTAAAAGTTAACGCTGGTCATGGACTGCATTACCAAAATACCCGGCCCATTGCAGCGATACAAGGTCTTTCTGAACTCAATATCGGACATGCTATTGTGTCACATGCATTATTCGTTGGATTAGCGCAAGCGGTTAGAGAGATGAAGCAACTCATGCTGGAAGCGAGTCAATGATTTATGGAATCGGCACAGATATCGTCGATCTTTCCCGTATTGCGCAGTCACTTGAAAAATATGGCGAACGTTTCGCGCGTAGATTGTTAGCAGAGCACGAATGGTCTGATTACATCAAGGATGCTAAACCAGCTATATTTTTAGCTAAGCGCTTTGCGGCCAAAGAGGCTCTTTCCAAAGCAATGGGTACTGGCCTACGCTCTCCTGTAACGTTAAACAATATCACTGTTGCTCATACTTCTCTTGGTAAACCGTATTTCCAGTTTCATCCTGATTTAGCCGAGTTGATCAGGCGTGAGGGAATTATTAGCCACCATCTTTCCCTTAGCGATGAACTCAATCTAGCCAGTGCTTTTGTGATTCTGGAGAAGGCGTGATGTCGCTGGGTCCGGTGATGCTCGATATCGTGAGTACCCAGTTATCAGTCGAAGATAAAGCAAGGTTACGCCATCCCCTTACAGGAGGCATCATCTTGTTTACCCGCAATTATGAGTCGTGTGAACAGTTGACAGCATTGACTGCTGAGATCCACGCACTCAGAAATCCACCTTTACTCGTTGCCGTGGATCATGAAGGTGGCAGGGTACAACGTTTTCGTAAAGATTTTACGCCATTACCGGCGATGCGCGAATTAGGTAAGATATGGGACAGGCATCCTCACCAGGCACGCCATCTGGCCAAGCAAACCGGTTATGTATTGGCGGCGGAGTTGTCCACTTGCGGTGTTGATTTGAGCTTTACTCCCGTGCTTGATATCGATTATGGGCAAAGTAGTGTGATTGGTGACCGTGCTTTCCATCGCACCCCCCAGGCGATTGCAGAACTAGCGCATAGTTTAATGCTGGGCTTGAAATCAGGCGGAATGGCTGCAGTAGGCAAGCATTTTCCCGGGCATGGGCATATTCAGGCAGATACGCATTTTGAAATAGCCATGGATGATCGCACTTATGCCGATATCGAGATGGATGATCTGATTCCATTTCGTCAGATGATCAATTTTGGCTTGGCAGGGATTATGGCGGCACATGTGATTTATCCTAAAATGGATGGGTATCCTGCCGGATTCTCCAGCTTCTGGCTGAAAAATATTTTACGAAATGAATTGGGATTTGATGGTTGTATCTTTAGTGATGATTTGAGCATGCAAGGTACCGCTGGCTATGGCAACATCACTGAGCGTGCCCGGGCAGCATTACAAGCAGGTTGTGACATGGTATTGGTATGCAATGATTTCCAATCTGCCGACCAATTGCTGGAAACATTGCAATGGGAGATTCCCGCTGTGAGTCTTGCGCGGCTAGCGCATATGCGTGGACGGCGCCATGCGCAATCAATGATAAAGCTACACGAAGCTGCATATTTCGTTCAGGCTGTCAGGGAAATCAGTGAAATCGGGGTAGGCAATCAGGAACTGTCATTTTAATTGAATCAACCTGAAATACTATCCCTGATAGATTACTTGTTTGGAAGGCGTTGTTGCTGAAAGGATCTATTTTAGCCCGAATATTTTATAAATTGACACGTGTCCTCACTTGTCCTTTAATTAATAGGAAAGGTTTTGTTCAGTCGGGTGTATGAATTACTACACCACTCCCTTACAAAACTTCCCTATTAATCAAAATCCTGCGTGATCATCACGTTCTCCTTCGTTTGTAACCACTCATTTTTATAAGGTGATTCATGACTAAATCTTTCGATGTGGCTGTTATTGGTGCAGGTCCGGGCGGCTATGTGGCAGCTATTCGTTGTGCTCAGTTAGGTCTTAATACAGTATGTATTGATGAATGGAAGAATGATCAAGGCGTAGCGAGTCTGGGAGGCACTTGTCTCAATGTGGGCTGTATTCCATCTAAGGCGTTACTGGAATCTTCTGAGAATTATGCACGTGCTGCGCATAAATTTATCGATCATGGCATCAAGCTGGAAGGTCTATCCATGGATGTGCCCGTGATGATTACGCGCAAAAATAAAATTGTGAAGGCTTTCACGGGCGGGATTGCCATGCTATTCAAGAAAAACAAGGTCACTTCTTTGCATGGCAGAGGAACACTGTTTAAGCATGAAGAAGAAAATAGTATCTGGAAAATTCAGGTAAAGAATGGTGACGAGATCGAAGAAATTCAGGCTGAATACGTCATCATTGCGACCGGATCAACGCCCCGTCAATTGCCGTTCATCAGCGTTGACAATGATCGCATATTGGATAATAGCGGAGCATTAGCTATCACGGAGGTGCCTAAACGTCTGGGGGTGATTGGCGCAGGAGTCATTGGTCTGGAGATGGGTAGCGTATGGCGTCGGCTTGGTTCAGAAGTAACCATACTGGAGGCGCAGTCAAATTTTCTGATGGCCGCTGATGAGCAGATTGCAAAGGAAGCGCAAAAAATCTTTACACGTGAGTCAGGATTAGTGATCCAGACCGGTGTCGAGATCAAGTCAATCCAGGTTGAAAAGGAGCAGGTAGTGGTTGATTATGCTGATGCTGAAGCGGAATCCCAAAAACTGGAGGTCGATAAACTGATCGTTGCCGTGGGCAGAATACCCAATACAGCAGGTCTGGGTACAGACGAGATGGGTTTAAGCAAGAATGAACGTGGTTATATTGAAGTCGATGAATACTGTCGTACCAACCTGCCTAAAGTATATGCCGTCGGCGATGTGGTACGAGGCCCGATGCTGGCACATAAAGCTTCTGAAGAAGGGGTGGCTGTCGCAGAAATGATTGCATCCGAAAAGCAAGGTCATGCCAATGAGTCTGTCAAAGTTAATCTGAATATCATCCCTTGGGTGATTTATACCTCGCCGGAAATAGCCTGGGTAGGAAAAACCGAGCAGGAACTTAAAGCAGCCGGTATTGCTTATCGCGCAGGACAATTCCCCTTCATGGCCAATGGGCGCGCACGTGCCTTGGGAGAAACCAGCGGCTTTGTGAAAGTGCTCGCCGACGCTGATACGGATCGTATCCTGGGCGTGCATATGATTGGCCCCTATGTTTCCGAAATGATTGCGGAAGCTGTTGTTGCAATGGAATTTGCTGCCAGCAGCGAGGATCTTGCGCGGATCATCCATGCGCATCCTTCGTTATCGGAGGTATTACATGAAGCGGCTTTAGCTGTGGATAAGCGAGCGTTGCATATCTGATGGTCGTTTAATTCGACTGCTTATCCTGATGGAGTGATATTTACCCCACATTTGTGTAGAACAAGAATGTGGGGAGTATCTGGTGATTAGTACTTCACACAATGAGTTTTATCGGGATTAGCATCGCAAGACCAGGTTGTTTTGCGGATACTAGCTGACTTATTTAATATGAATTCAGCTTTCTGAGCTTTGAGCTGCTCGTGTGTGAGGGTCACTTTCTCGGGGATGAAACGTTCTTGAGTCCAGAATCTTATGCGGCAGAACTCCGTTTCTTTACCACAGAGTCGTTGAATTGCAGCGCTATAGACCGTTTGATCCATTTCTCTTTTGAAATCTACCAGTACCATCTGCACAAATTTACCGGTCTTCGCTATTTCCACAGTACGAACAAGCCGCCAACCCTGGCCGCTTGGTAATGGTTCGGCTGCTTCCGGAGAGGAGGCTTCTTGAGAGGGCTCTTTTGCTTCTGGAGAGGAAACTTCTGAAGCGGGAGCCTCTTGTGAAGGCTCTACTGATCCTGCTTCTGATCCTGCTTCCTCAGATAGCGCCTGAGCGGACCATAACAATGTAACTGCAAGAAACATACTGCCGATCAATTTTTTATTCATTCGTTCTCCTGATATTCTTCTCTTTTAAACTAAATAAAGGTACTTCTGGTTCGCAATTCTACCTATTTCAACATGATATGAACAGTCAATGCATAATGGTAAATTTTTGCTTGTGAGGGCAATCTGGAATTCATGAAAGCTTACCGGCTTGATCCACTGCTGGCTGATAGCGTGGATATTCTCGCTAAATTAAACCAAGGCATCACGGTAATTACCGGAAATCAGCGCCTGGCTCACGTGCTTCATCAACATTTTGACCAGGCGGCAGTTGCTGGGGATGCAGAACCCTGGCTGACACCGGATATTTTGCCGTGGAATAGCTGGCTGCAACGGTTATGGGAGGAAGCCCTGATATCAGGCGCATTTTCTGAATTTGGACGACTGCTTACGCCTTATCAGGAGCGTGCTATTTGGCAGGAGATGATCGCTTCGGATCTGTCATTTCAGCCGATGAGCAGGACTGCGTTCCAGGTGCAGAAAGCCTGGCAGTTGCTGCAGGAATGGTGCTTACCGCAAAATGAGTCAATTTTTCAGTACAACGATGACAGCCGATTATTCTGGAAATGGCAGTCATTCTTTCAGCGTATTTGCCAGCAAAAAGGCTGGTTATCGATCGCCTGCCTACCGGATCAGCTCAGGCATTGCTTTGCGCGGGAAGCATTGCAGGCACCCAATGAGTTGGTGTTAACCGGCTTTGATGAGCTCACGCCTCAGCAATCTGTTTTGCTGGAAACGCTGGATCGATTGGGTTGCAAAGTGCAGTGGCTGCAATTAAAGCCAAAAAACAGTCAAATAGCCCGGATTGCGAGCGCCGACAATCGTCAGGAGGCGATCTTGATGGCGCGCTGGGTGCGGCAGAAGCTGGAGCATCATCCTGAGGCGCAAATAGGGATTGTAGTGCCAGAGCTGTCTTCTCACCGTGAAGTCGTTACGCATGCATTGGATGAAATCCTGATTCCGCAAATTTTTCATCCCGGGCATTCGAATCAGGAGCGCCCCTACAATGTGTCTCTCGGTAAGTCATTGGGCGCCTTTCCGCTGATCACGGTGACATTGAAGCTGCTTGAACTGTTCAAGCCTACGATCAGCCTCCAGGACGTGAGCCTGTTGCTTCACTCGCCCTTTATTGCGGGCTGGGAGCAGGAGTCGAGCGCACGCGCCTTGCTGGATGTGCGGTTGCGCGAAACGGGTGAGCCCAGTGTATCCCTTGATACCTTGCATTATCATGCGTCAAAAACAAATCGCAGCTATGCCTGCGCCGTACTGGAAAAGAAACTCGATATGCTGAGAACGTGGCTGCAAACCTGTCCACGCAAGGATCATCCAGGGCAATGGGTGCAGCATTTCGCCCAGCTACTCAAGACGGTCGGCTGGCTGGAAGGATACCGCTTATCGAGTGATGAATATCAGACAGTTGAAGCGTGGCATGCCTTATTGGCGGAATTGGCTACGCTGGATTGGGTAACGGGAGAGATATCATGGTCTGCTGCATTGAGTCAGCTTGGGCAAATGACTGGAGAGCGCATTTTTCAACCGCAAACAGGCGTTGCACCGGTTCAGGTGCTCGGCCCGCTCGAAGCGCATGGTATGCAGTTCGATCATCTATGGATCATGGGGCTGCATGATGGGGTATGGCCGCCATCGCCCCAGCCTAATCCCTTCATTCCCTTGCCATTACAGCGCAAAAATGAGTTGCCGCATTCAAGCGAACAACGTGAATTGTCTGTGACGCGCAGGCTTACCCAGCGCATCATAACGAGCGCCGATGAGGTGATTGTCAGTTATCCGCAGCGGAATGGCGAGGAAGCATTGCGTCCTAGCCCTATGATCAAGGATTTCCCCTCTCTGGCAGTGGAGTCGCTGTTAGTGAGTAAGATCGTTTCATGGCGTGATACTGTGCATCGTAGCGCCCAGTTGAGTGAGTGGCTTCATGATCCCGCGCCATCTCTGGCGCAGACGACAACCAGCGGCGGCAGTCGCATTTTCAAGTTGCAGGCGGCATGTCCCTTCCGGGCATTTGCGGAGTTACGTCTGGGTGCCGGGCCGCTGGGGGGAATCCAGATCGGCTTGAATGCCATGGCGCGAGGTAATCTTCTGCATCGCATCATGGAAAAAGTCTGGGATAGGCTAGACTCGCACGAACAATTGGTCGCATTGCCAGATACCCAACTCAGCACACTGGTGCTGGATCAAATCAATGCGGCTATCACTGAAATAGCGCCGCATTATCCGCAAACATTTACCCGACGCTTTAGGGCCATGGAGGCTGATAGGTTGCATCGTCAAGTACTGTCATGGCTGGATCTGGAAAAAAATCGTTCGCCTTTCCGGGTCATTGAGAAAGAAAAAAAATATGAATGGGTTGTGGGCACGCTCAACATTCAGCTCAAAGTCGATCGCATCGATGAAATCGCAGACGGGTGTCGATTGATCATTGATTACAAAACAGGTGAAGCCAAAGCCAGCCAATGGTTCGGAGACCGCCCCGATGAGCCGCAATTGCCGCTCTACAGCCTGATTTCCACCGAGAATCTTGCCGGCATGGCCTTTGCCCAGGTGCGAGCGGGTCAGATGGCATTCAGTGGCGTCACAATGGAGGAGGGAATTTTGCCTGGAGTGAAATCCCATGAAAAGCTGCCGCAGACCCGTGAGATAGGCGACTGGCCGCAAGTGCTGGCGCATTGGCGAGCGACCCTGGAAAGGCTTGGCGACAGCTTCTGCCGTGGCGAAGCGGCGGTCGATCCCAAGCAATACCCTGCCACGTGTACCTACTGCACGCTACACCCGCTGTGCCGCATCAATGAATTGACCTTGCTGGATGAAGCCGATGCCGAGGCAGGGGATAAGGGGAATGAATCATGACGATACGACCGGAAGTCGCCGACCAGGCCGAGCGGCTGCGAGCGCTCGATCCACAGCAGTCTTTTATCGTTCAGGCGCCTGCTGGATCAGGCAAAACTGGCCTGCTGACCCAGCGGTTTCTGGTACTCCTGGCGAGAGTCGATTCACCCGAGGAAGTCGTAGCGATCACTTTTACCCGTAAGGCCGCAAGCGAAATGCGCCAACGGATTCTGCAGGCATTGACCACTGCTCAAGATACTTCGCCTCCGCAAGAAGAATACGCACGCCAAACCTGGCAGCTAGCCCAGCGTGTGCTGGCGCACGATCAGGCCAAAGACTGGCAATTGCTCGAGAATCCTGCCCGCTTGCGCATTCAGACGATTGATTCCTTGTGCGCTGGACTGGTCAGCCAAATGCCCATTCTTTCTGAGTTCGGTGTGCTGCCATCGATCGCGGAGGAAGCATCCGATCTCTATCAGGAAGCGGCCCGGCAAACGATCGAGGTAGTCGAGTCGGAGGGTGAATGGTCGGATGCCATTGCGCATTTGATCGCGCATCTGGATAACCGACTGGACAAGCTCCAGCAGTTGATCGCGAGCATGCTCGCGCGGCGTGATCAATGGCTCGCTTATCTGGCGGGGCCCCATCATGAAGTGCTCATGCGTGACAAACTGGAAGCCGGATTGACTGAATGGGTGACCGATGCGTTACGAACGCTCGTTGATCAGGCTCCTGCCGTTAATCGCGCGGAGATCGTCGCTTTGGCAAAGTTTGCCGCAAACCAGCCTGAAACGGGCGATTCTGTCATTGCGCATTGCCAAACCCTGCAGGATTTACCAGGTTGGCAAATCACCGACCGGCCGCAATGGGAAGGACTCGCCACCTTGTTGTTGACGAGCAAGGGCGAATTGCGAAAGAGAGTGAGCAAAAATGAAGGGTTTCCTCCTGCTTCTCAGGGAAGTCATCCAGAAGAAAAGGCGCACTATCGCGAGATGAAGCAGCGAATGGAGGACTTGCTGCAAGCATTGGTGACTGAAAATGAATTTGTCCAGCAACTGGCCTTGATCCGGACATTACCCCCGCATCAATACAGAGAGGATGAATGGGAGACGCTGCAAGCATTATTCAAACTGCTCACAGTAGCGGCGGGGTATCTGGAAGTCACATTTCGTGAAATGGGGCAGGTCGATTTTCCAGCGCTGACACTGGCTGCGATTCAGGCGCTTGGGGAACCTGATGCGCCCACCGATCTGGCATTGGCATTGGACTACCGTATCCAGCACTTGCTGGTCGATGAATTTCAAGATACCTCGTTCAATCAGGCCGAGCTGCTGGCGCGATTGACCGCGGGCTGGCAACCGGATGATGGCCGCACGCTTTTTCTGGTGGGCGATCCCATGCAATCCATTTACCGCTTCCGGCAAGCTGAAGTAGGCTTATTCCTTGAGATCCGCGATCATGGCGTATTTGGCCAGATTCCACTTGAATTTCTGCGCTTATCGGTCAATTTTCGTTCCCAGCAGGGGATCATCGACTGGATCAATCAGCATTTCCCTGCCATTTTGCCCGCAAAGGACGAGATAGCCTCAAGCGCCGTGTCCTATGCACCGTCCGTCGCTTTTCATGCAGCCACTCACCCTGAAGCGGTCACCCTTTATCCTTCGCTGCAACGGGATGATCAGGCCGAGGCGCAACAAATCGCATCGATTGTGCAGCAGGCCAAAATGGCCTATTCGAGTGGCACGACCGCCATCCTGGTTCGGAACCGCTCCCACCTCGTGCAGATCATCGCGCAACTGAAGCAGGCCGGGCTGCGTTTTCAGGCAGTCGAAATCGAACGGCTCACGCACCGATCCATAATCCAGGATTTGCTTGCCCTGACCCGCGCCTTGCTGCACCATGGCGATCGTATCGCCTGGCTGGCGTTGCTGCGTGCGCCTTGGTGTGGATTGACGCTGCAGGACCTGTATGCCTTGGCGGGTGGCGATTTTCAAAAAACGATCATTGATTTGCTGCGGGATTCAACCCAGCTTGCGCAACTCAGTGAGGATGGCCAGCAGCGGCTTGCCCGCGTACTGCCCATCGTTGAAAGCGCGATCATTCAGCAGGCAGCACGTTCCTTGCGCAGGAATGTGGAAGGCACGTGGATCGCACTGGGCGGACCGGCCTGTGTGACGGATGAAACGGATCTGGACGACGCGGAGGTTTACTTCCAGTTGCTGGAAGAATTGACCGAAGCCGGTCAACTGCCGGATATTCAGATACTCGATGAACGTGTCGCTCGACTCTACGCTTTGCCGGACGTGATGGCGGATGGCTCGCTGCAGCTCATGACCATCCATAAGGCGAAAGGACTGGAATTCGATACGGTGATCCTGCCGGGCCTTGGCCGGACGGGCAAGCATGATGAAACCAAGTTACTATATTGGATGAAACATCAACTCAAATCGGGTTACCCCGCATTGCTGCTTGCACCGATCAGTGCAATGGGTGATGACGCCAATCCGATTATGACCTCCCTGCGGCAATTGGATAAATCAAAAGGCTATCGGGAAAATGGCCGCTTGCTATACGTTGCGGCCACACGCGCTAAACATCGCCTGCATCTGTTCGGCCATGTGAACCACTCGGATGCAGAGATCATGGAAATTAAGCCCCCGCCTGAAAATTCCCTGCTGGCGCGGCTATGGCCAGTAGTAAAAGCGCATTTTCAGGCTTTGCTGAATGCTCAGGTTAGCGATAAAGAATCGGCAGAAAATGCCTCGAAAGAACTGACTACTCAGTGGCTACCCCTACTTCCGGCTAAACGATTTCGTCTGGCGGCGGACTGGGCTTCCCCTCCACCGCCTGAAGCTGTCAAAGTGACCATTGCAGCCTCGCGCCAGATCACGGAAGAGTCGATCGAATTTGACTGGGCGGGCGAAACCGCCCGGCAGGTCGGCACAGTCCTACATCGCTTGCTGCAGCATATCGGTAAAACCGGCATCGAATGTTTTGGCCGCCAGGATTTGTTCCGTTTTGAACAGGCTGGCCGGGTTTTGCTGATGCAAAATGGGGTCGCGCAGACTCATTTCGATCATGCGTTGATGCAACTATCCACCGCACTCAAGACCCTGTGGGAGGATGAAAGAGGCCGTTGGATTCTAAGCGGACAGCATGCCGACGCCCATTGCGAATGGGCATTGAGCGGCATGCGCGAAGAAGGACTCGATCATATCGTCATGGACCGAACTTTTGTCGATGCAACAGGCATACGCTGGATTATCGATTACAAAACAGGTACCCACCTGGGCAGCGATATCGAAGCCTTCCTCGATCGAGAACAGCTGCGCTATCGCCCGCAACTGGAACGCTATGCGAACTTGATGCAGCAGAGAGAGCAACGACCTATCCGGTTAGGACTGTATTTCCCGATGCTCAGAGAATGGCGGGAATGGCCATATGCGATAAAGTGAATACCTGACTCATTCTCGTACTGCTCGCCCTGAGTCTGTCGAAGGGCGAGAGGAAGAAGTAAGTCCATCACACTTTGTGGCATCTTTTTGAAGCACCCCGAATAATCATTGCCCTTCCGCGACATAAAGCAGTTACCCACAGCCTTATCCACGGAATTTGTGGATAATAAATTCTGATTATTAAAACCCAGACCTGCACCATTCTCCCAGCGACCCGGTTTTACTCGTCCGGGTATTGCTGTTAAGTTCTACTCCGACCAGCCGTTTGTTATGTATTGCCGCTGGCATGGCTGGTATGATCGATCAAAATAGGAATGCATTTCTCATAAATTGCGTAGCTTGTGGTTAAATCCACCGTTATTCATCCAGGAGCTAAGCCGGGTTAGCCATGCGGTATAACAAAAATAAACAGAGTAGCCAGAATGGACCGTCTGCAACGCATTTACAAGCTGCACCAAATACTTGCCACCAGGCGGCAGCCTGTTTCACGACAAATACTCGAGGAAAAACTCGAATGCTCACACGCCACGGTCAAGCGCATCATTGACGAATTGCGGCTGTACTTTAATGCGCCGCTGAAATACGACCGTGAACGCAATGGCTATTTCTATGAGACCCGCGAAGGGGAGGTCTTTGAACTACCGGGACTGTGGTTCAATGCTGATGAACTGTATGCACTGTTGACCGTGCAGCAGTTGCTGGAACAAACTCAGCCCGGGTTATTAGACGATCGTCTCAAGCCGATAAAAGCCCGTCTGGAAAAAATTCTTGCCACTATACAGTCAAACAAGGATGAAATCGCCAGGCGCATCCGTATTTTACAAATGACCGCAAGAAAACCGGCCACGGAGCATTTCCAGTCCGTGACCAGTGCATTGCTGCAAAGAAAGCGGTTGCACATCCTCTATCACAGTCGCAGCAACGACCAGACTACCCAGCGCCAGATTTCACCCCAGCGCCTCACTCATTATCGCGATAACTGGTATTTGGATGCTTATTGCCATAAGCGTGAGGCGCTGCGCAGCTTTGCCGTCGACCGTATCAGCGCATCTCATTCGCTCGATCAGGCTGCGCTCGAATTCAGCGACGCTGAACTCGACGTCCATTTTGCTTCCAGCTACGGTATTTTTGCCGGCAAACCTAAAGAGACCGCCGTGTGCTTTTCTCACCCGAGCGCGCCCGCTGGGTTGCCGATGAACAATGGCATCCCCAGCAACAAGGAACACTGTTATCCGATGGCAGCTATGAACTGCGCATCCCTTATGCCAATGCCAGCGAACTGGTGATGGATATTCTGAAGCATGGCGCTGGAGTGGAAGTATTGGAGCCGGCTGAATTACGGCAGGAAGTCATCACTCGCCTGCGGGCAGTGATAAAAAAATATGGTTAGAACAGGGTCAGATTTTGAGCCTGCAGGTGAGGGATAATGAGGATAACCATAAACTCATTTACAAGAAAATATCATGTCACGGCGCTTATTCCTGAAATCACTTACGACACTGATCAGCGGGCTTACTCTGCCTGCCATTGCGCACGCCAAATCGAATCCAAACTGCATGGAAAACCTTACAGATTTCACCTCTGGCTGGATTCCAGTATTACCACGGTGAAACGCTCTGGCCGCAATTCTCTGTTGGCCAGCCGCTTACCCTGGTGCGCGAAGCCGATAACCCTTATGACGAGCGTGCTATCAGCATAACCTGGCAAGGCCACAAACTTGGCTACATTCCGCGGATGGACAATGCCGCAATCTCGCAATTGCTGGATCGTGGCGAGAAAATGTCAGCTTTGATAGTAGGGTTGAAAAAAAGTAATAATCCGTGGGAGCGGATCGTGGTGGAGGTGAGATGGCAGATATAAATAAACAGTATTGCTGAAAGATTTGTGTTGTTAAAAATCCGGATGTATTAGCGGGAAAACTGGTTATTTCCGGAACCCGTATTTCAATCGAACTGATCCTCGATTGTCTTGCTTCTGGCTGGAGCATAACAGAATTTATTGAGAATTATCCGAGAATTGCACAGAAGGATGTCCTGGCAGCTTTGTCGTTTGCTGCGAATGTCATGCGGATGAAGCCATTTTTTTTACAGTTAATGAAGTTGAGGAAAGCAATAATCTTGATAAATATTGAGCTTGTGAGAGGAATGTAGTGTTTCAAAATAGAAGTCAATTGCTCTGCATCTTTTTGTTTTTGAATTAGGGGGATATTACTAAATGGAGCAATTAACCGATTTAAAAGCAATTCTGCACTCCAAACGAGCCAATATTTATTACCTGGAAAAGTGCCGTGTGATGCAAAAAGATGGGCGTGTTCTCTATTTGACAGAAGCCAAAGATGAGCAACTTTACTGGAATATTCCGATTGCCAATACTACGGTTATTTTATTAGGTACCGGGACTTCAATTACGCAGGCGGCGGTACGCATGCTCGCATCGGCCGGTGTTTTGATCGGTTTCAGTGGTGGCGGCGGCACACCGCTGCTGATGGGAACTGAAATTGAATGGCTCACACCGCAAAGCGAGTATCGCCCCACAGAATATGTTCAAGGATGGTTATCTTTTTGGTTTGATGATGAGAAGCGATTAAAAGTCGCAAAACACTTTCAGCTCTTGCGCATCAATTACTTGCAAAGCGCATGGAGCAAAGATAAAGATTTAAAAAATGAGAGCTTCTTTATCGACGACCAGGATGTCACGCAAGCATTCGCGGGCTACACGAACAAAGTAGAACAAGCCGCTAATGTAACCGAGTTATTGTTGATCGAAGCGCAGCTCACCAAAAACCTCTACAAAGTCGCCGTCAGCCGAACCCAGCAAAAAGACTTCGTGCGCAATTACGACAGCACCGACAGTGCAAACGCTTTTCTGAATCATGGTAATTATTTGGCCTATGGCCTTGCAGCAAGCACACTCTGGGTATTGGGAATACCGCATGGTTTTGCTGTGATGCACGGAAAAACTCGCCGCGGCGCACTGGTGTTCGACATCGCCGATCTGGTCAAAGACGCCATCGTCCTGCCTTGGGCCTTCGTTTGTGCCAAGGAAAAAATGAGCGAACAGGAATTCCGCCAGCAAATCCTGCAAAAATTTACCGAACACAAGGCCATGGATTTCATGTTCGAGCAAGTCAAGCAACAAGCTCTACAAAATCCCCCTTTCCCCCTGGGAGAGGGACGGGGTGAGGGGAATCAATCATGATGGTTACCTTCGTCAGCCAATGCGAGAAAAAAGCGCTTAGTCGTACCCGGCGAGTACTGGATGCTTTTGCCAACCGCATCGGCGACAACGCCTGGCAAACCGTCATCACGGAAGAAGGATTGATCGCCGTCAAAACCCTGCTGCGCAAAACTGCCACCAAAAATACCGCTGTGGCTTGTCATTGGATCAGATCGCGGAGTCGAAGCGAGTTGGTTTGGATTGTGGGGAATCGAGACCAATTCAATCCGCAAGGCATCGTGCCAGTAAATTCCACCACCAAGGAACTCATAATGGACATACCCAAACAAGCACCTAATCCCAATTTTCTCTATGCCAACACCCACCTACAGGCATTGGCAGAACATTTGTTCGCTGTGGGTTATGTAGCAGAGCAACTGCTAGCGCGTTTGACGCCGGACAATAAAAACGGCGCAGACGCGACATTTGTCGCGGGTTGTTTGCACGATGCCGGGAAAATCGATCCTGCCTTTCAGGATTGGGTGAGAAACCCGAAGAAAAAAGATTGCCAGGCGGAGGACGGCCAGCACATAAACGACACCAAATTCAGCTTCGAAAAGCATCCGCGCCATAACGAGATCTCTGTTCTGCTTTATCAATTACTCGATCCTGTCTCGTTCAAAGGTATCAGTACTGGTCACAAGAACGCAATCAAGCATACTATTTATTGGCACCATGCCAAACCATACCGTAAGGAAAAAGACCCTGAGTTTTCGACGTTTGGCGGAATTCATAAAAAATTTAACGGCAATTTAGGGTCTCTCCAGTTTTCGGAAATCGTTGAGAAAGCACAACGGCTGTTACAACAAATTGGTGAAATTGATCAAAAATATCGGAACACCGAAACATCGTTGATTAACAGAATTTACTGCGAAACGGTAGATTTGGATTCATTGGCTAACATCAAGACAACACCGCTACCCAACTACAAAACGTATGAGCTGGAAAATCGTATCGACGATTATCGACAGCAAATTACCGCCAACGCCCTACACAATCTAATGCGCGCGTGTGTCGTTTCCGTAGACCGATTGATCTCCGGATTATCCGCTGAAGATTTGCACAACCATGTCAGATATCAAACTTTACACCGTTTGGTCGACGAGACCTTGCTGTCAGAAAGTAGTTTGTGTTCGCAAATTCAATCCTGCATGACGCAATTTCCGTCCAGCGAGCGCACTAGCAAACAGCATGAAATCGCCGTTCAGCTCAGCAAAGTAAACGATGTTGCCGTTCTGTCTGGCCCAGCCGGATGTGGTAAAACCAAGATTGCATTGGAGTGGGCAATGTTAAAGAATGGTCAGCAAATCATTTGGATTTGTCCACGTGTACAAGTCTGCCAAGGTTTATTTCTCGAATTGACTTCCGAGCAATATTTGCCAGACACCAATATCGAAATTAATACAGGCGAGTTCAAATACACCAGAAAATGGGGAAAAGGTACGGCGGAAGACGATTTTTTTTCTGGCGATATCGTCATCACTACCATCGATCAAGTATTCAGCACCATTATCACCCACACAAAGGTGAACACGCTGATTAATGTCTTGAACGCGCATGTCGTATTTGATGAGTTTCACGAATATATCGCCATGCCGGCGTTCAACCTGTTATTTGCAGAATTGGTCGAATGCAAAAAATCTCAAGGAAGGCTTGCCAATACCTTGCTGGTTTCCGCCACACCGCATTACTTTTTCCTTGACGCCGTCATAGGGATTCAACCGGAAGACATTATCGAAATGCCCAGTTTCAATCCTAGTAAATATTCTATTGAATTCAAGATATTCGATGAAATACTACAGGATGAAAGCAACCCGCTGTATTACGAGCAAAGCGGTAATACCATTGTAATCAGTAATACCGCCCAAACTGCACAAAAAAGCTTTATTCGCAATCAGAATGCCGAAAATGCAATATTGCTACATTCCAAGTTCAAAAAAAGCGATAAGCACAAATTGTTCGATGAAGTGTACGAATCCTTCAAAAAAAACGGTACTCCAAAATACAATGTATTGCGAGCCGGGCCGATTGTGCAGGCATCGTTAAATATCACTTCCGATTATATGGTGTCCGAACTCACGACTGCAGAAAATTTTCTGCAACGTTTGGGTCGGCTCGATCGATTCGGAGCCAATTCTGCAACCAATATTTACTGTGTTGCTGTGCCGGAATTGATCCATCAAGGTAAAGGCACCGGAGCAGCCGCCCGATTCCTAAACCGGCAATATTCCTTCGCCGCCACCAAGGTTTGGTATCGCTTTTTGCAAACCGAAGAAATTGAGAACCAAACAATCCAATTGCCAAAGCTTTATTCGCTGTACCGAAAATTTCATGAAACAGAACTTGCCAAGCAGGCAATGGAATCGGATTTATTGGCTTGCTTCAAACAGGGCGTACAGTTGATTCAAAACAAGGTTGTCGATCCGATTACCATTCCACCGAAAAAAACTACTGAGAAAGGTCGCAGCAAAATCAGCAAACATTCTTTACGCGGTGAAAATCGGTTTGTGCAAATGGCGATATGCGAGGTTAGTCAATGGCCAAAGATCAAATTCTTGAACGAATATGCTTACCAAGCTCCAGTGAGCGACCGCGAGCAATTCGACAATTTGACTGCGTCGCTGGATGAAATCCAAGGCTACGGCGATAGCGATAGAAACTTGTTGGCTTACATGAAAAGCAAACACCACAATATTATCGGTGGTCAGAAAGCATACAAAGATTTCATTTTGCTCAACGAGGCAAGAGACCCGGAATTTCCCGTTTATCTAAGCTATACCCCAGAAGGTCTGGACCAGGTTGGCGGGGAAAGCGCGCGGCATAGTTATGCTATTTACTATGCCGTGTGCGACAAACAGCCCATCGGCGCAATTTCAATCAAGCAATTAACAACTAACGAGGATTAAGTATGCCAAAAATTACCGGAATTAAAAGCGTGGATTTTAAAGTAGTTGCTTATGGATATGGAGTGGTTAACTGGAATGGTCCGACTACTTTGCAGAGCGATGGGCGCATTATCGATAACCATTCGATGCCAAAATTACGCGGCTATACCAATTTAACCGGCAAAGAAAGTGATAAAGGCTATAAATTGAAAAAAGACCCGTCGGAAATCGATTTTAAACAAACACCAATGTATATCAGCCAAAACTGTATAAGGCACCATATATTTAGAGATCAAGCCTTTGATCTACATTACGCCAAGGATAAAAATCTGCTTTCTGTGCTAACGTCGATCACCGGTTTGGTCCGCGGTTATGTAGTTCCAGCCAGTCAATGTAAACGAACCAGCCCGTTGCTATTGGAAGATTTCATTGATCAATTGGGTAACGGCAATTTCGAACAAATGGGGCGTTCCGGTACCAAAGAAAAAGACAAGGACGATAAAGGCGATGATATTGCCAGCAACTCTTTTTTCTCCAAAACCACGTTTGGTGAAACAGAATATTTAGCTTACGGTTCAATCAGTATTGAACAATTGCAATTCATTTCTCTGGATAAAAAATTCGACCGGGCTTCAATGGTTATCAAAGACGGTGAAGGCGAAAAAGTTGCTCAGGCAGTACAAGGTTTCATTAAATCAATCGACCCTAACCGTAATCCCAAGGCTGTGTTTCACTCCAACTACGTGCGTGGTGGAACGATTTTCGAGGAAGGCGAAGTCGGCATTTTATTAGATAACGAAGCGACAGATATTCTCGTCAAAGAAACATTGCGCATGATTGAAGAACTTAGTATTCGTCAAGCCAAAGGCTATATGTATGTCGATAACTTGCTAGTTGATTACAACGACAGCAACAAAATGATGCGCATAAAGCGCAACTCAGCCGGAATTAACGAAGAACCAAAATCCCCTTATACCATTTATTTTTATGCCAAATAGGGAAGAATCATGCGGATTACTATTAAATATGAAGCATCCTGGCGAAATTCGTTCTTGGACGGTTCCAATAACGAACCATTACCAAAAGGTGGTCGGACATTTGTCGGTTCAATGACGACTTTGGGAAAACGGGATAATCAAGGCAATTATCCGAATTTTATCAAACGTGAAATTACTCATGACACAGTGATGGGAGTATTGAATCGACTTATCGGTGATCAAAGAAAGCTTTATCAATCCAGAAATTGTCCTAAATACTTCTTTTCAGATTTGGAAGAATGCATATCTTTTAACGACCAGCAGAATCAAAGTGAGTCTGTCAATGCTGAAACGGTTTATATCCGAAATATGGAAGGAAATACAGATCAGAATTCATTCACTGGAATGATTAAAGCAAACGATCCGGTTTTTAGATCAGATTATTCAAACATTTTTTGGGGAGTTTTGACGCTTGATATTGAAAACCTTTGCCGCTTTATTATTGATGAAAGCTTTCAAATACACTCTTCCAAGCAATTTGATCCTTTAGACGCTTTACAAAAACTGGATGAATTAAACAAATTAAAGGCCATTGATATTGAAATGGTAAAGAATGCTTTGGATACATTGCAGAAACGTTTTTCTGACGTGGCTTATAAAATCATCGAAAACAAAATAAAACCAATTGAATTGTACTGTTCAGCGTTGTATTTGCAGATTGGTCGTTTAAGTCAGAAATATGACGTATCACTCGCACTTACAAAAAATGGTGGTTTAGCCGGTATTTCAAAACGTGGTTATACGCCAAAAGATTTTATGGATCGATACACCACGGGTAGTAAAAAACCAATATGGGGAAATCCATACCAGCTGAAGGAAAAACGCAAAGGCGAAGGTGAAGTGGTTTCTTTATTAACCAAAGCAAACGGTACGCTGGAAATTCTTCTCGATATTCCAGAAGATAAAGCTCAGCGGTTGAAAAGTATGATTGACGATGCTGGTGTGTCAAGTTTCTATTTAGGCAAGAAAGGCTTGGCGTATGTTGATGTTATCCGGTGATAAGGAGAAATAATGAACTATTATCAGGAAATCAGCTTGTTATCCAATGCTGAAATTAATTTTTTTAGCCTCTGGTCCAAAACCTTCCAGCAAATCCACCTTGGCTTGGTTGAAATCCAGGATGCTCAAAAACGCGTGCCGATCGGCTTATCCTTTCCCGAGTACAAACTGGGTGAAAAATTTGGTGTCCTGGGCAGCAAGTTGCGGTTGTTTGCGCCGGATGAAACTGTGCTAACCCAGTTCGACGCGGACAAACGATTAGGCCGTTTGAGCGATTACGTGCATTGCACTGGTATCCGTCCGGTACCAGGCGCAGTCAAAGGCTATGCTATTTATCAGCGTGAGCAACCTAAAACCGGCAGAGAGCGGTTGGCCCGGCGTTATGCCAGGCGGCATGGGCTAGATTACGAAACCGCGTTCAATGGCAAGGTTGAATTGAGTGCAAGGTACGATAATACAACCGAGTGTGAAAGAATGTTGATGAGCTACAGTGAAATGCCGCATAAAACCATCACCACACCGTTTATCCGACTGAAAAGTTTGAGTAACGGTAATACATTTTGCTTGTGGATTAAGAAAACGGATGTTGAAAATTATAATGACGGAACTTTTACGACTTATGGCCTGAGTTCCACAGCAACCGTGCCTGAATTTTAGACCATTTGCCGTATCTGCTGCCGAGCTTTCGGAAACAGTCATTTAAAACAATCACAAATAATTTGTAGCAGACTGCTACAATATGGTGGTTTTGTAATGATATGTGAGGCATGACTATGGCAAAATCGGCATCCCCCATTCGGTTGCAAGAAGAACTGATGAAAGCAGCAGAGTTGACTGCTGACCGTTTTCATCGCAGCACCGCCGAACAGATAGAGTTTTGGGCGGAGCTCGGGCGTTCTGTGGCTGATACGCTTGATCCTGATGTGATGTTATCCGTCAAGTTGGGGCTTTCAAGAATAAAAGTGGAACCCGTCTATGGCATTCCAGTCGATCCGGCTGAAGTTTTTAAAACACTTGAGAACGACCGGAAAAACGGATCGCTGTCCGGGCGTGTTACATCCGCAGCGATCCGCTATCAGACTTCATCAAAACATCCGGGGTATCTGGAGCGTATTGATCAGCAAGGCAACATCACTACCGGCCGTTTTCAGAACGGCCAGTTTATTCCATTGAATGAAAGCGTCACTTGAAAAAAGAAAAACAACTCTGGCTGCTTGCGGGCGGCAACGGCGCCGGAAAAACTACGTTTTACCGGCTGCAACTTAAACCGCTCGGTATGCCTTTTGTGAATGCGGATATCCTGGCGAAGCAGTTACATCCGGATCAACCCGAGCAATACAGCTATGAAGCCGCTAAAATTGCCGAAGCCATTCGTTTGCGGCTATTACAGGACGGACGCACGTTCTGTTTTGAAACCGTTTTTTCTCATCACTCTAAAATCGATTTTGTTGCCAATGCAAAAGTGCTGGGTTATGAAATTGTGCTTGTCTTTATTCACCTTGAACAGACACAACTCAACCTCGCGCGTATTGCGCAGCGGATGAGCGAAGGCGGCCATGCTGTGCCGGATGAAAAAGTTAAGGCGCGAATACCCAGAGTATTGCAATTGGTTAAGCAGGTTTTACCGCTATGTGATCAAGCATACATCCTGGACAACTCTCGGGCGGATAGCCCGTTTCAGCAAATAGCGGTAATACGCAACGGATGTCTTGAGTTAAAGCGAGTATCGATTCCAGAATGGTGTGAGGAATTGCTGTCAGATTATCTGTGATTTTTATACCTATTTTTTTCGTTCTTTAATAATTTACAAAGAATCAGTTACTTATTAATTACTGAAAAATTATTAGGTATTTTGTTCATTTCACATTAAACGATTGTTGTTTATAGTTTTTTGAGTGTTATACTCCAGTTCGCTGCCGCACAGGCAGCTTAGAAATGAGACAAAGATGATTGGTTTGTCGGTTTCAAGTTCGCTGCCGCACAGGCAGCTTAGAAAGATCAAGGCCGCAACGATGGCTCTACGTCTCGGTTCGCTGCCGCACAGGCAGCTTAGAAAACTGATTCATCGATATCGATAATTCTCTGTTTGTTCGCTGCCGCACAGGCAGCTTAGAAAAAAATGGATGGCCCGGGAGATCGCTTTAATCAGTTCGCTGCCGCACAGGCAGCTTAGAAAGCTAGACATCGCCATTCCTGCGCTCTTAAGCAGTTCGCTGCCGCACAGGCAGCTTAGAAATCTTTCGGAATCGGGCTTTTTGATAAATGCCAGTTCGCTGCCGCACAGGCAGCTTAGAAAAAATACGTAATCAAAGGTTGGTACAATGTTCCGTTCGCTGCCGCACAGGCAGCTTAGAAATCTTAAAATCGGTATCCGCTCAGATCAGACGTGTTCGCTGCCGCACAGGCAGCTTAGAAAAAATATCGTTTGTCACACGGGCCTATATTTATGTTCGCTGCCGCACAGGCAGCTTAGAAAGTACATAAAAGAATTATTAAACAATTGGAGGAGTTCGCTGCCGCACAGGCAGCTTAGAAATTTGATAAAATTGGTATGCTAATTGTTTAATTTGTTCGCTGCCGCACAGGCAGCTTAGAAATTGCAGGTGGCATCTCAATAGAAGATGTTCCGGTTCGCTGCCGCACAGGCAGCTTAGAAATTTTAAAATATCCCAGGGTGTCGGCATAAATCGTTCGCTGCCGCACAGGCAGCTTAGAAATTGAAGATTTACGGCAAAAGACGGGGGGAAGTGTTCGCTGCCGCACAGGCAGCTTAGAAATGACTACTCATTACTAAAATCCAAAATCCAGGGTTCGCTGCCGCACAGGCAGCTTAGAAATCATAACCAACTTCTAAGCATTTTCGCTCATAGTTCGCTGCCGCACAGGCAGCTTAGAAATTTCATTCTTAGGTATTTGATCAATCGCCCACGTTCGCTGCCGCACAGGCAGCTTAGAAATGTTAAACGTAACTAGGATGCCGAAGCGCGGAGTTCGCTGCCGCACAGGCAGCTTAGAAATCAATGGGATATCAATCTTCTTAAATCTGATAGTTCGCTGCCGCACAGGCAGCTTAGAAAACCAGATTCTTCAACCACCGCATCGCGTAGATGTTCGCTGCCGCACAGGCAGCTTAGAAAAGATTGTAAACGCTTTCGCCCTAGCTTTTAGCGTTCGCTGCCGCACAGGCAGCTTAGAAACATTAATGATACAGCCCGGACATTGGTATCATGTTCGCTGCCGCACAGGCAGCTTAGAAATTTATTGATCGGAGAATATGATGACTATTCGCGTTCGCTGCCGCACAGGCAGCTTAGAAAAACACAGCATCCGACAAGGCAGCGTAAACAGAGTTCGCTGCCGCACAGGCAGCTTAGAAAAGTCAAAGTCCACGTTATGACCGACCAGGTATGTTCGCTGCCGCACAGGCAGCTTAGAAAATTGCTAAGACCCGAAGAGATTTGGTCTACCAGTTCGCTGCCGCACAGGCAGCTTAGAAAAGTTGGAAATGATCCTGATAAATCTTTCGCCCGTTCGCTGCCGCACAGGCAGCTTAGAAAAAAGAAATAGCGCGATCTATATTAAGCAGATTGTTCGCTGCCGCACAGGCAGCTTAGAAAACTCGCGCGCTTTATTGTAGATGTGACTGAATGTTCGCTGCCGCACAGGCAGCTTAGAAAAAAGAAGTGAGCGAGGCCATCCGGCGAAAAGCGTTCGCTGCCGCACAGGCAGCTTAGAAAGGCTGCCGCATTCATTGCGAGCGTTGCGCTGTGTTCGCTGCCGCACAGGCAGCTTAGAAAATGCGCGATGCTCAGCAAGAGATAAAGCGGCAGTTCGCTGCCGCACAGGCAGCTTAGAAAAGTGACTAAAAATGGTTTTCCGCGCAGCGTGCGTTCGCTGCCGCACAGGCAGCTTAGAAAAAAGAAGTGGGCGAGGCCATCCGGCGAAAAGCGTTCGCTGCCGCACAGGCAGCTTAGAAAGCATGACGAGTACCCTGCATCCAGGGCGTCTCGTTCGCTGCCGCACAGGCAGCTTAGAAATACGACTCCGTAGCCGTTGCTGTGTGTGGATTGTTCGCTGCCGCACAGGCAGCTTAGAAATGACAAAGCAGTAGAACCAACGACCATTAGTTGTTCGCTGCCGCACAGGCAGCTTAGAAAAATTATCATTATCCAGTGGTAACTATGAGATAGTTCGCTGCCGCACAGGCAGCTTAGAAAAGTGATAATGAGTCGCTGGCACTTCTCAGATTGTTCGCTGCCGCACAGGCAGCTTAGAAAAGTCGCTATTGCCGCGCACAGCGTGGTAGGCGGTTCGCTGCCGCACAGGCAGCTTAGAAAAGCTGCTGCAGCAATGATTTCAGCTCGGGATCGTTCGCTGCCGCACAGGCAGCTTAGAAAGATACTGAGATAAACATGCTGGATTTCACTAGGTTTGCTGCCGCACAGGTAGCTTAGAAAGGTCGAATATCGGCTTAGAGCGCGCCCGGAAAGTTCGCTGCCGCACAGGTAGCTTAGAAAATAGGAAAGACGATGGCGTATACAATTCCGATGTTCGCTGCCGCACAGGTAGCTTAGAAAGGGAAGAAGGCGACGCTATTAATGATGACAACGTTCGCTGCCGCACAGGCAGCTTAGAAAGCTCACACGCCCAATGTAAAGTTCTTTACTCAGTTCGCTGCCGCACAGGCAGCTTAGAAATTGCATATATGCGTGCCTTTGCCAAAGCGTGGCCGGATAGTGAATTTGTGCAAGCGGTGCTTGCACAATTGCCTTGGTATCACCAGTGATGTGCTGAACTTATCGGAAGATAATCAGATTCTCGTAATCGAAGATATATTACCTTCTATCGTAATTTCCATTAAACAGGTATAAGAATGAATAAAGCAAATGAAATTTTCTTTTTGGTCGAGGGAACATCTGAAGGCGGCTATACCGCCCGTGCGCTGGGTGAATCGATTTTTACCGAGGCGGATGATCTTGCCAGTTTGCATCAGCAAGTGCGCGATGCCGTGCATTGTCATTTTGATGAAGGTAAGGTGCCGGAAATGATTCGCCTTCATTTCGTAAGTGTTGATTCTGTTGTCGTAGGTAGCGCCCAGTAGCCATCCTAGGTGAAGCTCAAAATGATCTGTATGAGGATACTCCTGCAGTATTAAGGTAGTTTTTGTCTGGCTTCGGATCACGGCATGCCGCGCTTGTCCAATTGTGGTTTTTAAGACTAATATTTTACAACTCGCTATACTGCATCAGGGAAATTGTTAAAAGGAGCGATTTATGAAAGTTGAAGTGACGGTTGAGTTGGACATCAATCTATCTAAAGCCAGTATTGAAGACATCAGAAAATTATTGGAAGAAATGCTGAATCCTACAAAATTCGATGCTTTGGAAGCGATCGCCATTAGAGATATAAAAATAGGGATATAGCCCGAATATTTCATAAATTGGCATGTGCCCTCACTTGTCTTATTGATTAATAAGAAAGATTTTGCTCAGTCGGGTGTATGAATCACTACACCCCTCCTTCTCAAAACTTCCCTATTAATCAAAATCCTGCGTGATCATCACGCGAATTTATGAGATATTCGGGATAGTTAGGTTAACAACCCCAATTCACCAAGTTTGTCATTTTTTTTGGGCCACCTCGTTGGCTGCACCTCATGGATGAAGTACTTGAAATAATTCAGCAATGGATTCCAATCCATATCCTTATCGGTATCACTATAGCTTCTATTATTGGCTTGATTGCTTCCGTGATTACCATCCCAATCATTCTGATCCGCTTACCGGCAGATTATTTTGACACACGCATTCCACGCTACTGGATGAAAGGCCAACATCCCGTGTTGCGGGCAATCGGGTTAATCATCAAGAGTTTTGTTGGCATCGTGTTTCTTTCGGCTGGTTTTGTTATGCTTTTTTTACCAGGACAGGGTTTGCTAACTATGCTGATTGGAATTTCTCTTATGGATTTTCCTGGGAAGCGTGTCTTGGAAGCCAGAATAGTTGGTCAGCCCAGTATACTGAAGGCGATTAATGCCATGCGCCACAAATTTAATAAACCACCGCTGATTCTTGCGCCTGATCTCTAGCCCGAATATTTCATAAATTAGTACGTGCCCTCACTTGCCTTTTGATTAATAAGAAAGGTTTTGCTCAGTCGGGTGTATGAATCACTACACCCCTCCTTCTCAAAACCTTTCTTATTAATCAAAATCCTGCGTGATCATCACGCGAATTTATGAAATATTCGGGCTAGCGGCAACCAAAATGGAATAATCCTGAGAACCGCAATTTTACTGGAGTGGTCGTTTCCAATCCAGATTATGCGAAATAGTGTGCTGCAACAAGTCGGGAAGCAGAAGGCCGGCTAAGCCGGGTGCTTGGTATAGCGCGCGCCATCCAACGCCTTGCAAAAGGATGCAAGCAGGATTCTTAAAGATTAATTAGAGTACTTGCGCTGCCAATCAAATCGTTCAATAATGAATCTTACTATTTGTCTTACTGGAGGAGCGTCATGACGGTTGCTACGATTACACTATCAAGAGAGGGACAGATTGTGATACCCAAAGAAATTCGGGATAAATTGCATTGGGGAGCTGGGCAGGAGCTCATTATCGATATGACTGAATCCGGTGTGTTACTGAGATCCAAACCGGCAGAAAGAAAGCTTCGCCTGGAAGATCTGCGTGGTTTTATGAAATATGATGGCCCTCCCGTTTCGACTGAAAAACTTTGTCGGCCAGTTGAGTACGCAGGGGATTGGGATGACCCGGAGCAACCTAACCGATGATTGCCTTCGATACCAATATGCTGGTGCGGCTGGTTGTCGATGACTATCCAGCTCAAGCCGAAATTGTCGAGAATCTGCTTAAAACGCGTCATGCCTGGATTTCGCGGACCGTGTTGCTCGAAACCGAGTGGGTGTTGCGTTGCGTCTATAAGTTTTCGCGCGAACGGATTTACGATTTTTTCCAATTGCTGTTACAAACCGAAAATACCGAAGTAGAAAATTCGCTCGCTATAGTGCGTGCCCTGGATTGGTATCAAAACGGTACCGATTTTGCTGATGCACTTCACTTGGCGGTATGCGGTTCCATCATCATGCATACTTTCGACCGAGGGTTTTGCAAGGCGGCACGTGAGGCAGGGATTCCGCCCGAAGTACACGTTTGGAAAGGATGATGTCAAACGTGTAAATTCGTATCAAATGGACTGCTGGTCAGCAGCCCATTTGAATTTTCCTAGCTGTTCATCAATTGCCTGAGCACGTAAGGCAGGATGCCGCCATGCCGATAATAATCGACTTCGATCGCGGTATCGATGCGGCAGAGCAACGGGATTTCGCGGTGACTGCCATCCCTGCCATGAATGACTAGCGTGACCTCTTGCTGAGGTTGAATGGTGTCGATGCCAAGAATGTCGAATTGCTCATCGCCTGCGATACCGAGGGATTGAGCGTTATCACTGCCTTTGAACTGCAAGGGCAAGACGCCCATACCGACCAGATTGCTGCGGTGAATGCGTTCGTAGCTTTCGGCAATGACAGCTTTGACGCCTAGTAATTGGGTCCCCTTGGCTGCCCAGTCGCGGCTTGATCCAGTGCCGTATTCCTTGCCAGCAAATACAACGGTAGGTACATTTTGTGCGATATAGCCCATGGCGGCATCGTATATCGTCATCTGCTCACCCTCTGCGGCATCGTGGCTGCGGAACAACGTTACCCCGCCTTCACTGCCTGGAATCATCAGGTTCTTAATGCGTACGTTGGCAAAGGTGCCGCGCATCATGACATGATGGTTACCGCGGCGGGAGCCATAGCTGTTGAAGTCAGCCTTGCTGACGTCATTGGCGAGCAGATATTTGCCTGCGGGAGCCGTTTCCTTGATCGAGCCGGCTGGGCTGATATGATCGGTCGTGACGGAATCGCCGAAAATCGCTAATGTACGTGCGCCACAGATGCCGCCAGGCTTATTGACAGGCGCCGGCTGCAAGGAAAAATCCTGGAAAAAAGGTGGCTCGGCGATGTAGGTGGAATCCGGCCAGTTATACAGTTTGCCGGTGACTGAGGTGATATTGTTCCAGAGCGGATGATCTTGGGTGAAATCGCTATAGAGCCGCCGGAACGTGTCGGCCTGGGTGGCAAATTTCATCAAAGATTCGATTTCTGCGCTGCTTGGCCAGATATCGCGCAGCCAGACAGGTTGATTGTTCTTACCCAAACCCAGCGGTTCGGTATCGAGATTTTTCAGCACGGTGCCTGCGATGGCATAAGCTACCACCAGCGGTGGGGAAGCCAGGAAGTTGGCACGGATATTGGCATGTATCCTTGCTTCAAAATTCCGGTTGCCGGAGAGGACGGCTGAGCAAACGAGATCTTCCTTGACGACGCTTTCTTCGATGATCTCTGGCAGAGGGCCCGAGTTGCCGATACAGGTGGTGCAGCCATAACCCGCCAGGCTGAAGCCCAGTTGCTCCAGATAAGGCAGTAAGCCGGCAGCAGTGAGATATTCTGTAACCACGCGTGAGCCCGGCGCAAGTGAGGTCTTGATATGGCGTTTGACGCTCAAACCTTTTTCGACCGCTTTTTTAGCCAGTAGTCCGGCAGCGATCAATACCGTGGGATTGGACGTGTTGGTGCAGGAAGTGATCGCAGCGATCAAGACATCGCCATGATGCAGCTCAACCGGTTTGTTCAACCCAGTAGGCTCCTCAGCGGGCTCAATTTTGACAGTATTCTGAGTGGGACGATTGTTGACCAGTTCAGTCACATTTCGGTCAGAACCTGGGGGCAGAGTGGCTTCATCCTGATTGATCGGGCTGGTGACACACACATCGCTACTCGAGCTACTGACATCGCGTGTGGTATAAGCGCGTGCCAGATCTTCCGCCCGCTTGCCATAGCCATTTTCTGTCACGGGTTTACTGAAGAGCTCAGTAAAGGTTGATTTGAGATCACCGATCGCGATACGGTCCTGCGGGCGTTTCGGTCCAGCCAGTGAAGGCATGATCGAATTCAAATCCAATTGCAGCTCCTGGCTGTAATCGATGTCTCCCTTGCGCGGCATGCCATACAGTCCTTGCGCCTTGAAATACGCTTCGAATGTATTGATTTCTTCAGTTGTACGACCGGTATTTCTGAAGTATTGGAGGGTGGCGTCATCGACTGGGAAAAAGCCCATGGTGGCGCCATATTCAGGTGCCATGTTGGCGATGGTGGCGCGATCAGGCAGGCTCAGCGACGCAGCGCCTTCACCGAAGAATTCCACGAATTTGCCGACTACTTTCGCTTTGCGCAGCATTTCGGTAATAGTCAAGACCAGATCGGTGGCGGTCACCCCTTCACGCAATTGACCGGTCAGGTTGACACCCACTACATCGGGAGTAAGGAAATAAACCGGCTGCCCCAGCATGCCGGCTTCCGCTTCAATGCCACCCACGCCCCAGCCCACGACGCCGATGCTGTTGATCATGGTAGTGTGGGAATCGGTGCCCACCAGCGTATCGGGATAAATTAAGCCATTTTTCTGATGCACGCCGCGCGCCAGGTATTCCAGATTAACCTGATGCACGATGCCGATGCCGGGAGGGACAACCTTGAAGGTATCGAATGCCTGCATGCCCCATTTGATGAACTGGTAACGCTCCTTATTGCGGAGAAACTCCATTTCCATATTACGTGCCAGCGCATCTTTATCGCCATAGTAATCGACTTGAACGGAGTGATCGACTACTAGATCGACCGGTACCAGCGGCTCGATGCGTTTGGGATCTTTGCCCAGCTTTTCCGCAGCACTGCGCATCGCCGCGAGATCAACCAGTAGCGGCACACCAGTGAAATCCTGCAATACGATGCGTGCGACCACGAATGGAATTTCATGAGTGCGTGCAGCATTCGGTTGCCAGCCAGCCAGTTGCGTGACATGTAACCGGGTAATTTTTTTATCGTCGCAATTGCGCAGCACCGATTCCAGGACGATGCGTATGGAGACCGGGAGTCGTGAAATCTTGCCGAGACCGGCTTCTTCCAGTGCTGACAAGGAATAGAACTGGGTAGTTTGGCCATCAGGGAGTTGCAGCGTTTTCAGTGAATTAAATAGCGTGTGGGTCATGGTGGCTCCTTATACGATAACGATAGGGTGGGCCTGCATAAGTGGTTACAATGTAGTTGCAGCAGCACATGGTTGCATTGCACCTTGCACTGTTTCCCCTTCACTTACTTATTCAGAGTTTCCCTAGCATTGAATGGTTATGATTTATTTTGATTTAAGTTTATCATTCCAACCTTATCGCGACAAAAAATAAGGTAAAAAATGAGGATTGAACAATTAAATAGGGATCACGGGATTGCTGGTCAGGTTGAGTTTATCGAAGGGCAGGGTGGTTTTCCATTTATTCGCGTCAATAATGCCAAAGCCAATGCGCTGATTTCGGTTTACGCGGGACAAGTGCTTTCTTTCCGGTCTGCCGGTAAAACGGATGATTTGATGTTCCTCAGCGAGAAAGCCTATTATCAGGCAGGCAAGGCGATCAAAGGAGGGGTGCCGATCTGCTGGCCATGGTTTGGTCCTGATCCCGAAGGAAAAGGTCGTCCGGCCCATGGTTTTGTGCGTAACCGGATGTGGGATGTCATCGAAACGAGTGTGGCTGCCAATGGCGATGCCGAGGTGGTATTAGGATTGACGGATACGCCAGAGACGCAGACAATCTGGCCACATGCTTTTGCCCTAGTACTGAAAATTACTGTGGGTGAAGCATTAAATCTGGAACTTGTGACTCGGAACATGGGTAGCGAAGCGTTCTCAATTACGCAAGCCTTCCATACCTATTTTAGCGTGGGCGATATTCATCAAACCCGTGTGTCGGGACTGGAAGGCAGGCAATATATCGACAAGGTTGAGGGGGGGCAGCAAAAAACGCAGTCAGGCGCTGTGACCATCAGCTCGGAAGTGGATCGCATTTACCTGGATGTATTAAATGATATCCTAATTCATGATGCCGCCATGAAACGTCAGATTCGAATCGCTTCTCAAGGCAGTGAAACGGCAGTTGTGTGGAATCCATGGGCGAAAATCTCGGCAGAAATGGGCGATTTGCAAGATGATGATTATTTGCGCCTGCTGTGTGTTGAAACCGCCAATGCTGCAACGGATATCATCACCATTCAGCCAGGTAGTGAGTTCAAATTGGTTGCCAATTATCGTGCTGAGAGTCTGTGAAAACGAAGTTCCGGCAAAACGAAGTTTTGATAAAACGGCGTTTTACCAGTAGATCTGCTACATGTTTTGATAGGTACGTTGCGCGGGATCCGCGCTTCACCTGTTTTCTTGTTAGATCTTCTTTCATTGTTGGGGTAACCTGTATTAATCAAAATTCAAGAGAGTGAAAATGAAAACCAGACCAAAAATTATAATTTCAACGCTCGATGCGGAAAGATTGGATAGCCTTGTTGAATCATTGCCCAGCAATGCTTTTCCGGGAAGGGATGAATTAGAGACTGAACTGATGCGGGCCGAAGTGGTCGATCCTCAGGATGTTCCACCTACTGTGGTGACCATGAATTCTACCGTAAAATTTAAGGTTGAATCTTCGTCCGAAGAATTCGAATTAACATTGGTCTATCCCAAAGATATTGACGCGAGCGGAAGCAAGATTTCCATCCTTGCACCTGTCGGCAGCGCACTGCTTGGTCTTTCTCAAGGAGACGAAATTGAGTGGCCAAAACCAGGCGGTGGAGTATTACGCGTTCGCATAGTGGAAGTGACCTATCAGCCCGAGCGTTCTGGCGAATACCACCGTTAAACAGCTCATTGGAAATCAATGAGAAGTTTAATCATAGCGTCCACTTAGACGCTCAGCTTATGAGCACTGTGTTGAGTGCCAGTTACACAGAATAATCAGTGGCTTCGCCAGAATTTTGTTTTATCCAGGCTTCGTTTTATCGAAACTTCGTTTTCACGGGCTCTGAGTAATTGTCAGGATGAGAGGCTGGTTCTGAGGTTAAGCAGGAAAGTCCTTGCCGGTAGCGCTCCCAATCAAAATAAGGACCTGGATCAGTTTTACGTGCGGGTGCAATATCGGCATGTCCTGCGATATCGGTAATGGGGTAGGTTTTGAGCAAAGCCGAAGTAAGTGCGATGAGCCTGTCGTACTGAATGGGTTCAAAGGACAGGAAGTCACTTCCTTCGAGTTCAATCCCGATGGAGAAATCATTGCAGCGATCCTTGCCTTGCCAGCATGAGACACCAGCATGCCAGGCACGCAGTGTGCACGGGACAAACTGAATAATTTCTCCATCGCGGCGAATAAAAAAGTGGCTGGAAACTTTGAGATCACGCAACGACTGGTAATAGGAGTGCGCTTCCGGATCAAGCTGGTTGGTGAATAGCTCAATCACGCCATTTCCGCCGAATTCATCCGGCGGCAGGCTGATGTTGTGTATCACCAGCAGGCTGATGGCGCATTCAGGTGGACGCTCATCACAGTTGGGTGAAGGAATGAAACGTGCCTTCTCAAGATGGCCGGCAGTATTGATTTGCATACGCTGTTTTTTTATTCTGCTCATGAGATTTAAGATATTGGGCAGCTATAATAGTGCAAAGCTGATTCAGTTGTGTTTTATTCATGGGCGATAGATAAGCAGACACGCATGCAACAGGGAAAATTCATTACGTTAGAAGGCATTGATGGTGCGGGTAAAAGCACTCATCTTATCTGGTTGGAAGATTTTCTACGTCGGAAGAGAATTAATAACGTGATGACGCGTGAGCCGGGCGGTACTCCTTTGGGAGAGCAACTGCGTACCTTGCTGCTGGATCAACGTCAGATCATGCATGCAGAAACGGAAGCATTGATGATGTTTGCAGCACGGCGGGAGCATCTGGATAAAGTGATTTTGCCGTCGCTCACCAGAGGAGACTGGGTTATTTCAGATCGCTTTGCCGATGCGAGCTTTGCTTACCAGGGCGGAGGCAGAGGCGTTTCATTTGATAAACTGCAAATACTGGAACAATGGGTACAAGGTTCATTCCAACCTGACCTGACGCTGTATTTCGATGTCCCCATAGAAACAGCCAGGCAGCGTGTGCAATCGGTTAAAACAGCCGATCGTTTCGAGCAAGAGCAGGATGAATTTTTTCGCCGGGTGCGTGAAGCTTATTTACAGCGGGCGCAGCAATTCCCCGAAAGAATCCGGTTGATCGATGCCAGCCGGCCGCTCCAGGATGTGACAAGCGCACTGGAAGGTATCATCCAGGAAACATTATTTAATTGAGCACGATAGCGCCTCAGCGAATGAACGAACTCTATCCCTGGCAACATACCATCTGGCAGCAAGTCAGAGGTACGGTTGCTTTGAAAACACATGCGCTGCTGCTGAAGGGCAGAAAGGGGATAGGCAAACTGGATTTTGCGCGTAACCTTGCCAAGTCTTTATTATGTGAACGGGTGACGGCAGAACAGGCTGCATGTGGGATGTGTGCAAGCTGCAAGTGGTTCGAGCAGGGGACGCATCCGAATTTCAACCTGATGACGCCGGAAGTATTCGCTGAATCATCTGGCGAAGCTGCATCTGAGAGCAGTGGTACGGACAAGCAGGATGCAGATACCGTTAAGACCCGGAAAAAACCCAGTCAACACATTACCATCGAGCAAGTGCGGGCGCTGAACGATTTCGTCTATCTTTCCGGTCACCAGGATGGATTCAAGGTGGTTCTGATTCATCCGGCAGAAGCCATGAATATTCCAGCGGCTAACGCATTATTAAAAAAACTGGAAGAGCCCCCATCCCGTATCCTGTTCATGCTGGTGGCGCATCGCTCGCAGGATCTCCTGCCAACGATTCGTAGCCGTTGCCAGCAAATCACCATGCCAGTGCCTGATGCGGCTTCTGTACGCAACTGGCTGACGCAGCAGGAAGTCAAGCATCCCGATATCTGCATGGCTTTGGCAGGCTCGTCACCCTTGCAGGCAGTAGCGTTTAGCCATGACGATTATTTTGCCCAGTATACCGATTTTATTCGGCAAATCAGCCAGCCAGCCAGCTTTGATCCTATTTCCCTGACCAACAAGCTATATAAGCTGGATGTGCCGGATATCGTCAGCTGGCTGCAAAAGTGGTGCTATGACCTGATGAGTTTTAGTACGACTGGAAAGATTCGTTACCATCCCCATCAGGAAATGGCGATAAAAAAACTGGTCGCGACCGCAGATCCCAAGTTGCTTGCCAGCTTCTGGCGAAATCTGATCACAACGCAGCAATTATCGCGACATCCTCTCAACGCCAGGCTGTTTCTGGAAGAAATGCTGCTTTCCTACATTAGGGTGATTGCACCAGAACGATATAAGGGTTGATCAGACTCGTATCGGTTAGAGTGGCAAGACATCGAGAGAATATTTAATTGAAACAATCTGATGCTATTTTTTCTGAGGTTATTTTATCCTGCCAAAAGGAACCACTTCAGAGCAACCCTTATCAAAGGTAACACTTCACAAAAGTAACGCCTATGAAAAATATTGCTCCCTCAAGTCAGGAATCCCTCAATAATCCTTATGTAAATCATCTTATTTTTCTCTTTGGTGTCGTTTACTTTGCCCAAGGCATTGCTCAGTCAGGAGGCTTGATATATCAGCCTTTAAACTATTATCTCAAGGAAGTCATGCACTTAAACGAGGTAGGTGCTACCAACTATCTGGCCTTTTTAACTATTCCCTGGATTATTAAACCTGTTTATGGCTTAGTTAGCGATTTAATTTCCTTGTTTGGATATCGTCGTAAGTCTTGGTTGTTAGTTGTAAATATACTCACCAGCTCTGGTTATTTTTGGTTAGCAGAAATATCAAACGGTGACTCATTGATCATGGCTCTTCTCCTAACTGCCATAGGAACGGCAGCCTCAGATGTCATTATCGATGCCTTAATGGTCGAGAATGGCCGGAAATTCAATATGATTAGCCAATTTCAGGCAGTACAGTGGTTTTGGTTTTATGTTGCTCAAATAGTTACTTCATTAGTGGGGGGATGGTTAGCGGGCATGGCTGACCCTGGTACCGGTTTGCGCACAGCGGCCATTATTGCCATGATAGCCCCGGCAGCAATAGCGCTTCTTAGTTGGTTAGTCGTAAAAGAAAAAAAGACCGCAATGGAACTGGCTTCATTGATAGTCACAGTAAAGGGGTTACGTGAAGCTTTTCGAAGTCGTTTACTCTGGGCTGCTATGCTATTTCTAATCTTTTGGAATTTTAGCCCAAGTTTTGGCATCCCAATCTATTACCATATGACCGACACGCTCAATTTTTCTCAATCGTTCATTGGTGAGCTTGGGGCTATAGGCTCATTCGGTTCAATTGTTGGCGCCTGGCTTTATGGCAAATACGTCAGCAATCGCGAACTCCATTTTCAACTGGTCTTCAGCATTATTGCAGGCGCTATTAGCACCTTTTCCTACCTGAGTGTGATCAATCCAGCTCCTTATAGTGACGAACTGTTTATTGTATTGTCATTTTTCTTTGGCATTACGAGCATGATTGCTCTTCTTGCTATCCTTACGCTTGCCGGCAAAGCCTGCCCTAAAAGAGCAGAAGGCTTTACTTTTGCGGTACTGATGTCGCTAACTAATGGCTTTGCTCAGTTGTCAGCGATAGCAGGTTCGTGGATGTTGATTAACTGGTTTGAAGGATACTTACCCCCATTGATTATTCTTTCCGGTGCGGCTACGCTATTTTGCTTCTTCCTTCTTCCCGATCTTAAGGGATTGAGATAGATCATCAGTTTGCCGTGGGACTATACTCATCACCCTTCAAAATTCAGTTTTTATCATCCCTCATCCGGCCTTCTTCCAGCGGGAGAGGGTATAGCTGCCGAATTTTGAAGGGCGATGAGTATAATACGCTCGTATCCAATGACAAGCTCTTGTCGATGACACGTTGCTGATTGGGGCCTCAAACAGTTATCTCAGGGGCTTATCTCTTCGGGGTAGTCTATAATGACTTGCTGTGCTCTAATACTTCTTGCAAAGGCTATCTTTGTTTCAGAGCGATGTTTCACAAATATTATTGTAAAAAGTAATTATGCTACCCAGTAATCTTAATGATAATTCGTCACCTTGGTATCAAGTGATCGTCGAAGGCGAGGTACCTTGCATCAAACTTACAGGTAGTTATACGCTGGCAGCATTAGATCAGCAGTTACGGAAAGTGGGCGCTAAGCTCGCTTGTTTTGCGGCGCAACCCGATCTCCACTGGGATTTGACCGGCATTCAGCAGATGGATCTTGCGGGTGCAGTATTAATCTGGCGAGCCTGGGGGATGCGTCGCCCGGTACATTTGTTGGTAAAATCCAAGCAGGATGGATTTTTTATTCATCTGGAGAAAGCCTCTCCTGCCCCTAAACCTGTACGCCGTGACATCCTTTGGCCTATTCTGACGCTCGGAAGGCGTTTCTTTTTATTTTGGGATCATTTGTTTGGTTTGATTATGTTATTTGGTCAGGTATTACTGAACATTTTCTATCTCATCAAACATCCCAAACAGATTCCTTTGCGGGAGATTTCCGCAAACCTATTCAGAACCGGGGCACAGGCACTGGGTATTACTGCAGTTGTAGGTTTTCTGATTGGTATCGTTTTAAGTTATCTTTCTTCTGAGCAACTTCATACCTTTGGTGCGGATGTTTTTATCGTCAATATTCTGGGGATGAGCATCATTCGCGAGTTGGGTCCAATGCTGGCTGGGATACTGGTGGCAGGGCGCTCTGGTTCCTCGATGACAGCTCAGCTTGGCGTCATGCGTGTCACTGAAGAACTGGATGCGCTGACTGTCATGGGTATTCCTCACAGTTTACGTTTAGTGTTGCCTAAAATGATTGCATTAGGCATCGCCATGCCGCTCGTGGTGCTCTGGACCAGCGCGATTGCGCTGCTGGGAGGGATTCTGGCGGCTGATGTGCAAATAGGGTTAAATTATCAATATGCGTTAAGCAGCTTGCCCGATGCCGTTCCAGTTGAGAATTTATGGATAGGGTTGGGTAAGGGAGCTGTCTGCGGCATGACCATCGCCCTGATCGCTTGTCATTTTGGCTTGCGCGTTAAACCTAATACTGAAAGCCTTGGAGAGGGTACGACCAATTCCGTTGTGACATCCATTACTGCGGTTATTCTTATCGATGCGATTTTTGCAGTGGTTTTCTCGAATGTAGGACTTAAGATGGCAAGATAATGATTAGCGACGATCGTATTATAGAGATAGAAGGCCTATATACACGCTTTGATAGTCATGTTATCCATGAAAACATTAACTTAAGCGTCTATAAGGGAGAAGTGCTGGCATTGGTGGGGGGGTCGGGCAGTGGTAAAACAACCTTGCTGCGCCAGATGTTAGGTTTGGAGACACCGGCACAAGGTAATGTGAAAATGTTTGGCTACACAAGATATGATTGTGATCTTGATTTGTTGAGAAGTTTGCGTAATCGCTCAGGGGTTTTGTTTCAGCAAGGCGCACTTTTTAGTGCGCTCACTGTATTTGACAATATTGCATTGCCGATGCGCGAGCTACATTGCCTGGATGAAGAGATGATTCGCGATATGGTAATGTTAAAACTTGATATGGTTGATGTGGGGGTGCAGCATGCCAACAAAATGCCTGCAGAACTTTCTGGGGGCATGATCAAGCGCGTTGCATTAGCGCGGGCGCTTGCGCTGGATCCCGAGCTGCTGTTCCTGGACGAGCCTACCGCTGGACTGGATCCAGCGCTGAGCGAAAGTTTTGTCAAACTTATCCAGGCGTTACGTAAGGAATTTACGCTAACGATCGTTATGGTCACTCATGACCTGGATACGTTGGCTGCTATATCTACACGGATCGCTGTCTTAGCCGATCGGCGCCTCGTTGCATTAGGTAAGTTACCCGATATCATCAAAATTGATCACCCTTTTATCAAGGACTTCTTTCTCGGCGAACGTGGCCAAAATGCCTTACAGAGCCTGCTGGCTGGCCCTTAAAATAGGTTCAGCAAAATGCGTATGAACCAGCCAGATTGATTGATTGCGCGTCTTTTTAAATTCTATAAATCATCCATTCAAGGAAAATTTTCATGTCTGCTGACACATTGACACTTGCACAAATGCTGATTGCCCGTCGCTCACTCACGCCGGCTGACGATGATTGCCAAAAAATATTGATCAGCCGACTCAAAGAGATAGGATTTAACATTGAAAGCATGCGCCATGGCAAAGTAGACAATTTATGGGCACGACGAGGCGCCACTCAACCAGTTATCTGCTTTGCCGGTCATACTGATGTGGTGCCAACTGGCCCACTCACACAATGGGATAGCGATCCGTTTACCCCTACGGTGCGGGACAATAAGCTTTACGGGCGCGGGGCAGCCGATATGAAAACTTCCCTGGCTGCGTTTATTACCGCCATAGAGCGTTTCGTCCACACCTATCCCGATCATAAAGGCTCAATTGCATTGCTGATCACTTCGGATGAAGAAGGGGTTGCCGTGGAGGGTACCGTTAAAGTGGTCGAGGCGCTGAAAGCGCGCGGAGAACTGATCGACTATTGCATTGTCGGTGAACCAACTTGCACTGATAAGCTGGGTGACACCATCAAGAACGGACGGCGTGGTTCGCTATCGGGGAATTTAATCATCAAAGGAATACAAGGACATATTGCCTATCCGCACCTTGCCAGAAATCCTATTCATCTTGCTGCGCCTGCTATCGCTGAATTGGCGCAAACCGAATGGGATCAAGGTAACGAGTATTTTCCGCCAACAACCTGGCATATTTCCAATATCCAGGGAGGTACGGGCGCTACCAACGTTATTCCAGGTGAAGTCAATCTGTTATTTAATTTCCGCTTTTCAACCGCAAGCACGGTTGAATCACTCAAGCAGCGGTTTCATGAAATTCTCGATCGGCATGGCTTGGATTATGATCTGATATGGGAGCTTTCCGGCAAACCTTATCTCACTCCCAAGGGTGAATTAGCTGACGCGCTCAGCGCAGCGATTAAAAGTGTAACGGCGATTGAGCCCGAGCTTTCCACTACTGGCGGTACTTCCGATGGCCGTTTTATCGCCGATATTTGCTCCCAAGTGGTCGAGTTCGGTCCGCGCAATGCCACTATTCACAAACTCAACGAATACGTGGAAATAGCGGATATAGAGCGATTATCGGAGATTTACCGGTTAACTTTGGAGCAGTTGTTAAAAAAATAATAGCACTGATTAGCACGCTTCAAAACTCGGGCTATGCCTTCTTCCGCTGGGAGCAGGTCGGATGAGGGATGATAAAAACCGAATTTTGAAGTGTGATGAGTATAGATGATAGAAGGAGGCAATCGGCTATTCTGCTTATCAGCAGCGGATTATTCAATCGCGCCCATTTCAAGCGCTAGTTTTTGGGATTGCTCCGCTTCTTCTTCGGAGGGCTCTAAACCTAACCATCCCTGCAGGTGGGAGTAGGTCATATCGCTCAATGCTTTGATCCAGTCTTGATGCTCATTGAGGCATGGAATGAAATGAAATTCCTGTCCACCCGCTTCGATGAAAGTTTTTTTTCCTTCAATGGCGATTTCTTCCAAGGTCTCAAGGCAATCTGAAACAAAACCAGGGCAAACAACATCCACTCGCTGTGTTTTGAGTTTGCCCAATTCCTTCAGGACCACCGTGGTATAAGGTGTCAGCCATTTCGCGTTGCCAAAACGTGACTGAAAACACACTTGATATTGCTCTGCATCCAGCTCTAGCGCCTCCGCCAGTAGTCTGCCGGTTTTCTGGCATTCGCAGTGATAAGGATCGCCCTTGTCGAGCGTTTTGCGCGGTACCCCGTGAAAACTGATGATGAGTTTGTCAGGCTTGCCATGCACGGCCCAATAATCGCGGACATTTTGTGTCATTGCGGCAATATAGCCTGGATCAGCATGAAAATGCTTAACCGTGCGAATAGCAGGAATATTGCGCATCTTTTTCAATTCCGAGAAAAGACTATCCATCGCTGAGCCACTGCTACTAGCAGCATATTGAGGAAAAAGCGGAAATGCCAGAATATGGTCACAGCCGCGCTCTTTCATGCGTCGTACTATATCTGCAATAGAGGGATTGCCAATAATCATGGCATATTCAACAATAGGAGCGGGCTTAATGCGATCTTCCAAGGCGCGCGCCAGTAATTTGGCTTGGCGTTCAGTATGGACTCTTAACGGAGAGCCCTCTGGCATCCAGATTTGTGCGTATTTTTCAGCTGATTTTCTGGGGCGCGTGTTAAGGATGATGCCATTCAAGATAAACCACCAGATCCAGCGCGGCGCTTCTATGACCCGTGGATCGCTGAGAAACTGCTTCAGATAAGACCTCAGTGCTTTTGCAGTAGGCGCATCAGGTGTTCCCAGATTAATCAGCAACACACCGATTTTATTCAGAGTTCCGTGTTGATAGGCGGGTTCAGGTAACATGGGCATAGTACTATATCTGCTTAAACATATGGATATGAATGGTTAATCAATTTCGCGACAATCCACTCGTAAGAAGCCTGGCTGTAATGTCCACGATCGGAATCACACGCTCATAAGCCATGCGCCTCGGGCCAATGACGCCGACAGTGCCTACCACTTCTCCTTCAATTTCATAAGGGGCTGTCACCACACTCACTTCATCCAATGCGGCGACATCCGATTCTCCGCCAATGAAAATTTTCACACCATGCGCCTGGCGGCTCAATTCCATTAGCTTTAATAATTTGGTCTTACGTTCAAATAATTCAAATAATTTTTTTAAATTAACCAGATTGTCAGAGAGATCCTTAACATCAAGAAGTTTATGTTCTCCTGCCAGCACGACGGCTTCACTGCTTTCCCGGATGACATCACTGCTAAGCTCGATCGCTGTATTCATGAGGCTCGTCATGTCATGACGCAATTGTTTCAATTCTACTTGCAGACGGCCGCGAATTTCTTCCAGTGTACAGCCTGCATAATGTTGATTGAGAAAATTGCCCGCCTCGATCAAATCTGACTGACTGTAAGTTACATCAGTGAAAATGATCCGGTTCTGCACATCGCCTTCCGGCGTCACCATAATAAGCAGAATGCGCTTTTCAGACAAAGCCATAAACTCTATATAACGAAATACGGCGCCGCCTGATCGTTTAGGCGTAATGACGACTCCTGCAAATTGCGTCAATTCGGAGAGCAGTTGCGAAGCAACATTGATGAGCCGTGACGGATTATCGGGATGCATCTGGTGTTCCAGGTGAGACACTTCTTTACTATCCAGAGATTGAACTATCAACAAGCTATCGACAAAAAAGCGGTAACCCAGTGCAGTCGGTATTCTTCCGGCTGAGGTATGGGGGCTCGTGACATAACCCATTTCCTCAAGATCAACCATGACATTGCGGATCGTGGCGGGGCTGAGATCCAGCCTGGAGAATTTAGAAAGTAAACGCGATCCCACCGGCTCACCCTCATGGATATACCGTTCAACCAGTGTCTTCAGCAAGATTTTTGCACGTTCGTTAAGCATCTGTTTATTCTACACGATTCAGCCTTACTGGCGAGTATGTTCTGGGGTAAAAATTCTGCTTATTTTAATCTGGGAGAGAAATGGTTTTACCGATCTTTTCATATTTTTCTAAAGATTGTTTTAACAATATTTTTACCTTTCAGATATGCTGCGTTAATATTCATAAGTTTTCCAAAGATAATTGGATATCTCAAATATAGATTGGTTTTAATGGGCGCATTTTTCAACAAAATTGCATTGATCGGTAAGCATAAAAATCCAGATATTCTGACTCCATTATTGAGTCTGGCGCAGTATCTGGCCAGTCGTAATTTCGAAGTGGCGCTTGACCAGTTGACTGCATCGCATATCGGAAAGATTGACTATCCCGTGCTGACACTAGAAGAAATTGGTGCGCAGGCTGACCTTGCCGTGGTGTTGGGAGGAGATGGCACCATGCTGAATATTGCACGAATTCTTGCGCCATTTAATGTGCCTCTGGTTGGAGTCAATCAAGGACGGCTCGGTTTTCTGACCGATTTGACGGTTGATACCATGGTGGAAACGCTTGGCGCCATGCTGGATGGACACTTTGTAATGGAAAAACGGACACTGCTGTCTGCGGAAGTATTACGGAATGAGGTGAGTGTGTTCAGGGCGTTAGCATTTAACGATGTGGTCGTTCACCGGGGTATCAGTACCGGTATGATTGAGTTTGAGGTGCGCATCAATGATGAATATGTCTACACTTTACGCTCTGATGGCTTGATTGTGGCCACGCCTACAGGCTCAACAGCCTATGCACTTTCTTCAGGAGGGCCGATTTTACATCCTGGCCTTGATTTGATTGAACTGGTTCCAGTATGTCCTCATACCTTGAGCAATCGTCCTATCGTGGTTGAGCCGGATGCACTCATCGAAATCAAAGTGCTGAATACGACTGAAACGAAAATTTATGCGGATAGTCATTCCTGGTTTGATTTGGGAGGGCATGACAAAATTATCGTGCGGCGTTTTTCCGAGACAGTCAAGTTGTTGCATGCAGTCAATCATAGTTATTATCGCATGCTACGGGAGAAGCTGGGTTGGAGTGAAATTCCTCAGAAAAATTACTAATTGACTGGCATGCTGGTTCATTTGACCATTCGTGATTTTGTGATTGTTGACTGGGCTGAATTAACGTTCAAGCCGGGTTTTACCGTCTTGACCGGTGAAACGGGTGCAGGAAAATCGATTCTGATTGACGCATTGATGCTCGTATTGGGAGAGCGTGGTGAGGTAGGTCAGATACGTCATGGCTGTGAGCGCGCAGAAATCATTGCCGAGTTTGATATCAATCCTATTCCTGGTATGCAGGATTGGTTGCGAGAAAAGGATCTGCAAGCTGATCCCGGCATTTGCTTACTTCGCCGCATCTTGGATGTTAATGGGCGTTCACGAAGCTATATCAATGGCTGTTCCGTCACTTTGCAGCAACTTCGTGCCGCCGGTGAACAGCTCGTCGATATTCATGGACAGCATGCGCACCAGTCTTTGTTACGGGGTGAAATGCAGCGTGATTTGCTGGATGGCTATGCAGGCAACAGCGAGTTAGCCAAGGCGGTGGCAACAGCTTATCAGCATTGGCAGCAATTACATCAGCAACGTTTGGCGTGGGAACAGGATGCAGCTCACTTCTTACAGGAGCGCGAACAACTGGAATGGCAACTTCAGGAGCTTTCTGCACTGAATTTCTCACTTGAAGCGTGGCAAACCTTACAAGCTGATTATAGTCGCTTGTCTCATACGGCAAATTTGCTGGAAGCCGCCGAATCAAGCCTGGAAATATTGTCAGAGAGTGAATCAGCTACGCTGGGGCAACTTCATGCTGTGCTCGCTCGCTTGCGTCATTTGCTTGATTATGACAGTCATCTCAAGTCTCCTTATGATTTATTAGAAACTACCCAGGTTCAGTTGCAGGAGGCAGTCTATGAATTGAAGCACTATCAGCAGAGTCTGGATCTGGATCCGCAAAGCCTGCATATCGCCGAAGAGAGGATGGCCGCCATCCACACTCTGGCTAGAAAATATCATGTTCCTCCAGAAGAGATACCTGATTTATTGCAGCGAACCATGCAACGCTTGCAGGAGCTTGGAGGAAATGCCGACGGAAGCAGTCTTGCCGCAGCAGTGTCATCGGCACAGACAACCTACGACGAGCTTGCCAATACACTGAGCATCGCGCGACGAAAAGCGGCTGAAACGCTGGCATGTCAGGTTACTAGAGCGATGCAAACGCTGGCCATGTCAGGGGGCTGTTTTGATATCGTGCTGACGCCATTTAACCACGGCAATGCCCATGGGCGCGAGCAAATCGAATTTCAGGTTTCAACCCATGGGGGGCTGCCCCCACGTCCACTGGCAAAAATTGCCTCCGGGGGGGAATTGTCACGTATCAGTCTTGCGATACAGGTGATTACCAGTCAGGTAGGCACTGCACCCACCCTGATATTTGATGAAGTGGATGCAGGAATTGGGGGGCGGGTCGCTGAAATTGTCGGCAAACTCCTCAAGCAGTTAGGTAAAACGCGCCAAGTGCTCTGTATTACCCATTTGCCCCAGGTTGCCTCGATGGGCGATCAGCATTGGCAGGTGTTTAAAACAGCCGAACCCGCTGCTGACAAAGCGGTATTGAGTTCTATCCACTCACTGAATGAGCAGGAACGGGTCGAGGAAATCGCGCGTATGTTGGGAGGGGTGAATATTACTGCCACGACGCGCAAGCATGCCGCCGAAATGCTGCAGAAAAATAAGTGAGATTGATGCCTCCCTCCCGGGGCTATAGCATTACCGTATAAAAAATTCCGCCCCAATCAAATTTAGTCTGTAAATGCTCCTTCGTGAAATCATGAGTGTAAGCAATGCCGCTGGCACTTCTTTATTAACCCGAATTTATGAAATATTCGGGTTAACCATAATTTTTTTAATCAGTGAGACATTGCAAGTGCGGCAAATTGTCGCACATTGATTCATTCGCTTTCCTGGCTGAATGATGGTTAATGAATATATCTATTTATTAATCAATGCAATGCGAAGTGAGCGTAAGCGCATCCAAAACAGAAAGAGTGAGGTGCGACAATTTGCCGCATTGTTATTTGCTTGAGTAGACCAGATAATGATTTCCGACTACCCATTCATTTATTTTGAAAAAGAAGATGGGGGTCGCAGGCACATTACATTCATCTTTGTTAGTAAATTAATCTCGGGCAAGTGGAATGGGTCTTTTGGGCGGTTGCCGTGAATAAATCACGTATTCATCATTTTTAGAGATTAGACAGGGAGCTATTATGAAAAAAAATAAAATCAGAACACTAACGCTGGCTTTAGCGGCAGCCATGCTGGCAGGCATAGGGCAGAGTGCGCTGGCACATACCCGCTTGGAAACAGCAACACTCAATGAAGGAATTAGAATACTCAATAATGTTACCATTGGTCATGGCTGCGGTGAAAAAGCAATTATTGGTACTTCAGTGGTTTTTCCAGATGGCACGGATTCTTCCATTACTGTCGGGGGTCAGCCTCATGGTGGTCCATTGACCGATTTTGTTTCAAACTGGGGACCTAACGTTCAGCCTCTCCAGACACGGGCGGTCTTTGATTTTGTGGATGAGAAACAGGGGCCGACAGGTAATGTCGTCGGATTCTGGTCTGGCGGTGGACCGGGCATGCCGGCTCACATGAACGCATTTGTTCCTTTTAGAGTCAGTGCGACGAATATCGAGCCGACTTCCTGTGCTAAAAGCGTCAAGTTCTTCGTTTCCATCGCAGATATTTGTGAGATTAGCGGGATTGATGCCTTGCGCAACGGCGGCGGGGAAGCAGGTGCAGTTGCCAATCTATGGACTCATAATAATCTGGGGACGCCCTATGATCGCGTGAGTACTACAGATGATGGGCCCGCTTCACTGACGATTACCCGCGACCTGACGAAGAATCCGCTGCCTGGGTCATGCGGTAGCGGTGTCGATGTCGAGGTAAGGCCCTCTGCGGCACAGATCATGCGTGATATGCCGATCAAGTTCAACGGTCAGCAAGTCTGGCCTGAATAAATAGGAGATAACGATTGCGAATGGGGTTATGGATCCTGTTCGCATCCTCGAAAAAACTAATGGTTTCTTCGAGCGTTGAAAGACGGTAAGCTTACGGATGGCAGCGCTGATGGACTGAGGAAAATCTAGAGCAGTTTGATAACATATCGTATCGATGGCATGCTGATGAATAAGTCTAATATACGAAAAGAGGAGGAAGAAAGTATGATTAAGCATCATCCATTTCTACAAAAATCCCTGGGAAAAATTTTATTGAGCGCAAGTATGATCGTTACGACCGGTTATGCAGCAATCTGTGGCGCGCATGGCGGAGGCGCCGTACTTGATCCTGCTGGCAACAAGGCAACATTTACTGCACTGGCGCGCGTAACTTGTTTTGATGAAAGCGGCGTTGGGCCAGCGGATTATCTTGCTGTCAAGATCAGAGATAATTCTCCCCCCGTACCCGGAATGTTTGTCAGCCTCCAGCTTCTTAAAGGCAGCAAAGCGATCAATATTACCGATACTACGCCGGGTGATGCGCATTTCAGCCCTGAGGTAACACTGCGTGGAGGGAATGGAACATATTTTATGATGGCGAACAAAACCATGGCTGGCGCCCGGAATTTTGAAGTCGAATGGCACTGCAAGACAGTCAATAATGAGCACACCGGGACAGATCTTTTCGTCGATCAATTCGAATAACCGCAGTTTTAATGATGAGCAGGTAGATGTCTTTTTAAAATAGGATATCTTTCTAAAATGATTAAGCAAGCCAATTTATTATTTGCAGCCAGCTTGATGTTTTGTCTTTCGGTGGTGTCACCTGTGCGGGCACACTTGGAAGGAAATACGCCGCCGCCGCATTGCCAGTTGTCTTTTTTAGATGGGAAATTGGCTGAAGGCTGGGAAGCGATGAAAGGCGAAGTGGTTTATGTGGATTTCTGGGCTTCCTGGTGCCCTCCTTGCGTCAAATCATTTCCCTTCATGAGTCAGCTCACGCATGAGTTTAAAGACAAGGGGCTGAAAGTGATCGCGATCAATTTGGATGAAAGCGTTGAAGACGCCAAAGAGTTTCTTGCCAAGCGTCCTGTCAATTTTCCGATCTTGATCGATGCCAGTAAACAATGCGCACAAGATTTCGGAGTGATTGCCATGCCATCCACTTATATTATCGACAAAAAAGGCTTTGTCCGGCATATCCATCGGGGTTTCCGCACTGGCGAGGCTGAAGAGTTACGTCGCTTGATTGAGCAGCTTCTGATAGAAGAGATATAGAGGCAGTTCATATTTTTGTGTCGCTGCAGAAAATTCCCGGTTTGACTTATTGATGAAAGTAACTCATTTTATTGTCATTTCCATCATCCTATTCAGTGGAGCAACCTTATCGGGCTGTGCTCAGATTGCTCCCTGGGAGCGCGGTAATCTTGCTAAATCGCATATGGCGCTAGACCCTAATCCCTTACAAAGCAGTATTCGGGGACACATCTATGGTAGTCGCGAGGCTGCTGCCAGTATCAATTCTGCAGGGGGTGGTGGCGGCTGCGGCTGTTTCTAAGCCATGCCCTGATAACAGGTTTGAACGCTCCACACTCAGCTGGTTTAGCACAGCATTCAGTCGATAATCCTGAATCTCGCGATTCGAAAGTTAGCCTGACCTCTAGCCGTAAAACAACGCTGCAAGCATTGACGTCCGCAGCGCTCGTTTTACCCGGTCTGTTACTATCGCCTGCACAGGGCGCAAGTCCCAGTAATGACAGCGTCAGCTTTCAATATAACCGGTATCAGGAAGGGAAGCGTAATCTCTACAATGTACACAGCAATCTTAAGCCCATTATGGTGGATGTTGTGCATGGGAGTGGCAATTTTACCTTTTATGATCGCGTAAAATTTTCATTCAGCTATACACAGGATACGTGGTCAGGTGCGACGCCCGTCACCACAGCGCCTCTGGTAGCCAATGGCAATCGGCCTATTCTGCAAGATTCACCTCAGGGAGTGATTACGGTTGGTGCGTCTCCTTTGGTCCAAACCCAGGTTCTACTGGATCAAAATCTGAATCCCCTCAGACTGATACCCGAGGGGGGGAAGGTAATCGATCCGCGCACTGTACTGATTCTTTCATCCGCATCGCCGGAAACACGTAATCAGGCAAATTTTAGATTGGGTTATGAATGGAATGAGGCGGCTGTCAATGCAGGCGGTGGATTTTCATTAGAAAATGATTATAAATCCAGCTATGGCAATATCAGCGGCCGTCTGGATTTTAATCAGAAGCTGACCAGCCTGAAATTCGGAGCAGGGTATACCAGCAGCGAGACATCCGCCATTCTCGATCCTGACCTTCTGCCTTATGTGACGCGCACTGCTTATGCAAATCAAATTGAGCGGCGCAGCGGTTCGGAAATCTTACGTGGCGATCGCCAGGATTGGACCGCCAATCTGGGATTGACACAGGTTCTTGGCAAAGGCTCGTTGATCGATACCAATATCGGTTATACCCATAGCAGTGGCTTCATGGAGAATCCGTACAAAGTCATGACGGTTATTTTTATTAACCCGGATACCCTTAACCCTGGTTCAAATTCTTCTATAACCGGTGATGCGCGCGCTCTATTGGAGCAGCGTCCGAATATACGCAATCAACTGGCTTTGAGCAGTAAATACGTACAGCATATCAGCCCAGTGGATGCCGCCTTACATTTGAATTATCAATTTTCATTCGATGATTGGGGGGTCAATGCGCATACCTTTGAAGCGGATTGGGTGCAACCACTGAGTCATGGATGGACCATTACGCCTCGAATTCGCTATTACTCGCAAGATTCAGCCGATTTCTATCAGCCGTATCTCATCTCCAACCAGGCATTTCGTAAAACGGCTATCGATGCCTCAGGGCGGCAAGTCTGGGTTGATGTGAATGATCCGAATCAACAATTTTTTCGTAACGGAAATGATAATTTTTTTGATGCCAACGGTAATCTGGTTGATGCCACTGAACTTAATCTGCGACCCCAGCTGGTATCATTTGATGCGGCCAAACTGCCTCAAAATTTTTCCAGTGATCATCGTTTATCCGGTTTTGGTTCATTGAGCGGGGGGGTGGTACTCAATAAGAGATTTACCAAGGGAGTTGAGCTAGAAGCGGCTTTTGAATATTACGCGCGCGCGAGCTCACTGAAGCTGGGCGGAAATGGTCAGAGCAGTTTTGCTGATTTTGATTTTTATGTGGCCAATGCCGCGATTAAAGTGGATATGGAAGCCATTAATTCCCGCATGAATAAAGAGACTGGGCACAACCATGCGAATCATGATCATGGTCCGCGGCATGCCCATGGTGCGCACTCTGTGCCAGCCGGCATCATGTTTGGCCATATGCTGGATAATCCAGGTGAACTGATGGTGGGGTATCGTTTCATGTATTCTCGCCAGGCGGGTGATATGTTGCGCGGTGCGCACCAGGCCAGCGATCTGTCGATTGTCAACGAAGGCTGTAGCGACATTACCTTGTGCCGGTTCACCCACACCGAGATGAACATGAAAATGCACATGCTCGATATCATGTATGCGCCTACTCGCTGGCTGAATCTAATGATCATGCCGCAATTCATGGATATGGACATGAATTTGCGTCAGTTGGAAGGACGTCCGCCACCCGTCCCGGGTGTTCATGAGCATACTGGCACCGGCGGGCATACAACTGGCGGGGTTGGCGATACCATATTGTCATCACTGATCAAGTTATATGAAATACCCGGGCATCGGCTGCATGCGGGCTTAGGTATCAGCGCGCCGACCGGAAAAGTAGATTTGAAAATGCGGCGAATGTTTCAGGTTGATGGAGGATTGTTTCATTTTGACATGCAATTAGGAAGTGGCACGTGGGATTTTTTACCTAACCTGACTTATGCCGGCACAAGCGATCGTTGGTATTGGGGAGCCCAGCTTTATGGTGTCAAGCGGATGGAACGCAGCAATGAATCAGGTTATCGGCTGGGTGACATTTTTCAGGCATCCACTTGGGGGGGATATCAATTGTCCAATTGGCTGGCAGCCTCGGTACGGGGAATTTATACTTTCCGTGATAGGATACATGGAGATTTCAATGAATTTAACGCGCGTATTGGCCCGATGGATTTTCCTGCCAATCATGGTGGCCAATATTGGGATATCGGCATTGGCGTGAATGCTTCCGTGCCTAGCGGCAAGTTTTCCGGTAATCATTTCGCTTTTGAATGGGTGCAACCGCTACGTGATGATGTCAATGGTTTTCAACTTGAACGTGAAGGTGCGCTCTCAGCTACTTGGCACTATAGCTTCTGACAGAAATCTCTGATCGGGAATACTCTGAATTGCTGAATTACCCGTCTTATCCAGGCTTATTCGTTGAAAGGCTTGGATGTTTATGATCGTATTGTTACGGGATTTGAACGAAAATAACAATTTAGGGGTCTTGTGAATGATTATTTAAGTATTCGCTGCAATGAAACTCTACCGCTTTCCCTTTAATGCAATGGGTACGGCCTGTGAGATACAGCTTTATGCTGCAACCGAGACTAAAGCAGGGCGTGCTGTGGATGCAGCAATTGCCGATGTTCAACGATTAGAGTCGTTTTATTCACGTTATCGTGAAAGCAGCTTTCTGTCAGAAATTAATCGTGTTGCAGCGAAAGGAGGGAGTATTATTGTCGATAACGAAACAGCCGGGTTACTGGATTATGCAGAAACCTGCTATCGTGAAAGCGATGAATTGTTTGACATTACTTCGGGTATTTTGCATCACGCTTGGAATTTCAAATCAGATCAATTACCGGATGAAGCGGTTATCCAAGGTTTGCTGGATAGAGTTGGCTGGCATAAGCTGCGTTGGGCATCACCTATTCTTAAATTTCCGCTTCCTGGCATGGAGCTTGATTTAGGCGGTGTCGTTAAAGAGTATGCGGTCGATCGTGCTGCCACGATATGTTGGAATAGGGGTATTCAACACGGGATGGTCAACTTGGGAGGGGATATCAAGATTATTGGACCGCATGCAGACGGCAGTCCTTGGCGAATCGGAATACGTCATCCGCGCTACCCTGATACCTTATTACAGACGCTGGAACTCTATTCTGGCGCACTTGCCAGCAGTGGAGATTATGAGCGCTGTATCACCATAAATAGCATTCGTTACGGTCATGTCTTGAATCCGAAAACAGGCTGGCCAGCCAGGCGAATGGCTGCAGTGAGTGTCGTAGGTGATTTCTGTGTTATTGCAGGTAGCGCCTCAACGATTGGGATGCTCAAGGAGCATCAGGGCAAGGATTGGCTTGAAGATCTCGGATTACCCCATCTATGGGTAGATGTCGATGGGCATATCGGAGGCTCGCTTACGGAAGAAGGCGAGAATGTCCTAGAGATTGGTTAAAGATGAGTTAAAACGCGCTTCTAGAACTTGTAGCCCCGATGGAGAGCAACCACTCCGGCAGTCAAATTAAAATACTCCACTCGTTCAAATCCAACTTGCTGCATAAGCTGTTTCAATTCTTCCTGTGCAGGGTGCATACGAATCGATTCGGCAAGATAGCGATAGCTTTTTTCATCCTTAGCGACTAATTGCCCCATGGTAGGGAGTATCTTGAAGGAATAAACATCATAAAAAGGTTGCAGTGGTTTCCATACTTTGGAAAATTCCAGCACGATAAGCGATCCACCCGGGCAGAGTACACGCAGCATTTCTTTGAGCGCAATATCTTTGTGGGTCATGTTTCTGAGACCAAATGCTACGCTGACATGCTCAAAATAATTGTCAGGGAATGGTAATTTTTCTGCATCACACTGAGCTACTGGGATAGTTACGCCTTCATTCAACATGCGATCCCGGCCGATTGTCAGCATGGAATTATTGATATCGGTTAGCCACACTTGGCCTGTTTCACCCACTTGTTTGACGAACAATGCTGTCAAATCGGCTGTTCCACCCGCAATATCGAGGACCCGATCTCCCGCTTTCGCGCCACTTGCGTCGATAGCAAATCGCTTCCAGAGCCGATGCAAGCCGAGCGACATCAGATCATTCATCAGATTGTAGCGTGCGGCCACCGAATCAAAAACATCTGCGACTTTATGTGCTTTCTCTGTTTCTGAAACAGTTTTGAAGCCAAAATGGGTAGTTTTTGTCATGTCAAATAATTGGGCGAGAATTGAAAAAATGATGGAGGCTCATGAAAGCAAATGTACTGGGTGAGTCAGGTCGTTTCATGGTTAATGCCAGCTTCTTTTAGCCGTTGCAAATAACGTTGCCACATTGCATCTTGGTTCAATCCATAATTATAAAGTAAATCCCACGAGTAAAGCCCAGTATTGTGACCATCAGAAAAATTCAACTGGATAGCGTAATGACCTATAGGTTCAATATGCGTAATCGATACCTCCTGCTTGCCTGTTTGCAGGATTTCATCCCCCGGGCCATGCCCCCTTACTTCTGCTGAGGGAGAGTAGACTCGAAGAAACTCGCAGGGTAGTTGAAAAGTCTTACCGTCATTGAAGGAGATTTCCAGTACCCTCGATTTTTTGTGGAGGGTTATTTCAGTTGGAATGGGAGTGTATTTATTAAGTCCTGCCATGGGTGTCTATTTAGAAAATTGAGATTGTCGATATATGACATCTATGATGTTTGTCATAAAAATGTAATGATATCTTTATATTATCTCAGAAATTTTTAGAAAATATTTTTTGAGTGGAGTCGCTAATGGCTGCAACAATACTGATCGTGGAAGATGAACCCGCAATCCAGGAACTGGTTTCATACAATTTACGCAATGCAGGATACGTTGTTTTATGCGCAGGCAGCGCAGAACAAGCGAAGGATATGGTTAATGACGTGTTGCCAGATCTGGTGCTACTGGACTGGATGCTGCCAAATGTGAGCGGCATCGAGTTTGCCCGGATGCTACGGCAGGGAGCGAGAACGAGGGCGATTCCCATTATCATGTTAACGGCGCGCGTGGAGGAGAGTGACAAAGTAACCGGATTGGAAATTGGTGCAGATGATTATATCACTAAGCCTTTCTCACCCCGCGAACTCATTGCGCGCATTAAGGCAGTGCTACGCCGGCGCTTACCAGAAGTATCAGATGAAGTGGTTGAGGTGGGCGGACTAAAATTAGATCCGGCAACGCATCGAGTAACCGTTAACGACGATGGAGAGAATCAATCAAAATCATCAGAAATTGTACTGGGACCGACCGAATTTCGTCTGCTGCACTTTTTGATGACGCATACCGAGCGTGTGCATACGCGAGGACAGTTGCTTGATCGCGTGTGGGGAGATCATGTCTTTGTTGAAGATCGAACAGTGGATGTTCATATACGAAGACTGCGCAGAGCGCTTGAAGATGTCGGGAAGGATGAACTGGTTCAAACAGTGAGGGGGACAGGTTATCGTTTTTCAACACGGTGCGAAGTAGGCGTTGAATAAAAGAGTACAGCTGAATCATTTCTAGGACCGGCTGGAAAGTGAACTCATATGTGCCTCCAGTCGATTCGCTGTTTTTAATGGATTGATTGTAATTTTTATCCAGGGATGCGCCTAATACTGGAATATTTTTTCTGTACCTGCCCGGTTTTTCAAGCATAATACCCGACAAGTGAGTCTTTCCCAAGCTTGCTGCCTGGAAAGATGTGAATTTCTAAAGCAACCAGAATAATTTTTTATCCCTTCCCGAGACCGAGATATTGACGTGTTTGATCTCTGGCAACGTTTGACTGGTATTTTCTTGCTGATCGTGGTTACAGCCGTGCTATGGGTTGCGGTAGGTGCTGTAACGGCACTGCTTTTATTCAGCTTTATCCTGCTGGGAATAACGATACACCATATCTATTGCCTGGCTTCTCTTGATCGATGGTTTCAGCGCTTTGATCATACTTCTATTGACTCATCCACGATATCCACTATACCCAGCAGTTTTGGTCCATGGGGAGACGTATTCATTCGGCTCACACGTTTTATCCGGCGCTATTATCGAAGCCGGCAGACCCTGAGCAAGGCGCTGGGACGTTTGCAGCGCGCAACGTCAGCAATGCCGGAAGGGATTATTATTTTGGATGAAGCGGATCGCATTGAATGGTGTAACCCCTCTGCTGAACAACACTTGGGCTTGGATTTGAAGCTCGATATTGGCCAGCATGTTACCCATTTGGTCCGGCAGGTGCAGTTTGTAACGTATTTGGCTGCTGGAGATTACAGTAAACCCCTGGTGATCAAACAATCCCGATATGAAGAAATGATACTCTCACTCCAGTTGGTACCTTATGGAGACAAGGAGAAGCTGCTAATCAGCCGGGACATTACCCGCTTTGAAAAAATGGAAATCATGCGCCGGGATTTCATCGCCAATGTTTCACATGAGTTGCGCACACCTTTGACCATCATAGGCGGCTTTCTGGAAACACTGTTAGATGAAGAAATTAAAGACAGCGAGATGGAAAAGCGTGCATTAACTTTAATGGCTGATCAGGCAAAACGGATGCAACGGCTGGTTGAGGATTTACTGACACTGTCGCGGCTTGAGAACGCCCAGAATATCTTGCATGAGGAAGACATCGATATTGCCGAATTGCTGCATAGCTTGTTTCAAGAAGCGCAATCGCTCAGTGCAGGGCGCCATCATATTACTTTGAATATTTTAAGTGATGCTCATTTGCTAGGCAGTGTAGATGAATTACGCAGTGCTTTGGGTAATCTTGTCAGTAATGCCGTGCGTTATACGCCCGAAGGCGGGGAGATCTCATTGAACTGGATAGAAGAACAGGATCAAGGCTTGTTTTATGTCCAGGATAGTGGCATCGGCATTGGACCAGAGCATATCTTGCGTCTGACGGAGCGGTTTTACCGAGTTGATCGTAGTCGCTCCCGTGAAACCGGTGGAACCGGTTTAGGGCTGGCGATCGTCAAGCATGTTTCAGGTCGTCATCAGGCGCGCATGGAAATTGTCAGTGAAATAGAAAAAGGAAGTATTTTCAAAATCTGGTTCCCGGCAAAACGCTTGGTAAGAAATAAGGCAGGCAGCACTGCTCATGATATAAGCTCCATACCCTCCAATAAAACCATTCCACCCATACCGTAACCAGCCTGCCTTAAGGCAGTTTTCTCAGATTTCTTTCCTCAGCAGCAGTCAGTAGCCTCAGGCAGGGCAGATAACCATCATAGACGATGCCATGAACTTCCACGCGTTTTTGCGAGCGCAGCATGCTGACCAGATAGTGTATGACGCTATTGGTAATGGTTTGCCCTGGTACCAGCACCGGTATACCAGGCGGGTAGGGCGTGATCTGATCGGTGCATACTCTTCCCTCGAGATTTTTATTGACCTTGTCTTCTTCATCCAGTAATGGTGCTAATTCACCACCGCAGTAGAATGCATCGCGTGGCAAGTATCTTAACTCAGTGAAATGAGGAATCTCCGGTGTCTGGTAAAGCCGTCGTGGCGCGCGGCCTTCACGCGCAATGCGCATCAGCGCATCATAAAGACGCGATACCTTACTGCGGGTCGTGCCGATGGTCAGCAGGAGGGTAAGCGTGTTGAAAGTAGATTTCTCCACTTGAATATTGTAGTGCTCGAACAATTCGCGAATCAGTTCTTCTACCGTAAAACCGCAGCGTGAAATATCCACCGTCACCTTAGTGGGATCGAGTTGGATACCGTCATGCTTGACTTCATCGGGTAGCAGTTCGGGCAACTCCAGCACCTGAAATACCCCCGTGGAATTGATATGCGAACGGAGTTCTCTTGCGAGCTCCAATGTGCGCGAGAGCAATTTATATCCTTCCAGCGTGACCTGCTTGCGCGCGACATCCAGGCTCGCAATCATGCTGTATTGCGGACTGGTGGAAGTATGCATGTTGAAATTCTCACGAAACAGGTGCTCGTTGAAATCAGGATCATTGACATGAATCATGCTGGATTGGGAGAAAGCAGACAGCACTTTGTGAGTACTTTGCGTCGCATAGTCCGCACCTGCTTCCAAGGCAGTGGGACGGAAAGCCGGGTGGAAGCGGGCAAAGCCATACCAGGCTTCATCGATAATGACCTTGATTCCTCTCGCATGCGCAGCTTCGATGATCGGAGGAAGATCGTAGCGTAGGCCATCGTAAGTGCAACTGGTCAATATCAAGGCTTCTGCATCGGCATGCTGCTCGATTGCGCTGAATAAGGTTTGTTTGGGAACAGGCCCATAGATACTGAACTTTTTGTTGACGGAGGAATCGAGATAAACCGGGTGGGCGCCCGAAAGGACTACGCCGTGATGCACCGACTTGTGGCAGTTTCGATCCAACAGTAATTTTTCTCCTGGGGCGAGCAAAGTCTGGAAAATTACCTTATTGGCGGTAGAAGTGCCATTGGTAGCAAAAAAGGTGCGGCGTGCGCCAAACGCTTTGGCTGCAATTTTTTGTGCTTCGGCGATCACTCCGGTAGGTTCCATCAGCGAATCGAGCATGGGGACAGACACGGACAGATCGGCACGAAAAATATGCTCACCGATAAATTCGTAGAAATCGCTTACCCAGGGGCTGTCGCGCAGTGAATCACCGGAAGAGTGCCCCGGTGTATGCCAGGCATCTTTGGCCATCAAAACATAATGCTTGAGTTGGTCATAGAAAGGTGTACGCGCTTTATCCTGGAGCTGTGCATTAAGGATGCGGTACATGCCGCGGTAGTCACGCTCTTCACGGTAAAAATAGCCGTCCACCGTTTCGGAAAAGAGCGCATCAACGACTTCATCCTCCTGTTCTTGAGCGATCAATACATAAATATTCAGCTCAGGGCGGAAGCGAGAAACTTTCTGTACGAGCTCCAATGCGGTCATTTGCAGATTGCGCGAACCTTTCCGTTCGCTTTGCAGGGTATACAACTTATCGTCGACCACCAAAGCCTGGATGTCACCCTCTTCCTCAATGGCCTTCAGTGCTTCATGTGCAGTCGTGACGCCTGTAAAGCTGATACCCAGCGGATTTTCCATCGACTTGGCCGCGACGTTTAATCCTTTGACGAATGCCTTCAGAATCAGCTTCTCATCATTGATGAGGAGAATGCGGCTAACGGGTTTTTTCATGAAATGTGAGCAATCAAAATAAGTATAAGAACGGGAAATGACAGCTTACAACTCTCACCCCTATGAATTCAATTGAAAATTGGTGCGGGGGTTTTTCGAATTGAGAGTTACTCTGCCCTCAACGCATCGATCGGATTGAGCCGTGCGGCGTGCATGGCGGGGATAACGCCTGCCGCCAGGCCGATCAACACGGATACTGCCAAGGCGCCCGTGACAAAATTCCACGGAATACTGACGGGTAAACCGCTCACCACGATTTTGAGCAGCGAAGCAAGCGCGGTGCCAATCGCCAGCCCGGCTAATCCGCCGAGTGTTGACAGTACGGTAGACTCCATCAAAAACAGCAGGCGGATACGGCCACGGGTAGCGCCTAGTGCATTGAGCAAGCCAATCTCTGCCACGCGCTCAGCGACGGAGATATGCATGAGCGTCACCATACCCACAGCACCGACCAATAGCGAAATCCCGCCCAAAGCAGCGACGGCAAAGGTGAGTATGTTCAATACGGTAGACAGGGTACTGAGCATCTGCTGCTGAGGGGTAAGCGTAAAATCCTCGCGTCCATGCCGTTCAATCAGAATGCGCCGCACGTCTTCCACGACGGCATTCAAGGACGTTTCCGGCGGATAGACGATCTGGATTTCCATGAGGCCTTCGCGGTTAAATACTTCCAGCGCCCGCGTAGTGGGAATGAATACGGTATCATCCAGATCAAATCCGAGAATTTGTCCCTTGGGCGCCATGACTCCGATGATACGGAAACGTGAGCCGCCGACCTGCAAGATGGCGCCGAGCGGATTGGCATTGCCGAATAGCTCGCTATGCGCTTTTGCACCGAGTACAGCAAATGCGCGTGGATTGCGTGGATCATCCGCAGGCAGGAATTGCCCAGTCGCCACGCTCATATTGAAGGCTTTGTCAAAATCATGACCTTGCCCGTAAACGGTAACACGCCGACTGCGGCCTTCCGCACGGATTTCAGCATTACCCATGACACTGGGGTTGACGTATTGAGCATAGCGCGAGTGCTTAACGGCCAGTGCATCTTCAATCGTCAGTATGCGCGCACTGCTGATGGAGCCAACCGATCTACCATGTGCTTTGGTTTTCCCTGGGGTAACGTTCAGGATATTGGTGCCAAACTGGGTAAATTCAGCCAGCACGAAACGCTGAATCCCTTCGCCAATCGAAGTCAGCAGGATGACGGCCGCAATGCCAATAGCAATTCCCGATGCTGACAATAGTGTGCGGAGCCGATGGGCTGTCAGAGCATGGAGCGCAAACTGAAACGTGTCGAGTATTTTCATTTGCCACTCAATGCTTTGACGGGATCCAAGCGTGCAGCGCGGGCGGCAGGCAGCAGACCGGCAATAATACCGGTTGTCAGCGCAACCATGATGCCGGCTAGACTGGCCCAGACAGGCGGCCAGGCAGGTAGCTGCGGATAAGCAAGGCGAATCAGCAGGCTACCCAGATATCCCAGAATAAGACCGAAGATGGCGCCCGTAAGAGATAACCAGGCGGCTTCAGCGAGAAATAAACGGCGAATATCGCTTGCAGGTGCACCGAGTGCTTTGAGTAAGCCGATTTCGCTTGTGCGCTGACTGACTGCTACCAGCATGACATTCATGACCAGAATACCGGCTACCGCCAGACTGATCGCAGCAATGCCAGCCACGCCGAGCGTGAGCGCCCGCAGAATGCGGTCGAAAGTGGCGAGTACAGCATCCTGGGTAATGATGGTAACATCCTCTTCGCCATCGTGACGTTGAATCAGTGCCTGACGAACGGCTTCTTTAACAGAGAGAATATCACTGCGATTCCTGACTTCGATCAGGATGCGAAAAAGCGATGTGGTATCGAAGAGCGCTTGGGCATGATTAATCGGAATAATGACGATCTCATCTGAATTGTATCCCATCGTTTCTCCCTGACTGGCCAGGATGCCTGATACGATGAATCGCCGGTCGGCTAGCCTGATACGCTGACCTACTGCGTTGCCATCGGGAAAAAATTCCTCAGCCAGTTTTGCTCCCAATACGATTTGTGCGCTGTGTTGCGAGCCATGTGCCAGAAAGCTGCCTTGCGCAAGCTCCATGTGCCGGATGGGCAAAATATTTGCGGTGCCGCCCAGTACAGTGACTTCCCGCAAGCGGCTGGCGCCAGCGAGTTCAGCAGATCCCACATTGAGCGGAGCATAGCGCCGCACCTGAGGAAGCTGGCCAATCCAGCGGGCATCTTCTAATGTCAGATCACGTGGAGTCTGCCCCATGGCTGCACCGGGGAAGCTGCCAGCGGTTTCAGCACGACCAGGTAAAACGATGATCAGATTGGTACCGATTGATGAGAATTGATGAATCACATAACGGCGCGCGCCATCACCCAGCGCAGTCAGGACGACGACTGCAGTCACACCCAGCGCCATCGCCAGAATGATGAGAAATGAGCGGATAGGGTAGCTCGTGACCGTCTTGAATGAAAACTGCAGGGTATCCCGTAGCTTCATTGTTCATCTGCCACGATATGACCATCGCGCATGGCAATGCGGCGGTGTGCCCGTAATCCCAGTTCGCGATCATGTGTCACCACAATGAGGGTAGTGCCGGTATGATGCAGATCTTCCAGTAGCGCCATTACCTCCGAGCCAATTCGATGATCGAGATTGCCTGTTGGTTCATCCGCCAGCAAGGCGGTTGGGCGCAGAATGGTCGCGCGTGCAATCGCGACCCGCTGGCGCTGGCCACCGGATAATTCAGCCGGGCGATGTCGAGCGCGTTCGCTCAGATTAAAGGCAGCTAATGCCTGTTCTACGCGCGTTTTGCGCTCAGCCGGTGGAATACCGGTTAGGATCAGCGGCAGCTCGATATTTTCTGCAGCGGTGAGGCGAGGGACAAGATGAAACGATTGAAAAACAAAACCAATTTTTTCTCTGCGCACACGCGCCTGCTCGGTTTCGGTTAAATCAGTGACGTCTTTGCCATCGAGCTGGTAGCGTCCGCTATCTGGCCTATCCAGCAGGCCGATGACGTTGAGCAGGGTGGATTTCCCTGAACCAGAAGGTCCCATGATCGATACATATTCACCCGAGACAATTTCCAGATCAATGTGATCGAGCGCACGAATCTCCTGATCTCCCATATGAAAGGCGCGGGTAATGGCTGAAAGCTGGATCATGGCTGAGCTGTTTTGGGTTTGACGATCACGCCGGCCACAGTACTTTCGTCGTCAAAGGAGGTCACTACCTGATCGCCTTCCGCCAAGCCACTGATAATTTCCGTGAATGCCCAATTGGCCAGCCCTATTTTCAGCGTACGTTCTTCCAGGCGATCATGCTGACCCAATATCAGCACTTTGCCCTGTTGCCGGATAGCGGAGGTTGGGATACGCAGAACCTGTTCATGCCGATCAGTGATCACTTCGACATCCGCGCTGTAACCTACTAATAAAGCATAGTTTGAGCCTTCGGTAAAATTGACTTCAACATCCACGGTGCGTGCCTGCTTTTCGATTTCTGTGACATATGGCGCAATACGGCGCACCGTTCCAGCAAAGGATTGGCCAGGCAGTGCGTCCAACGTAATGCGTGCTTCCTGTCCGATTTTTATTTTAGGCGCATCCACTTCATCCATCGGCGCACTGACATACAAACAAGAATCATCAATCAGGTCGATCGCGGGAGGTGTAGGAATGCCTGGCGGGGAGGGCATGGTGTATTCACCCAGCTCGCCCGTAACCTGGGCAATGATGCCAGCAAAGGGCGCATACAGTATGGTGCGATCCAGATTGGCCTGAGTGACTTCGATTTGTGCTTGCGCGCGCTTGACATCGGCTGCTGTAGCTGCACAGCCTGCTTGGCGAGCTTGCGCATTGGCATCGGCATCTTCGGCCCGCTGTGGGCTGACAAACCCTTGGGAAACGAGCTGCTGGGTACGGATTGATTCGCGTTGGGCATTTTGAGCCATGATGCAGGCTTCGCGTTGGCGGCTTTTGGCGGTAGCTAATTGTTGTTTGGCCAGTTCATATTGTGCCACCAGATCGGCATTCCATAGTTCCAGCAGTATCGCCCCTTCCTCGACGCGATCGCCATCATCTACGGGCAGTTTAATAATTTGTCCTCCCACAGCAGGAGCCAGTTTGGCTCTCCGGCAGGCTTTGATCGTACCCGCACGCGTATTGACGACAGTGGCTTCCACTGTGCCGCGTGTAATCGCGGCAAGTTCCACTTCCATAGGGGATTTGCGTGTTAGCTGCCAGCCGGCATAACCCAGCAGCGCAACGATGAATAGAAAAAGGAGCAAACGGGACAATATTTTTGTTTTTTGCATGATAAAAATGCCTGAACCATTTTTTCTGCTGGCTCAATAGGCAACTGTACTCAGAATGTGATTATCAATTTTTATTGGGGAAAGAAATGATCGATTACGCGGGAATCGTTTACCCGATTATGCCACGCATTGAAATAAAATCAGATAAAGTTATGTGCATACTAATTAGCGTAAGAGCTATTTGAATCATTTTGTCAAAACAGGGGAAACAATCATGAGTGATGCAACAGAATCCAATTCCATTCCTATCTGGCGTGGATCATTTATTTTATCGAGTGGTAAGCAGCCTGCGGGTGTACGGGATACGCGGCCAACCGACGCTGATTATGGTGTGCTGGATCCCAAGACATTCCATGCGATTGAAGCGGATGCTTTATTTGACGAAATCAATCAGGCAGAAACCCAGATAGGGCAATCTGTCCTTTATCGTTCATTGGCCAGGCCTACTCATGACGCACAGCTGTTGCAAAAAAAACAGGAAGCCTTACGTGAGTTGGCAGCCAATCCCCAACTGTTCGCAGCGCTTGATGGCTTTGTTAAGAAAATGGCGCCTGGGGAAGAATTACTCTACTACCTTCTTTATGGAGAATTTGCGGGTGGGCTCACCACGGATAATCCAAAAAATAAAACGGGAAAGCTTGAGTTTGGGGGATATGGTTATCATCAGTTCATTGATGGAACTGAATTTGCAATCGATTTGGTCGAAGAAGCGGATTCACTGCCGCCTGTCCAAAGCACTTATTTGCAGGAACTGATTCAGGCCATTCGTGATTTTGGGGGGTCACGAACCTACGCTTTGATGCAGGGCCCAATTTACGTCATCGATGGCAAGTTTAAAACCAGCGAAGAGAAGCCGCGCTACCTGCCTATTCCCCGCTTCCGCCCATCCATGTTCAAATGGCTGCCATCACTGATATTTCTGTCCATCGTAACAGGTCTGCTTTTTTTCTTTCAGAATATGCTGGTTGAGTTAGGTGCCAGCTATATTGGTTACGGTATCCTGATCCTGACCGTGCCGATTATTCCCATCATTATGCAAGCCGTCAGTTCTTCCGACCGGGATTCGGTGATTTATCCGCTGCAGAAGCTTTTCCGTCAAAGCCCCGATCTGGCCAAGGCATTGGAAGCACTTGGCATGATCGATGAATTACTGTCTTTGCGTCGCTATGCTCAATCTGTTCGCGAAGAAATGGCATTACCTGAAATCATCACAGCCGGGCAGCACACGCTCACCGTTACGAATGCAAAAAATCCATTGCTTGCCAAAACACAACCAGACTATGTGCCCAATGATATCAGACTGGATGCAGCCAATCGGTTACTGATTATCACCGGACCAAATAGTGGTGGAAAAACAGCGTATTGCAAAACGGTCGCGCAGATTCAGTTGCTAGGACAGGCAGGAGGCTATATTCCAGCCTCAGCGGCGCGGCTGGTGCCAGCCGAGCATATTTTTTATCAGGTGCCGGAACCAGGACGTCTGGACGAAGGAATGGGGCGCTTTGCTCACGAACTGAAACAAACCCGCGAGATTTTTTTCAATTCGACCGCACTCAGTCTGGTCGTACTCGACGAGCTTGCGGAAGGGACGACTTTTGAAGAAAAAATGACACTTTCCGAGTATGTGCTCAAAGGTTTTCATAAGCTTGGCGCAACAACGATTTTGGTTACGCATAATCACGAATTGTGCGAGCGCTTACAGAGCGAAGGCATCGGCAGCTATTTGCAAGCCGAGTTTCTGCCAGAAGGCCCCACTCACCGGTTGATCTCAGGAATATCCCGAGTCAGCCATGCCGATCGCGTGGCGAGTGCCATCGGTTTCAGCAAGGAGGATGTAGAAAAGCACCTGGCGACATTGCCAGGAAAATCCTAGAAAAGATCTCTCTCTGGTTAAACGCCGTCCGGCAGGAGCACCGGCATGCTCATGCGGATTCGTGGTTCGGCGGGCTTGCCGGAAACAGCAATGGATTTACTGGAACGATCTGCCATCAGTGAGAAATCAGGCATTTGAGTTCTCGCTTTTGTAGCTGTATTCTCAAGTTTAGACAATCCGCCATATGTCAAAAATTATTGCCTTTTCTATTAGGAATTGGAATTACTTCAAAATTCGGCATCAATACCTTCTCCCGCTGGGAGAAGGCTGAGTGAGAGATTACGAGAACCGAATTTTGAAGTATGATCAATATAGCTACCTGAAATTGCCATGCATGTGACATTGTTGAGTTTTTATAAGATTTTTTATAAAAAACCGGGTCTTTTAGGCATGGCGCGCTGCGCAGACATAAAAGATAGTCTCTTCAGTCAGGTTAGCCCGAATATTTCATAAATTCGCGTGATGATCACGCAGGATTTTGATTAATAGGGAAGTTTTGAGAAAGAGTGGTGTAGTGATTCATACACCCGACTGAGCAAAATCTTTCTTATTAATCAAAAGACAAGTGAGGGCACGTGCCAATTTATGAAATATTCGGGTTAACCAAACGTTTGCTCAAAATCAGCGATCAGACCGATTATAGCTGTTTCTGGAAATCGATTGATCCCAGCCGCCGCTTCGCGCCCGCCTCCCTCTGGATAACGGCGACAAAAGGCTGAAGCGCCATATGGGCGTATTCTGGCAGCGCGCACGCTGGCCGAAAACATCCCTTCTCCATCCGGGCAAAGAATCAAATGAGTGCGTTCAGGGTACATTTGCGATAGCTCGTTGGCCCAGAGGCCTATCACGCGACGCGCCCAGGCTGTGTCCGGCAGCCGATAAACTGCAATGGCAGGCGAGACCTGTTCGGGCATCAGCGTTTTGACGTGCTCCATATCATTTGCATAACCTGCTGCCAGCACAGCCAGCTCGGGTGAGCGCTCATAGGCCTGACGCGGATCAACGAAATGCCGCATCGCCTGAAAAAGTGAAGCAGGATGGAAATGCAGATCCTCGATACGCGTACCATAACCATTGTAGTTGAGCAACTCACCCAGTTGACGCAAGCGCCGGGTATCGGCTGCATTCAGGTTAAGTTCAGCGCAGCGCTTTTCAGCGACCTGCACCAGGTTATCACCGAAAGCAGCGACTATGGCCCATAGCGAGTAACGTTCCTTCAGATAGCGATCAACCAGCAAGCTGGTGCAAACTTCTGGGGACTCGTCAATGATCGTTTGCAATCTGTGATGAACAGGAATTTCGCCGGCAAAATGATGATCAAAATAACGAATGTTTGCACCAGTCGCAAGCAATCGTTGAAGATCGGCGCGGTTACGATCAAGCGAGATATCCAGAACCGTGATTTGATCGCCCTGCGTGGCATCAACTTGCTGTAGCAGGGCGATTTCACGTTTGACGCCGGTAATTAATTGAGCATCCACCGGATCAGCCAGCCGAAGCTGAATCAGCGCACAGATGCCGTCAGCGTCGCCGTTGAATACATCGATGTACCCTGTCATATACCGGTTAATAGTGAGTCTGGGAGACTGGGCAGTAAATCAATTAGTGTGAGCCTGCCATTAATGATCTCAGACGATCAATGCCTATTTCCCTAACGTATCGAAGAAGCTTGATTTGTCTGCTGGCCCGCGTTGGCTGCTGCAACAACCGGTAAAACCACTCAAGATTGAGGCGTTGCATGAGTAGTGGTGCGCGCTTTACGGTGCCTACTATTGTATCGAGCGTACCTCCAATACCTTGACATATTCTGACTGTTTCTAGCTGGTCGAGATACTTTGCCATCCACTCTTCCTGTCGTGGACTACCCATTGCGACAAAGAGTATCTCTGCTTTTGATTCATTGATTTGCGCTACCAGTGCTCCCATGCCTTCTTCTTTAACGTAGCCATTGGCGCGGCCAACGATCTGGATAGCAGGATGACGTTCACGCAGGCGCTCTACTGCACCTCGGTTTACTTCTTCCTTCGCGCCGTAGATGAAAATCCTATAGCCCTTTTTCTCAGCTTGTGCACAGATTTGCTGCATCAGATCAGCACCGGCTACACGCTCGGCTTTGTGCCCATTCATGCGCATGGCAAACACAATTCCTATGCCATCCGGGATCAGAATCGCCGCTTTGCTAAAGAAATCCTTCAAGAATCTGTTCTGCCTCAAGGCATAAATCTTTTCAGGATTGACCGCCAGGATGGTATCTGCCTTATTGCCGGTTAGAATATGGTGATCAACATATTTAAGTGCGCCAGTCATATTGATGCAATCAACCTGTGTGTCAAGTACTTGAGTTCGTTTAGGTGTAATCATGGTAATTCCGGTTAATTGTTGAAGTTGAGTTCGAAACTATGAAAGTAAGAAATATCATTACGGAGCCGGCATTGACTATCGACCCATTTCCTTTATAAGTACTAACGGAATAAAGCCTCCAATGCTGTAATCTTTCCAATAATGCGATGGCTGCGTGATAACAATACCAACATAAGTGCTAACGGAATAAAGCCTCCAATACTGTAGAAATCATGCTCCACAAACGCTAGTGCTTAATTGCATTATTTAGCGATAAGGTGCATGCTATCTTCCAGGGAGGAAGCATATGCACCTATTAAATTGCGATGAACGGACACGGAAAACATTGGAGCGGCGGGCGAATAGCCAAACGGAGCCCTACAAAGCGGTGTTTCGGGCACGAATTATTTTGGGATATTTGGATGAGCAAGGCGTCATGGCTGT
>NZ_FNDH01000005.1 GCF_900100485.1 Nitrosomonas sp. Nm132 | reverse complement strand
AATATGCCTTTATAAAAAGTCCGGATGTATGGCAGCAATCTTTACTTTCTCAAAATCATTAACTGAAAGCTTGGCAAAAAGTGGGCGTCCATGTATGGCCTATAACGGTGGCCCAGGTTATTTCGAGCGATATCGAAAAAGACCTGGGGCAAAGGCTGTTCATCAGGTTGCTACCGCTTTCTGGCAAAAGCACCAGGCCATGAAAGAGCCATGAAAGCAAGCGGCCCGTCGGCAGTAGCCAGTTGCTATGGGCAGACCTGAGCCTTCGACATACCCCTATCCTCGAGAATCATCCCATCCGAAAAAGCAGTAAATTACCCCTGAAACACAGCATCAGGCGGTTACCGAGAGGTATCTTGCAGCATGGTTATACTTTATACTTCCGCACACAGATTTATTTATCATTTATGCTGGAAATAACAATTTGATTAAAGAATTTTTGATCAAATTTGTCTCGAATATTAACCGCTCAAAGAATTTTAATAATGCCATTCAACCTGGATAATTTTTATGAAGCCAACCGCCGCATTCTGATCTGGTTAATCCTGATCGGTCTGTTATGGTTATTGCGTGATTTCTTCGGACTGATCTTTATCACATTCGTCCTTGCTTTTATTGCCATGCCTCTGGTCCGGCTTGGTCGGAATAAATTGAAACTGCCTTACCGCTTGTCTCTGACGCTGGTATATGTCTTTTTTTTAGTCGTACTGGGAAGCTTCTTTCACTATGTTACGCCCAGTGTGATCGGTGAAGCCAGCCGTTTTATGAACAATTTCAGTGAGGTACAATCGAAACTGATAGAACTGAAACGAGACGTTGATAGTAAATATCCTGGTGCGGAGCGTTCCTTGCACGGCTATATGCGTAGCATACTCGACGAAGATACCCAGAAGGCTATTGACAAGGAACTTAATCTGTTCCAAGAAAAAATCAACCTTTCCATTTCCATTTCCAATGCCGAGAATCCGGAGCTTGATAACGACAGCAGCATTACGGAGGCTATGCAGGAGAAACTGAAAAAATATTACGATAAGGAAGCAGAGTTACTGGTGGAATCCCTCATGACAAAACAGATGAATAAAGTCCGTGAGGAACTGCCCCGGCTTATCAATCATCTCTATCAAGCTACGGGTACCATGCTGCTTGCGCTATTATTCAGTTTCCTCATTCTGTTTGACAGCGTCCGCTTGGGTGATTTGATGAAGAGCCTGCATGATTCACGGTTGCGGGATTTTTATCAGGAAACCGCACAACCGGTAGTTCGCTTCGCCTATGTGGTTGGCCGCGCTATCCAGGCGCAGGCAATGATTGCCTGTGTCAACACCTTCTTGACGCTGATAGGTTTGATGATTCTGGGTATCCCGTCAGTCGCACTGTTATCATTGATTGTTTTCGTGTGCAGTTTTATTCCGGTACTGGGCGTGTTCATCTCCACGACACCGATGGTGCTGGTTGCGTTAAATACCGGCGGGTTGACTCTGGCCATAGCCATAGTGGTAATGATCACTATCATCCATATTATCGAAGCCTATGGACTCAATCCCTTGATCTACGGTAAACACTTCAAACTCAATCCGGTGTTGGTGCTCATTATTCTGCTGATTGCCTACCACAGCTTCGGCCTGTGGGGAATGATACTGGGTGTTCCGGTCACCTATTACTTCATTCATGACGTATTTGGGGTGCCTTTGTGGGATGAACGCCGGCTAGAACCCAATACAATAGACTGACTTTGCTATAACGGTATAACCCGAATATTTCATAAATTGGCACGTGTCCTCACTTGCCTTTTGATTAATAAGAAAGATTTTGCTCAGTCGGGTGTATGAGTCACTACACCCCTCTTTCTCAAAACTTCCCTATTAATCAAAATCCTGCGTGATCATCACGCGAATTTATGAAATATTCGGGATAAACGAATAACCTGTCTTGACCGTTATTTGCGCAAAAAGCCTCATTGCATGAACTCTGTGCGTGTCGGCGTACTTAATGAGCGGAACCATTCGATGGTTTTGGCTGGTGAAAACCAGCCATACATTCCATCGACCCATTGACAGCTTGCGCTTCATTTTCATTAAGAAAAATCTTGTTGTGACTGTTGGGGTTATTGTCGGTCAAGCGCAGAAATACACCCAAAGCTGCAAGCAATATCGCAGTGCTGATAATGATGGCTATCGGATAGTTAAGATTGCCTGCAAGCCCAAGCTGACTGTATTTGATGACTAGCAGTAATCCTTCGAGAACAAGCGCAATACATACGATGCTGACAAAACGCGGTACAGTGCGCCTGAGCACAATAATGATGTGATCCTCGCTTTCTTTGCATGCGTATTCCTTGTTGACCACCAAGCCAAGCTCAAAAATGGCCAATGCCACAATGGCCATATTGATGGAATTAATCACGGCTTCTGTAAAACCGGCCTGGCCACGCAACCCTTGAAACAGGGCCTCTCCAGCTAGAAAAGTGAGCATAATCGCCACCAGGAAAAAAATGACAGAGAAGACAGTCGCCATGAATTGCCTGAAAGCACTGATATTAAGTGTTGCTAACATTGCTTCTTCCTCCTTGAATACACATTAGGTCGTTTTGTGAGCGGTATAAAATGTGAGGACGCTTACCAGGAAAAGTTCCTGAATAAGTTCTGCCATAAAATCAATGAGCGCTTCGGCGAATAAGTCAGCCATTTAATCGCGAGTCATTTTTTCCGAACAAAGTCTCGATCAGATCGAGTCCGCATGCGAGATGGCACTCATCCCGGCAGTTTCAAGCATAATCGGATCAAAGCGACGCGGCGTTCTCTTAATCAATGGTAAGCACCTTAACCCGAATATTTCATAAATTCGGGTTAAGGTGCTTGCCAGCCGGGCCTACTGGCGGTTTTATGCTGCAGCGTGTTCATCTCGTTATGCCCTGGAGTGCGATTCTAGCCCGAATATTTCAGGCTAGATCGTTTGTTTTATGACTGTAACTTAAATATTACAGGTTCTGGGAAATAGCCCATATGTGAATATAATCTATTGATAGATATAACTATAATAAATTCCTGAAGTAATGCCAACACAATCCGGCGATTAAATTGTAACAATCAAGATACAGTTTTTAATTTTTAATAAAAAGCTGCTCGCTGCTGAATTGAAAAATCTTCTTTTTAACCGGTTTCTTTTGCATGTATAGCGGCAACCTGCGTTTAGCCGTCATTAGATGACGTTAAATTAGCCATTTGGGAAGATTCTGATGTCAATCATCTGGCTTGAATTGATTCTTATTTGTGCGCAGTAGTCATATAGACCGATATCCTTGATCCCTGAAAGTCCAACATAAAGCCAGTCTGCAAGAGGATCTGTAATTTTTGAGTTACAGGCCGACGATCGCTCTAGTCATTTTCTGATTCCATTCTTGTTAAAAATAAACATAATCAGTTGCTTGTGTTGTTTGGCACGCAAATTGCTTGATTATTATTGAAGCGCCGACCTATTAATGATGGGCGAGTTCAGATATCAGCGCAACGAATAACGGAACCTAAATATTAAGGAGAGCAGAAATGGCTTTAAATATAGCAACGACGGGTGAAACCATCACGCTTGACGAAACGGCCGGATTACAGAACGCGACCGCTACACCTGCGCCGGCGGGCGATGCAAATGATAATGACATCGCTAATACAGCTCTTCCTACAGTCTTTTCTGCCCGACTGACAGCGCTTGGGCTCGGAGCCCCCACCATTGGCACCGCTTTAAGCGGCTATACCGGCGTTGCAGGGAATACGGGCAGCAATATTATCAGCGTTACGCCAGCACCCGGTGGAGCCATTACCGATCTCGGCCTGGTCGGCCCTGGCGGCGCGCCGCTCAATGGCCTGGATAGCGGACTTGACACTCTCAGTGGCGCCAACATCCTGCTCTATACGGATACGAACAACAATATTGTGCTCGGTCGTGAAGAAGGAACCAATGCGATCGTGTTCGCGCTTTATCTGGAAGAAACCGGAACGCCGGTGACGGGCGCTAAAATGTGGACTGTACAATATGCGCCCCTCTTGAATACAGACCCCGCCAATCACGACGATGCGCTCAATCTACTGGATAAGGTCTTTGTTGCCGCCAGTCAGGATCTGGAATTCAGTCTTGCCGGCGCACCTTCCGGTCAGAATTTATTCTTGATGTTTACCACGGCGAATCCGACAACCCAAGTTGATGGCAACGGTATTACCAGGATCACCGATCCCACCATCATCGCCACCGGAAAGGATCCGGCAAACCAGTCTACCGGGGTAAATATAACTACTGGCGACACAATCAATACCAGCCAAGCGGGCGGCCCGACGACTTTCGGTACCAACAGTCAGATGATAACCGAACAGGAAGGCATTCGATTTACGTTCGTTACGGGCGCACGAGAGGATGTGACCATTCCCAATCTGGATCAAAATGAGGCAGATGTCGAAGCCAATATTGACTTTACCAGCATGTTCAATGCCAGAGCGGCCACTTTTGACGTTGTCCAGTTGCAGAGCGGCAAAAGTGCCGTCGTAAAAGTCACCGCCCTCAGCACTGCGGCTGAATCCGGCGTAAATTTCATAGATGGATACGGGAACGATAGCACAATCGCCATTACACACGTCAAAGTCTTGCAAGGTACAACCGTCCTCATCGATACCAGTACCGGTGGAACGGCAAACGGCGTGACGGTAGCCTTCAATGCTGCCGGAGTCGCGACCATTTCAGGCGTACAAGCTGGTTACACCATTGAATATACCACAACTGGCGATCATAACCGCGTGCTTATCGAAAATGGGGCCGCACTTGACGCACGCGGTAATACTCATGCCGATTTCGATATCGGTGGATTCCAGCTGCTTCAGGTCTCCACGGCAACCGTCGAAGTCGGCTCCAAAGTGAGCTTTGAAGATGACGGCCCGACGATCGCTGCGAACACGGAGCCGACGCCGACGCTGACCACCGACGACACCGAGATCGTGGATACGGCAGGCCCGGTGAGCTTCGCGGGACTGTTCACCTCGGCCTTTGGCAATGACGGCTTCAAGGACGCCGACGATGACGATGTCCAGGATGCCGATGCGATCACCTATGCGCTGGGCGTGAGCGGAGCGAATGCCGTCAGCGGATTGACCGATACGCTCACGGGAGACGGCGTGGTGCTGAACAAAGTCGGCAACGACATCGTCGGCACGGCAGGCGCGGGAGGCCCTGAAGTGCTGCGCATCGCGGTAGACGCGAGCGGCAGCGTCATGCTCACGCAAAGCCGCGCGGTGGTGCATGACGATCCGCTCGACCCGAGCGAATCGACCTCGCCTGCGGCGCTGCTGTCAGCCGACCTGGTGACGCTGGCCGCGACCATCACCGATGGCGATGGCGACACGGCCACGGCGACGCTGACCACCGACGACACCGAGATTCCGGACACGGCTGGCCCGACGAGCTTTGCGGGACTGTTCACCTCGGCGTTTGGCACGGACAGCTTCAAGGGCAGCGACGACAACGACATCCAGGATGCCGATGCGATCACCTATGCGCTGGGCGTCAGCGGGGCGAATGCCGTCAGCGGCCTGACCGATACGCTCACGGGTGACGGGGTGGTGCTGAACAAAGTCGGCAACGACATTGTCGGCACGGCGGGCGCGGCGGGCCCTGAAGTGCTGCGCATCACGGTAGACGCGAGCGGTAATGTCGCGCTCAGCCAGAGCCGCGCGGTGGTGCACGACGATCCGCTCGATCCGAGCGAATCGGCCTCACCTGCGACGCTGCTGACAGCTGACCTGGTGACGCTGGCTGCGACCATCACCGATGGCGATGGCGACACCGCCACGGCGACGCGCAACATTGGCGACGCCTTCAAGTTTGAAGATGACGGCCTGACGCTGGATTTCGGCAATCTGGTAGGCACTGGCACCATCGCTCCGCAATACGGGGAGTGGAGCAGGCTTGTCGGAGCTGATCAACCGGGTAACCTTGACATCTCCTTGAATCAATCCCAGCTGGTCAGGCCGAATGGCACGACAATCAATGGATCGAGCTTCACATTCAATGAATTGGCAGGATCTCCCGATGCTTCCGGTAATTTCCTCTTTGCAGGCTCGTTGACTGCCGACTTCGACAATATTGTGAGTACACCCGATACGACGGTTGATTTTACGCTTACTGCGTTGAATGACGGCCGCTATGTATTCGATCTGGTACAGGGATTTGGCTCCACGGTCACGTTCAGCAGCGAGGATGGATCTCTCGATGCGGGCGGCCCGGATCCTGTGCGGACGCTCACTATTCCCCCTGACGAACAAGTCGTCTTTTTCGGTGTGCAGGCTACCACTTCTGATAGCGACATCGTGTCTGCCATTGGATTGGGAGAGCCTGATCTTACCGAAGCTCAAGTTGAGGCGGGAGGTTTTGCATTTCTTGGTGCCGCAAATATGAATGTCAGTACTTCCGGCATAGGAATCGGCAACAACAACCTTGATGGGGATACTACGGCGGGGATCACCGCTGCTGATGAAAGCTTCATCATCAATCCTGAAACCTTATTAACCGGCATGAAAGTTTTCATCGACAATTCTGTAGGGGGTTATGACCCAGCGACCGAGGAGTTGTACTACAAAATTTTCTTCGATGATGGCAGCAATTCCGGCAATATAAAAGTGTTGAGTGGCGATTTGACTGCGGAGGCAGGAGGACAGGTATCTTTCGGCATCGAGACACAGGGTTCGAAACTGATTGATTCTGTTCAACTCACGATGGGTAAGGGCGTTGTCAAGATTCCGGTGATCGAGTTCATCCAGGCGACCGAAAATCTTGCCAGCGACGTTTTACTTGACTTTGCTGCGTCGCTGACGGATGCCGATGGTGACAGTGCAACCAGTGATTTTTCGGTTGATCTGTTCGCCAACGACTTGGAAGGGACTTTTGACTTTACACTGACCGGCGCCTCCGGTGTCCTGGATAGCTTCAATATTGATCTGTCTGCTCTTCAAGATTCCTATAAGATCGAGGGTTTTGATACGCCGGATGACCAATTGGCTCTTCTTGGGGATTTAGGTGCTACTGTCTCGATTGACAATAGCGGGGCTGACAGCATCATTTCCGTAACCGAGACTGGAGGGCAAACGACGAGTATTACCGTGGTAGGTGTGGATCTTGTCCCGGCGAACATTGTTATCGCATAGCATCTGTTTGGCATCAGTCGGGTAAGCCGGGGCGCCTCAAGTCCTCGGCGTGGATAAGAAAATAAGGTGTAGATTGTGTAAAAAACACTCTCCCGCCAACCTAGCTGGCAGGGAGAGTGTAATTTGGAAGGAAACTTTCAGACGATAGCCTGTTGCTCAAAGCCTTTGATCAAAAATAGAGTGTTCAGTAGGGTAGGGCGTTATTAGCGACCAATTAATCACTACGAAACCGGCAAGGGGCTAAGTGAGAACGATTCGAGCGTGCGGCACGCCGTTATTGTCTACCAAAGGCGGCATCGAGGGTTCGCGCAGAGGATTAGATATATTGATCCCGTATTTTTCAATCAGTCGATAAAGACTGACTCGCGAGATACCCAGTATTTCAGCAGCGCGGCTCATGTTGTAGTGGGCGCTTTGAATACTGTTCATGATGGCTTCACGATCGGCTTCGGCGCGGGCTTCTTCGAGGGTTTTTATCGTGCGCTCCTTATGCCTCTTATCTAAACCCAGATCAGCTGGCGTCAACAGGTGGTTTTCCGACATGATGACGGCATTGCGTATGCAATTTTGCAATTCGCGGATATTGCCGGGCCAGTCATGTTTTTGTAATAAACAAAGCGCTTCGGTATTGAAGCCTTTCGGTTTGCGGGGGATGCTTTTGGAAAATTCCACAAAAAAACCAGGCCAGAAGTTCGATGTCGGCGCCTCTTGCGCGTAACGACGGGGTTTCGAGATGCAATACTTTTAAGCGGTAATACAGATCTTCGCGGAACTTTCCAGCGTGTACGGCCTGAAACAGATTGACATGGGTGGCGGAAATGATCCGCACATCTATCGGAATTTTTTCGGTGCCGCCAAGGCGCTCGATCGATCTTTCTTCAAGAAACCGTAGCAGATTGGCTTGTTGCGACAATGGCAAGTCGCCAACTTCATCGATAAACAAGACGCCGCCTTGAGCCGCTTCAATGCGGCCGATTCGGCGATTGTGCGCGCCGGTGAATGCGCCTTTTTCCCAGCCGAATAACTCGCCTTGTATCAATTCGGGCGGAAAGGCGCCGCAATTGATGGCGGCAAGGGGTTTGGCATGCCGGCGAGAGTGCTTATGAATAGCATTGGCGATCAGTTCCTTGCCGGTGCCGGTTTCACCTTCGATCAGCACCGACAGATCTTCTTTGCTGGCTTTTTCTATTTGTTTGTAGAGTTTGCGCATGACCGGGCTCGCGCCGATAATGCCCTCGAAACTAGGGAAGTCGGTAAATTTTCGGCAACAGCCATAGGCAAGCTCTGCCATGCCGTAAGCATGGTTGAGCAAAAAACTCAGATGTTCGATATCGATAGGCAGCAGAACGTAGTCAAAACAATAGTCAGCGATGCAATAGTCAGCGAAGAAACGGTTATCGCTTGAATGAGTCGATATGTCACTCAGGCTTGCTTTGGACAGGCCCATGACCCAGTTGATCTTCGGTGATCTGTCGCAGAGTTTTCTTAATTTCTGCCAGAATTTGTCGTCGTGTTGATCTTCAATCAGGCAAAATCCCACCAGAAATTTATTTCTGATCATGAGATCAAGCGCTTCATCAATATTGCGGGTGAGGTGAATTTTCCAGTTATTGGCTGTAAGCGTCTTGTAGAAGTCAGCTTCTGATTGCTGATCCTGGAGAATGAGAAGATTGCGTTTCGTGCTGGCCATGATATTAACAGTGCACTGCCTGGATTAGAAATTGTTTTTAATTTCAGCCCCCCCCCCCCCAATTCTAGGTCACCAATAGATTGATTGTGGCCGTTGGAGGCTCGCCACCCAGCGCCGGTTCGGGGTAACCGATCAGTACAAGCGCAGCTATAAAAAAGAGTGTGGGCTGATTGTTGCATGATGGATCTCCTTATAGGCATAGTTGATTGCAAATTGGAATAACCAAGCTCATGAATTCATTCATATTTTTTAGATTTATGCTGGAATCTGCGTACGCATGGCTGAATTTATTGTGAATAAAAGCGATGTCTATGACTCTATTTAATTCTAAATAAGAAAATAATTAAATACGTGTAAACACGTAGGACTAAATAATTTAGATCATATCGTCACAAGATATTAATCCAGAGAGCGGTGCCGCAGATTTGAATGGCTGCCAGGAAGGATGCTGAAGCTTTGACATAGCGCATGGCTATGCCGCGCTATCGTTGGCGATGCAAAAATGTTTCATTCTCTGCAATGTAATACAGCGGTAGCGCTGTGGATCGTAGTTTCCTGGTATTTTCCGGTTTTTGCTACAACCCACCCAATACCTTGATATGAGCGGTGGCGCTTCTACCGAGCGCGTGCAGCGCGTATCCGCCTTCCAGCGCAGAGACGATACGTTTTTGAGCGTATTTCCCGGCGATTGCTTTTATCTGCCCGGTTACCCAAGTGTAATCCGATTCGGTCAGATTCAGACGGGCCATATCATCTTCGCGATGCGCATCAAATCCGGCGGAAATAAAGATCATTTCCGGCTGGAAGCTTTCCAGTGCAGGCAGCCAGTGCTGGCTGATGGCGGAGCGGAATTCCCGACCGTCGGTATGTGCAGTCAGCGGTACATTGATGATGTGATTGCTGCTGCTATCTGCACCACAATACGGATAAAAGGGGTGTTGAAAAGTGGAGCAAAGCATGACGCGGGGGTCATGCTTGAAGATATCTTCGGTGCCATTGCCATGATGAACATCAAAATCCGCAATCGCGACCCGCTTTAACGCATACTGCGTCATGGCATGGGCGGCGCCGACGGCGACATTATTGAAAAAGCAGAAACCCATTGCCTGGCTATGGGTGGCATGATGACCGGGTGGGCGGATATTACAAAACGCATTTTCCACTTTCTCAGTCATCACCAAGTCAGTAGCCAGCACGAGTGCGCCGGCCGCGCGGTAGGCCGCTTCCAGCGTAAAGGGATTCATCAAAGTATCGGCATCGAGGCTGATCATTCCATGCTGTGGCGCAACCGCTTCAATGGCATGGAGATAGCTTTCTGAATGAACGCGCACGAGTTGTTCATGGGTCACGCGGGGTGCTTCGTGTTGTTGCAGCAGTGGAAAAATACCTGAAGCAATCAATTGATTTTCAATCGCTCGCAGTCGCTCCGGTGATTCCGGGTGATCATATCCCATGTTGTGTTTGAGGCAGGTGGGATGGGTGATATAGGCGGTCTGCATCAATTTCTTCCTATGCTCGTAAGCGCTTAATCTTTTTGCTTTCCTGGCGCAATCCCATCATCGCAATCCGCAAGCGGGCGAATCGGTTCAATGATGTTTTCACCGCCAGAGGCTGTTTCGATGCCCAGCGCGACATGGCTTTTCCGGTAGCCGTACAGGAAATAGACAATGAAGCCGATTCCTGACCAGATGGGAAATACCAGCTTGGCATCCGTTGGCAGGAACAGAAAGAGTATGATGCAGCCGGCTGCGGCAAGCGGTCCCAGCAGCCAGATGGCGGGTGTTCTGAAAGGTCTTGCGCGGCTTCTATCCTTGATGCGCAAAATCATCACGGTGAATGCGACCACCATAAAGGCGAACAATGTGCCGGAGTTGGAGATATCCGCCAGTTTTCCAACTGGCAGGAAGGCGGCAGCAAAGGTCACGCCGACACCGGTAACCATGGTAACGATATGCGGTGTTTTAAATCGTGAATGGATGCGGCTCAATACTTCTGGCAGCAGGCCGTCACGGGACATGACGAAAAAGATGCGTGTCTGGCCAAACAGCATCATCAGGATCACCGAGGGCAATGCCAGAAAAGCAGCCAGACCAAGCAGATTGCCAATTTTTCCCCAGCCAATTTCGCGCAGCACATGCGCTAGCGCTTCCCGCGAACACACAATCGGTTGCTGCCCGATCGCGGCAAGCGACTGGCATTGCTCGGCCATGGCTATCGAGCCAGGCATGAGACCTTGACCGGCTGCATCCATCAAAGGCTGTGCGCCGATTGCGCCGATCACGCCGGCTGAGACGAGAAGATAGAAGAGCGTGCAGATTGCCAGTGAGCCGATGAGTGCCAAGGGAATGTTGCGCTGCGGATTTTTGGTTTCTTCTGCGGCAGTTGATACTGCGTCAAAGCCAACATAAGCGAAAAAAATGGAAGCGGCTGCCGCGACTACTCCGGAGGTGCCCAGAGGTAAGAACGGCTGGAAATTTTCCATGTCAACGACAGGCAGCGCCAATACAATGAAGGCGATCAAGGCAGCGATTTTGACGGCCACGAGCACGGCATTGAATGCAGCGCTTTCCCGCGTGCCAATAACCAATAGACCAACGACCAGCATACAGATAATCACCGCAGGCAAATTGATCATGCCGCCGGCAAAGGGGCCATTCGCCAAAGCGAAGGGAATTTCGATGCCGAGAGAATTGTTTAGCAATCCAACGAAGTAGCCAGACCAGCCTACAGCAACTGCACTGGCAGCCACGGAATATTCAAGGATCAATGCCCAGCCTACCATCCATGCCACGAATTCACCCAGTACTGCGTAGGAGTAGGTATAAGCTGAGCCGGATACGGGCACCATCGAAGAAAGCTCGGAATAGCAAAGCGCCGCTACGGCGCACACAAAGCCAGCAATAATGAAGGCAATCATCATGCCGGGCCCGGCCTTCTGTGCGGCTTCAGCGGTTAACACAAAAATGCCGGTTCCGATGATGGCGCCCACGCCCAGCAGCGTCAGTTGCCATATGCCCAAAGAGCGATGAAGACTTTTCTTTTCGGCTGTGGCCAGAATGGCGTCTAGTGATTTCACGCGCCAGAAGATCATGAGTTCCCCCTTTTGGTTAAAGCATCTATTCCCAATGACCTAGCCCGAATATTTCATAAATTGGCACGTGCCCTCACTTGCCAATTTATGAAATATTCGGGCTAGAAGGTCAGCGGGGGGATAGTGTACAAGAAATAGCCCTACCATAAGGATGAAATAGCTGCTAAAAGACTGGATAAAGAGCGTGATCGAATCATTAGATTTTTCTAACCTGAATCAGAAAAGCTTTTTTGGGATCACTTATCAGGTTTGACAGTTTATTGATTTATCAGTACATTTTTTCGGAATGGTTTGGGCATGGGTACTTATAGAGAGGGCTCTCCGCCAATGAGGCTTTATCGGATATAACCACTACGCTGGCTCAGATTTGACCCGGCAGCGCACATCCAAGAATTTCCACAATGACCTATTGACCTCAACCCGACACTCAAAAGGAGAATGATCTTGAACCATAAATCAGGCAGTAATGCGATTGGTACTGACGAACGGATTATTTCAGGCGTCAACGGATGGGTGATGCTGGCGATATTGTTGTTGTTACTTCTGTTTGCACTCTTTCTTGTGGCTATGCCGGGCGGTCCTGCTAAGCTAATCGTTGGAGCGTTGTTGCTGGCAGGGACGCTGTTCTGCTGGAAAGGCTTATTTACACTCGAGCCTAACCAGGCCGCTGTTATGATTTTTTTCGGTAGTTATACTCATCGTACTTCAAAATTAGGTATCAATACCTTCTCCCAGCGGGAGAAGGCTGGATGAGGGATTATGAAAACCGAATTTTGAAGTGCGATGAGTATAGCGAAGATAGTGAGATGAATCGATGAACAAACATTACCTCAGTCCGCTTTTTTCTCCTCGTTCCGTAGCAGTGATTGGCGCGAGCAATCGAGTGAATTCAGTCGGAGGGGTCGTATTCAAAAATATGCTGCAAAGCGGCTATCAGGGCAAGCTTTATGCAGTAAACCCGAATCATGCTGAAATACAAGGCCAGCACGCCTATGCCAGTATCGAACAGATTGAGGAAGCAGTCGATCTGGCTGTTATCATCACTCGAGCGGTAACCGTGCCGGATATCATCGAGTCGTGTGGCAAGCATGGCGTGCGTTTTGCTTTGGTGCTGTCGGCAGGTTTTAGAGAAACCGGACCACAAGGAGCGGTGCTTGAACGTGCTGTGGTTGAAAACGCACGGCGATATGGCATGCGGCTGATCGGCCCGAATTGCCTGGGCATTCTCTGTCCGCGGGTGGGGCTGAATGCCACCTTCAGCAAGGATAGTGCCAAAGCGGGAGGGCTTGCGCTGATCTCTCAGTCGGGTGCATTCTGCACGGCGATTATGGACTGGGCACGACCTAATGATGTCGGTTTTTCCAGCATTATCTCAATGGGTGCTGCAGCAGGAATGGATTTTGGGGAGATACTCGATTACCTTGCTTCTGATCCCCATACCGAAAGTATTCTGCTCTATATCGAGGGTATTCAGCATGCGCGCAGCTTTATGAGTGCGTTGCGTGCCGTGACAAGGATCAAACCTATCTTTGTTGTCAAGGCGGGTCGTCATGAGGCGGGCTCCAAAGCGGTGTTTTCTCATACCGGCGCCCTGGTCGGTGCGGATGACGTATTCGATGCGGCATTGCAGCGTGCCGGTGTCGTGCGGGTGAATACGATCGTGCAGTTATTTTCGGCTGCACAGGCGCTTTCGACTCATTTTCACCCAAGTGGCAACCGGCTGGCGATTGTGACCAATGGCGGCGGGCCGGGTGTGATGGCGACAGACCGGGCTGCGGATCTGGGCGTCATAATCGCCACGCTATCCGAGAATACGCTATCTCAATTGAATACCGGTTTGCCGGATACCTGGTCGCATGGTAATCCGCTGGATATCATCGGTGATGCAACTGCAGAGCGTTATCGCCACGCCGTCACGCATTGCATGCAGGATGATGGCGTGGATGGTGTGCTGGTCATCCTGACGCCCCAGGCGATGACCCAACCGCTGGAAGTTGCGCAGGCGATCATCGAGATTGCTGCAAAATTTGATAAACCGCTTATCGCCTGCTGGATGGGGGAAGCGCAGGTGGCTGAAAGCAGGCAGGCGTTTAATCAAGCGAAAATACCCAATTTCCGCACACCGGAACCCGCAGTTGAAGTGTTCTCGTTCATTTCTGCCTATTATCAGAATCAAAAGCTGCTGATGCAGACACCCGGTCCGATTTCTCGTTACAGCTCACCCGATGTGGAAGGTGCACGCTTGCTGATCGAAGGTGCATTGGCGGAGCATCGCAAAGTCCTGAGTGAAATGGAATCCAAAGCGATTCTGGCGGCATTTCATATCCCGATTGCCAAAGCCATGATGGCGCGTTCTCCTGGCGAAGCGTTATTGATCGCAGAGCAGCTGGGTTTGCCAGTTGCCATGAAAATCAATTCTCCGGATATTACGCATAAGTCGGATGTAGGCGGGATTCGTCTGAATCTCGGGAATGCGCAGGCCGTTCGAACGGCTTATCACGAGATCATCCAGTCAGTGCAAAAAAATAATCCCAGCGCGCGGATAGATGGTGTGGTCGTTGAGCCAATGATCATCAAACCCAATGGCCGGGAATTGATGGTCGGTGTAACCACCGATCCGGTATTTGGCCCTGTCATTACGTTTGGAACAGGCGGTGTGCTGGTCGAAGTGCTGGGCGATCGTGCGGTTACGCTTCCGCCACTCAACCGTTTTCTTGTGAAAGACATGATCCAGAGAACGCGTATCGCTAAACTTCTGATGGCTTTTCGTAATCTGCCACCCATCGATATGGCTGCGTTGGAAAGCGTCCTTTTGCGTGTGTCAGAAATGGTGTGCGAACTCCCTTGGATCAAAGAAATGGATATTAATCCTCTGATCGTTGATGAGAATGGTGCGTGTGCAGTCGATGCGCGGATGGTGGTGGATTATCTGCTACCCTCTGCTGATCGCTATGCGCACATGGCGATCCACCCTTATCCTGTCCGCTTGATCACGCGCTGGCAGTTGCCCGATGGCACCGATCTCACGATCCGCCCGATACGTCCGGAGGATGCCGAGATCGAGCAGGAATTCGTACGGGGTTTATCGGCTGAATCCAAATATTTTCGTTTCATGGATACACTGCAGGAGCTTTCGCAGCCCATGCTGGTGCGCTTCACGCAAATCGACTATGACCGTGAAATGGCACTGATTGCTGTGCTGGAGCAAGATAATCAGGAAAAGGAATTAGGTGCTTGCCGCTATGTAACCAGTGCTGATGGCCAGTCGTGCGAATTTGCCCTGGTCGTGGCAGACGAGTGGCAGAGAAAGGGGATTGGCCACAAGCTTATGAATTGCCTGTTCGATGCCGCTCGCGCCAAGGGAATCAAGATCATGGAAGGCGAAGTGCTGGCAACCAATCGATCCATGCTGGAACTGGTGCGCAGACTGGGGTTTGACGTCAGTATCAGCGAAGAAGATGCGGCTATTCAGTATGTTGTGAAGCAGCTTTAGTTATGCAAAATTAATTTGCAGCATTTAATATAAGGCAATTCTTGTGAAGCTTGTCTTAATTAATTGATTTTTAAGATAACTATTGTCAATAACGGTCTTGTAAAATAAGGTGCGTTGTAGAAATCATCGACAATATGGGGGCATAGGATATTAGCGCTGGAGAGTGAATACGCTTGCGTTATCTACCATATGATCAGATTTAGCTCGTACCAGCTATTCATTATCAGTTCAGCTAAGGTAAGGTATCCTTGTCATTCAAACGTCAGTAAAACAGGGTCAGGTCGGGGCAACAGTCATTTCGTTCATCGAAAGTTTTCAGATGGCAATAAATGACTGTATGAATTCAAGTTTGCTGTAATGGGTCATGTGGTTATATTCTCTAAAGTTCTAATGACAAGTAACGATAATAAATATACTCATTAATCTATTCTTAACGGGACAATTACGCCATGAATTTGAAATACTTACTATTAGCGCTTGCACTGGCTACTGTGGAAGCAAGCGCAGACAACTCTACACTTGACGCAGCCATTGGCGGGGCGCTTGGCGGAGCTGCAGGAGCAGCTATTGGCAATGAAATGGGAGGTCGCCAAGGTGCGATTGTCGGTGGAGCACTGGGGGCAGCGGCAGGAACGGCGGTTACCACAGATCATGATCCGCGGCCACATTATGTTGCGCCACGTCGAGATCACTATTATGCTGCCCCCCCTGGAGGTCAATATTATGGTGCGCCACCTAGAGATCCACGCTATGGATATCCCAGCGGAGGAAACCCAGGTTATCACTGTCCTCCCGGTCAAGCCAAAAAGGGTCGTTGCTGATTCACAGAAGAATCTGCCATGCGGCATTTGCTATTCTTGGGTAATACCAAGAAATACTGATTGATACATGAGTTAATAGAGGTAGGTGGCTCGTGTATTGATCGGTGTTCCTTTATTTATATTTCCAGAAATAAGAGTAAAAGGAATAGTAGGGAAACTAAACATTAGACCTTGATCACAATTACCTGGATGCTGGTCCTGACGCCAGATAATTGTCAGAGCAACCTTCCTGAGTAATACTTTCTATTAGATTTACATTGTATGTGTAACACGCTGAACATCGTAGAGCGCGGATGTCGCCTCGCTCATTTGCTCTACTACGCTGGATTTTCTGATTGATGAGAATATGCTGGTGACCAATAGCCCATCTGGGCTAACAATCAATCCTGGAATATTTCAGCCCATCGATAAGGATAAGCGAGTTGTCGCTAAATCCAATAAATGTTTTGGTGCTATTCCTCAGAATTTAATGAAGAAATTCCCTCACTTTGTTGCGCATTAATCGTTTCTGGAGCGAATATGATCTCTTGATTTTCCGGATCAGTCAGTGTTGCCAGTTCATCCAATGGGGGGAGCTGTTCGAGCGATCGAAGGTCGAGGTCATTGAGAAAGGTTTCTGTAGTAGCGTAAAGAATAGGCCTGCCGGGCACATTACGTTGTCCGACTGCTTCGATCCATCCACGTATTTCCAGAGTTTTCAGGATCGTACTGGAGACGGCTACTCCGCGGATTTCTTCGATATCGCCGCGTGTCACGGGTTGCCGGTAGGCGATAATCGCCAGTGTTTCCAGTATTGCCCGCGAGTAGCGGGGCGGTTTCTGTGGGTTGAGTCGATCGAGAAATACCTGCATTTCCGGCTTGCTGCGGAAGCGCCAGCCGCCAGCGACATTGACCAGTTCAATGCCACTATCACGCCATTTCTCACGTAATTCCTCGAGTAACGCATGGAGTGTTTTGCTGCTGACCTCTCCTTCAAATAATTTTTTTACTTCTGAAATAGCGAGAGGTTCCTGCGCAGTCAGCAGTGCTGTTTCCAGGATTTTGATGATTTCGTGCTGATTAAAGGAAGTAGGCGTTTCAGAGGGAAGGGGCAGGTTGGGTTGATTTGACATAAATCGTTCCAAAGTTTTCGGATTGAGCGATATCGACGAGTGTTTCCTTGGCAAGCTCCAGCAAGGCGAGAAAATTGGCAACGATTTCCGCGACACCGGCAGTTTTACTGAATAGTTCATCAAAGCGCACTGCATCATGGCCTTGCAGACTGCGCAGGATTTGACTCATGCAGGCCCGGACTGAAATTTCTTCATGGCCGATATGGTGATGGCGGTTTACCTTGGCACGTTCGATCAGCGCAATCCAGGCGTGTCGTAAATCATCTACATTTACATGGGCGAGTTGCTTGGTTGCGACGTGATCAATCCATACCTGTACCGGGACAAAATCCCGATTGGCTTGAGGTAATTCGTTGAGGCGCATCGACGCCTTTTTCATTTGTTCGTATTCCAGCAGGCGGCGTACCAGCTCTGCCCGCGGATCAGTTTCCTCTTCCACAGCGGTAACAGGGTGGGGTAGCAGCATGCGCGACTTGATTTCGATCAGCAGCGCGGTTATGAGCAGGTATTCCGCCGCCAGTTCGAATTGATCGGCACGCATCATTTCCACATAAGCCATGTATTGCTGGGTGAGCTCCGCCATCGGGATATCCAGGATATCAAGATTATGCTTGCGTATGAGATACAGTAATAAATCGAGCGGGCCTTCAAAGGTCTCGAGAAATACTTCTAGAGCCTCTGGCGGGATATAGAGGTCGCGTGGTATCTCTAATAGCGGTTGACCACAAATCTTGGCAATGGGCTGAGTATTGATCGTGCTGTCTAACATGCTCATGAGCAGCGATAAGTTACTTTCTTAATTTTGAAGTCAGTGAAAGACAAGATATCAAGGCAGCTCTGAATAAGTGAGCGAGATGGATATAGTGCAGGGCACCAGCGCGCAGAGTCTGAGAAAACGAAGTTTCATTAAAACGAGTCTTACGATTTAGTGGAACTTCGTTTTGGCGTAGCCACTTAGGAATAATTCAGTCCCATGACTTCCCTGACATCGCGCATGGTTTCTTCTGCTAATTTATTGGCCTTTTCACAACCGTCTGCAACGATATTTCTGACAAGCGCCGGATCTTCCTCATACATTTTGGCGCGCTCGCTAATGGGTGCGAGTTCAGCCAGTATGCTATCAATGACAGGTTGCTTGCATTCCAGGCAGCCAATACCTGCGCTTTTACAGCCTTGCTGTACCCAGCTCCTGACCTCATCATTGGAGTAAACCGAATGAAATGACCATACCGGGCATTTGGCCGGATCACCTGGGTCACTGCGGCGTACACGTGCCGGATCAGTCGGCATGGTGCGGATTTTTTTCCTGATGCTGTCCGCATCTTCGCGCAAGCTGATAGTGTTGTTATAGGATTTGGACATTTTCTGACCATCCAGTCCTGGCATTCTCGATGCCTGCGTGAGGAGTGTTTCAGGCTCTGCAAGAATGACTCTGCTCTTTCCCTCTAAGTAGCCAAATAATCGTTCCCGGTCACCCATATTTAGATTTTGCTGTTCATCCAGCAATGATTTGGCTTCCTCGAGTGCGCCCTCATCACCCTGCTCCTGGTAAAGATTTCGTAACTCACTGTAAAGTCTGGATTTCTTGGAGCCAAGTTTTTTGATTGCTAATTCTGCTTTTTCTTCAAATCCAGGTTCTTTACCAAAAATATGGTTGAAGCGACGGGAGATCTCCCGGGTAAACTCAAGATGAGGTGCTTGATCCTCGCCGACAGGAACAAGATTAGCGCGGTAAATGAGAATATCCGCACTCTGCAGCAGGGGATAACCCAGAAAACCATAGGTGCTCAAATCTTTTTCAGTCAATTTCTCCTGCTGGTCTTTATAGGTAGGGACGCGTTCCAGCCAGCCAAGCGGCGTAATCATCGAAAGCAACAGATATAACTCAGCATGAGAAGGTACTTTAGACTGAATGAACAGGGTTGCCTGAGCAGGATCAACGCCGGCAGCCAACCAGTCGATAATCATGTCCCAGGTATGTTGCTCAATCAGTTCAGGTGAGTCGTAATGAGTAGTTAATGCATGCCAGTCAGCGACGAAAAACAAACATTCGTACTGCTGTTGCAATGTTACCCAATTTTTCAGCACACCATGATAGTGCCCTAAATGCAGGCTACCGGTCGGGCGCATTCCCGATAAAACGCGATCAGCAAACATGCTACAAATCCTAAATTAATACAGAGTTGATCAGAGATTCAATGAGAGCATTGGTGGACCGCTTGTTTATGAAAGGCAAACCGTTTTGCATTGCGGGGTTAGACATACAATCCAAACAACCAAACGAGGAGTTGCTTCATTATGATGATAAATGGCCAGACGATCATACCCAACACGCCAGTCATCATCAATAATAACAAAATCATAAACCCATAAGGCTCGATCTTTGAGAATTGGTAGGCGAGACGATAGGGTAGCAAACTGACAGCCATACGTCCTCCATCCAGAGGCGGCAATGGCAGCAGATTCAGTACCATTAGAATAAGGTTGATTTCGATACCTGCCATGCCCATCAGGATCATCGGTTTAGCGTAAATGCCTTCTGGGAAGATCAGCCCCAGCTTGATGATCAATGCCCAGAAACAGGCCATGAAAAGATTAGCGCCAGGTCCTGCTGCCGCAACCCACAGCATGTCACGCTTAGGGTGCCGTAACTGATTGAAATTAACGGGTACCGGTTTGGCCCAGCCAAACAGAAAGCCAGTGCCCATCGTTAGCTTGCCGATGATAAACAGCGTCAGCGGTACAATGACAGTTCCCACCAGATCGATATGCTTGAGCGGATTGAGCGTGATGCGCCCTGCCATATAAGCAGTCAAGTCACCATAATGCTTGGCAACATAACCATGTGCTGCTTCATGTAAGGTAATGGCAAAAATAACGGGGAGTGCATAAATGGCGATGCCTTGAATGATACTATCCATGTACCATCCCAAAGGGTATGAGGCTGCCTCTGCCTGCGCGGACTAATTCAGGGGTATCACCTGTCAGGTCAATCACAGTTGTCATGTCTACACCACAAGAACCCGCATCGATTATCAGATCTACCTGACGTTCCAGGCGTTGGCGGATTTCCTCGGCATCATTCAGCGGTAACTCATCTCCAGGCAGAATCAGAGTGGAGCTCAATAACGGCTCATTCAATTCTGACAGTAGGGCATGGGCTACGGGATGGTCGGGAATACGCAAACCGATAGTCTGACGTTTGGGATGCTGCAAGCGGCGGGGTACTTCACGGCTGGCTTTGAGTATGAACGTATAGTTGCCTGGTGTGCACGCCTTGAGTAGGCGGTATTGAATATTATCTACCTTGGCATAGTTGGAAATCTCAGCCAAATCCCTGCATACCAGCGTGAAATGATGATGCTCATCGACTTGCCGTATAGTGCGTATGCGTTCCATGGCATCTTTGTTGCCGATCTGACAACCGAGCGCATAGCAGGAGTCTGTCGGATAAACGATGATGCCGCCATCGCGCAGAATCGAGACGACTTGTCGTAACAGCCTTATTTGGGGATTTTGGGGATGAATAGTAAAAAATTGTGCCATGATTAATTGAGATCCGAGTCTTTATCGATATGTTATCGTAATATAGCGCAAGTTTGCTGCAGCCGTTCAATAATGATCTAATTTTGCTCAATATTCCAATCATGCCAGATAGGCGTGCATCCAGCAGGTAGTGGCGGTAATTGGCCGAGATCAAAATAACTTTCGCCAGGTCCATGATAATCAGAGCCGCATGAAGCCAATAAATTCAATCGCTCGGCATGATGTGCGAATAGCTTTGTCTGATCGGAGGTATGACTGGGTGAGATGATTTCAAGACCTGTGCCGCCAAGGTCACGAAATTCGTGGAGTAATGCTTCCAGAACGTTTTTACCCAATTGGTAGCGTGCGGGATGAGCAATGACTGCCTGACCACTACTGCCACGTATCCAGTTAACTGCATCCTTTAAGGTTGCCCACTGGTGAGGGGTATAACCTGGTTTACCCTTGACGAGGTATTTTTTGAACACCGACCGGACATCTTTAGCGTATCCTTTTTCAACCAGAAAACGCGCAAAATGGGTACGACCGATCAATCGTCCATCACCGGCATAGGCATAGGCACCCTCGAAGCTGCCATGAATGCCGCAACGATCGAGGTGAGCAGCAATGTTACGTGCACGTTCCACTCGTCCTTCACGTATTGATGCGAGGCCTTGCTCCAACGGAGGGTATTCGGGATCGATACCGAGGCCGATGATATGCAGGGTTCTGCCTTGCCACGTAACGGAGATTTCCACACCGTTAATAAGTATGATATTTTTTTCACGCGCGGCAATACGGGCCTCAGTTAATCCCGCTACATCATCATGGTCAGTTAACGCAAGCACTTTGACGCCACGCAAGGCCGCGTGCTCTACGAGGCGAGCGGGTGTCAGAAGACCATCTGAAACAACAGAGTGACAATGCAAATCAATATTGAGCATTACATCAAATAGGGTGCTTACATAAATAATGAGTACATCATAACAAATATGTAGCCTGATAAAAACGGTAAGAGAAAAAGTCGGATATAACTTAAGGGCTATTCATCCGCTAGAAAAAATTAAACTAAATTACAAGGAAAATGTATGAATAAACAGGCAACTATCTGGCATCACTTGTCTGCCGCGCCGCATCGCAGTTTGTTTCTGGTGGGTGCGCTGCAGGGTGTGTTCACGCTGTTATGGTGGGCGTTTGATCTGATGGGGCGCTATGGCATCGTCGGCAGTGCGCCAATATGGAGTACGACACCCATCTGGGCGCATGCCTTCTTGATGGTGTATGGTTTCTTCCCATTTTTCATTTTTGGTTTTTTATTTACCACGTTTCCAAACTGGATGAATGGTGAAAAAATCAAATCACGTCATTTTCTTGCCACATGTTTGTTCATGGCCGGGGGCATCGTCATGTTCTACGCTGGTTTGTTCATCGGTAAGCCTGTGCTGGCAGCTGGGATCATAGCAATGCTGACGGGGTGGGCGATTGCGATCATGGCGCTATTACGCGTTCTGCTCAACACGGAGGCACAGGATAAACGTCATGCGCGCGTGGCCAGTGTCGCCTTCATCTTTGGCTGGTTGGGCGTGGCAGCTTATCTGGCATGGCTCCTGACTGATCATTCATTATTTATTGATTTCTCGCGACAGGCAGGAATCTGGTTTTTCCTGCTACCCATTTTGTTAACTGTTTCGCACCGCATGATTCCTTTTTTCTCCAGCCGAGTGTTGGAAAACTACGTGATTGTCAGACCTTATGTTCTGCTTTGGCTGATGCTTGCTTGCTCAGCGGGTCATGGTTTGTTACAGCTCGCGGGGATGCCGCAGTATGCGTGGTGGGTGGATTTGCCATTGGCCGGCTGTGCACTCTATCTGTCGTGGGCCTGGGGATTGTCGCGCAGCTTCAGCGTGAGCCTGCTGGCCGTGCTGCATATTTCGTTTGCCTGGCTGAGCGTGTCGATGCTGCTGTTTGCAGCACAGAGTCTGATGATGTGGTTGAATGAGGGTGAACGCATCTGGTTTGGGCTTGCACCACTCCATGCGCTGGCGATTGGCTATTTTGCCAGCATGGTACTGGGTATGGCCTCACGTGTGACGATAGGGCACTCCGGTCGCCCGCTGGTGCTGGATCATTTTACCTGGCTGCTGTTTCTTGGTTTTCAGGCTGCCGCAGTGTTCAGAATACTGCCTGACATCATACCGGCTGCTTCCTCTCTTGGGCCGATACTCTATCTATGCGCAGGTGCGGTATGGCTCATCTGCTTCACGTTATGGGCAGCACACTTTGCCCCTATTTACTGGCGGGCGAGAATTGACGGCAAGCTGGGTTGATTGGGAAGAGAACGAAAATTCTCCGCCATTTGATGAGATATGCTACAAACAGCATTTTCTCGGGCCATTGGGGAATTATTACTGCCAAATAAGATAGGCTCAAATACAAGCAGCGACGAGAGGATATTCATGGCTAAAGAAATCATTCTGCAATCAGCTATTACGTGTCCTGAGTGCGGGCACAAAGAAATTGAGACGATGTCTACCCATGCTTGTCAGTGGTTTTATGAGTGTAAGGAGTGTGGTGTACTGCTTAAGCCAAGGCCGGGTGATTGCTGTGTTTTTTGTTCCTACGGTACGGTTCCATGTCCCCCAATTCAACAGGTTCAAAGCGCTTGCTGCTCGTAATGATACGTGACAATTTACTCAACACTGACAGGCAAAAACAGAGCGGAGCACTGCTTTTGCCTGTCAGCTAGTTCAAACGTTAAACCTTGCAAAGAGAACGATTTATGAAATGGCAACAAGGTGAATTCACGGTGACAGACAACCGGGAAGATTTGGACATGGAAATGATTTATGGTTTTTTGTGCAAGGAGTCTTATTGGGCCAAGCATATTCCAAGAGCCACTGTCGAGAAGTCGGTGAATCATTCGCTGTGTTTTGGGTTGTATCACTGTAACAAGCAAATTGGTTTTGCTCGCGCTATTTCGGATTGTGCCACGTTTGCCTATCTTTCCGATGTGTTTGTCGTCTCGGATTACAGAGGGCGTGGACTCGGAAAATGGCTGATTTCGTGCATCCTTGCGCATCCAGAGTTACAAAGGCTGCGTCGCTGGATGTTGGCAACTTATGATGCGCACGGACTGTATGAGCAAAATGGTTTCGTAGCGGTGCAACAGCCAGAATGGTTCTTGGAAATTCATCATCCTGACATATATTCGCGCAAGGAATAACTTGGTCACGGAACAATAGTCAACCCAGACGTTTTATCAGCGTTTTGAGAGCATAGTAGCGCTCATGCTGACGCTGTTGATTACGCTCATAATTATTGTGGCCAGACAGGTTGTACGCCGGTAACCTTTGGAGGTTTGTGTAAGAAATTGGGCGATGCGGGAGAGCTTAAATTGGTTTTGCCGAAGATCACATATGAAAATATGATTGATTTGCATCGGGCAGTGAGCTTATGGACAGGGGGCATTCTTTTGCTCCCGGAATTTTGGTATTTATGGTGTGCAATTCTTCTATCCGAACGCCAATCATGTATCGGGGGCGTCGGCCATAAGCGCTTATAATTATGATAGAGTGGATGGACAATATCTGGGTGATCGCCAGCCTTGGAAGGGAACCGCGGCGGATATTTTTGTCCAAGCGCAATTCCCACTGCATTCGGGGCGTATCCCAATCTCGGTAATGGAGCTTGTCGTGGCTATGCTCAGTGTGACAGGCGTCTGTATCTGGTGGAAAAAGCGTGCTGCGCGGATCAGCGATCGGCGCGTGCCCTCACTTGTCTTTTGATTAATAAGAAAGATTTTGCTCAGTCGGGTGTATGAATCACTACACCCCTCCTTCTCAAAACTTCCCTATTAATCAAAATCCTGCATGATCATCACGCGAATTTATGAAATATTCGGGCTAGCTTGTTGGCGTGAATCGGCTGGCCTGAATCATGTATTTCAAAATACTTTCCGACAGTAGATGCTCGCAAAAAAACACCTGTCCTTTTACATTATTTCAGTAAAAAGGCAGGTGAAGTAGCGGAAGGGCAATGGTTTTATTTAACTAGCGGTGATGCACCTGATAGCGTGTTTCAATTACCACAGTACCCATCCTTCTAATTAAGAACATTTGCATGAGAATCGTTTCTGATATACAAGGATGAGTATGAGCATACTGAATGAAGTGAAAGCTGTAGGTGTCTTATTATTACTGCGAAAGCAGGCATTGAAAATGTGGCAAATTGTCGCAGGAAGGATGATTGGGAGTTTTTTAAGTTTGGGACAGAAAAGGAAAGAATGGTATGGAATACAGGATTAAATGCCAGCGAATAGTGCTTTTGATCACGGTTGTTTGGGGATTTACGATTTCGTCAGCGCATGCGGATGCCGTGACAGAATGGAACCAGCGGGCTGGAGATATCGTTGTTAACGCCAATATCGGACCGCTACCTGCAGAGCGGGCACTGGCAATGGTGCATGCAGCAGTCTATGAAGCTACCAATGCGATCACTCAGCGATATCCAGTGAGTGATCTGAAGCTAGAGACCGCTTCCGGGGCATCGGTTGAGGCCGCAGTCGCGGCTGCAAACCATGCGATATTATCGAAACTCATACCCGCTCAACAGGCAGCGATTGATAGTGTCTATCAGGCTGCTCTCGCGGCGATTGCTGATGGGCCAGCAAAAACTGGAGGTATTGCCATAGGTGAGAAAGCGGCTGCAGCGATCCTGGCGTTGCGTATAGAGGATGGAGCTACTGGATTAGAAACCTATCGTCCGCCTACGAGTGCTGGCACCTACATCCCTACGGTAATTCCGGAAGCACCCCAGTGGGCGCAGCGTAAGCCTTGGTTGATGTCGAATCCTGCCCAGTTTTGCCCAACGCCACCGCCTGAACTAGGTAGTGAATTGTGGGCGCGTGACTATAATGAGGTCAAAGCGCTTGGTCGTAAGGACAGTCAGCAGCGTACGAGTGGACAGACTGAGATTGCCCGTTTCTGGGAAGAAGTCATGCCACCGATTTACCATGGCATCGTGCGCTCGGTCGCAAATGTTCCGGGAAGAGAAATTACGCAGAACGCGAGGCTATTTGCGGCAGTCACCCAAGCATCAGATGATGCGCTGATCGCTGTATTCGATGCCAAGTATCATTATGGCTTCTGGCGGCCCGTGACTGCAATCCGCAATGGCGACATCGATGGCAATGACGCGACGGAAAGAGATCCATCCTGGATACCTTTCATTGATACCCCCATGCATCCCGAGTATCCCTGTGCGCATTGCATCGTTTCTGCGGCTGTCGGTACCGTGTTGCAAGCAGAGATCGGAACGGGTGCTACGCCGTTATTGACCACAACCAGCAATGCAGCGGGGGGAGCGGTGCGGAGTTGGGTGAAAATCGACGATTTCATGCAGGAGGTGATCAATGCACGTATTTATGATGGGGTGCACTATCGTAATTCAGGCATGACTGGCGCTGCGATGGGCAAGCAGATCGGCAATCTGGCAGCCAGGAAATATCAGCTCACCTCAAAGTAAGGAAGGCGGACGCAATGGCCTTTAACCCGAATATTTCATAAATTCGCGTGATGATCACGCAGGATTTTGATTAATAGGGAAGTTTTGAGAAAGAGGGGTGTAGTGACTCATACACCCGACTGAGCAAAATCTTTCTTATTAATCAAAAGACAAGTGAGGGCACGTGCCAATTTATGAAATATTCGGGTTTAATCCTGATTATATGAATGATTGCTCGAAAGTACGTGACAAGTAAAGTGAAGTGATATCCATGTCCAGGAGGGCAAAATGCTAAGTGGCACAGTTGTGGAAGTTGCGATTGGATTGGTGTTTTGCTATGCATCGGTTGCATTGATTACGAGTTCCATTTATGAGTCCATCGCATCTTTTCTCGGTCTTCGCTCGAAGAGTTTGTTGACAGGGATTAAAAAGCTCCTGAATGCTGGCAATCCCTGTGGCGAGGAACTGCTTTTAAGAATTTACAATCATGCATTGGTGCATCCGACAGGTAACGGCGCAGCTACATCGCTGGCAGATCTCGGGAGCCGCCCTTCCTACATCGATTCAAAAAATTTCTCACTTGCCTTGATCGATGCGATCCAATCCGTACCTGATGATTTTGCAAGACTCAGCGAGGATATTGATGCCATCAAGGATGAGCAAATTCGCAAACTGCTTCGTGGTATGTATGAAAGATCAGCCGGTAAAATGGAGAAATTGCATGAGCAACTGGTTGCCTGGTTTGATGCAGGAATGGACCGGGTGGCTGGTTCGTTCAAGCGGCAATCGCAGGTTTGGTGTTTTGGCATTGCCTTCGTGCTGGCGGCGATGTTGAATATCGATAGCATTCACCTTTTTTCAACATTGTGGAAACAACCGACTTTAGCCGCCCGAATTACCATGACGACTAGCCTTCCTCTTTCAGCCCCCATCGCAGAAGATAGGGTGCTTACGGCTAATGATGACGTTGTCGAGGACAAGGGTCGGGCCATGACTGATTCTTTTAAACAATTGGAAGAGCTGCCTATTGGCTGGCAGAATCAGCGATTTTGCAAAACAGAATCTGGCTGCTCCAGTTTTCTTGAATTTTATCATTATGATTATCCTGGTTTCCTGTTAATTATTTTTGGCTGGCTGATCACTGCATCGGCCTCACTCTTTGGTGCACCATTCTGGTTTGATTTATTGCAACACCTGACCCACTTACGTGGGACCGGCCCCAAACCAAAATCGACCACAATGCATGAGTGATGATGGAGTATTCACGCGACTATGGTTATCGCTCATTGAAGCGATTTTGCCGGGGATGGCATTGATGTTGCTGTAGTAACAGATGTGTTTCGTTCAAAGCGGGATTGAGGTGAGTCGTTCTGGCACAATGGCGTGCCACTTTAGCTTTTGTTCAATGGCATCTGCCAATGCAGCGGCACTACTTGATTCACCATGAACGACAAAGATTCTTTCTGGTTCACTGTTGAAATTTTTCAACCAGCTCAGCAAACCTGCTTGATCCGCGTGTGCGGAAAGACCGCCAATGGTGTAGATGTCCGCGCGAACAGGTATCTCTTGTCCGAAGATGTGAACTTGCTTGGCGCCATCAACCAATCTTCGCCCCAGTGTTCCTGCAGCTTGAAAGCCGGTTATGAGGATGGAGCATTCGGGTCTGGGAAGATTAAATTTGAGGTGATATTTGATACGCCCCGCATCACACATGCCGCTGGCAGAAATAATAATTGCGCCTTGTTGTACCGTGTTAAGTGTGATCGAGTCTTCAACATCTTGGATAAAATTTATCTTTAATTTTCTGCCGCTACTGTTGAACCACTGCAGGGTCTCGGTTGCCTCCTTGTCTAGCAGTTTGGCATGCTTTAGTGTGATGTCTGTGGCGGCAAGCGCCATGGGTGAGTCTACATAGATATCCATCTCTCCAAGCTTGCCCTGACGGTGAAGATCCACCAGCAGAAAGAGTAATTCCTGTGTGCGTCCTACAGCAAAAGCGGGTACGACGATGTTGCCGCCTTTGCGCAATAGCGTATCGTTGATAGCATGAACCAATTCATCCAGAGTATCGGTCATGGTTCGATGCAGGCGATTACCGTAGGTTGATTCTATTAGCAGGATGTCGGTTTGCTGAATGGGCGTTGGGTCGCGTACGATAGGGTGGGTGAGTTGTCCAAGGTCACCGGAAAATACCAATTTTTTCTGCTCTGTGTCAGATTTTATCCATAGTTCAATAATGGCGGAACCCAGTATATGTCCTGCATCACGGAATTTGCAGCGTACTGATGGGTGAGGGGAAATTTCTGTGTCATAGCTTACGCCACGCAATTGTTTAAGAAAGGTTTCTGCTTGTGTAACGGTATAAAGTGGGGCATTTTCGTGATTGGAGAATAGGTGCTTGCGTCTTAACGTTTTATTCTGCCATTCAGCTTCCTTTTCCTGGATATAGGCGCTATCTTTGAGCATGACCTTAAGGAGATCGATAGTGGCTTCAGTCGTGTAAACGGGGCCTCTGAAACCCCATGCGCTTAAGCGGGGGAGTAGCCCGGAATGATCAATATGAGCATGGGTGAGCAGAACAAAGTCAATCTGTTCCGGATCGAAGCAGAAAGCCGTTCTATTCTTACGATCTGCCTCACGCCCCCCTTGGAACATGCCGCAATCCACAAGAAAACGTGTGTGAGTGGTTTGGATCAGGTAGCTTGAGCCAGTGACTTCACCGGCGGCGCCCAAGAAAGTGAGTTGCATGATGATGGTTTCCCTTTATTTTGTATCAAAACGTATCAAGAATATGCAATACGCTTTTTACCAGCCAATCCATTTCATCTTCATTAATAATGTAGGGGGGCATGAAATAAACAGTATTGCCGAGTGGGCGCAGCAATAGTTTTTTATCGAGCGCCTTTTTAAAGAAAGAGTTTGTAAAAGTAGGGTCATCAGTAATGACTTCGAACGCCCATATCATGCCGCAGTTACGAAAATTGCTTACCTTGGGATGAGATTGAAGCGATTGTGACAGTTGGTTGAGATAATTTGCTTTAATACGATTGGCTTCAAGAATATTGTTCTGCTCGAAGATGTCGAGTGTGGCCAGCGCAGCCCGGCAGGCCAAAGCATTGCCGCTATGGGAATGTGAGTGTAAAAAAGCCTGAGAGGTCTTGTCATGATAAAAAGCTTGAAAAATGGTGTGAGTTGTCATGACAACTGAAAGCGGCAAATAACCACCGCTCAATCCTTTTGACAAACATAAAAAATCAGGCGTGATGCTGGCCTGTTCACAAGCGAACATCGTCCCCGTACGACCAAATCCAACTGCAATTTCATCTGCAATCAGATGTACTTGATATTTACTGCAGATTTCTCTGGCACGCTGTAGATAAACAGGATGATACATTCCCATTCCTGCGGCACCTTGAACGAGCGGTTCTAGGATGAGTGCGGCAGTATGAGCATGATGTTCATTGAGATAATTTTCCAGCTTATTGGCTGCTTTCAATGCATGTTCCTCAGGAGATTCTCCTTCCACTGCATTACGCCAGTCCGGGGAGGGCATGTGCTGGGTAGGTCGCAGTAAGGGTGCATAGATTTGTTTAAAAAGCGCGACATCGGTTACTGACAGGGCTCCCAGCGTTTCACCGTGATAGCCGTTTTGCAAGCTAATAAAATCGATTTTGGCAGTCAGACCACATTGTTGCCAGTAGTGAAAGCTCATTTTCAGAGCAATTTCAGTCGCCGAAGCGCCATCGCTGGCGTAAAAGCAATGTCCCAGGTTGCCCGGCGCTAATTTGCATAGTCGTTCTGATAGTGATACGACGGGTTCATGCGTGAAACCAGCAAGCATGACATGTTCAAGCTTGCTGAGCTGATCATTGAGGGCGCTATTGATGTGAGGGTGGCAATGGCCAAACAGATTGACCCACCAGGAGCTGATTGCATCGATATAGCAATTGCCATTGGAATCGTATAACCAGACTCCATGACCTTTTACTATGGAAACGGGAGGAAAAATCTCATGTTCTTTCATCTGGGTACAAGGGTGCCATACGGCTTTTTGGCTGCGCTCTGACAAATTTTTATCACTCATTGACTTGAAATTCCTTCTAATAGATCCTATTATTAGCACTCGTTGGCGATGAGTGCTAATGCTATTTATGTTATCGCCAATGCCTCTGCGGGACTTTCCCTGTCCAGGCCAACGTTATTTACGTTATTGGTGTTCATGTTTTTTTAATCATTATTAGGAGAAACAGCTATGAATATTCGCCCTTTACATGACCGTGTTATTGTCAAGCGGCTCGAGGAAGAACGCAAGACCGCTTCTGGAATTGTTATTCCCGATTCAGCTACAGAAAAACCAGACCAAGGCGAGATAGTCGCTGTAGGGAAAGGTAAAGTGGGTGATGATGGTAAAGTTCGCGCGCTGGAAGTCAAGGTGGGCGACAAGGTGCTGTTTGGAAAATATTCTGGTCAGGCCGTAAAGATAAAAGGTGAAGAATATCTGGTAATGCGCGAAGAAGATATCATGGGAGTAGTCGAAGGTTAATTGGGTTCGAGATTTTTAGTAATTAGATAATATAACTGTATATTAGGAGAAAGATGATGGCAGCAAAGGAAGTAAGATTCGGTGATGTGGCCCGTCATAATTTGGTCAATGGGGTCAACATTCTAGCAGATGCGGTTAAGGTCACCTTGGGTCCAAAAGGTCGCAATGTAGTGCTGGAGCGCTCTTATGGCGCACCTACGATTACCAAGGATGGTGTTTCAGTAGCCAAAGAGATTGAGCTGAAAGATAAGTTCGAAAATATGGGCGCCCAGATGCTCAAGGAAGTCGCGAGCAAAACATCTGATGTGGCCGGTGATGGAACCACGACCGCGACCGTATTGGCGCAATCCATCGTAAAAGAAGGAATGCGCTATGTGGCTGCTGGCATGAATCCAATGGATTTAAAACGCGGTATCGATAAAGCAGTTACGGCAACCATTGAAGATTTGAAAAAGCTTTCCAAACCCTGTTCCACAAGCAAGGAAATTGCGCAGGTTGGCAGTATTTCAGCCAATTCCGATGTGGAAATAGGCAAGATCATTGCTGAGGCAATGGAAAAAGTGGGTAAAGAAGGGGTGATTACGGTTGAGGACGGCTCAGGCTTGCAGAACGAGCTGGAGGTCGTTGAAGGGATGCAATTTGATCGTGGTTATCTTTCTCCTTATTTTGTCAGCAGCGCGGAAAAACAAATCGCATTGCTGGAAAACCCTTATGTGTTGTTGCACGATAAAAAGATTTCCAATATCCGTGATTTACTGCCAGTATTGGAGCAGGTAGCCAAAGCAGGCAAGCCTCTGCTGATCATCGCTGAAGATGTGGATGGCGAAGCGCTGGCTACGCTGGTGGTAAACAACATACGCGGAATACTTAAAACTTGCGCAGTCAAAGCGCCTGGCTTTGGTGATCGCCGTAAAGCGATGTTGGAAGATATTGCAGTCCTCACGGGTGGTACAGTGATTGCTGAGGAAGTTGGGTTGTCGCTCGAAAAAGCCAAACTGGAAGATTTGGGGCAAGCTAAGCGAATTGAGATTGGCAAAGAAAATACCACCATTATCGACGGTGCAGGTAACGCTAAGAATATTGAAGCGCGTGTGGTTCAAATTCGTACTCAGATCGAAGAAGCTACGAGTGATTACGATAAGGAAAAACTCCAGGAACGGGTGGCAAAATTGGCGGGTGGTGTAGCGCTCATCAAAGTAGGCGCGGCTACTGAAGTTGAAATGAAAGAGAAAAAAGCACGCGTCGAAGATGCACTGCATGCTACACGCGCAGCGGTGGAAGAAGGGATTATCCCCGGCGGTGGTGTAGCGTTGTTGCGGGCGATTAATACCGTAAGCAAAGTGAAAGGTGATAATCACGACCAGGATGCAGGTATTAAAATCGTTTTACGTGCATTAGAAGAGCCATTGCGTCAAATTGTGGCCAACTGTGGTGATGAGCCTTCTGTGGTAGCTAATAAAGTGAAAGAAGGTCAGGGTAACTTTGGCTACAATGCGGCCACGAGCGAATATGGAGATATGGTTTCCATGGGTGTATTAGATCCTACCAAAGTTACGCGCTCAGCATTGCAAAACGCTGCTTCTGTTGCGAGTCTCATTCTGACGACTGATGCAATGGTAGCGGAGTCGCCAAAAGAAGAATCTGCTGGTCCTGGTGCTGGTATGGGCGGCATGGGTGGTATGGGTGGTATGGGTGGTATGGAGATGTAACCCTATCCATTTTCGGATTATGTGAGGATCGCTACAGTGACAGACTTTGCTTCGGCAGTCTGTTGCTGTGGCGATTAATTTTTATGTATCTTTTAAAGTATAAACTCTTCATATATAAGCAATGGCATGGTATTGCAACTGATTTAGAATGAGTTAGGTATAAAATAGATAGTCTTTCATGTTATTGCTCTTATTTTGATGAACAATTTAAAGAATTATCAAGCGGATAAAGATTTACTTAGCGAACGAGTCATTTTAGTTACCGGGGCTGGGCAGGGGATTGGGCGCGCTGCTGCGATAGCTTATGCTACTTATGGTGCTACAATCATTTTGCATGGTCGCAAAGTTGAAAAACTAGAGCGTGTCTACGATGATATTCAAGCGCTAGGCAGAGAAGAGGCCATTATCTTTCCTTTTGATTTTGAGAAAGCAGTAGAGAAAGATTTTCAGGCGATCGCTGATGCAATTGCATCGCAATTAGGCAGACTAGATGGGATATTGCATAATGCTGCATTTACCTTTGGCCCAATGCCATTGGAGAACCATACGCTAGAGCAATGGCGATTAATCATGCAAGTTAATTTACTTGCGCCGGCTACACTTAATCGAGCTTGCCTGCCATTACTCAAAGCATCTGCCGATGCCAGTGTTATTATGACATCAGATACACATGGTCATGGGCCCTCTGCTTATTGGGGTGGGTTTGCAGTAGCTAAGGCAGGTGTAGAAGCATTAGTTAAAATTCAATCCCAAGAGTGGGAGTTATTGCCAAACTTACGTATCAATGCGCTCATTCCTGGTCCTGTTCACTCACCTCAGCGCACAAAAACACATCCGGGTGAAATAAAACATTTATTGCTCCAACCTCAGGATTTGATGAGGACTTATCTTTTCTTTATGGGGCCAGATAGCAGGGGAGTGAGTGGTAAAGTAGTGTCTTGTCAAGATGCAAGATAGTTCGGCTGCGATATTATGAATAAAAAGGTATAATTAAATAGTGGTAAAAACAGGGTAATACGCGAAAGTGGCGGAATTGGTAGACGCACCAGATTTAGGTTCTGGCGCCGATGAGGTGTGGGGGTTCGAGTCCCCCCTTTCGCACCAGAGAATCGAGTTTAAGTCTTTTTCGGCTTATATTACGCAACATATTTATTCATCTTGGTAATTATTTGGCAGTTATTTAGGAAGATTTAATGCAATCAAACGTTGAAAATCCCAATGTTTTGGAACGAAATCTTGATATTTCGATTTCTCAAGAAAATATCCAAGTGGAAGTAGACGATCGTCTAAAGCGCTTGGCTGGAAAAGTAAAAGTACAAGGTTTTCGCCCTGGTAAAGTACCGCTAAGAATAGTGGCTCAACAATTTGGCGCGAAGTTGCGTCAGGAAGTGTTGGGAGAAATGTTGCAGAAGCATTTTCAAGAAGCTGTCCAGCAGCAAAATTTACGAGTTGTCGGAGCTCCACATTTTAAAGCTAAGCAATCTGAAGAAAATAATGCTCATTATGAATTTAGTGCGACATTTGAGGTCTATCCGGATATAACGCTTGGTGATTTGAGTGCTCTCAGTGTGAATAAGCCTGTGGTAAAAATTGATGATAAAGAAGTTGAAAAAACATTGCATATTTTGCAAAAACAGAGAGCCAAATATGAATTGGTTCATCGACCAGCAGCATTAGGTGATCGAGTTAATATCGATTACCGCGGTCTGATCGATGGGAATGAATTCCAGGGTGGCAAGGCGAATGATTTTGCTTTGATGCTGGGCGATAGATACATTTTAAAAGATTTCGAAGATGCTATTCTCGGTATGAGTTTGGGAGAAGAGAAATCATTTCAAATGGTTTTTCCTGATGATTATCACGATAAAGAAGTTGCGGGAAGACCCGTTGTATTTAATGTCAAGCTCAACAAAGTTGAGGAGCCTGTATTAGCTGATATCGATAATGAATTTGCCAAATCACTTGGTATTCAAGATGGCGATATGAAAAGAATGTATGACGAAATTCGATTAAGTCTGGAGCGTGAAGTTTCTCAAAGGACCCGAGCAAAACTGAAAGAACAAATCATGCAATGCTTACTTGATACGGCGATATGTAATGCGCCAAGAATTTTAGTTGCGCAAGAAGTAAAACATTTAGTTCAAGATGCCAAAAATAGCCTTGCAACACAAGGCATACACAGCGAAGAAATCCCTCTCTCGCCAGAATCATTTTTGGAAAGAGCTGAGCGGCGTGTGAAATTGGGTTTAATTTTGGCTGAGTTAGTAAAAATTCATAATTTGAATGTTAAGTCGGAACAGATAAAAAAATATGTAGAGTATTATGCTCAGAGTTATGAAAATCCTGAGCAAGTGGTTAAGTGGCACTACTCGTCGCCTGAGCGTTTGAGAGAGATCGAGTCAATAGTATTGGAAGATAATGTCGTTTCATGGGCATTGGAGCAGGTCAAGGTGATTGACCAGGAGATAGCTTTTGAGGATTTGATGGGTTATCCTCATGCGTCAGCTTAAACAGGAGCAAGTTAATTTGGAGACGAGAGGTTTAGGTTTGATTCCGATGGTTATTGAAACCAGCGGGAGGGGTGAGCGTGCCTATGATATTTATTCACGATTATTAAAAGAAAGGATTATTTTTCTTGTAGGACCAGTTACTGAAGCATCGGCAAACTTGATTGTTGCTCAACTTTTATTTTTGGAATCAGAAAGTTCAGATAAAGATATTTCTTTTTATATCAATTCTCCCGGTGGCTTGGTTTCTGCAGGACTTGCTATTTACGATACGATGCAGTTTATAAAACCCGATGTCAGCACGCTTTGTGTTGGCCAGGCGGCAAGTATGGGTTCTTTGTTGTTGACGGCTGGAGCAAAGGGTAAACGCTTTTGTTTGCCCAACTCCCGCGTTATGATTCACCAACCCATGGGGGGATTTCAGGGGCAAGCTTCTGATATTGAAATACATGCTAAAGAGATTTTGTATTTGAAAAGTCGCTTGAATGAGATCATGGCTAAGCATAGCGGGCAGTCAATAAAGACGATCGAGAGAGATACGGATCGTGATAATTTTCTTAGTGCAGAAGAATCGGTAAAGTATGGTCTTGTCGATGCAGTATTGACGAGTAGAGATAATAAGAAATGAAATGGGCTTGCTTTGTTTAATCAGATTTCAATACTTTCCTTTGTTAAAATGGCATTTACTCAATGGTTGTGGAGTTAAATTATGTCTGAGAAAATGAATGGCGATAAACTTCTCTATTGTTCCTTTTGTGGCAAAAGCCAGCATGAGGTGAGAAAGCTGATAGCGGGACCATCTGTATTTATTTGCGATGAATGTATCGATCTTTGTAACGATATTATTCGCGAGGAAATGCAAGTTAATGAAACAGCTAAATTAGCGAAATCAAATCTGCCTGTACCTCGTGAAATATGCCTGATTCTAGATCAATATGTTATCGGTCAGGAATCAGCCAAGAAGATTCTTTCTGTCGCTGTATATAATCACTATAAGCGTTTAAGGAATTTGACCAAGGTCAGTGATACTGATGATATAGAACTTGCAAAAAGTAATATTCTTTTAATTGGCCCAACCGGTTCTGGTAAAACCCTATTAGCTCAAACGCTAGCTAGATTATTGGATGTGCCATTCATTATTGCGGATGCAACGACACTGACCGAAGCGGGTTATGTGGGTGAGGATGTCGAAAATATCATTCAGAAATTACTGCAGAAATGTAATTACGATGTGGAGAAGGCTCAGCGTGGCATTATTTACATTGACGAAATAGATAAGATTTCGCGTAAATCTGATAATCCTTCTATCACTCGGGATGTCTCCGGTGAAGGCGTGCAGCAGGCGTTGTTAAAGCTAATAGAAGGAACACTTGCCCTAGTACCTCCCCAGGGAGGACGTAAGCATCCCAATCAAGAGTTTATTCAAATAGATACTACCAATATTTTGTTCATTTGTGGTGGAGCATTTGATGGGATAGATAAAATAATACGATCACGATCGGAAAAGGGTGGTATAGGTTTTGGTGCTGAAATAATCAATCGCGATAACCATAAAGAAATTAATGAGGTATTAAAGGCAGTCGAGCCTGAAGACCTGATTAAGTATGGTTTAATCCCGGAATTTGTTGGACGCTTGCCAGTTATTGCGACATTAGATGAACTTAATGAGCCTGCTCTGATCCAAATTTTAACCGAACCTAAAAATGCTCTTGTCAAGCAATATTGGAAACTATTCAACATGGAGGGAGGTGTTGAATTAGAATTTCGTGAGCAGGCACTTAAAGCAATAGCCAAGAAAGCATTGATACGCAAAACAGGGGCACGTGGTCTGCGATCAATTCTGGAAGAGACACTGTTGGATATAATGTATGATTTACCCTCACTTGAGAATATTTCTAAAGTTGTGATTGATTATGGATCAGTAAATGGTGATATCAAACCTATTTTGATTTATTCAGATCAACCAAAGATTACTAAGAATTCAAAGCAAGCTTAAAAAATGATAGCTAAGTTTAACTATTGCACTCGGAGTAAAGTTAGCTAAAAATCATCAAATTAAGAAGCGCATTAAATAACTGCGATACATTGTAGTATTTCCAATTCGATATTTTTGAATAGAATAGCGCCCTAGTTTAGACTATTGGTGCTTAACCTAAAGTGTAAATATGACCTCGGTAGATAACGAATCAAATCAACTGATTTTGCCATTATTACCATTACGTGATGTGGTTGTTTTTCCGCATATGGTAATACCCCTATTTGTTGGGCGGCCAAAATCTATAAAGGCATTAGAGCTTGCTATGGAGTCCGGCAAGAATATCTTGTTGGTAGCACAGAAATCAGCTGCTAAAGATGACCCTGCTCCACGAGATCTTTATAGCATATGCTGTGTTTCGAGTCTGCTTCAAATGCTTAAGCTTCCTGATGGTACCGTTAAAGTCTTGGTGGAAGGAAGTTACCGGGCTCGTATTTTGGAATTTATTGACTCAGAATCTTATTTCTCAGGAAAGGCACTTCAAATCTCTATTGACAGTGTAAATACTCCAGAAATAGAAGCAACACGTCGCGCCCTCATATCGCAATTTGATCAGTTCGTAAAATTAAATAAAAAGATACTCCCTGAAATTCTGGCATCTCTTGCGGGTATTGATGAGGCTGGACGATTGGCTGATACAATCGCTGCTTATCTTCCCCTGAAATTAGAGAAAAAGCAGGAAATACTTGAAATTTTTGATGTACAGAAGCGATTAGAACATCTACTGGGTTTGTTGGAAACAGAGCTCGATATTCTTCAAGTAGAAAAGCGTATTCGTGGAAGAGTTAAGCGTCAGATGGAGAAGAGTCAACGAGATTACTATCTGAATGAACAAGTTAAGGCCATTCAGAAAGAGTTGGGCGAAGGAGAGGAGGGGGCTGATTTAGAGGAAATCGAGAAAAGAATTAAATCCGCCTCATTGCCTAAAGATGCGCATACAAAAGCTGAGTCAGAGTTGAAGAAGCTACGTCTGATGTCACCGATGTCAGCTGAAGCTACAGTTGTTCGTAATTATATTGATGCGTTAGTTTCATTGCCGTGGAAGCAGAAAAGTAAAATTTGTAAGGATCTTAATACGGCAGAAGCCGTTTTAGAGCAAGATCATTATGGATTAGAAAAGATTAAAGAAAGAATAATAGAGTATTTAGCTGTACAACAAAGAGTTAGCAAACTAAAAGCACCGATCCTTTGCCTTGTTGGTCCTCCTGGAGTGGGTAAGACCTCGCTTGGTAGATCTATAGCTCGTGCTACGAATCGGAAATTTATGCGTATGTCTTTGGGAGGGGTGCGTGATGAAGCAGAAATACGCGGTCATCGTCGTACATATATAGGGGCAATGCCTGGGAAGATTCTGCAGAATATTACTAAGGTTGGCGTCAGAAACCCATTATTCTTATTGGATGAAGTGGATAAGATGGGAATGGATTTTCGTGGAGATCCAGCTTCTGCATTATTGGAGGTACTTGACCCAGAGCAAAATAGTACTTTTGTTGATCATTACATTGAGGTTGAATATGACTTATCAGATGTAATGTTTGTTGCCACAGCTAACACACTGAACATACCTCCCGCATTGCTTGATCGTATGGAAGTAATACGATTATCGGGTTATACGGAAGATGAAAAACTCAATATTGCTAGGCAATATTTATTACCTAAGCAAATGAAGAATCATGGGCTTGAAGAAGGGGAGTTGATAATTTCTGAATCTGCTCTACGAGATATCGTGCGTCACTATACGAGGGAAGCTGGTGTACGGGCCATGGAGCGAGAAATTTCCAAGATCTGCCGTAAAGTTGTGAGGGCCATATTAAGCAAAAAAGGGGAAGATAAAGAGAAAGTTACGATTAATTCGCGCAATCTTGGTAATTACCTAGGTGTTCATCGTTATGCTTACGGCATAGCAGAGGAAAAGAGTCAAATAGGACAGGTTACTGGCTTGGCATGGACAGAAGTGGGCGGAGAGCTGCTAACAATTGAGGCAGTGGCATTACCTGGTAAAGGAAAGACAATTACTACCGGTAAATTAGGTGAGGTGATGCAGGAATCTGTTCAGGCTGCTTTGTCAGTAGTTCGTAGTCGCTCAACAATACTTGGCATAGCAGATGATTTTTATCTTAAAAAAGATATTCATATTCATTTGCCTGAAGGTGCAACGCCAAAGGATGGACCTAGTGCAGGTATTGGTATTTGCGTTGCTATGGTTTCTGTATTAACAGGAATACCGGTTCGTGCAACTGTGGCCATGACAGGAGAAATAACATTGCGTGGAGAGGTATTACCAATAGGTGGGCTCAAAGAAAAACTATTAGCAGCTCATCGTGGTGGTATTAAGATGGTACTGATACCAGAAGAGAATATTAAAGATTTAAATGAAATACCGGCAAATATAAAGAACAAGCTAAAAATTCAACCAGTAAAATGGATAGATCAGGTTCTGGAATTAGCGCTGGAACATAGACCCGAAGCGCTTCCATCAACAGTTCAAAATACGCTGCCAGCTATGAGCGAAGATGATGTCGCTAATGCTATTATTAAGCATTAGCCCGTAGCTTCTGAGAAAAATTTCTTTACCTCAGAAGCTACGCCATGAGTGTGAATCCTGATTCAGGTTCGTAAATTAATTTTTTCTCAACAGCTTGTTAACCTCTGATATGAACATTGAAGAGAGTAGTAATCGGCTGCATTGACATGCGGCGGTATTTGGCATTGATCAGGAAGGGATATCATAATTTTTTTTAACAATCTCTTTCATCAGATCAGGGGGGGTGAGTAGTAGACCGTTCCAGCATAACGGTTACAGAAAACGCCGTTCGGCCTGAGCCTGTCGAGGGCCGATGTCAGTTGCTTAGCGGTTTGACAAGTTCACCACGAACGGTAATGGCTTTACTGGAACGATCCAGTAGTGATGATTACCTTTACTGGCGGAGATCGGTAAAACTCAGAATCATGCTGTTTGGGTGATACTCCCTGACAAACCCAGAGAATGATTCCTCCAAGTACACATCGCCAATGATACTTTCGAAGTATTTTCTGCTGTGAGCCTATTACAGGGTATCGTCAAGATACTTACAAAAATATTTCAACGAATACAACGTATTTTAACGAATTTTGCTATCGCTTTAACATAAGAGCATGGCAAGAAAATCTGCTATTATGGTTCCTCAATATGCGTTTGACTCATACTTGGATTAAACTAAAAATAACTTAGAGGAACGCAAGGTTATGTCTATGGGAAACAGTGCTACAGTGGGTGGCGCCTTTAGACTTCACCTGACTATATCAATAAGATGCGGTTAATCACAGTTTAAATGAACATATTTTCCTGGAAAGATTGCATAGCATAAAATATGACTACGCGTAGAGTGGATAATTTTCTTAGTATCCTTAGCGGAATGCCAGCTCATCAGAGCTTATTCGTGTCAGCAAATCAAATAATTCAAATACAACATCTCTTTTTGAGAATGATTTCTCCTCAATTAGCTAAACGATGCGTCATTGGAAAATTTTCTGATGGAATACTCATAATATATGCGGATAGTAGCGCTATAGCGGCAAAATTAAGACAAATCACTCCGTCATTGCTCAGCAAGTTTGATTCTCAAGTGGTTTCAATCCAAATCGTTGTGGATGCTCGTTGTCGTAGAAACTCAATGAGCATTTCATCCAAACAGAAACCACAGCTTAGCCAAAGCGCCGCTCAAGATTTGAATCAATTAGCTTTGGCAATGCCCGTATCGCCCCTCAGAACTGCTATCGAGTCACTGCTCAATAATTGCAAACCTAACCCGAATTTTTCATAAAGGCGAGTGAATTTTGTCTAATCCTCACTGAGATTCCTTCGCAATTCGTATAAGTGTTGGCGCTGAGGGATATTCAAAGGGTACGGAATTTTCTAGGATTGGAATTATTAATTCATAATTTTTGGTGACGCATAGGGGATGAGGTCAAAGAAGCAAGAGCATAGGCCTTTATGATGATTTCTTTCGCATGCGACAGAGCATAGTGCGTCTTTTCCTTTCCTTTCCATTCCTTCCTCTCATCATTAACCCGAATAGTTCATAAATTCGCGTGATCATCACGCGAATTTATGAACTATTCGGGTTAATTGTATCCTGGCAGTGTGCCAGGAGGCATCAGAGTCTAAATTTATTTAGAATAAGTTGCAATATCCCTAAAATAAGCCAACAATAAGAAATTGCAGTGGTGCAGGAACTGCATCAAAAAAATCTCAATTCCTGACTTCTTAATTGAGGAGGAGCAACATGAAAATATGGACTAATTTTTTAGTTTTAATTGTTCTTGGCCTGCTGACTTCGTGCGCACACATGCATCCTCATCCAATGGATATGACGCAAGCTATTCAGAATGCTAAAACCGCTGCTGACCATGAGGCGCTAGCTAGGCATTATGAAGGGGTTGCTAAAGATCTACAGTCAAAAGCACAAGAGTATAAGAAAATGCTTGAGAAATACGAAATCAATGCTCCATACTATGGCAGACGAGCCCAAGATTTGCAGGAGCATACTGGGGCTTTGATCCGTCTTTACGAACAAGCTGCAAAAGCAAATATGGATATGGCTGATTCCCATCGTAAAATGGCTGTAGAAATCAAGTAGTGTTTGATCAATAACACAGTAAGACCCAACTCTATACTGAGTATTAAAACTTGCTGTCTGGAATGAAGCATTCGACCCTCTATACCTGCTCCAGCTTGCCTTCCTTTCGGTATTCGAAACGGTTATTAAGCGGGTTATTACTCATTTCGCTATTGGCGGTGCAGGTAAAGATCATGCTGGAGGGCTGTCTCGTGATGCCCTATCTGCCAGCGCAGCAGAGCATGGCGCATACGGAGGGGGCTTGTGCTGAACCGGCTTCACCTGCTGAGCGAGTCTGCCTGGCCAACTGTGAATATTCCGTAAGCAAGCCTAAACCTTCTGGTGAAATCGCGTTGCTTGACGTTATCGTAGGATCACCAGTGGTAATGTTTGTGATGGGTTTGTTCCCCAGCTTCTCGCCCCATCCTTCTTATGCCGCATTCGTGCCTACGATCGGACCGCCTTTGTATTTGCTTTTCCTGCGTCTTTTCATTCCTATCCCTTCCTCTCATCATTAATTGACTGGATTTCTGCTTGTCTGTTGGTGTAAGCAAAATTCCACTTGATTCAAAATACCTTCAATCGTTCTTCAGGCTTGTTTTGATTTCCTCGTCAGAAGGAAAGCACGACATATCCTGTCAGTGTACCAGGATGTATTCGCCTGCCTGGACCGTCATGATTAATGTATGGGCGCTTATTTATTAAGGAGATATCATGAATAGAAACGTAACGGTTGTTTTTGTCAATGTTTGTGTTGTTGTATTCGTATTGATCGGATCGAGGAGCGTGCGTTCATGTCGGGAATCAAGGTGGGTGATACTGTGACTTTCATATTGACTCAATCGAATAATGTCTATCTGGTTATGCATATTCAGCCTGATAAATAGGCATGGCTATTGAGGTTGGCGTGTATCAATAACGCATTGATATATTAAGGAGATCAAGATGATCGCCTCATTCTTAAAAGATTTCGAGAAATTATTTTCAAAGATTAACAGAGGATTCATCGCACTCTTGGTATTAGGGATGATGATCCCGGTAAACGTGCAGGCAGAGATTTCAGACCCTACTCATTTGGATTTGATGGATAACCAGGTTACGCGGGCAGTATTCCAGAATGACGCGATCACACTGAATGCCGGCAGTTTTACGCCACTGACTGTCCTGATTGTAGAGGCTCTAGAAAATAATCCGGAAATTCAGGCTTCTCTACGAGAACGTGAAGCAGCTCAGCAGAGAATCTCACCTGCAGAAGCGCTCGATGATCCCATGCTGGAAGCAGGAGTGGTTAATGCACCGCTGACCTCCTCGCCATTCAATCGTGAGGATATGACCATGAAGATGATAGGCCTGTCCCAGCGTTTTCCTTTTCCAGGAAAACGGGGCTTGCGTAAGGAAGTCGCCAGTAAGGATGCGGAGGCGAGTGATTACGGCTATCAGGAAACTGTGAACCGGGTCATGCGTGATCTCAGAGTTGCTTATTTCGAGCTCGGGCTCACCCTCGAAATGACCAAGTTGGTCGAGAAAAACAAGTTGATTCTGGAAAATTTTACTCACTTGGCTATAGATCACTACCAAGTGGGAATGGGTACTCAGGCCGATGCATTCAAGGCGCAGACGCAGGTATCCAGAATGCAGGATGAACTGTTCAGGCTTGAACGGGAGCGGCCTATGGTTGAAGCGGAGCTCACCCTCGCGCTCGGACGTCGCACCCAGGCGGTGGTGCTGATACCTGAGTCCCTGCAGATACGGGAAGTATCCTTGAATCTGGAATCGTTGCAGGAAGTCGCCTTGGCGCAGCGTCCGCAATTACTGGCATTGCAAAGTCTTGCGGCACGTAGCAAGAAAACACTCGATCTGGCGCATAAGGAATACCTTCCCGATTTTGATGTGCGCCTATCGTATGGGCAGCGTGACAGAATGCTGGATAACACGCAGCGTCCTGATATGGTTTCGCTGACCGTGGCCATTAACTTGCCAGTATGGCGCGCCAGCAAAATCGAACCTCGTATTGCGGAGTCGCAAGCGATGCACTATCAGGCATTAGACCTGTATCAGGCGCAAAGTAACGAGCTTGCGGCGAAACTGCGCCAGCAGGTGGCAACGGCCGAGCAAAATCTCAAATCAGCCCGGTTGTATCAAACCACCATCCTGCCGCAGGCCAGGCTGACGGTTGAATCCGCCTTGGTGGCCTATAAAGTCAACCAGGTTGATTTTCTGACACTGCTTGACAGCCAAATGACCGTATTCAATTATGAAATCAGCCTGGTGACAGCGATAGCCAGCTACAACAAGGCGCTTGCGGAAATCGATCTGCTTACCGGCAAAGCGCCTTATGAATTGACACAGCCATAATAACGAGATTTCGCATGAGATTATTCCTCATAAAATTGATCATAGCCACTGCACTGATCATCGGTGCGCTGGTTGCAGGGTATTGGTGGGGCAGCACCCGATCTGAGATTGCAGTAGCTGATTTACCTGTGACTATTACCTCCAAGAGTAAGATTCTTTATTACCGTAACCCGATGGGGCTGCCGGATACGTCTCCCGTCCCCAAGAAAGACCCCATGGGAATGGATTACCTTCCAGTTTACGAGGGGGAAGCGCCATCATCCGATAGTTCCGTAGTCAAAATCAGTACCGAAAAAATACAGAAACTGGGGGTGCGAACTGAAACGGCAGCATTACGTGAGCTTATCCGCACGGTCAGAGCGGTGGCAACGATCCAGGCGAATGAGCGTTTGCTATATACGGTGACGCCCAAGTTTGAAGGCTGGATACAACGGCTTTATATCAATACCCCGGGTCAGACAGTCAAGAAAGGTGATCCGCTGATGGATGTGTACAGCCCCAATCTAATCGCGGCACAACATGAATATCTGATCGCAATGAAAGGTATGCAGATGGTAGCCGAGGGAAGCCAGAATGCTCGATCTGATATGCAAAGACTGGTTGAGAGCGCATTACAGCGGTTGCGCAACTGGGATATCTCGGACATTGAGCTGCAGCGTTTGCAGCGTGAGGGCGCGGCCAGGCAGTATATCACGCTACGATCCTTAGCCAATGGGGTGGTATTGGAGAAACTGGCCGTAGAAGGGAAGCGTTTCGAGCCTGGAGAAGTACTCTATCAGATTGCCGATTTATCCCGCGTGTGGGTGCTGGCTGATGTGTTTGAGCAGGATCTGGGCATGATTCATCCTGGTCAGATGGTGACCATCAGAGTCGATGCCTACCCGGATAAGGTATTTAGTGGCGAGGTGGCGTTTATCTATCCCAAAGTGACGCCTGAAACACGTACCGCTATCGTCCGTATCGAGCTGCCTAATGCTGACGGACTGCTTAAGCCTGCCATGTATGCACGCGTGGAGTTTGCTTCCTTTCATAGTAAGAACAAAGTCCTTGCTATTCCTGATTCGGCGGTGCTCGATACCGGCACCCGGCGGCTGGTGCTGGTGGATCTCGGTGAAGGTCGTTATGAACCACGAACCGTAAAACTCGGCATGCATGCCGATGGTTATGCTGAGGTATTAGGAGGGCTGGAAGCAGGAGAAGCCGTGGTAGTTAAGGCAAATTTCCTGATCGATGCAGAAAGTAATCTCAAAGCAGCGCTGGGTAGCTTTGGTCACGGCAGCCACCCTTTGGTGCCGGAGGAAGAATCACCCGCCCAATCCAGTACGCTTGCCGAAGAATTGTCATCAGCAACGCATCGGGGTGAAGGCAGCATAGCAGCGATTGATTTTGCGCGTACTACCATTACGCTTGCGCATGAGCCGATCGCCAGTCTTAATTGGCCCTCGATGTTGATGGATTTCCGGGTTGCCGATCCGGCATACCTTCGTCCGCTGAAACCCGGCCAGAAGGTTGCCTTTGAAATCACCGAGGAATCAGCCGGTGAGTACGTCATCGTACACATTCATCCAGTAGACGCTAGCCCTGCTGCCAACGAGTACAAAAATACATTGAGAGGGCGCTGAAATGATTGGCAATATCATTGAATGGTCGGTTCGGCACATTTTCCTAGTATTGCTGGCAACACTCTCTATCGTTGCCTGGGGGGTCTATGCCGTATGGAAAACCCCGGTCGATGCGATTCCTGATTTATCCGATGTTCAGGTGATCATCTATACCGAATATCCCGGACAAGCACCGCAGGTGGTTGAAGATCAGGTGACTTATCCCTTGACCACAGCCATGCTGGGCGTGCCTAAATCAAAAGTGGTGCGTGGACTATCAGCTTTTGGCGTATCGTTTGTCTATGTCATTTTTGAAGATGGCACTGATATCTACTGGGCGCGTTCACGTGTACTGGAATACCTGAGTTTCGCAGCCAACAAATTGCCAAGTGATGTGAAGCCTGCACTCGGCCCGGACGCAACTGGGGTAGGCTGGGTTTATCAATATGCCGTTACTGCTCAAGACCGTACGCTGGATGAGTTACGCAGCATTCAGGACTGGTTTCTGCGTTATCAATTGATCGCGGCCGAGGGTGTTTCGGAAGTGGCCAGTGTGGGTGGGTTCGAGAAAACCTATCAGATCACGGTTGATCCCCGGCGTTTACAAGCTTATGGTATTTCCCTGAAAACAGTGATCGAAGTGGTTGCGCAGAGTAACCGTGATGTGGGTGGGCGCGTGATCGAACTCGCGGAAACCGAGTATATGGTGCGCGGTAAAGGTTATCTGCGCAGCATCAGCGATCTGGAGAATCTGGTCGTGAAAGCGCATGAGGGCATGCCGGTATTGCTGCGCGATGTCGCCCGGATTGAGCTGGCGCCGAATGAGCGACGTGGGATTACTGAACTCAACGGGGAAGGCGAAGCTGTTTCAGGGGTCGTCGTTGCGCGCTATGGTGAAAATGCGCTCGATGTCATCCGCGATATCGAAGCGAAAATCGATGAGATCAAACCGGGTCTGCCGGAAGGCATTGAAATTCAATCGGTTTATAACCGCTCTGAACTGATCCAGCGTGCTATCGAGACGCTGAGCGAAGTATTGATCGAGCAGGTGATCATCGTGGCGCTGGTGTGCGTGGTTTTCCTCATGCATGTGCGCAGTGCGCTGGTAGCGATCATGATGCTGCCGATCGGCGTGCTCATCGCGTTTATTGTCATGTTTCACCTGGGCATCAGTTCCAATATCATGAGTCTGGCGGGCATCGCACTGGCCATCGCCGAGATGACTGACGCGGCCATCGTCATGGTCGAGAATGCGCATAAACATCTTGCGCGCCTTGATCGGCAGGCTTCCGCATCGGCGCGTAGGGATGCTGTTATTACGGCATGCCAGGAAGTCGGCCCTGCACTGTTCTTCAGCCTGCTGATTATTACCGTATCGTTTCTACCGATATTTACGCTCGAAGCTCAGGAAGGACGGATGTTTCAGCCACTTGCCTTTACCAAGACATTTGCCATGGGGGGTGCTGCGCTGCTTTCCATTACCCTGGTGCCAGCGCTCATGCTGTTGCTGATTCGTGGCCGTATTCCACGCGAGCAAGATAATCTGTTGGGCCGCCTCCTGATCCGGCTGTATCAACCGATCATTCCCTGGATCATCCAATGGAAGAAGAGCATTCTGGTCATAACGATTGCCGTATTGGGGCTGACCATTTATCCGGTGCTCAGACTCGGTACCGAATTCATGCCGCCATTGAATGAAGGCACACTGCTTTATATGCCCGTGACGTTACCGGCCATCTCTATCACCAAAGCGGCAGAAATTATGCAGACCCAGAACAAAATCATTAAAAGTTTTCCGGAAGTGGCATCGGTATTCGGCAAGGCTGGGCGTGCCAATACCGCTACTGATCCGGCGCCACTGGAAATGACTGAGACGATCATCAACCTGAAAGCGGAAAGTGAATGGCGCCCCGGTATGACCATCGACAAGCTGATTGCTGAACTGGATCAGGCGCTACAAATACCCGGTGTCGCCAACGCTTGGACCATGCCGATCAAGAACCGGACAGACATGCTGGCAACGGGTATCCGTACACCCATCGGTATCAAGGTATTCGGCAACGATTTGAGTGAACTGGAAAAACTTGGTAAGCAGATCGAGATGGCGATCAAAACAGTGCCCGGTACCACCAGCGTTTATGCCGAGCGAACTACGGGTGGCTATTACCTTGATATCGAACCGGATCGGATGGCGCTTGCTCGTTACGGGCTGGCTGTTGGCGATCTGCTGGAGGTGATTACGACCGCACTGGGGGGCGAAACGATTACTACTACTGTGGAAGGGCGCGAGCGCTATGGGGTGACCGTGCGCTATCCACGCGAACTGCGCAGCGACCCGCAAGCCATTACGACGCAAGTACTGGTACCCACCATGGGGGAAGCGATGATTCCACTTGGCCAGCTTGCGCAAATCAAGCTGGTCAAAGGGCCACCGAGCATCCGTACCGAGAATGCATTGTTGTCCACTTACATTTTTGTCGATATCCGCGATCGCGACATCGGTGGCTATATCGCGGATGCGCAGCAAGCAGTCCGGGAACAAGTGCAATTCCCATCTGGTTACTATGCTACCTGGAGCGGCCAGTTTGAGTATATGCAACGCGCCACCGACAAATTGAAGGTGGTGGTACCGCTCACGCTGCTCATCGTATTTGTGCTGATCTATTTGAACTTCAATCGTCTGACCGAGACATTGATCGTGATGCTGTCGGTACCTTTTTCCCTGGTTGGCGGTATCTGGCTGATGTATTGGCTTGGCTACAACATAAGTATCGCAGTAGCGGTAGGTTTCATCGGCTTAGTCGGGATTGCCGCGGAATCCGGTATGGTAATGCTGGCCTTCCTTGATCAGGCGCTTACTGCCATGCAAGTAAAACGCCAGGCAGCCGGTGAGGAAATCACTATTTCCGATCTCTATGCTGCTGTGTCTGAAGGTGCCGTGACGCGGATACGCGCAGTCATGATGACCATTGCGGGCAGTATTCTTGGGTTGTTGCCCGTCATGCTGAGCAGTGGCACAGGCTCCGAGGTAACACGGCGCATTGCCGCTCCGATGGTCGGCGGCATGGTCTCAACCACAGTGCTGACATTGATCATTTTTCCAGCCATTTATGTGCTGGTTAAGGAGATTTCGATACGGCGCTCGATGGAAAGAGAGCGGAGATAGGAGCAGGAGCTAGCCCGAATATTTCATAAATTCGCGTGATGATCACGCAGGATTTTGATTAATAGGGAAGTTTTGAGAAGGAGGGGTGTAGTGATTCATACACCCGACTGAGCAAAATCTTTCTTATTAATCAAAAGACAAGTGAGGGCACGCGCCAATTTATGAAATATTCGGGCTAGCTAATGACTCAATGACCCTATGCTTCATCTAGATCACGTGAACATTTTTGTTCAACTGATACTGAAAGATGAAATTGTATGCATTTGCATTATAGCTTATCTATTTGTTAATCCTTAGCATTATCATGTAATGTTCAGGCTACGTGGATTTGCGACGTGGCGTGTTAGTTAGGCAATCCAGCAAAACAAATAGAACAGACAGAAAGCTCGCGCTCCAGGCTACTGCGGCTGCAGCCAATAACATTTCTCGATGTGTACTAAAATCCGCGCCAATGCGTGTAATTGCGGCAACAGTCATGATTCCGGTCATCGCTACGATCTGTGGTATCCGTGAAGGATATTGCTTCACATGCAGTAGTGTCACACGAACGATAACATTTGCAGAGAGTGTGCCTAATGCACCCACCGTGATCGCATGAACCGCCGTGCTAAAATGATCGCCCCCATTCAGCTTTACCCAACCCAGCAGTACGAGTCCCAGCGCCAACCAACCGTAGCCCACCCCAAGACAGATTAGATCAAGCCGCGCCAGGCAATGCCACAATTGCCAGCGAATCAGACGAATACCTGCCAAAGCCCCACTCATGATCAGTAAAAAGCCTGATGCTGAAGCCGCTATCGGAGCAAGCACGAAAGCTGCTGTGACCGTCACAATCAACCCGGCTTCGATACGCGGCTGAACCCTTGCTTCAAGCTCCATGCCTTGGCGATAAAACTCTCCGGCCACGGTAGGCGCCAGCATGCGCCCCCCCATGAACAGCATTAGCAAGGCGAATAATTGCACGCTTTCATCCAGCAAATAGCGATGTAAGCCGTGATGGCCAAGCTGGTCAATCCAGGCGATGACAATCGTAATCGCACAAATCAGACCGAGTAATGGCACCAACATACGATTACGCCATTTCTTCGCAACCCACAGACGAGGGAGTAAATGCCAGGCAAGCAGTGTGACAAACACTGCATTACTGATCAAAGTCAGCCAATTGGCTAAGGCGATCAATCCCATTACCCGTGCCAGCAGCCAAAAAAACAGGAAAAAAGCTAATCGTCGTGCAGGCATGGGGCCCAGCAGATAGCCGGCGATCAAAGCCAAGGCGAAACCAAACAGCATTTCAAAAGCGTGGCCGGTTGGCGCAGCCAGTGCCTCCGGCCCATAGCCATGCCTGGCCAGCATGGCCAATGGCACCATCAGGATGGCATACACACATGCTGCCATAAAGAACCATTGATGGGCGTAGGCTTTGGTCTCATTCGGTAGCCACGGTAAAAATGTATTTTTCAATTGGGTATCACCTCTAGTAGTAATTAGAGTCAGAGAGTAATTGGAGTCGGAGTGAAATAAAACATGCTCTAATTATCGGACCTTTAATAAGGATGTTATGAGTAACATGGCGCGATTAACACTGGTATCACCTATAGGAGTTCCGCAGCATATCATCCAGAGAGGCAATAATCGTCAAGTCTGTTTTGCCTCAGATGAAGATATGTTGGCGCATCATCTCGGATGGTTGGAAGAATAGGCAAAAAAGTATGAAGTTTCTATTCATGCCGGGGTATTAATGACAAATCATGTCCATTTACTTTGCTTGTGTAGACTGGATACTATACTCATCACACTTCAAAATTCGGTTTTTATTATCCCTCATCCAGCCTTCTCCCAGCGGGAGAAGGTATAGCTGCCTGATTTTGAAGTGCGATGAGTATATTTGCTGGGATTGTATCCTTATGTCGAGTTAAATCCAGTTCGGGCTGGTATGGTTTCAGATCCAGCCGATCATAGTTGGCCTAGTGATTAATGTCATGCACTGGGTATGCAAAGTAATTTATTGTCTGTTCATGAGATTTATTTAAAGCAGACAGAAAGAGATAAGGCATTGCATTAACAGGGGTTTGTGGGTTAGTCATGAGCGTTTTAAACAACAGATTGAAATGCGAACAGGGCAGAGGGTTTCAGCAAAAAGAAGAGGAAGGCCTAAGACCAATAAATATGAGGTGAGAATGCATTCAAACTTTGGATTTATTGCATAATTTGAGTCCTAAAAAAGGATTTTCTGATCGATTCTTAGTAATAATTTCCCTACGTGTTTGCACGTATATATTTAGTGGGCATATTTCGATAATCTGATGAAGCATTAGAGCTTGACAAAAAAGGGCGTTTATATCACATACAACGCACTGATTTGTAGATGTGTTTTATCAAGGTAAGAATCTGGAATGGGATCTGCGCGTTTTTTCATGCCTGTGTGCAAGGTCTCGCCGAGTATCAAATCTGAAAAACAAGGAGCTCATCATGAGTAAAGATAAAATTCTTGCCACCTGCGTTCTAACCTGTTCACTAATGATGGCAACAACAGCCCAGGCAGAAGACTATATGACCGGTTTTACCAGCAAACTAAGCCAAGGTCTGGCTAATATGGTCTTCGGGCTCGGTGAAATCCCGAAAAATATCATCAATATTTCCTATGAACAAAACATACTTGTAGGCTTGACTTGGGGCTTGGTTCGAGGAGTTGCACATGGCGTGAGCCGAACGTTGGTTGGTGGTGCTGAGTTTTTGACTTCGCCGATTCCAACTAACGAGTTTGCCGCGCCAGCCTATGTCTGGGATCGTTTTAGTGAAGATAGCCGCTATTTTGGTTTGAATTATCCCGGCTATTGGACTATTTACGGTCCATTGGATAATGGCGAGTAAGCCTGTTTCGACTAATTCAGTCACGAGGATATCATCATGAATAAATATATTTACCTCCCGCTTGCGGCTTTAGTACTCTTCCTGACAGCTTGTGCCACGCCTAAAATGGACACTGCGGATTTGAAAGCTGAGATTGATGCGGCCAGATCTGGTCACTATGGTCAAGCCATGTTACATGAGGAGATGTCTGAAAAAGATCTGGAAGTAGCCAATAATATCCTGGGTCATCTTGAGAAGGGTCACTACTGGAACATCGATGAGAAACAAAAGGCTTTGGATGCCGCTAGATCAGCTGCACACCATCGTTTGGAATCTGAGAAAGAGATGTGCAAATGGCTGACAGAAGTGCATAGTCAGAACCTTCATGAAGCGAGAGCGAGCGAGATTCATCATTCAGTTGCCTACTTTAATAGCGGCAGTGCTGTACCGTTTAAAACCAAAGATGAAACCATTAACAGGGTGGGGCGTTGGTTAAAAGCGCATCCCTATGTGACTGCAACGGTTACTGCATCGGCGGACACTGTCGGTAAACCAGATTACAACCTGGAGTTATCAGAAAAAAGAGCCAATGCGGTGATACAACGCTTGGTGGCAAGTGGCGCTAGTCCCGACCAATTAGTTGTCAAAGCGATGGGCGAAGCCGCTGGCTCTGACAGTATGCCAAATCAGGAAAATCGTGTGGTGGTTATCACCGCACATCATGATTACGTCGATTGCCCTAATATCAAATAGGACTTGATGACTCATTGATTAAAGTCAAATGCCGCCGTGAGGCTGGTGGTATTTGACTTTTAGAAATTCAGCGAATGTCAATGGTAAGGGTAAGGCCTGATCCCAATGCTCTTAATTTCTAACAATTAAAACAGCACCTGTACCAATAACGCTACCGTTATACTCAAAGAATAGCATATGGCAACAAACTTTCCTTTTTTCATATCGTCCTCCCTCAGTAATTAAAAATATTACATATAACAAAGTACAAAATTGTTAATTATTCGTGATTTTTATGTTAATTATTTGTGATGTATTTGTAAAATTTTTGTAAAGTTAATGAAAAAACATTTTCTTGTCAATTAGAATCTTTCAAGAGGAAATTTCCAGGTTGGTTGAGTACTTAAATGACGTACTCAGGCGAAAAGTACGTTGACACCTATCGCTCTACTGCTGTCATGCTAAGCACTGGCGCCGATTCCGAAGTAACGCGACGCATTGCAGCTCCAATGGTTGGTGGATGGTCTCGGCTACTGTGCTGACGCTGATCATTTTTCCAGCTATTTATGCTCTGGCTAAGGAAATTCCGAATTTGCGCTTGATTGAAAAAGAAAAGACACAAAAATTTTCTCGGAAAAGAGATCTTTGCCATTTTTGCAATGCTAATTCTATTGAGAAGTCAGGTTATTTGGGCGCCACTCGTTGTAGTAAAACAATTTCCACCGCATGAGAGAGGTTTATCGTCATGAAGAAAACTCCTCGTTATATCCCAGCGTTTCATTTCCACTGGATGACCCGTTGGTACGATCCGATGATGCAGTTCCTGTTTCATGAAGAGGCATTAAAGACTGCATTGATCACGCAAGGGTACATCCAGTCTGGTCAAACTGTGCTAGATGTCGGCTGCGGTACGGGCACGCTTACTCTGCTGATCAGGCAAACTCAACCGGAAGCTGCCGTATATGGACTTGATGTGGACCCTCAGGTATTGGATATCGCACGAAAAAAGGTCGAGCAGGCGGGGGAGATCATCATCCTGCGACAGGGTAGCGCGACTTGTCTGCCCTATCCGGACGAAAGCTTCGATCGCGTATTCGCCAGTCTGTTGCTGCACCACCTGACGAAGCAGGATAAGCAGCGTATGCTCAAAGAAGCCTTCCGCGTCCTCAAGCCTGGCGGCGAACTGCATGTGGCAGATTTCGGCAAGCCGCATGATTCAGTTATGTGGCTAATTTCTTGGGTAGTACGCTGGTTTGAAGAGGTTCACGATAATATTCTGGGTCTATTGCCAATTTTTATGGCAGATGCAGGATTCAATCCGGTAGTGGAGACTACTTGTTATCGCACTATGCTCGGCCCCGTCGCTTTATATCGCGCCTGCAAACCAATGTGAGGTGAACTATGAAGTCATAGCTAGAGTAATTGACACCTATCGCCAGTGATTTTTCGCTATGTGCATTGTGTTTGCACTGGATAAGCCAGTGTCGCTCATCCTGCTGAAAGAAGCTACCTCGTTTTTCGACGCAGACTCAATTCCGCCTACCATCTGCACCTTTACCGCTCCAGTGAACTAAATATCCTTGCTGGAATAATAACTCTCTGATCAATAATTCAAAGCCTTGCCCGTTAGGAGGTAGTTCTTTGAAGTCGAGCACTTATCTAGCCTCTTTGAAAGCTAACGTTTGAGTTATGCCTCATACTTCAATCTCGGATTGCCGAGCGGGTGAGTCGTTGAATCAAAGAAGTAGACTGTTTTGCTCTTGATTTCCGCAAGCACCCGAGATTTGAAGAGGACTATCTGCTCAGGCTCCTGCAAGGGCCAAACTCCAATAGCAATAGAAGTCAAATTTCCATCGCGCAATGCATCCAACAGATGCTGGTCATAGTCTTTATGTAAGGAGTGACCTAAGACCACCAGGTTTCCATCGGTGGATTGCAGCCTCTCAAATGAGAAGCGAAGATAGTCATTTCTCTTGATCCTTGATAGCTTTATTTCGGAAGACCCTTCCGAAATAAACAGTGGGAAGTAATTTGGATGATCGAGATCAAACAACTCTGAGAGTGAACTAATCCCATTTGCGGTCAGCTTCTTCGTCCTTCCGTCCGGGAGTTCAACCAGATGGATTGCTCCATGCAGGTAAGAAATAACACATGGATCCGCATTGACTTCAGTGTTCTTTGGATCAAAAGTATTGTCTTGCCCCCAGAACAGGTCCCTAAATCGCCACAGATCTTCCTGCATGATTGCCCAATAGGGGATCAAATCGTAGTTTGTTGTGAAGACGTTACTGAAGCTGCGGAATGATTTATTTATCTCGATCAAGCCATTGAATCCATGAGGAACATGGGAGTAGTTGACCGCGGCAGCGAGTGCATTCTTTGTGGTCTTGTAAAGAGCCTCAATCTGAGCCAACTGGGGCGATTTCAATTGTTCGTCGACCAGGCGAGCATGAAACAGAACGCGCAGAACATCTTCAAAATTATTCGAATCAAGCTTCTCAAACAGTGCAATGCTATTGGCGTCAAGCGGCGATTCAGTAGACTCGCTCTGCGCGACCTCATAGAGGCTCTTGTATCCAAATCTCGGCCAGACGTTCATGCTGAAGCCATTTCCCAGCAAGAGAGATTTCCACACATTTTTCTTTTCCTCAACCTCGCTCCAAGGTATCAAGTGGGGATCAATTTGGTGTTCTGGCACTACGTGTCCTCAGAGGCATAACGTAAAAGTAAGGGGCTGCGCGCTTTTGCGCAGTCCCTCTTGACTGCCGGGTTGGGCGGATTACTCACCACTCTTAACTCTGTCCCACTCAGTTTTTAAAACTTTCTGTGATTGGCTCACGATAAGGTCTGCGGATAGGTCGAGTTCTGTTGCCATGCCCTGTTTTTTGTCAATTGCTCTCTGTGCTGTTTCTCTTGCAGCTTTCATTAGACGGAGAAGTTTAATGTGTTCAGGCCCCGTCGGATTTAGAAGCAATTTAACTGTTTCTTCTTTGAGTGTTATGCCCTCATAGCGCTTGATTGCCTCTGGCAAAGCGATGGCGTCCGCTGCATATGTGGACGGCACCAAGCGTACTTCACAAACGAAAAAACAAGCTCATCCCTTAGGCGGTTTATCCATGCTTGGCGATTGACAGATACGACGGATGCACGAATTTGCCGCTTGGCGACATAGATGGAAACCATGGGAGCAAATACCATTGCAGCTAATGCAGTGAGTGAGGAGATAAGTGCCGTGTCCATTTTGGCCACCCATGTTGTGAATGAAGAGATCGATTCTGCGCGCATTTTTATTCCGCCTAACCAGAATTAGGCGTCCGAAATGACGCAATATATTACGTCAAAAATGAAATCTAACACGGCAAATTGCATGTTAATTCCTTATAATTTATGAAAATGTGTTCATTTAGCTGTCATCATAACAAACCTTGTTAGATCCATGAATATGATGAATAGGTTACGGCTTCCGGGCTAGTGCGAAATAAACCCGGGCTCAAACACTACAGTTATGATACCGAGCAATTTTATATCGCCTGGAGACTGTGTTTTATTTTCTTTCACAATTAGCAGCATCTAACTGCTAGCAACATCCAACTTGACTCCCATCTTTCTTTTCTGTACTCTGCGCGCCTCTTACTTCAGGTGCCTTCAAGGTTTTTTTACCTTGAAGGTTAAACGGGAAGCTGGTGCGCTCTGATATGATTCAGGCTATGCCAGCACTGCCCCCGCAACGGTAAATGGGTTAGCGATCTGCATCAGGCCACTGTGTGATGACATGGGAAGGCGCAGATCTGGAATGAATTCCGCTCATGAGTCCGGAGACCGGCCTGAAGTTAAATACTTTGGTATTGCGGAGGGCAATAACCGGCATTCTGATCAACTTTTGTTAAAGCTGATCTGCTTGTCTATTACTGAATTCCTCTGCAAGACGGACCTGTTAACCTGACAACGCGCGGGTGTGCGCGGAGGAATGAAATCATGCAAAAATGCCGGCTATCGGCAATGGCTGGGTTATGGCTTGGCGCAGCTACGACTGTATTGGCTGACAATACAGATCATCAAGAAAAGCCTATTATCGTTACAGCAACACGCACTGCACAGACAGTCGATGCATCGCTCGCTTCGGTGACGGTGATCTCGCGCAAGGATATAGAACGCCAGCAGGCAAGATCAGTCGAGGATCTGTTCCGCGGTGTGCCGGGTATCAACATCACCAATAATGGTGGGCCCGGAAAAAATACTTCAGTATTTATGCGTGGCACTGAATCCGATCATGTCCTGGTATTGATTGATGGTATCAAGGTAGGATCGGCCACATCGGGCACGACTGCATTCGAGAATATTCCCATTGAACAGATTGAACGCATTGAAATTGTGCGTGGCCCGCGTTCCAGCCTCTATGGTTCCGAAGCAATCGGTGGCGTGATCCAGATTTTTACCCGCAAGGGGGATGGCGCTGATATTAAGCCGAGTTTTAGTTTTGGTGGGGGTAGCTACGGTACGCTGAATGGTTCGGTTGGACTTTCCGGCGGAAGCAAGCAGGGCTGGTTTAATCTGATGGTAAGCGGTATCGGCACAAGCGGTTTTAATGCCTGTACTGGCTCGAGTGGCGCGGGTTGTGGTACCAAAGAACCAGACACGGACAGGGATGGTTACCAGAATATATCCGGTTCTGCTCGTGCAGGTTATCGTTTCCAGAACGGATTGGAAATCGATGCCAATTTCCTACAATCTGATGGAAAAGCCGAATTCGATGAATCTAAGTTTGATGAAACTCCTGTAAGTAAGTTTAATAAAACTAAAATGATTCAGCAGGTCTTCGGTGGCGCCGTGCGTTACTCGCCTTTTGATATCTGGCAAATCAACTTGATCGGTGGCCATAGTCGAGAAGATTCCAAAAATCTCATTGACGATGTTTCTTCAAGCCCTTTTAGCAAGTTCAACACTCAGCGCAATACCGTTTCCTTACTGAATAATTTATCTTTTGGCAAAAACCAGCTTCTGACAGTAGGTACGGATTATCAGCATGATCATGTCAACAGCACAGATGCATACGCTGTGACTTCTCGTAGCAATTGGGGCGTGTTTGCCCAGCATCAGGCGACTCTTGCCGCACATAACCTGCAGTTATCGCTGCGGCATGATGATAATCAGCAATTTGGCAGCCGGGTCACAGGAGGAGCTGGATGGGGTTATACCATCACCGACAAAATACGTCTGATGGCCAGTTTTGGCAGTGCGTTTAAAGCGCCTACCTTTAATGAGCTTTATTTTCCGGGCTTTGGCAATGCCAATCTGCGCCCGGAAGAGTCACGCAGTTTTGAATTTGGCGCACGCGGCAACGCTGGCTGGGGCAACTGGGCATTGAATGTGTATGAAACCCGCATTGATGACTTGATTGCGTTTGACGCTAGCATCCGTGCACCGGCTAATATCAATCAGGCGCGTATCCGTGGACTGGAAGCTGTTCTCAGCACCCAGATTAAAGGCTGGCAATTAAATGGCAATCTCACTTTTCTGGATCCGGAAAATCGTTCTTCTGGGCTCAATAAGGGTAATATATTGCCCAGACGGGCAGAACAGTCATTTCGCCTGGATATCGATCGCCAATTTGGTCGATACAGGTTGGGCGCCATGTTTCTTGCTGAAGGCGAACGCTTTGATGATTTGAGCAATAGGCGCAAGCTTGACAGCTATGTGAAATTCGATCTGCGCGCTGAATATTTACTGAGCAAACACTGGCGTCTACTGGGACGTATCGAGAATCTATTTAACGAACATTATGAAACAGCAGCATTTTTCAATCAGCCGGGGCGTAATTTCTTCGCTACCTTACGTTATCAACCTTAACAAGGAGTCACTAAATGTTCATTTTATCCACTCGCAATCAAATGGGTATCGGTCTTGCGCTGGTATTGCTGATGATGATCACGCGCGGTCATCATTTTGCATCATTGCATAGTCTGCCGGGTGCTTCCTGGGCAGTCTTCTTTCTGGCCGGTGTTTATTTGCGTTCAGCCTGGCCATTACTGGGCTTTCTGGCGCTCTGCTGGGGACTTGATTTTGCAGCTTATACCTGGGGCGGCACCAGCGGTTTCTGTCTGACGCCAGCCTATGTATTTTTATTACCTGCTTATACTTCATTATGGCTGGCTGGCCGCTGGTATGCCAATCAGCATCGATTTACATGGCGCACGTTGATGCCGCTTTCTCTCAGTATGATAGCGGGTTTAACGCTGTGCGAATTATTTTCCAGTGGCGGCTTTTATTTCTTCTCTGGCCGCTTTGAAGATACTACATGGGTCGAATTCGGTGAGCGACTGATCACCTTTTTCCCGATGTATATCGAATCATTCCTGTTTTATGCGGGTATTGCGATAATCACACACGCAGCCTTTGCATTGATACGTCAGCAATTCAATCCACACAACACCACAACTGGATAACCAAATGGTCGATTCCGAACGCGATCGCGAGACCGAATCTTCGTGTCATTGCATCAAACCACAACCAGATAATGAAATGGCAGATTCCGAGCGTGCAGAGCGCCACCGTGGGCGTATGCAGCGCAAGAAAGAAGTCATTGATGCCGCCATTGCGCGCGCGGACCAGGAAAAAGGCTTATTGCTGGTTCTTACTGGTAATGGTAAAGGCAAATCCAGTTCGGCATTTGGCATGATTGCACGCGCCCTGGGGCATGGTATGCGGGTGGGTGTCGCGCAATTCATCAAAGGTCGCTCAGATACCGGCGAAGAAGCTTTTTTCCGGCGCCAGGAAAATGTGATCTGGTATGTTCTGGGAGAAGGTTTTACCTGGGATACGCAGGATTTGGCGCGGGATACCGAAACGGCGCAACGCGGCTGGGCCATTGTGCGTGATATGCTGTGCGATCCAACGCTGGATGTGATTGTTCTCGACGAACTGACTTATCCGATTAAATTTGGCTGGCTGGATTTAACCACGGTTTTGAATGACTTGAAGAGTCGTCCGGCCATGCAGCATGTCGTCATTACCGGACGTGCTGCTTCCGAAGCGCTTTGCGAGGCAGCCGATACGGTAACCGAAATGCGTGACATCAAACATGCTTTTCGGGCCGGTATTCAGGCACAAAAAGGGATTGATTTGTGAAACAGTGCCCAGCACTACTCGTTGCGGCTCCAGCATCAGGACAAGGTAAAACAACAATGACTGCTGCACTCGCCCGGTTTCATCGAAATCAAGGGCGAGAGGTTCGTGTATTCAAAGCTGGCCCGGATTTTCTTGATCCCATGATTCTGGAGCAAGCATCCGGCCATCCAGTGTATCAACTGGATTTGTGGATGGGGGGTCAATCACATTGCCAGCAACTTTTATATCAGGCTGCTGCTACTGCAGATCTGATTCTAATCGAGAGCGTCATGGGGCTTTTCGATGGCGAGCCATCCAGTGCTGATCTTTCTGTGGCATTTGGCATTCCAGTGTTAGCAGTAATTGACGCTACTGCGATGGCTCAAACTTTTGGTGCTGTGGCACACGGGCTGGCAACCTTCCGCCCAGCATGCAAAGTTATCGGTGTATTGGCTAATCAAGTTGCAAGCGCTATTCACGAAGAAATGCTCAAAGAGAGCATGCCCAAATATCTGCCGTGGCTTGGCTCACTCCCACGCCATATAAATGGAAAACTACCCAGTCGACACCTGGGGCTAGTACAGGCAAACCAAATTAATTATTTGGATCAATATCTGGAGCAGTTAGCTGAAAACTTAGCTCTGACCGGCTTACACAAACTGCCGCCTGCTATCACCTTTAAGGCACCAGACAATTTGCCCACTATAACGCCAAAGCTCAAAGGAATGCGTATTGCAGTCGCTACCGATGCCGCTTTTAGTTTTGTTTATCAGGCTAATCTGGATCTGCTACAAGCCATGGGCGCGCAACTGAAATTTTTCTCACCGCTTGACGATACTTCGCTACCTGAAGCAGATAGCCTTTATCTGCCTGGCGGTTATCCTGAGCTACACATGGAAAAACTTGCGGCCAATCTCAGCGTACACAAAGCCATTCATGCCCATTATGCGGCTGGTAAACCTATTGTTGCTGAATGTGGCGGCATGCTTTATTTGCTTTCAACACTCACGGATCATCATGGGAAAACAGTTGATTTTCTAAACCTGTTTTCAGGCAAAGCAACGATGCAGCGAAATCTGGTTAATTTAGGCCTGCATTCTGCCAGATTCCCACAAGGAGAGTTACGCGGTCATACCTTTCACCATTCACTTTTGGAAACGGCCGTTCAACCATCAGCATTGACACAACCCGCAAGAAAAGGGCTCCGGCCTGAAGCACTATTTCATTTGGGGCGTTTAACGGCTTCCTATATGCACTGGTACATGCCTTCAAACCCAACTGTAACGGCTGCCTTATTTTCACCATGAACTTACATGACTTCGACGAATTAGAACGAGAGGCCGTCTACCGGGTGATTGCCGAGCGTCGCGACATGCGCCATTTTCTCCCTGATCCAGTTGATCCGGTGGTGTTCAAACGCTTACTCGCCGCTGCACATCAGGCGCCCAGTGTGGGCTTGATGCAGCCATGGCGTTTTATTCGTATTACGGATAGCCGGCTGCGCAGCGCCCTGGTCTCCCTGGTAGAAGAAGAGCGTATTCGTACAGCCGGTGCGCTGGTTGAGCGGGGCGATGAGTTCATGCGCCTGAAAGTAGACGGCATTCAGGAGTGTGGAGAACTTCTTGTGGCCGCCTTGGGTGATCAACGTGAACAGCATATCTTTGGCCGGCGCACCTTGCCGGAAATGGATCTGGCTTCGGTTGCGTGCGCCATTCAAAATTTATGGTTGGCTGCGCGTGCCGAGGGGTTGGGCATGGGCTGGGTTTCATTATTTGATCCGGTACAACTTGCCCAATTATTGCATATGCCGGCGGGCAGTAAACCTGTGGCTATTTTATGCCTGGGTCATGTGGCAGCATTCTATCCCGCCCCGATGTTAAAACTGGCAGGCTGGGCAGATGAGCGTCCATTGGACGAATTGGTATTCCACAACACTTGGGGCGGCAGCGAAACATGAACATCACCCTGGTTGTTCTGACTGCATTGCTCATGGATGCATGGCTGGGTGAGCCGCGCCGCTTTCACCCACTGGTTGGCTTTGGGAAACTGGCTGAATTGACTGAGCGCGCTATTTACGCAGATTCCAGGCTGCACGGTAGCCTGGCCGTCCTGCTGCTGGTTGCCCCATTGATTTTTCTGACGACTTGCATCAATTTTATCTCCTGGCATGTTGCCATTGACGTTTTAGTGCTATATCTGGCGATTGGCTGGAATAGCCTGGGTATGCACGCCAGCAGGGTAAAGCATGCATTGCTGGCAGATAATCTGGCGGCAGCACGCCATCAGGTGAGTTTGATGGTAAGCCGCGATACCGCTGAGCTGGATCGTGCCGGCATCACGCAAGGAACCATTGAGTCCGTTTTGGAAAATGGCAATGATGCCATTTTTGGTGCCATTTTCTGGTTTGTCGTTGCGGGTGCGCCTGGCGCCATCGCCTATCGCCTAGTCAATACCTTGGATGCCATGTGGGGCTATCGTAATGAGCGCTACCGCCATTTTGGCTGGGTGGCAGCACGGCTGGATGATTGTTTGAACTTTATCCCGGCGCGGCTGACTGCACTCAGCTATGCGCTCACTGGTGAAGTACGTCAAGCCTTGGCATGCTGGCGAACGCAAGGAACCATCTGGAAAAGCCCCAATGCAGGGCCAGTCATGGCAGCGGGTGCAGGCAGTCTAAGCCTTTCACTCGGTGGACCAGCTTGTTATCACAGCAAACTGGAATTCCGCCCGTTATTAGGAACAGGGCATGTACCCGGAATCGACGACATTGATCGCGCTTTAAATTTGATTAAACGCTCGCTGTTACTCTGGCTGGTTATTATCTGCTCAGGAGAAGGGTTCATTGGATACATTGCATCATCAGCTTAGTCAACCAGGCTCCTTGCATCACGGTGGCCGCCTACGGGCGGCAGCAACACGCTTTGAGATTCCGCTGGAGAACTGGCTCGATCTTTCCACCGGCATCAATTCAAATGGCTGGCCTGTCAGAACACCGCCTGCATCTACCTGGGTGCGACTGCCTGAGGAGGAGGATGAGCTGAACGCGACTGCCTGCCGCTATTATGGAACCGATTTTCTCTTGCCGGTCGCAGGTTCACAAGCAGCTATTCAAGCATTGCCACAACTGCGAGCGCCTTCCCGTGTCAGCGTGTTGAATCCCGGCTATGCCGAGCATGCGCACGCATGGAAACGTCACCACCATACGGTCTTTGCTGTTACCCCTGAACAAATAGATGCCGCGTTGCCAGATACCGATGTGCTGATCATTATTCATCCCAATAATCCCACAGGCGACGTATTTCCCATCGCCCGGCTACTCGACTGGCATGCGCAACTTACCGGACGTGGTGGCTGGCTAATTGTGGATGAAGCTTTTATGGACGCCACACCTGAATTGAGCATTGCCGCCTACACAACGAGACCGGGTTTGATTGTATTGCGTTCTTTAGGCAAATTCTTTGGACTGGCTGGCGCACGCGTCGGGTTTGTCTGCGCCCACCCAAAATTACTGGTAGCGCTGAATAACCTGCTTGGTCCCTGGGCGGTCAATGCGCCGGCACGCTGGATAGCCATACAAGCGCTGCAGGATGATGATTGGCAGGGGAAAGCTCGTCAGCGTTTGCTGCAGGACAGTCAACGCTTCCATGCATTGCTGAGTCAGCATCATCTCCCACCCGATGGTGGCACTGCCTTTTTTCAATGGGTGCGTTCAGCAGAAGCTCATTATGTATTTGAAAAACTGGCGCTTCAGGGTATTCTGACCCGATTTTTCAGTGACCCAGGCAGCCTGCGATTGGGCTTGCCCGCTACTGAAATGGAATGGCAGCGGCTAGACAGGGCGCTGGCTCGAATTTAACGGAACATACATGAACCCGCAAACCCTCATGATCCAGGGAACCACGTCAGATGCCGGCAAAAGCATGCTGGTTACCGCGTTGTGTCGCTGGCTGTCACGTCAGGGCGTCCGCGTTGCGCCTTTCAAGCCGCAGAATATGGCGTTGAACAGTGTGGTCAGCATTGATGGTGGGGAAATTGGTCGCGCCCAGGCGGTACAGGCATTTGCCGCTGGTCTGCTGCCTCATACCGATATGAATCCGGTATTACTGAAACCCACCACGGATAAAAGTGCGCAGGTCATCATACACGGTCATGCGATCGCCAATATGGACGCATCTGGTTTTCACAGCTATAAATCCATTGCGCTGAATGCAGTGCTTGAATCCCATGCGCGGCTAGCTGCGCAGTACGACCGGATTATCGTGGAAGGGGCTGGTTCACCGGCGGAAATCAATTTGCGCGCCAATGATATTGCCAATATGGGTTTTGCCGAAGCAGTCGATTGCCCGGTGATTCTGATTGCGGATATTGACCGTGGCGGCGTTTTTGCCCATCTGGTCGGTACACTGGCGCTCCTCAGTGAAAGTGAACAGGCGCGCATCAAGGGCTTTGTTATTAATCGTTTTCGCGGAGATATAGCCTTATTGCGGCCGGGTCTGGACTGGCTGGCGCAATATACCGGCAAACCGGTACTGGGTGTACTGCCTTATTTACATGGATTGCATCTTGAAGCTGAAGATGCCTTGCTGCATACACCTGACACTGTTGCTTCGGACAAGGAATGCTTGCGGGTTATTGTGCCAGTGCTACCGCGCATCAGTAACCACACTGACTTTGATCCCCTGCGCCTGCATCCGCAGGTCAAGCTGCAATTTATCAGCACCGGAGAAACCGTCCCACCGGCAGATCTGATTATTCTGCCTGGCTCCAAGAGCGTGCGCGCCGATCTGGACTGGTTGCGCAAACAGGGCTGGGAACAGGTCATCCGGCGGCACCTGCGCTACGGTGGCAAGCTGATCGGCATCTGTGGCGGTTTTCAGATGTTGGGAAATTGGATCCATGATCCCGACGGCCTGGAAGGCGAAACAGGCAGCGCTCAGGGACTGGCCTTTTTTGACATGGACACGACATTACAACCCGATAAATTATTACGCAATGTGCAGGGAACACTTGGCCATAAAGGGGTGACTGTGACCGGCTATGAAATCCATTGCGGCGTGACCATCTTCCAGAAAAACTATCCACCGGCAGTCTATTTGGCACAGGGTCCAGATGGCGCCATCAGTGAAGATGGGCTGATTATGGGCAGTTATCTGCATGGCCTGTTTGAATCTGCCGAGGCATGTGCGGCATTATTGAACTGGGCCGGTCTGGATGACAGCAATCAACGGTCCAATTACCAGGCCGTCCGCGATGCCGCCATTAATCGACTGGCCGATAGTGTTGACCAGTACCTGGACACCAACCGACTCTATCAGTTACTCAACCTGCAAGGCTTGTCCGCATGAATGATAGTAAAACACTGATTCTGGGTGGGGTGCGCTCCGGCAAAAGCCGATTGGCGGAACGTCTGGCGATTCAGAGCCATTTGCCAATCACTTATATTGCTACGGCCACCATTGAGGATGCTGAAATGCAGGCGCGCATTGCCCTGCACCGGGCCAACCGTCCTACTCACTGGCAGGTGCTCGAGGAACCATTGCACCTGGCTGCGGTATTGAGCCAGCAGGCGATGGAAAATCACTGTCTGCTGGTTGACTGCCTGACGCTCTGGCTGACTAATCTGCTGATCCATCCCGACACCACCGTGTTTGAACATGAGTATGCGGCCTTGCTATCTGTTTTGCCGGGCTTACCCGGGCGCATTATTCTGGTCAGCAACGAAACCAATATGGGGATTATCCCCATGGGTGAATTAAGCCGCCGCTACTGCGACGAAGCAGGCAAGCTGCATCAACTGGTTGCGCGGCAATGCGAGCAGGTTATTCTGATGGTGGCTGGTCTGCCGCACACTCTTAAGGGAAATCCTTGTGACTAGCGATACCGCACTTGACTGGCTTAAGACGCCGCTCGCAGCAGCCAATGAACAGATGCGCCAGGCAGCGCTGCAGCATCAGGCGCAGCTCACCAAGCCGCCGGGTGCGCTTGGCCGTCTGGAAGGCCTTGCGGTTCATCTGGCTGCCTTACAACATACCCTGCAACCCGGCGCTGAACGAGTGCAGATTTCGATATTCGCTGCAGACCACGGTATTGCTGCAGAGAACATTTCCGCTTTTCCCCAATCGGTCACTTGCGAGATGATCAGGAACTTTGCCGCCGGCGGCGCGGCCATTAATGTTTTGGCGCGCGCGCTTGGCGCGCAACTGGAAATCATCAATCTGGGCACCGTGCATTCAACTGATCTCCTGACGGGTGTTAAACATTATCATCTGGGAGCGGGCACCGCCAATTTTATGCACACCGCCGCGATGAGCGAAAGCCAGCTGGCGGCGGCACTCAATGCAGGCCGTATCTGTGCGGAACAGGCACGGGCAAACAACATGCAGTTATTGATAGCGGGTGAGATGGGCATCGGCAATACCACCAGTGCGACCGCGCTTGCCTGCTTGCTGCTGCATGCATCGCCCACACAACTAGCTGGAGCAGGCAGTGGACTGGATAGCAAAGGAATTACCCATAAAATCAGTGTCATCGAACAAGCGCTGGCATTGCACTACTCCCATATTCACTCACCTCTGGAAGCATTACGCCGCGTGGGTGGATTCGAGATTGCCGCATTAGCGGGTGCTTATATCCGTGGCGCCCAACTTGGTCTGCCGCTGCTGATTGATGGATTTATCAGCACCGTGGCGGCGCTCGCTGCTGAGCAGATTTTTGCGGGTAGTAAAAACTGGTTTATTTATGCGCACCAATCCGCCGAAGCTGGCCATGCATATGTTCTCAAGGTACTTAACGCCATTCCGCTGCTCGATCTGGCCATGCGCCTGGGTGAAGGCAGTGGCGCTGCCGTAGCGGTCAATCTGTTGCGCCTGGCTTGCGCGTTGCATAATGAAATGGCGACTTTTGCTGCCGCCCGGGTTTCGACCAAGAAGCAATAAATGGCGGCTACCAAAGCGTATATTGATTTGCTCAGACATGGCGACATAGGAAATGCTGAGCGTTATTGCGGCAGTTCTGATCATGCTTTGACCGAGGCTGGGTGGCAGCAGATGTGGAGGCGGGTGGAGCGAGCCCCCAGGCGATGGCAACATATCATCACTTCTCCCTTGATACGCTGCGCGCATTTTGCGCAGGCGCTGGCTGAACGCTGCGCCATTCCACTCACCCAGGACGCACGCATTCAGGAAATCCATTTCGGCGAATGGGAAGGGCGCACAGCAGCCGAGCTGATGCGGATTGATGCTGATGCACTTGCCCGCTTCTGGCAGAATCCGTTAGAAAACCCGCCTCCCCAAGCAGAGCATTTACTGGATTTTAAGGTGCGCGTGCTAGCGGCATGGCAAGACATTCAGGCTCAGTTTGCCGGCCAGAATATCCTGTTGATCACTCATGGCGGCGTCATGCGCTTGCTGCTGTGCCATATCCGGCAGCAGCCACTGGAGCGCTTGCTGGAATTTGACGTGCCTTATGCTGCCATGCACGCTGTGGAGGCGAAATGGCATGAAAACGGCTGCCAGTTGACTCTCAAGAGCGACAATTCGGCATGATCCAACCCTTTCTGGCCGCATTACAATTCCTTACCCGATTGCCGGTACACTTGTCTTCTCCACCCGGTGAGAAAACTTTGGGTTATTCCCTGCCGTTTTATCCGTTGGTTGGTTTGATGATTGGAGCATTGCTGATTGCGCTGGGCTGGTTATTGCGTGACGCTCCCCCGCTGGTGGCAGCCGCCCTGCTGCTTACTGGTTGGATTCTGCTCACTGGCGGGCTGCATCTGGATGGCCTGGCCGACAGCGCGGACGCCTGGGTTGGCGGCATGGGAAATACTGAAAAAACCTTAGCGATCATGAAAGACCCCAACTGCGGCCCGGTGGGTGTGGCAGCCATCATGCTGGTGATTCTGCTTAAATTTGTCGCCCTGCATAGCCTGTTTATTGCGCAGGAATGGATTGCCCTATTATGCGCGACTATACTGGCCAGAACGCTGATTCCGTTATTGTTTTTAACCACTCCCTATGTACGCAGTCATGGCTTGGGGACATCCCTGGCCACTCATCAACCCCGCAAATTGAACATGCTTGTGGTCGCCGCCACCCCCTTGCTTTTGCTGCAGATTACGGGCATCGCTTATTTCTGGCTGCTTGTTACGACCATTCTGACGTTTCTGGTATTGCGCTTTATGATGATGCAGCGTATCCATGGTATGACAGGGGATACGGCGGGAGCATTGATTGAGATGACTGAAACCAGTGTACTGCTGGCCGCTGTTTTGCGGGTGACCATTGATCTTTGATTGATCGCTGGTTACGCTTGAGATAATTGGAATTTGCAAATAGTTTATAAGCGTTAACCCGAATATTTCATGAATTGGCACGTGCCCTCCCTTGTCTTTTGATTAATAAGAAAGATTTTGCTCAGTCGGGTGTATGAATCACTACACCCCTCTTTCTCAAAACTTCCCTATTAATCAAAATCCTGCGTGATTATCACGCGAATTTATGAAATATTCGGGTTAACGGAAAACCATCATTGGATGGTTTGGGTTTGCTGAATCAGGCAGCGACGTCAGGCTCATTAAGCTGCGCCAGTATCTGGCGGCGCGCCGCGCCCTGTAGTTGTAATGCCGCTTGCCAATCATGCCCTGCCGCATGCACGGGTTTATCAATCAGCACTTTCAGCTCACTGCGGTGGGGGAACCACTGTCCAGCACACAGCAAGGAGCGGGTGCCGATCAGGGTAACCGGCAGCAGGGGAGTGCCGGATCGTGCAGCAGTCAGAAACGCCCCTAATCTGAATGGCATTAGTCCAGCTTCACGCCGAAATGTGCCTTCGGGGAAAAAAACCATGGATTCCCCGGCGCGGACTCGCTCCTCTAGTTTACGTACGTCTTCTATACCGCGTGCGTCATCGAAACGTTCAACAAATGCGCTGCCCAGTTGACGCAGGGGGATGGCGGCGGCCGGATTGCGCTGCAGCTCTTGTTTAGCTACATAGGCGAATTTAGCCGGCAGGATTGCCGTAAGCAGGAGCGCGTCTAGATAGCTGGCGTGATTAGCTACCAAGATCGCGGGCGTGCGGTTATTGAGATGCTGCAAGCCTTCTGCCCGCAGCGTCAGTCCGGTCAGCGCAAACGCCAGGCGCGCGCACGCTCGGGCGATGCGTCGGCGCAGTGAAAGCCCGGGTGCCAGCACAATGAGCAGCCAGGCAAAGGGTACAATAGTAGCAAAAACCGTCCAGGCCCATGCTCCCCATGCCCACTCGGCGCTGCGTCGCAGCAGATGAGTAACTTGCGCGATGGCAGCAGCACCGCCGAGGCGTACTATTTGCCACCACGGCGCACGCTGGGTGCTGCCGATTGCGCCATGCTCGTATAGCTCACGGCAGGCAGCACGGCGAATCTTGCCGCTGGAGGTCTTTAGTACCGTACGCGGCGGTGCCAGCACGATATCATCGGCTGGCATGCCGGCCAAATCGACGGCCAGGTTGTTGATTTCGGCTAGTATCCGGTCGCGCTCTATGGCGCTGCTTTCGTGTGTTTCAGCAAGTATCACCAGCCGTTCTGTACCAGTGTGCGCATTACTGGCCGGGAATACCGCTACTCCACCTTTACGCACGCTGCGCACCTGGCTTACCGCTTCCTCCAGTTCCTGCGGGTAAATGTTGTGTCCGCCGTGAATGATGATGTCCTTTTCGCGTCCGGTGAGATAAAGCTCTCCAGCCGCAATGTAGCCCATATCGCCGCTATTGAGCCACCGTCCATCGAACAGGTGCGCCGTCGCTTCGGGGTTGTGGAAATAACCGCTGGTCGCAGACGGTCCACAGAATTGCACGCGTCCCTGAGTCCGTTCGGGCAATACCCGTCCGGCAGTGTCAACAATGCGGATCGCGTGGCCGGGGAGGGGAAGGCCGCAGGAAACGATGTGCAGCGCATAGTGGTCGTCTGCCTGCGCGCAACGCGCAATATCCGAACGGGTGAGTGCGTCGCGATCCACATGATCAACCAGCGGCCCGCGTTCCAGCGGAGGAAAAGCCAGTCCCACAGAGGATTCCGCCAATCCATAGACTGGCGTCATGGCAGTACGGCTGAAACCATAGCGAGCGAAGCGCGCAACGAAATGATCGATCGTGCGCGCACTGATGGGCTCAGCTCCATTATAGGCCAGCCGCCAGCAGCTTAAATCCAGACCACTCAGATCGCGATCATCGAGCTTATTGGCGCATAACTCATAGGCAAAGTTGGGAGCCGCTGAAACGGTAGCGCGATGCCGGTCGATCGCCCATAACCAGCGCCCCGGCCGGGCGAGAAAGGAGAGTGGCGGCAGCAGCACCAGCCGGAATCCGACATAGAGGCTGCCCATGCAGGCGCCAATCAGTCCCATATCGTGATAGAGCGGCAGCCATGACACGAAGGTATCTGCGGCAGTAATGCCCGAAGCATGTTCCATCGCCCGTAGGTTGGCGAGCAGATTGGCGTGAGTGAGCACGACACCTTTGGGATTGCCGGTGCTGCCAGAAGTGTATTGCAGGAAGGCGATGTCCTGCGGCCCCAGCTCCGGAAAGGAGGAGGGGGCGTCGGGAACAGACAAATCCTTTATGGTTGTAATCGCACGAAGCGACTTGCACTGCGCGCGCAGCAGTCGTCCCAATGGTTTTACCTGGTCAATCGTGATAAGAATGCTGGCTTGAGCATTGGCGATGATGCCAGCAATGCGCCGCATGTGATCCTCGATTTGCGAAGGACGCGCTGGCGGGTATAACGGTACCGGCACACAGCCAGCATAGAGCGCGCCATAAAAAGCGGCGAAGAATTCACGTCCAGTGGGCAGCATGATTGCTACCTTGTCGCCAGAGCTTAACCCATGCTGGCACAGCAGACCGGTAGCCAATGCTTTGGCCTGCTCCTGCAGGATGCGATAGGTAATGTCCTCGGTATGCTCTTCTTCATCATAAAGCGTGATATGCACTTGCTCAGCATGCTTTGCGACATGCCAATCCAGTATTTCGGTCAGCGTGGTTGCAGTTTCCGGCGGATGGTACACCTGTTTTTCTGCAAACACGGGTGTTCCAGCCAGAGCAGGCGTTTCGGCAGCTACAGTGCTTGCCATCTGTTTGAGCAAATCACGTGGCGTTTCAGCATCGGCGAATGCTTTCTCACTCAGCTTCACACCCAATTCGCGCTCAATGCGGCTCAGTAATTCCACGCGCGCCAAGCTGTCCAGCCCGAAGTCGCGCTCCAGTGAATGATCCAAACCAAGGTGCCCGGTAGCGGGTACATTCGGCCGCAGCTCATGAGTAAGGCCGCGCACGATGTCCAGCAATCGCTCGGCATCGTTTTGTGAGTCTAGGTGCGGCGGCATTTGCATCTCGCGCGATTCCATTCTTAGGATTGAAGCAGAGAAAAATTGAGAGCTTATTCCATGCTGAATTTCCTGCTTTAAATGAGATTACAGGCACACGCTATTTCCCGCTTCCTGGGCATTAAAGAACTGTGCACAGACAGCCTGATAAGCCCAGCCCATAAATGGATGCGGGATGCGAGTCTATTAATAAGGCCGCTGGAATCCCTTTTTTTGGTACTCGGAGATCAGCGCGGTGCAAATGTCAGGCAGCTAATCTCGTCCTTGCTGTGTCCAACCCGGATGTTTTCAGTTATGCATTCAAAGTCATCATTGAACTTGCATGCTTCAATCTTGCAGGCACCAATCCCTGCCATGCGCACAGCAGCTTTAGTGTGAAGATTCCTGTTATCGAAAAATGTGTCACAACTGGGATGCACTCCGTCACCGATGGTGATGGCCCGAGCGTGGCAGCTGCTGTCGAGATTATAAGCGCACTCAGTTACGCTACATTCGGAAACGAGAGGGGTTTCGATGGTAATGGTTTTCATTTGAAATTCTCCTATTGCGTGAGAGAAGAATGCAATGAAGTAAGTGAAAACCCATGAAAGATAGAAATTTCAGTATTCTTAACCCGAATATTTCATAAATTGGCACGTGTCCTCACTTGCCTTTTGATTAATAAGAAAGATTTTGCTCAGTCGGGTGTATGAATCACTACCCCTCTTTCTCAAAACTTCCCTATTAATCAAAATCCTGCGTGATCATCACGCGAATTTATGAAATATTCGAGTTAATCACACATTTCGATTAGATGCTGCGCTCAGAATAAATCATTGTCAAGCGATATGGTAGAGAATGAGTTGGTTCAGCTATGATTTATTTTCAACTCCAACCTGCTGCAGAGTAGAGTAATTTGTTTCCGGAGCTTGAGTCAATGTGGTACTTTATATGCATAAACCGTCATGAGTCGTTCTGAATAACCATTTAGGAGGAATGAAAATGAAATTGCTTGTCATCGTAGCACTAGCAGCGCTCGGGCTTACGTTTATCGTGCTAGGCTCTGGCGCCTACAACATGGCTGCAACTGAGAAACATTGGGCGATCACGGAGAAGATGATTACGTGGGTACGTGAAAGCTCAATAAAAGCGCGTGCGGAAGAGCTGGAAGTTCCCGCGCTTGATAGTGCAGATATGCTTGCGAAAGGCTTCAAGCACTACCATGCCATGTGTACCGAATGCCATTTGGCGCCCGGTGAGCAACCCACCGAACTGGCAATGGGTCTCTACCCACAAGCGCCGGTATTCTATAAAAGAGAGCCAGTAATTGATGCAGATGAGAAGTTATATCTCTCAAAAAAATACTTCTGGGTAATCAAGAATGGTCTCAAAATGACGGCTATGCCCGCATGGGGGCTCACGCACAATGACGAGGCGATCTGGGCAACGGTTGCTTTTCTTCACAAACTTCCCGGCATGACTGCTGAACAATATGCGGCGTTCGGAGAAACGCATCGTGATGACAATCTGCACGATCATCATCACTAATAGCGACTTAATCGCTTTTTGAGGCGGGTGCTGGCATTATCGGAAGTAAAAGATAAAAGTGGCAGCCTGGATACAGAAACAAACGGGATGCTATGCGAAGAAATCGGGTGTGAACTAACGCCCGAAAGCGGAAGTTATCCCACCTACCCCGGATATTTCATAAATTCGCGTGATCATCACGCGAATTTATGAAATATCCGGGGTAACTGGCTGCTACCGACCGGTGTGGCTAGCTAGGTTACCTGCCGCAACACTACCACGGAATGGTCTTCCACTTTGATTTGGCTTTCTGCTTTAAGCGTTTCCTCATTTTCCAGCCAACCAATATCAGTGTCGAATTCCTTAATCCAGAGCGCCCCCCAATTGGTCTTGGGTAAGGTAAAAATCAACGCTTCATGGTGTGCATTGAAAATCACGTAAAAATTGTCATCTTTTACCGGTTCGCCACGTGGATAGGGATTCGGGATCGTTGCGCCATTCAAGAAAACGCCAAGTGACTTGGCATACCCCAGACCCCAATGCTTTTCAGACATCTGCTCGCCTTCTAACGTAAACCAGGCAATATCCTTTACCTCGCTTCCATGAATGGGCTGACCCAGAAACCAGTGTCTACGACGAAAGACAGGATGGTCTTTGCGATATTCGATGAGCTTCTGACAAAAAGTAAGCAAGTCTTTATCTGCATTTTCCCAGTCATACCAGGAGATCTCATTATCCTGGCAGTAGGCATTATTATTACCTTTCTGCGTACGGCTGATCTCGTCTCCTCCCAGCAGCATTGGCACACCCTGAGAAAGAAGCAGTGTGACCAGGAAGTTTCGCCTCTGGCGATTTCGCAACTGGAGCACTTTCAGGTCTTCTGTCATGCCTTCAACGCCACAATTCCACGAACGGTTGTAGTTTTCACCATCATGGCTTTTCTCATTGTTGACGTCATTATGCTTTTCATTGTAAGAAACGAGGTCATTTAAAGTGAATCCATCATGAGCGGTGACGAAGTTGATACTGGCGTATGGCAGGCGGGAAGTTTTTTCGTAAAGGTCGGAACTGCCGGTAAAACGGGAAGCGAACTCCCCGAGTGTTTGATTCTCCCCTCGCCAGAAATCACGTACGCAGTCTCGATATTTACCATTCCATTCGGTCCATACTGGGGGAAAATTTCCCACCTGATAACCACCTTCACCGACATCCCAAGGCTCAGCGATGAGCTTCACCTGACTGACGACAGGATCTTGCTGGATGATATTGAAGAACACTGAGAGGCGGTCTACATCGTGCAGTTCTCGCGCCAAAGTGGCAGCCAGATCGAAACGGAATCCATCAACATGCATTTCCAGAATCCAGTAGCGCAGGGAATCCATGATGAGTTGCAGCACGAAGGGATTGCGCATATTCAGACTGTTACCGGTGCCGGTGTAATCTTTGTAATAGCATCGATCGTCGCAAAGGCGGTAATAATACGCGTTATCGATTCCCTTGAAAGAAAGTATCGGGCCGAGATGATTCCCCTCTGCTGTATGGTTGTATACCACATCCAGAATGACCTCAATTCCGGCATGATGCAATGTTTTGACCATTTGTTTGAACTCAGCCACAGCAGCACCGGGACGCTTTTGGGATGCATATTCGCTATGAGGCGCGAAGTAGCCAATGGAATTGTATCCCCAATAATTTCGTAAACCTTGATCTATCAGATGCTTGTCATGAATGAAATAATGGATCGGCATGAGCTCGACTGCGGTGATCCCAAGCTGTTTGAAATAATCAATAATTGCCGGGTGTGCCAGGGCAGCATAAGTGCCTCGTATCTCAGGTGGAATATCTGGATGTCTGGCAGTGAGGCCTTTGACATGAGTCTCATAGATGACGGTCTCATGCCAGGGGATTTGCAGCCTGCGATCTCCGTTCCATTCAAAATGGGGTTGATGCACCACGCTTCGTGGCATGAATGGTGCGCTATCGCTATCGCTGTTGTTTTGAGCTTCCAGGCCTTTGCCAAAACGGTATAAAAAAACAGCTTCGTTCCACTTGACCTGCCCGTCGATCGCTTTGGCATAAGGATCGAGCAGTAGCTTGGCAGGATTACAGCATTGACCGTTGGCTGGATCCCAGGGTCCATGAACGCGAAAGCCGTAGCGTTGGCCAGGTTCGACGAATGGCAGATAGCCGTGCCAGCAATAGCCCGTTACCTCTGGTAGATCAACTCGCGTCTCGTTCCCTTTCTCATCGAAAAGGCACAGCTCAATCCGTTCGGCAGTTTCCGAAAATACTGAGAAGTTTGTTCCAGAGCCATCATAAACGGCTCCCAATGGATAAGGTTGTCCGGGCCATACTTTCATATTTTTCTAGGTAGATTAAAGTTTGCTTGCATGATTAATTTCTATACTAATCCTAATAGCCCGATTCACGCTAGGGTTACAATCCACCAGATGGTAGACTTAGCTGATTTTCTCAGTTCTTTATCATTTCGATATTCAATGAAAGGTTAGCCAACAGCAATAACTTAAGCTTCATGTGGAGTGAAACACTACATGAAGAAAATTGAGTTTGCCAGAGTTGAAGGATTATTCTTTCATTTCTAATCAATCCCAAGGTAGGTTGTTTTCTGTAGCTAATTCTCTACCCCATGTCTCAATAGAATCTAATATTTCCAAGAGATGAGCATTCTCTGCATAGGTTTTACGCAAACGGGTAATTTTCTCGGCATATTCAGTTAAGGTAATGCTATTACCGGAATTCTTTTCTGTAAGATGTTGGCAGCGGAGGGTTTCCCATTGCGGTAACTCATTTTTGGAGAGGGTATCGGGCCAATTGCGCGCACGGTATCGAAATAACAATTCATGCAACCGCTTATCCTGGAAATCAAAATGATTGTGTGCCAGCTGCAAAGGCGAGGCATCACGCACTTCTGTCATGAGGAGGCGATCGTGCTCACTAAAAAAATTGTCATAAAGTGCTAGATCTACATCTCTGGATGCTTCAAATTCCCTACTGGAATAGGCTAGCGCGACACGCTGCATAAACGCGGTATTTTTATGCAACAACTGCCAATGTTGATTGCAAGCTTCTATATTGAGACTAATTCGTGATGCAGTGGGGGTATCAAGAACATTTTGAGGAGCGAGCGCTGGGCATTTGTTGATCTTCACGGATTTGACGGGTAAGCGCGACATGCTTGCAGGTAACGTTGATTGAGGAGTAAACAGACATTCTGCGAGCTCCCCGGCACTCATTTCTAAATAAGGAGCGGGATCGTGGCGCAGATCATAAACTAGAACACTGTTACCGTTTCCCTGCTCCTGAACTACCGGCATCACCACAGTAGTGCAACCTGTTTCTGAGGGATACATACGGGAAGTATGAATGACCGGAGTGTGATTAATCAAATCCAATAACAAAGCTGCTTTATGCTTATTACGAAGCTGAAAAAGCCAGTTATATAGACGCGGCTGCTTATCACGTAACAAGCGCGCCAGCTTGAGGGTCGCTTTGACATCCGATAGTGCGTCATGTGCGGAGCCATGATCGATACCATTGGCCACTGTCAAATCCTCAAGACGGAAGCTGGGCTTGCCATCATCATGCCTTGGCCAAATAATGCCCTCTGGTCTCAAGGCATAAGTCATTCGCACTAAATCGATGAGATCCCAGCGCGAATTTCCATGCTGCCATTCGCGGGCATAAGGATCGTAGAAATTTCGATATAAGGCAAAACGCGTTACTTCATCATCGAAGCGCAATGTATTGTAACCAAGACTACAGGTTCCCGGCTGTGTCAGTTCCGTGTGAATTTTTGCAATAAATTCTGGTTCAGGCAAGCCTTGCTTATCCACCATTTGAGGTGTAATTCCAGTGAGTAAGCAGGCCTCTGGCTGGGGCAAAATATCTTTGGCTGGCTTGCAATAAATGACCAGAGGATCACCGAGTTCATTAAGCGCCTCATCGGTTCTTAGGCCAGCAAACTGGGCCGGCCGGTCCCATCTCGGGTCAGAACCGAAAGTTTCATAATCATGCCAATACAACGTTGCCATCGCATATTCCAGAGTCACTTTTTATCCAGCTACGTATTTGTATTTCCTCCCACAGTTCCTAGCTCCTATATAGGTAGATAGCCCGAATATTTCATAAATTGGCACGTGCCCTCACTTGTCTTTTGATTAATAAGAAAGATTTTGCTCAGTCGGGTGTATGAATCACTACACCCCTCTTTCTCAAAACTTCCCTATTGATCAAAATCCTGCGTGATCATCACGCGAATTTATGAAATATTCGGGATAGATAAGTAAATCAGGAATATTCTGGAGAAGAGTTGCGATATGATCTATAAGCCAAGCCGTTGCCAGATTTTTGTGGTCAAAACAGCAGAGTTGAGCGTATAAAAATGGAGTCCCGGTGCACCCGCTTTAAGCAGCTGCTCGCATAAATCAGTGACTACATCGAGTCCAAAAGCGTGGATAGACGCAATATCATCTCCATATCCTTCCAGTTTTTTTCTGATCCAGCGAGGAATCTCAGCACCGCAAGTGTCTGCGAATCTAACCAGTTGAGAAAATTTGTTGATTGGCATAATACCAGGAACAATGGGAACATTCAGGTTGGCAGCCTCGCACATATCAACAAAATGAAAATAAGCATCTGCATTATAAAAAAACTGCGTAATGACTGAATCTGCACCTGCTTCTATTTTGTTTTTAAAATTCCTGAAATCTTCCTGGGCAGAACGGGCTTGTGGATGATATTCGGGATAAGCGGCTACTTCCATGTGGAATGTATTGCCAAACTCTTTGCGAATAAATGTAATCAGCTCGTTTGCATAACGGAATTCACCAGACTGAGCCATCCCGGAAGGCAAATCTCCCCGCAAGGCAACGATGTGGCGAATACCGTTTTCCTGGTACTTACTTAGGATTGAGTAAATATTTTCGCGAGTAGAACCAATACAGGAAAGATGGGGCGCAACAGGATGGCCTTCTGCCAGGATTTCGAGTACTGTTTCGAAGGTGCGGTCGCGGGTGGAGCCTCCTGCGCCAAAGGTGACTGAGAAAAATTTTGGCTTGAATTGAGCGAGCTGCTGACGTGCAGCTCGTAATTTTTCCACTCCTTCCGGGGTTTGTGGAGGGAAAAGTTCAAAGCTGAAAGTGGGCGAAAAATTTTTTTGTGATCTCAACTTATTGTATCTATCGTCATTACAAAGTAAGGGTAGCTAATTAATTTCACTACCCTGGCAGGATTATCTATATAGAAAGCATTACTTAAGCAAGAATTTTTATTCTATTCAAACCTTTCCTGTTTCTGATGCATCGTTAATATCGATATGTTTCTGGTTTGTAAGGTCCGTTTTTACCCAGATTAAGGTATTGCGCTTGTTCGTCGGTTAACTCGGTGAGTTTCACGCCTAATTTTCCAAGATGGAGGCGCGCTACTTTTTCATCCAGGTGCTTAGGAAGCACATAAACTTCTTTCTGGTAATTTTCTCCATTTTGCCAGAGCTCGATTTGCGCTAATACTTGATTCGTAAAAGAACTGGACATGACAAATGAGGGATGGCCAGTCGCGCAGCCTAGGTTTACCAGCCTGCCCTGAGCTAATACAATAATCCGGCGGCCTGTTGGGAAAATCACATGATCTACTTGTGGCTTGATATTTTCCCATTGATATGGCTGAATTGAAGCGATATCTATTTCAGAATCAAAATGTCCAATATTGCATATAATCGCCTGATCTTTCATTTTGAGCATATGATCATGGTGAATCACGCGAATATTACCCGTTGCGGTAACAAAAATATCTGCCTTATCGCAGGCATCATCCATGGTTACCACACGATAGCCTTCCATAGCCGCCTGCAGCGCACAGATTGGGTCGATTTCAGTGATCCAGACAGTCGCACCCAAACCACGCAGTGATTGCGCGCAGCCCTTGCCCACATCGCCATAGCCACATACCACTGCAATTTTGCCGGCAATCATGACATCAGTTGCACGCTTGATACCATCTACTAAAGATTCTCGGCAACCATAAAGGTTGTCAAATTTTGATTTGGTCACTGAGTCATTAACATTGAAAGCAGGGAACGGCAAAGCGCCCTTTTTTTGCATTTCATATAACCGATGAACCCCTGTAGTCGTTTCCTCAGTGACTCCTCTGATACCGGCAAGCTTTTCAGAATACCAGTTAGGCTGACTGTCAATTCGTAATTTGATGGCTGCAAAAAGTGCACGCTCTTCGTCGTTGGTAGGATTTGCAATAGCGGAAGGGTCTTTCTCGGCCTTGCTACCAAGGATCAGGAGTAAGGTTGCATCACCACCGTCGTCCAGAATCATATTAGCATGGCTTGTTTTTCCATTTTCTGACCATTCGAAAATACGGTGAGCATATTCCCAGTAATCTTCTAGTGATTCACCTTTATAGGCAAATACCGGAGTATTTTTTGCAGCAATCGCTGCAGCGGCGTGGTCTTGTGTTGAAAAAATATTGCAGGAGGCCCAGCGAACTTCAGCTCCCAAAGTAACGAGTGTTTCGATCAATACTGCTGTCTGAATTGTCATGTGCAGTGAGCCCGCTATCCGTGCACCAGCCAGGGGCCGCCGATCTGCATATTCTTGGCGCAATGCCATCAAGCCAGGCATTTCTGTTTCTGCAATGGCAATTTCTTTTCTTCCCCAGTCTGCCAGGGAAATATCAGCAACTTTATAATCAGTAAACTGGCCGCTCATAGTTAAATTCTCCTAAAATGAACGAGCGCCGTTGTTTCGTTAGCCGCATGAACTGAGCCTCACGGATTAATAACCGTTGCAGCGCTCCTCAGTAAATGGGAATAAATCAAGCTTGTACTTAAGCAAATGGGGAATAATAATTTCAGGTAATAGATTCTATTTTAGAAATTGAGTCAATCAGATTCCAGCATCAGCGCGAAGTTGTGCGGCGATATTAGTTGCTTCCCAAGTAAAATCTGCATCTTCCCGGCCAAAATGCCCATAAGCGGCAGTTTTTGCATAAATTGGCCGTAACAGATTAAGCTCATGAATAATCGCTCTTGGGCGTAAATCAAAATGTCGTTCTATTAGTTTAGCTAGCTCCTCATCAGGGATCTTCCCGGTACCGAAAGTTTCAACCATCAGAGAAACGGGACGTGCAACACCAATGGCGTAAGCAACTTGTACCTCACATTTGCCAGCAAGGCCAGCCGCTACGATATTTTTTGCAACATAACGTACCGCATAAGCAGCAGAACGATCTACCTTGGAGGGATCTTTGCCAGAGAAAGCACCTCCTCCATGATGGGCGGTACCACCATAAGTATCTACAATAATCTTACGACCTGTTAAGCCGCAATCACCCATAGGTCCGCCAACCACAAAACGCCCCGTAGGATTAATCAGATACCGAATATTTCCACCTAACATTTCCTTGGGAAGGACTGGCTTTATAATTTCTTCGATAACTGCTTCAGTCAGGGTGGCATGAGAGATATCCGGATCATGTTGCGTCGATATAACGACAGTATCTATATGCTGCGGCTTGCCATCGATATATCTGACGGATACTTGAGATTTGGCATCAGGTCGCAACCACGGCAGGCGTCCATCCTTTCTTAATTGTGATTGTTTTTCTACCAAACGATGAGCATAGTAAATTGGCATCGGCATTAATTGAGGTGTTTCATCACAGGCGAAGCCAAACATTAATCCTTGATCACCTGCGCCTTGATCCATTTCCTCTTCTTTACTGCGATTAACCCCTTGTGCAATGTCAGGTGATTGTTTATTGAATGCTGTCAGTACAGCGCAGGTGTTCCAATCAAAGCCAATGTCAGAACTGGTATAACCTATTTTTTTAACTGTGTCACGTGCGATCACGTTATAATCGACCGAAGCATGTGTTGTAATTTCACCTGATAAGACAATCAATCCTGTGCTGCACATCGTTTCACAGGCTACCCGTGCATTTTTATCCTGACTCAATATGGCGTCTAGAACTGCATCAGATATTTGATCTGCTACCTTATCAGGGTGTCCTTCGGAAACAGATTCAGAAGTAAAAAGGTATTCACTCATGTTTTTTTGAAGTGTTTTTAAAGTTTTTTTAAAGTTGTCCAGTATAGCAAATAGTATGAGATTAAATAAAAGAATAAAAAGGATCGTTAGATCTTATTCACTAAGAGATCTTTTTATTAATGGAAATATAAATTAAAAGATATTTCCAAGTGGAACACTATCTTTGCAGAATGACGTAGACTGTTCAGTTTCTAATTGATATTACTTATAGCATTTTCATAATGGTACGCACACGATTCGCTCCTAGCCCTACCGGCTATCTTCATATTGGGGGGGCTCGAACGGCCCTTTTTTCTTGGGCATTTGCACGCAAACATGGTGGTAAATTTATTTTAAGAATTGAGGATACTGATCTTGAGCGGTCAACTCAACAGTCAGTGCAAGCTATACTTGATGGGATGACTTGGTTAGGGCTTGATTATGATGAAGGTCCTTTTTATCAAATGCAGAGACTGGCGCGTTATCATGAGGTTGCTGAGCAATTATTGCAAAATAACCTGGCGTATCGCTGTTATGCCAGCAAGGAGGAGTTGGATTTGCTGCGGGAACAGCAGCGCGCTACTGGCCTAAAGCCAAGATATGATGGGCGTTGGCGTGATACAAAACAAACTCCTCCTGTTGGGGTTAAGCCGGTTATACGCTTTAAGAATCCCACGGATGGACATGTGGTCTTTGAAGATTTGGTCAAGGGCAAAATTGTGGTAGCCAATAGTGAGCTTGATGATCTTGTCCTGCTGAGAAGTGATGGCATACCTACATATAATTTCGGTGTTATCGTCGATGATCTGGATATGAACATTAGCCATGTCATTCGTGGCGATGATCATGTCAACAATACACCCCGTCAGATTAATATTCTTAAAGCACTTGACGCACCCATGCCCCAGTATGCACATGTGCCTATGATATTGGGCGCCGATGGTGAAAGGTTATCTAAGCGACATGGGGCAGTTTCGGTGATCCATTATCGCGAGGAGGGCTATTTACCCAAGGCTTTTGTAAATTACCTCGCACGACTTGGGTGGTCCCATGGTGATGAAGAAATATTCAGTACTGATCAGTTGATCGAGTGGTTTGATTTGGCAACAATAAATCGTTCTCCTGCAAAATTTAATCCGGAAAAACTGATGTGGCTTAATCAACACTATCTTAAAAACGAAGAGGATTTACATATAGCTGAATTGATCACACCATTTCTTGAGAAAGATGATTGTGTTGTACCTAATGGGCCATATTTATTGAAAGTAATTCATTTACTTAAAGAAAGGGTTAGTACAATTAGTGAACTTGCCGATGCGGCTGTTTATTTCTTCCGCCCACTTGAACCATCTTATGAGCTCAAAGCACAGCATTTCAACCAGGAGACAAAATCGATATTACTTTATTTAATCGATAAATTTGCATCTATTGAATGGAGCCGCCAGGTTATTCAGGATGAAATCAAGAAAGCAGCCGCAACGTTTGATGTGAAATTACCAAAGGTAGCCATGCCTTTACGTATAGTAGTTACAGGTGAAGCGCAGACACCTTCAATTGATGCGATATTGGAGTTGCTCGGAAAGACAGAGACGCTGAAACGAATAAATCAACAAATATTTAACTTCCCAGATTGATCTTCAACTTTACAATAATCAAGTGCACCAGTATAATTCTCTCTCCTTCAGTCGGGGGTATAGCTCAGCTGGGAGAGCGCTTGCATGGCATGCAAGAGGTCAGCGGTTCGATCCCGCTTATCTCCACCAGTTTCTCTCAATGCCGTTATTACTATATTCTGGTCCCCATCGTCTAGAGGCCTAGGACATCACCCTTTCACGGTGAGTACAGGGGTTCGAATCCCCTTGGGGACGCCAATGGTTAAAAGTATTCAAAGTAAAATCAATTTTTAGATTGAATACTTAGTCATAAACTATTCTCGCTTTAAATACTCGTAAATTCTTACGCAGATCTGAATGTGAAATCGCTTACATTTGCTATTTTAAGACAATTAAGTGATGGCGAATTCCATTCTGGAACAGAACTTTCCCGAATTCTGGGCGTGTCGCGTGCGAGTATCTCAAATGCTTTATATGGCCTTGACAGGTTAGGCGTGGTTCTTCACAAGATCCGAGGCCGTGGTTATCACTGGCTTAATCCTGTACAGTGGTTAGACAAAACTGTGATTCAGGCGCATCTCGCTAGGGAAGCAGATATCTTTCATATTGAAATTTTAGAGACTACTGAATCTACTAATAGTTTATTACTGTATAGCGTTACGAGGGATAAAGGCACACATAATGAGAAAATTCGTGTCATTGCCGCCGAACTGCAAACTGGGGGGCGGGGGCGTCGCGGTCGGCAATGGCATACAGGCTTAGGAGACAGTCTGACTTTCTCATTATCATGGCAGTTTCAGCGAGGTGTCAATTTTCTATCCGGGTTGAGTTTGGCAGTAGGTGTTGCAATCATTCGAACGTTAGCATCAGTCGGTATCAATGGTGTGACTCTGAAATGGCCAAACGATCTCCTGTTTGATTTTATCAAGCTAGGGGGAGTGTTAATTGAGTTACAAGGTGATATGCTTGGACCGGCTACTGCAGTGATCGGTATCGGGATCAATCTAAGGTTGCCTGAGCATATTAAGATTAAGATAGATCAAGAAACGACAGACATCTATGCCATTATTCATGAGATTCCTGATCGCAATAAATTATTGGCTGTTTTACTGAGAGAACTGGCAGTAATATTAAATATTTTTGATCGGCAGGGTTTTTCACCATTTAGAGATGAGTGGGTACGTTATCATGCCTTTGAAAATAAACTGATTGAGTTACATTTGCCGAATGGCTTTATAGAACAAGGCATGGCGCGTGGTGTGGCATCGGATGGGTCGTTGCTGGTAAGCACTTTGACGGGCGAGCAAAGTTTTCATGGTGGTGAAATCAGTCTGCGTAAATTAGGCTAAAATAAAGCCTATGCCTTATCTTTTAGCTATAGATTCTGGTAATACTACTATCAAGTGGGGGCTACACAATGGTAGCGACTGGCATGAACGGGGAATTATCGCTCAGAATCAACGCGCATTGCTGAACCAGATTTGGCGAGAGTTGCCGGAGCCATCATCTATTATCGTTTCCAATGTAGCGGGACCGTTTGCTGAAGCGGCGCTATTAAATTTGTTCGTTATTTGGAAAGCAATACCATGTTGGATTTCGGCTACTGCTTATCAGTGTGGTGTCAGGAACTATTACTCAAATCCGGCGCAATTGGGTAGCGATCGCTGGGCAGCTTTGATCGCTACGTGGAGAATGAGGCGGCAAGGCTGCCTCGTCATCAATGTAGGTACTGCAATGACAGTAGATACGCTTTCTGATAGAGGCGAGTTTTTAGGTGGAATCATTTTGCCTGGCTTTGATTTAATGAAGCAGGCGCTCGTGAATAAGACTGCATTATTAACGTTAACCGAAGGTCATTTCCAAGACTTTCCCAAAATGACTTCTGATGCCATTCACAGCGGAGTAATTCACGCATTGATAGGCGCAATAGACCATATGTATACACTACTTTCAGCTAACCTGGGTCGCAATACGCCAGATTGTATTATCAGCGGTGGCGGTGCTACTTTATTGCTACCTCATATTAAGGTACCTCTTCCTATATTTGTTGATAATTTGGTACTAGAAGGATTAAAGGTAATTGCTCAAGAAAAGTCTGAAATAGCTTAGTAGAGAATAGGTATATGTCTTTATTTCAGAATATCAGTTTTTACACTACCGTCAATCAGTTGAGGGCTCTACCTCGGGCATCTGGTGTGGAAGTTGCTTTTGCTGGGCGTTCTAATGCCGGTAAATCCAGTGCGATTAATACACTTGCCAAACGTGGTCGCCTTGCTTATGTGAGTAAAACGCCTGGAAGAACACAGCATATTAATTTTTTTCGAGTTGAGGATGATAACTTTCTGGTTGATCTTCCCGGTTATGGTTATGCCAAAGTGCCTTTAGCAATCCGCCAGCATTGGGAGCATCTACTCAGCACTTATTTGCAGACTCGAGAGGTGCTGTACGGTATGGTGCTCATTATGGATATACGTCACCCTTTGACCAAGCTTGATCTGCAGATGCTAGAATGGTTTTCTCTAACGAAAAAGCCGGTGCATATTCTATTAACCAAATCGGATAAACTAAGTCGCAGTCAGGCTGCTTGCGTACTGAAAGAAGTCAGTTGTTTTCTAACTGAACGATATCCACAATGTACGGCACAACTTTTTTCTAGCATGCTGGCAAGTGGCGTTGAAGAAGCAACTACGATTTTAACTGATTGGTTCAGATCAGGCAGTGCAATGATTCAACAAGATAATATTGAATGAGAGACGAAAAAAACCCCGGTTAAAGGGGAAAAAAACCGGGGGGAATCGCCTTATACCAAAGGCCCCGCCTCAGGGAGGGAAGGCGAGAGACGATTAAAAAACATCGTCTATCCATAAGAGACAGAATTTTCTAGTAAGTTCCCAGTTAATTATATTTTTATTTTAATCATGTCATTTATTAGTCAATTTCCACAAAAAAGAATGCGGCGCTTGCGTCGCGACGATTTTTCCCGCAGTCTGGTGCGAGAAAATCATTTGCGAGCAGACGATTTGATTTATCCTGTCTTTATACTGGATGGGAAAAAACGAAAAGAGAAAGTAACATCCATGCCAGGCGTTGTTCGGCTAAGTGTCGATTTGCTCATGCCTCAGGCTGAAAAGTGCTTACGACTTGGTATTCCTGCGATAGCTATTTTTCCAGTCATTGATTCTTCATTAAAGAATTTAACTGCGGACGAAGCGTTCAATCCTGAGGGGCTGGTACCTCAAGTGGTTAGTCAATTGAAAAAGAATTTTCCGGAATTAGGGATTATTACTGACATTGCACTTGATCCTTATACCAGTCATGGTCAGGATGGACTGATTGATGCCAGTGGTTATGTGATGAATGATGAAACAGTTAGGGTCCTGGAACAACAGGCGCTTGTCCACGCGCAAGCGGGAGCAGACATCGTTGCACCTTCGGATATGATGGATGGACGGATTGCTGCCATTCGCGCTGCATTGGATGACAATAAGTATATTCATACTCGCATTCTCGCCTATTCAGCAAAATATGCTTCCAGTTTTTATGGCCCATTCCGTGACGCAGTGGGTTCTTCAGCTAATCTGCGCTCCGGTAACAAATATACTTACCAAATGGATCCGGCCAACTCGGACGAAGCGCTATGGGAAGTTCGGCTGGATCTGCAAGAAGGAGCCGATATGGTCATGATAAAACCAGGATTGCCTTATCTTGACATCGTACGCAGGGTAAAGGAAAAATTTGGCGCACCCACGTTCGTTTACCAGGTCAGTGGTGAATATGCCATGCTCAAGGCAGCTGCAATGAATGGCTGGCTAGATGAAGAGGCTTGCGTCATAGAGTCTTTGCTATCCTGCAAGCGTGCAGGAGCAGATGCGATATTGACTTATTTCGCAATGGATGTGGCAACCTGGTTGAGGAAAAGTCTGTAAGCCAAAAAACTTAATTTTAGAATGACTGATTCCACAACTCTTCTATCGACCCAAATTCCTCAGCAGGTAAATCAGCCTCGGGTGGAAGCTGTTCGTGGAAAAAATATTCACTTATCGCTCCTCCCTGTTCTCTCAATCCGGTTCCCGGGTTGATCCTGGCTACAGTGATTCCTTTGGGGGGAGCATAAGTGGCAACAGGAATATTTTTTAACGCCTTTTCCATGTAGTTTATCCAGATGGGTAAGGTGACGCGTCCCCCAGTTTCATTCCTGCCCAATGTTCTGGGTTCATCAAAACCTGCCCAGGTAATCGTGACCAGATCTTTCTGAAAACCACAGAACCAGGCATCAATAAAATTACTGGTCGTGCCCGTTTTCCCGGCAATATCATTGCGGCCAAGTCGTTTTGCTGAGGTGGCTGTTCCACGTTGAATGACATCCTGCATCATGCTGGTCATAAGAAACGCATTCCGTGGATCGATCACCTGCTTGGCGTTTTTTCCAGCAACCATGGGTCGAGCATGATCAAGAATTCTGCCTTGATCATCTTCTATTCTATCAATGAAGTAAGGGTAAATACGAAAACCGCCGTTAGCAAAAGCTGCATAACCTGCGGCCATTTGCATGGGGGTAACGGAACCTGCTCCTAGTGCCATAGGTAGAAAAGGCGGATGACGATTGCTGTCAAAACCAAAACGAGTAATGTAATCCTGGGCATAGCGTGGTCCGATTGCCTGGAGAATGCGAATGGATGCAAGGTTCTTCGACTGAGCCAATGCAACGCGCATGCGTATTGGACCGCTGAATTTGCCATCAAAATTTTTAGGCTCCCAGGACTTATTGCCGGTCTGTGCCGCATTGAAAAATAAAGGCGCATCATTGATGATAGTCGCAGGGGTAAATCCTTTTTCCAATGAAGCTGAATAAATGAATGGTTTGAAGCTAGAACCTGCTTGTCGCCACGCTTGTGTGACATGATTAAACTGATTGAGATTGAAATCAAATCCTCCGACCAAGGCACGTACCATTCCATCCATCGGATCAATTGCAACGAGTGCGGCTTCAACTTGAGGAAGCTGGACAATTTGCCAGACATTTTTCTCGTTCTTTTGTATCCGAATTAATGCCCCGGGACGAATACGTTTATTACTCACTTTAGGGTCATCGGTAAGAAATCTTTTGGCAAATTTGAGACCATCTCCGCTCATCTGAATAACCTCTCCACCTTTGTGATAAGCTTTAACAGAATTTGAACTGGCGGATAACACGACAGCAATGTGGATGTCATTGCTGTCATTAAATGGCTGCAAAACCTCTTCTAGATTTTTTTTCAGGTTTGTATCATTTCTAGGTAACTCAATGAAAGCTTCAGGGCCTCGATAACCATGGCGGTTATCGTATTCTAATGCGCCTTTACGGAGCGCTTCATAGGCCGCTTCTTGATCAGACTTTGTCACTGTTGTAAAAACTTTAATTCCACGCGTATACGCTTCTTCGCCAAAGCGTTGATATATTACCTGTCGAGCCATCTCAACTACGTATTCAGCCGGCATGGCAAAATTCCGTACTTGGCGATGTATAGCTATCGGTTGTTTCTCTGCCATAGCTAACTTTTCGCTGGAGATAAGGTTGAGTTCATGCATTCGTTTCAATACATAACGCTGACGTATCTTTGCACGCTTGGGATTGACGACTGGATTAAATCGTGAGGGGCCTTTGGGTAATCCTGCTAACATGGCTGCTTCGGCTAGATTTATGTCATCCAGTGACTTTCCAAAATAGGTTTGGGCTGCTGCCGAGAAACCATAGCTTCTCTGGCCCAGGTATATCTGATTAATATAGAGTTCTAGAATTTTATCTTTACTCAGACTGTGCTCAATCTTGAATGCAAGTAATGCTTCACTGAATTTTCTGGTCAAGGTTTTTTCTTTGGTCAGAAAAAAATTACGTGCAACCTGCATAGTAATCGTGCTCGCGCCCTGAAGGGCGCCCCCTCCAGTGAAATTGGAATAAGCGGCTCGTAAAACACCGATGTAATCAACCCCACCGTGCTGATAAAAACGATCATCTTCAGCAGCCAGAATAGCTTGCTTAAGATAGGTTGGTGTTTCGTCTATTTCTATAAAATTTCTACGTTCTTCCCCGAATTCTCCGATTAATAATCCTTCTGCGCTATAGATCCGTAACGGTATTTTAGGTCGATAATCAGTCAATATCTCGAGTGAAGGTAATGTCGGAATAATAATGAGTGCTGCAAAAACGATCAGCAAAACACCAATCAAGCTTGCTGCCAGCACTGCTAGAAAGGGATAGGCCAGCCAACGGAATAACATGGGAAATAAAGTTTCTAACTAAGTGAGATAAGAAATCAATCTCTAATTATAGAGGGTATATCTGCTGTTTTTATACAAATCAAACTGTTTTGGGATCTGCCAGAATTTTTATCCGGTCTAGCAGCTTGCTAAAGAAATTATAGAAATTATAGATTGGCTAGGCAGTTTCAACGCACGTCGATAAAGATTTCTATATGCATTCCGCCCAGAAAAAGCTTCACTTTAAGATATTGCTTCTAATAAATCAATGTTCAATAAAAGCTTTGATATCCACCTTACTTTCTTCTCTACGAAGTCACCCCAGCTCCTAGGGGTAGATATTAGTTCCTCATCGGTGAAAATGATCGAGCTTTCCATGGTTAATAAAGCTGAGAATACATTGCGCCTGGAGAGCTATGCAATTGAGCCTATGCCGAAAGAAGCCATTCTCGATGGAAATATTAATAATCTTGAAGTTGTTGGAGACAGTATCCGTCGTGCCTGGAAACGTATGGGGACGCGTGTGAAGAACATCGCACTTGCACTACCCGCGGCGGCTGTCATTACCAAAATAATTGTCGTGCCAGCCGGACAGCGGGAAGATGATCTGGCTTTTCAAGTTGAAACAGAGGCTAACCAATATATTCCCTTTGCTCTGGACGAAGTAAATCTGGATTTTCAGGTAGTTAGAGCAATACCTGATCATCCGGATGAAGTGGAAGTCATGATCGCTGCTTCACGCAAAGAAAAAGTGGAGGATCGTGTTGCTGCCGCATTCATTGCCGGTCTGAAGGCTACGGTGATGGATGTCGAGCACTTTGCAGCCCAAACCGCTTTTGAGTTGATCGAGCGTCAACTGCCTGAAGGAGGCAAGGACCAAGTAATTGCGCTGGTCGATATTGGCGCGAGCATTACCCATCTTAATGTTCTCTACAATGGAGAATTTGTTTATACACGTGATCAGCCATTTGGGGGAGATCAGTTAACCCAGGAAATTCAGAATCAGTTTAATTTGACCTCTGAAGAAGCAGAAGCAGCCAAGCGCAATGGGAGCTTATCTGAGAACTTCCACACGGAGGTATTGCAACCCTTTTGCGAAACACTTGCGCTGGAAGTAACCCGCGCTTTGCAGTTCTTTTTTACTTCTACTCAATATACACAGGTTAACTATATTTTTCTTTCTGGCGGATGCGCAGTGATTCCAGGCTTGGAGGAAATAGTGACTGAACGTACTCAGGTGATAACACAAGTCGTCAATCCTTTTATAAATATGGAGTTATCCAACCGTATTGCTCCCAGGCAGCTAAAAATAGATGCACCCTTGTTAATGATTGCCTGTGGTCTGGCAATGCGGGGTTTTGATCCATCATGATACGTATCAATTTACTTCCACATCGTGAGCTTAAACGCAAGGCACGCCAACAGCAGTTTGCCATGCTCGCTGGAATCACTTGTGTACTGGGGGTAGGGATAGTCTGGGGAATGCATGAGGTTATCTCGAGAAAAATTGAGTATCAGAGTGGGCGTAATCAATACCTGCAGAGCCAGATTGCGATTCTTGACAAACAAATTGAAGAAATCAAGCAAATTAAACAGCAAATCCAGGAGTTGCTGGTACGTAAAGGGGTAGTGGAGACATTACAAGCCAATCGTACCAACGTCGTTCATATATTAGATCAGGTAGCAAGACTCATGCCGGATGGAGTTTATCTCAAGAGCCTCAAGCAGACGAATCAGCATATTCGTCTCTCTGGTTATGCGCAATCTAATGCATGGGTATCTACCTTAATGCGAAACCTGGACGCGTCACCCAGATTTGAATCTCCTTTATTGATCGAAATCAAGGCAGCTAATGTCAACAATGTGCGCTTGAATGAGTTTGATTTGAACGTGAAGCTTGCTGAATTATTGAATGGTTTTAATAGTCAGCATACTCCGGCGAATATTTCTAATTAGCTGCGAAGGTGGATAGCAATGAATATGTTGGAAGAGTTGCGGCTTCTTGATCCCAATGATCCGGGTGACTGGCCAGCAGTCATCAAGGCCGCCGCATTGGCTACCTTGATGGTAGTCATCATCGTTATAGGTTATTTTCTAGATTGGCAGGAGCAATCGGAAGCGCTTGAAAGAGCCCAAGCAGAGGAGGTCACCCTCAAGGAAACTTACCTGATTAAAAAGAGGAGTGCTGTTAACTTGGAGATCATGCGGCAGCAACTACAGGAGATTGAACAGGCGCTGAGCGTAATGCTGAAACAGCTGCCCAATAAATCTGAATTAGATGCTTTGCTGGTGGATATCAATCGGGCTGGTTTGGGGCGAGGATTGCAATTTGAATTATTTAAACCCGCGGCCAGCGAAACGATTAAGGAATTTTATGCTGAATTACCGGTAACTGTTCGTGTGATAGGCAGTTATCATGATATCGGCGCCTTCGCAAGTGATGTTTCTCAATTGCCGCGTATCGTGACATTAAATGATATCGATATTACTCCTGGGAAAGAGCAGCATCTAGTACTGAATGCTACTGCAAAGACCTTCCGCTATCTTGATGACGAAGAACTTGCCAGCCAGAGCAAGAGCAATAGCAAAGGAAATAAATGATCAAATGGTCTTATCATTTAGGGTGTGTGCTATTGCTTGTGGTTTCTGCCTGCAGTGAAGGGACCTACAGCGATCTTGAGGAGTTTGTCAACAAATCCGGGGAAGGATTGCATGGCAAGGTTGATCCACTGCCTGAAATCAAGTCTTTTGCACAGTTTAATTATGAAGCGTTTAATATTCCAGATCCTTTCAGTGCCCGGAAAAACAATCAGTCAAAGCGTCATGGCGCACTCCAGCCTGACCTAAAGCGCAGCAAGGAAGCATTAGAGAACTTCCCGCTGGAGAATCTGGCAATGGTTGGAACGCTGCAGCGAAACAAGCAAATCTTTGCATTAGTGAGAGCTCCTGATAACACGGTGTATCGTGTCAAGGCCGGCAACTACTTAGGTCAGAACTTCGGGTTGATTACAGGCATTTCTGAGACAGAAGTCAAACTAAAAGAAATCATACAAGACAGCGCCAATGATTGGACCGAGCGCCGTGGTGCGCTCATGTTACAGGCTCAGGGACAGAAATAATGAAAATGGCGATAGCAAGAGAATTTTTCCATGCATGGAAATATGCATCTCAATTGATGTTATTGTCTCTGTTATTTCATATTCCCGTTGTTACGGCGGATGAGTTGGCGCCTGGGAGGACAACGCTGCAGAGTAAAATCAATGCAATCGATGTTATGAGCGATCGGAATAGGCGGATCATGATCAAGGTATCACTGGATCAACCGCTTGTTTCTGCTCCAGTGGGCATCTCATTGAATAATCCGGCCAGGATTTATTTTGATTTTATCAATGCTGTGAATGCACTCGGTAAAAAAGTACAGGAAGTGGGTGACGGCGATTTGCATAGTATTAACATTGCTCAAACTGAAAACCGTACCCGCCTGGTGATGAATTTGTTGAGGCCTATGACTTATGAGAGTAAAGTTGACGGAAATCACGTCCTTATTTCGCTAAGTGGATTTGACGCGGGAGAAGTGGCCAGCACTGCCGCTCGTTCCTTTAAAACGGCAGAACTTCAGAAGAAAAAGCTGCCTAGCCTGCAAGATATCGATTTCAAGCGTGGTGCGAATGGCGAAGGCCGTGTGGAAGTCGATCTATCCGCGCTGGGTGCGGGAATCGATGTCCACCAGCAGGGGAATCGAATCATGGTCGAATTCACCCAGGCGTATTTGCCGCCTAATTTAGAGCGGCGCCTGGATGTGGTCGATTTTGCAACGCCGGTACAAACCATAGAAACAATGACAAAAGGCGATAGCGTGCAGATGGTCATTGAGCCAAAAGGGCGGTGGGAGCATATTTCCTATCAGGCTGGCACTAAATTTATTCTGGAGGTTAAACCGATCGTTGAGGGTGCCGATGTTCCTGCACACAAGAAACTGGTGACTGGGGGATATACCGGTGAGAAATTATCGCTTAATTTTCAGAATGTGGAGGTTCGCTCGGTATTGCAGGTCTTGGCTGATTTTACTAATCTGAATATTATCGCCAGCGATTCAGTTAAAGGAAATCTTACCTTGCGTCTGAAAGATGTTCCTTGGGACCAGGCTTTGGATATTGTGCTCCAGTCTCATGAGCTCGATAAGCGTCGAATGGGTAATGTTATTTTTGTCGCCCCGCGTGAGGAGCTGGCTGTCAGGGAAAAACTCGAGCTGGAGTCTCGTCAGCAAATTTCCGAATTAGAACCATTGCGCACCGAAACTTTCAAGTTAAATTACCGCACGGCGAGTTCAATTCCTCTCAAAGGAATTTTGAGTCAACGTGGAACGTTAGAAATAGACGATATCAGCAACACTTTAACTGTAACCGATATTCCGCTCAGATTGGCAGAGGTGGCCAAACATGTCAGTAACCTTGATACCTCCGTGCGTCAAGTCATGATCGAGTCCCGTATCGTGGAAGCGACGGATACGTTTAGTCGCAATCTGGGCGCTCGATTTGGGATACAAAATGCTACCCAGATTGGAAACCGTAATCTGGGAATTTCTGGCAATCTGGATAGCTCCAGTGGACTCGCAGCGGGCGCCACTCCGGCAGGTGGAGGGAATCTTAACGTCAATTTACCCGCGGCTGCGATGGCGGGTGTGGCAGGAGGACCAGCTGCTTTAGCGCTCAGTTTAATCAAGATCAACGATGATTCGCTGATCAATCTGGAATTGTCCGCGCTGGAATCAGATAGTAAAGGTAGAGTGATCGCCAGTCCGCGCCTGGTAACAGCTAACCGGGTAGAAGCCACCATTGAGCAAGGAACTGAAATACCTTTTCAGATTGTCAGCCAACTGGGCAGGCCGCAGATTCAATTCAAAAAAGCTGTACTGGCTCTCAAGGTGACGCCGCAGATTACTCCTGATGACAATATTATTATGAAACTGCAAGTCAATCAGGATACACGTGGTACGGATACCCCTGCTGGGCCAGCTATTGATACCAAACAAATTACAACCGAAGTATTAGTCGTGAATGGTGGAACGGTGGTAATTGGCGGGATTTTCGAGCGAGCGGAAAAGGTCACTACAAACAAAGTGCCCCTACTGGGCGATGTGCCGCTACTTGGCAACATCTTCAAGAATAATGCGAAACGGGATGACAAACGGGAGCTCCTGATTTTTGTCACACCACGGATCTTGAGTGACAACCTAAATATGCGCTAAAGGTTTAAATCCAAAAAACCGTAGCTGACTGTTCGACTGGAAAGCTAACCCGAATATTTCATAAATTGGCACGCGCCCTCGCTTGCCTTTTGATTGATAAGAAAGATTTTGCTCAGCCGGGTGTATGAGTCACTATACCCCTCTTTCTCAAAACTTCCCTATTAATCAAAATCCTGCGTGATCAGCACGCGAATTTATGAAATATTCGGGCTAAATGCATGAGATGTAGCGGTATTTTTAAAATTTCTCGCTTACGAAAACCCTCGTTGTCGCCAGGCTTCGTAGACGACGATAGAAACCGCGTTAGCAAGATTCAGGCTGCGACGTTCGGGCAGCATCGGGATATGGATACGTTGATTATCTGAAAAACTTTCCATAATCTCAATCGGTAGCCCGCGGCTTTCTGCACCAAAAAGAAAAGCATCTTGGCTGGCATAGCTAACCTGATCGTAGCGTTGAGTGCCTTTGGTGGATACAGCGAAAATACGCCGCCCTGGCAGGCTGTGAATACATTCTTGCCAGCCTTTATGTAATACCACATTGGCAAATTCATGGTAATCCAACCCGGCGCGAAGTAGCTGCTTGTCATTCAGGAGAAAACCTAACGGCTTGATAAGATGAAGCGTTGCGCCTGTATTCGCGCAAAGCCGGATGATATTGCCGGTATTAGGAGGAATTTCAGGTTGATAGAGAATGACATCAAACATAGGGCGTTTCCTGCAAAATAATTCAAAGCTCGACTGTTTTAATTGAAGTGGATGACGGGATCGCTCTCGCAATAGCCCATACACTGACCTCGATGGCTCCCTGCTTGCGCACTACCTTTGCCAATTCATTCAATGTCGCCCCGCTGGTCATGACATCGTCCAGTATGGCGACATGCTTTTGCGTAAAGCGCGTGGTGCACGCAAATGCATTGCGCAGGTTGCTGCGCCGCTTCTTCCAGGATAACTCAGTCTGAGAAAGCGTGTCTCGGGTACGTACACAAGCATGCGGCAAGAGGGGAACACCCATTTTCTTGGATAGATGCCGCCCAATTTCCAGTGCTTGATTAAAACCTCTTTCTTGTAATCTAACCGGATGCAGTGGAACCGGAATGATGACATCTGGTGGAGCGCAATGATTCATTTTCGCCATTAATAGATTGGCCAGCACAGGCGCGACGGTCAGATTTTCCTGATATTTCAGCGAATGGATTATGGCATCGATGGGAAAAGCATAGCGTAATGCCGCGATCGCGCGGGTCCAACTGGGATAGCTTGCCAAGCACGCGCCACAGATGCGTGAATCGCTCGTTGGTAATAAGCATGATGGACAATGATCAGAGGGTAACCGAGGTAAGTTATCATGGCATGCGCAGCATAAATCACCTTCACAGGATGCCAGGCACAGCAGGCAATTTGTGGGTAACAGCATTTGCGTAAAATTTAATCGCCTGTTCAAAAATTTAGAAAGAAAATTTGACAATTAAAGCCTAATCCTTGATGATTTCAGGCACCTTATTATAGATAGAGCCAAGTTTTTTGACCGTTAATTATGATTGAATCTAGCACAAAGTCCATTTTAAGCGACCAAGAGAAACCTATTGGCAATCAGTATGACCGGGGTCGTGTGGCGCGTTGGAGTATTCTACAAATCCAGGCTTTACTGGATTTACCCTTTACTGATCTGATGCATCAAGCACAAACGATTCACCGGCAATATCATGATGCCAATGCGATCCAATTATCTACCCTGATCTCTGTCAAGACAGGGGGATGCCCGGAGGATTGTGGTTATTGTCCGCAGGCCGCGCGCTATCATACCGGCGTTGACAATCAGGACATGCTGTCGCCGGATACCGTTGTCGAGGCTGCAGCGGCAGCCAAAGCAGAAGGGGCGACACGGTTCTGTATGGGCGCAGCGTGGCGTGGGCCCAAACAGCGAGATATCGACCGCATGACTGCAATCATTGAGGCGGTAAAAGCACTGGGGCTCGAAACCTGTGCGACTTTAGGCATGCTGAAATCAGGTCAGGCAGAGCAACTCAAACAAGCCGGATTGGATTATTACAATCACAATCTGGATACCTCACCCGAATTCTATGGTGAAATCATTACCACGCGCGACTACCAAGATCGGCTCGATACGCTCGAGGAAGTGCGCAAGGCAGGCATCAATGTATGCTGTGGCGGGATTGTCGGTATGGGTGAATCCCGGCTTGCGCGCGCCGGGTTGATTGCCCAGTTGGCCAATCTGGATCCTTATCCTGAATCAGTGCCGATCAATTATCTGGTGCAAGTTGAGGGGACACCCCTTTATGGTACCGAGGCGCTTGATTCATTCGAATTCGTACGCACCATCGCGGCTGCCCGCATTACCATGCCGAAAGCGATGGTCAGATTATCCGCTGGCAGACGGCAAATGTCAGAGGCTGTGCAAGCGCTGTGTTTTCTAGCAGGAGCCAACTCCATTTTTTATGGAGATAAGCTGCTGACGACAGGCAATCCTGAAGCAGAAAACGACAAAGCGCTATTTGAGAAACTGGGGTTACGCGCCTTATAACTGGAATGCTGACAAATCTCTCAGTCCGACTGAGGGAGCGTGAAAACGCGGGGCTATACCGTCGCCGGCTGATGCTCGAAGGCCCTCAGACAACGCATGTAACGATCGCAGAAAAGCCCTATCTTGCTTTCTGCAGCAATGATTATCTTGGACTCGCCAGCCATCCCGCGCTGATTGAAGCGGTTTGTACGGGCGCGCAACGATATGGCGTGGGAGCAGGCGCTTCTCATCTGATCAGCGGCCATTCTGCGGCGCATCACGCACTCGAGGAGGCATTGGCGCATTTTATTGGCTTGCCCCAGGCATTATTGTTTTCTACCGGCTACATGGCTAACATGGCGGTGGTGACGGCCTTGGTTGGTCGCGGGGATGCCGTATTCGCTGACAAGCTTAATCATGCTTCACTCAATGATGCCGCGCTGCTTTCCAGGGCAACCTTCACGCGTTATCCTCATCTTGACTTAACAAAACTAGAACAGTCTCTGGCTGAATCAGAAGCGGCCTGTAAACTGGTGGTAACCGATGCCGTATTCAGCATGGATGGCGATATTGCGCCTGCCGTTAAGCTATTGGCGTTATGTGAACAGTATGATGCCTGGCTGTTACTCGATGACGCGCACGGCTTTGGGGTGCTCGGCAGAAACGGTCAAGGGGTGCTGCATACGTTTGACGAGCTTAATCTGCACTCATCTCACCTTATTTACATGGCCACACTCGGTAAAGCAGCGGGTGTTTCCGGGGCCTTTGTGGCGGCTCAGTCCGACATCATCGAAACCCTCATTCAGTTTGCGCGCACCTATTGCTACACCACGGCTGCACCCGCGTTATTGGCTCATACCCTGTTGGCCAGCCTGTCATTGATCGAGCAGGAAACCTGGCGACGGGAAAAACTAATGGGACTCATGATGCAATTGAAAAGGGGATTGCAATCATTGCGCTGGCCATTATTGCCTTCGATGACCCCGATTCAGCCCTTGATGGTAGGGCGCAGTGATGAAGCCGTGCGTTTAAGCGAGGCGTTACGCGACAGAGGCATTCTCGTGCCGGCGATACGTCCGCCAACCGTTCCGCAGGGCCAGGCCCGGCTGCGTATTTCCTTATCGGCTGCGCACCACAAGGAAGACATTGAGCAATTAATCGAAACATTACGTGATTTAGCGAAAATCATTTAACCGGAAATAGGCAGAACGCATAACATGAAAAATAGCAGCATGATATGAATCGACTCCATGTCGACATTGTAGGCAAGGGCCCCGATCTCGTGATGCTGCATGGCTGGGCCATGCACAGCGGTATCTGGGGCAGTGTCCGTGAGCAACTGGCGAGGCATTACCGGCTGCACCTGGTCGACTTGCCAGGGCATGGCCAGAGTCCGGCTTGGGAGTCCTATTCGTTCGAAGAGATCGTAGCAAGTGTTGCGGAGATTTTACCTGCGGAGAGTATCGTGTGTGGCTGGTCGCTTGGGGGGCAGGTCGCGATCAAGCTGGCCTTATCCGTGCCACAGCAGGTAAGCAAGCTTATTCTGGTGGCGACCACGCCCTGTTTCGTCAAACGGGATGATTGGCGATGGGGAATGGATGAACCAACGTTGCAGCTTTTCATGGAAAATCTGCAACGCCACTATGCGCAAACCTTAAACCGTTTTTTTACCCTGCAAGTCAATGGCAGCCGTGACATGACGAATGTGTTGGCGCAATTGCGTAATCAATTGTCGCAATATAAACAACCCGATAGTGACGCGCTCAGGGCCGGTTTGCAGATTCTGTTGACGAATGATCTGCGGGAGAAATTAGCCGATGTTTCTCAACCGGTATGGCTTTTGCATGGAGAAAATGATGTGATCACGCATGTGGATGCAGCCAGATGGATGCATCGGCATTTGCCTCACGCAAAATTTATCGGCTTTCCACACTGTGGTCATGCCCCGTTTTTATCGTATCCGGATCAGTTTGTAGCCAATTTGTATGATTTATGATCACATTTTAGATAAGCGCCAGTTGCGCCAGGCGTTTGAACGCGCAGCGGCCAGCTATGATCAATCGGCCGTATTGCAGCGTGAAGTATGCGAACGCATGCTCTCACGCCTGGATTACATCAAATACGCTCCTGACCAGATATTGGACATGGGCAGCGGCACGGGCTATGGCAGCCGTAAGCTTACCGAGCGTTATCCGCGCAGCCAACTGGTGGCAGTGGATATCGCCCTGGCGATGCATCTTCAAGCGCGGCCTCCGCTTCCTCGCTGGCAGCAGTGGTTGCCGCTGGCAAAGCGCCGCGTGGCGCATTATGTGGGCGGAGATATCGAACAGCTTCCGCTGCGGGATACTTGCGTAGACATGATTTGGTCGAGTCTGACCATACAGTGGTGTAATGATCTCAAGCAGGCATTCACGGAAGCCCGCCGTGTGCTAAAAAGCGGAGGGTTGCTGATGTTCAGTACCTTCGGGCCCGATACCCTGAAAGAATTAAAGCAGGCCTTTAAAACGGTGGATGGCTACAGCCATATCAATCGCTTCATGGATATGCACGATATCGGCGATCTGCTGGTGCATAGCGGTTTTGCCACGCCAGTGATGGACATGGAGTACATTACCCTCACTTACGATGACGTCATGGGCATCCTGCGCGATCTCAAGGCGATCGGCGCGCACAATGTGACGCATGGCAGGCGGCGGGGACTAACCGGAAAAGGAACATGGCAGCAGGTGGTGGCCCACTATGAATCATTGCGGCAGGCAGGGAAGCTGCCAGCGACCTATGAAGTGGTATATGGCCACGCCTGGAAGCCGGAGCCGCGGCAGGCGGCACTCAAACCCGAGACCAGACGGAAACTCGGTCTGGAATAAAGCATTGAGTATGATGCCAGCGGGCTACTTCGTGACCGGAACGGATACCGGCGTGGGTAAAACCATCACGAGCTGTGCGCTGCTGCATGCGTTCGCCATGACGGGTAAATCAGCGGTCGGCATGAAACCCATTGCGGCAGGCTGCGAGCAGGGTAAGTGGGTCGATGTGGAGCGTCTTGCCGAAGCCAGTAACATTTCAGCCGCGCGTGCGCTGATCAATCCTTATGCGTTGCTGCCACCGATTGCGCCGCATATTGCTGCGAGGCAAGCCGGTATCGTCGTTGATCTGGCGGTCATACAACAGGCTTTTGATGCATTGCAGGAAAGGGCGGAGATCATCATTGTTGAAGGGGTAGGGGGTTTTCTGGTGCCTCTCGATGAGCGGCACGATACCAGCGACCTGGCGCGTGCATTGGCACTGCCCGTGGTGCTGGTAGTAGGATTGCGGCTCGGTTGTCTCAACCATGCCTTATTGACCGCCCGCGCTATCCACGCAAGCGGGTTATCGCTGGCAGGCTGGGTCGCCAATCAGATTGATCCTCATATGGAGAGCCAGGCAGAAAACATTCGCGCGCTGCAAAAGCGTCTTGATTGTCCCCTGCTGGGCGTTTTACCGTATCGCGAAAGAATAGCTGCCAAAGAGTTTGCCGGCTTGCTCGATATCACGCAGCTTTCGCAACTGAGAAAACGGTAAAGCTATTTCATATTAGAGAGCATTGCTTTGAACTTATCGGTGGCCTGAACCAGTGCCGATCGAATGCCGGGTTCCCAGGCAGAATGGCCCGCATCCTCGATAATCACATATTCAGCCTGAGGCCAGGCCTGGTGCAAGTCATTTGCGCTGACGATCGGACACACGGCATCATAACGTCCCTGCACAATGATGGCAGGAAGAGGGTGAAGTTTTGTGACATTATCCAGCAAGGCATTTTGTGGCAAGAAAATATCATGACTGAAGTAATGCGCTTCCATGCGTGCGAGCCCTAGCGCAACCGTATCACTTGAAAAATAATTGACGGTTTCCGGGCTCGGCAGCAAAGTGGAGCACCGGCCTTCATAGCGACCCCAGGCACGGGCGGCAGGCATATGGATAGCCGGATCAGGGTCCATCAGATGGCGATAATAAGCCGCGAGAATGTCATTTCGCTCGAGTGGGGATAACGGTGCGACGAAATCTTGCCAGGCATCAGGAAAGAAATGGCGCAGCCCGTAGAGAAACCAGTCGATTTCGCTTTTGCGGCACAGAAAAATGCCTCGTAGAATAAAGCCGAGGCAACGCGCCGGGTGCGCTTCTCCATATGCCAGCGCCAAGGTGCTGCCCCAGGAGCCCCCGAATACCAGCCACTTTTCGATACCGAGATATTGCCGCAATGTTTCAATATCTTCGATAAGATGGGGCGTAGTATTGTCATGAGTCTCGCCCAGAGGGGTGGAACGCCCAGCGCCACGTTGATCGTAAATGATAATGCGGTAGTGAGCGGGGTCAAAAAAACGACGATGGCCAGGTGCTGATCCAGCACCTGGCCCACCATGTAGAAATAATACCGGTATTCCCTCAGCGTTGCCTGATTGTTCCCAATATAGGGTATGCCGCGCATCGAGTGGTAACATTCCCTGGTGATAGGGTTCGATTTCTGGGTAAAGCGCAGTGTGTGACATGTCATCCTCTGGTTATTGATGGTAGGGGTTCCGTAGTTTACTGATTGTGCCGGTATAGGAAAAGCATGGCAAATGGCTGAGAGCTTGGTTATTTGCTCAAGAAATGATTTTGTTAAAGTGGGGCAATGATTGAGGCAGTATACCTGACTGGAGGAAACGATTATGATGCATACCCAATTAGAAGCGCGCGAGATTTCGATGTTGCGTGCAGAAATAGAAATACTGATGAGTGAACGGCAGAGTCTTCTGAAAATAGCCGGCGCAGCAGCGCAACTTATTGCTAAACTTGATAATAAAATATTGCCTGGGGATGCTTGTGAATTTGCCCGTGCATTATCAGTCAACTTGAATGCTTTATCGGAAGAAACTTTGTGTGATGCCCTTGAGAAGGTAAGAAAGAAGCCGACTGCCAGTGAATGAACCGAATAATATTGCCGCGCCATTACCCAAGTTAGGTCTCGTCTTGACGGGTGGGGGCGCGCGCGCTGCTTACCAGGTTGGCGTCCTGCGGGCAATCGCTGAGATGTTCCCTCCCCATGCACATAGTCCTTTCCCCGTTATTTGTGGAACCTCAGCCGGCGCCATTAATGCAGCCGGTTTGGCCATGTCGGCTACTCATTTTGCCACAGGGGTGCGGCAACTGGAGGCAGTGTGGGGGGATTTGCATGTTGACCAGGTGCACCGCGCAGATTTGCCAGGTGTCGTTCGCAACACAATGCATTGTGTCGGTTCCTTGGTATCAAGAAAGCTGGCGAAAACGCCTTTTGCGCTGCTGGATAATTCCCCTTTAAGGAAACTACTCGGCTGCCGTCTGCCGTTTCGCGGTATTCAACGGAGTATCCACATGGGTGCGCTGCATGCACTGGGTGTAACTGTCTGGGGATATACTTCAGGACAATCGGTCACGTTTTATCAAGGCAATAAAAGTATCTCCCCCTGGAGCCGCGTGATGCGCGTGGGCGTGGCAGCACGTATTGGCATTCAGCATTTACTGGCTTCTTCGTCTATTCCTTTTATTTTTCCAGCAGTCCGGCTAAATCGCGAGTACTTTGGCGATGGCTCCATGCGACAGCTCGCGCCGCTGAGCCCGGCATTGCATCTCGGCGCGGATCGCATCCTGGTGATTGGGGTAAACAAGAGAAAAGAGTCCCTTGACGAGCGTGTCAAAGTAACCAGTTATCCCCCCGTAGCGCAAATTGCCGGGCATGTGATGAGCAGTATTTTTGTCGATAGTTTGGAAGTTGATCTGGAGCGTTTGCAGCGCATTAATGGAACGTTAGCGCTCATTCCACCTGAGGCCAAAAAAGAAGGGGGTATTTTACTGCGTACCATAAAATCGATGGTGATCTCGCCTAGCGAAAGAATCAACGAAATCGCGCTGCAGCATGCCAATTCCTTGCCACCTACCATGCGTTTTTTATATCGGGCAGTGGGTGCAATGGGACCGAGTGGTTCGAGATTGTTGAGTTATGTTTTATTTGAAGCTGCTTATTGTCGTGCCTTGGTCGATCTGGGTTATCGTGACACGATGCAACAGAAAGATGAAATTTTTAAATTTATTACCATGTCTTGAGAGAAGTAGAATATGGATTTTTCTGATCCCCAATTTTGGGTTGCGGCACTACAAATTATTGCGATTGACATCGTCCTTGGAGGAGATAATGCAGTGGTTATTGCGCTTGCTTGTCGGCGATTGCCTGAGAAGCAACGTAATTTGGGAATTTTCTGGGGGGTATTTGGTGCGATAGCGATACGCGTCGGACTGGTTTTTTTCGCGCTTAATCTGCTGACGCTCCCTTTTCTGAAACTCGTGGGCGCGTTGCTGCTGCTCTGGATAGGGATCAAACTGTTGTTGCCGGAATCGACGGGCGACGCGCATGAAATCGATGCGAATACCACTCTCCTGGGAGCCATTAAAACGATTATCATCGCTGATACCGTTATGAGCCTGGACAATGTGATAGGCATTGCCGGCGCTGCCAGAGGCGATCTGATGCTGGTGATTTTTGGTCTTCTTGTAAGTGTTCCCATCATTGTCTGGGGCAGTAAACTGGTCATGAAGCTGATGAATCGTTTTCCCGTCACCATTTTTGTGGGGGCTGGATTACTTGGCTGGATTGCGGGCGATATGGTCATTACCGATACGGTGACTAAAGAATGGGTCAATGCTCATGCTGCTTTTCTACACTGGTTTATGCCAGTTTTTACTGCGCTGGTCGTAATCGCCAGCGGAAAGTGGCTGGCAGCTAGAGCACAGAAAAATACCACTGCTTTAGTCGACCTTACGGATGATACGAATAAACCGACCTAGCCCAAATATTTCAAAAGGCAAGTGAGGACACGTGCCAATTTATGAAATATTCGGGCTAGCTATCAGGAATGGGATGAAAAACATAATTTAGAGGAGTGCATCATGTTAAAAATGCTGCTGCCGGTAGATGGTTCCACTGCTTGTAACAAGGCCATTGCTCATTTTATCCAGCTGCTCGGCTGGTATAAGGAAGTGCCGCAAATTCACTTGCTCAATGTGCAGTTTCCTTTGCGTGGCGATGTTTCCATGTTTATCAGCCAGGAAAGTATCCGGGAATATCATCAGGAAGAAGGATTGAAGGATTTAAAAGAAACGCGCGATCTGCTGGACCAGGCAGGTGTTGCCTATCAGTACCATGTGACAGTCGGCGATGCGGCAAAAATGATCGTTCAATTTGCGACAGAAAAACAGTGTGACCAGATTGTTATCGGGCCGCGTGGACTTGGCTCGGTACAAGGCGTGTTGCTCGGTTCAGTCGCGAGCAAATTGATCCATCTTTCACCGATTCCGGTCCTTTTGATCAAATAACAGGAATCGGGTGTAATTCCTCTGCTGTTACCAGAAATGCCCTGTAGGCAAGTCGTGTTAAATATCAGGGCAAGAAGGTAATCACATCTTGAAATTCACAAGCTGGGTAAGCTGGTAAAGATAAACCCGCATTAGGCATGCGTCTAATGGGCATAGTAGCCCGATGTTGCCAATACTCCCAATAGTGATCGGCCATCTATGCAGTACGAGCTCATCTCGGCAGGCGAGGCTGAGCTGATCGCACCTGAAATAAAAGAATGCGCTGACTGATTGCGCCTGGAAGTGATTTCCAGGCGCGATCTTCGCAGGTTAATGGGTAATCTTTTGCATGGAGATCTTCCTGAATAAATATCATTATGAATATGCAAATCGCACTGGAACCATTATCAGATAATTTTTCTGGGGTCAATCGCCAGCAGAATTTTTCGCAGAAATTACACGAGATCGTCAACAGGATTCAGGCTGCCAACAATCTCGATGAGATCATGCTGGAAGTCAGTAAGGACATCTGCGCTTTGTTCAATGCAGATCGTCTGATCGTTTATACGGTGAGTGAAGATAAATCGTCTATTATTTCACGGGTGAAGACTGGCGTCGGTTTATTCCAGGACTTGAAGCGACCGATTACCGAACACAGTATTGTGGGTTTTGTCAGCCTGAACAAAAAAATCGTCAATTTGAAGGATGTTTACGATCAGCATGAACTGGTGAAAGTGGACGCACGCTTGCGCTTTCTCAAGGAAGGGGATAAACGAACCGGCTACCGAACCAGGCAAATGCTGGCAGTACCGATTCTGAATGCAGGGGATAACGAATTACTGGGTGTGCTGCAAGCCATCAATCATAAGGAGGATACCCCTTTTCCCAACATGATTGTTGAGGGAGCAGGCGAAATCTGCCAGGTACTGGCCATTGCTTTCAAGCAACGCCAGAAGCAGCAATTACTCGCCAAATCCCGATATGATCATTTGATTGCAAATGCGGTCCTGTCAGCTTCTGAACTTGAGCTGGCGGCACGATCTGCACGTGAACAGGGGTGTGATCTGGAAAATGTGCTGATCGATGAGTTTCGGATCAGCCCGGCGCAAATTGGCGAAGCGCTATCGAGCTACTTCCGTGTGCGCTATGAGCCGTACCAGGCTGAGCGGATTAAGCCGATGGAAGTGTTGAAGCATCTCAAGCGGGATTTTGCCGAAAGCAACCACTGGCTACCGATTGACGACACAGCAGAAGGTCTGGTGGTGTTGACGCTTGATCCTGAAAGAATCAAGGCGCTGCGTGTCGTCAATCAGATTTTCCCCAAGCACGACATCATCTATACCGTCTGCACCCAGCGAGAGTTCAAGGCGACCCTGGATTTATTTTATGGGGCTGGAAAAGGCGCTGTCCTGGAAGATACCGGCAATATCAATGACATGCTCTTTAACCTCCAGGAGGACGAGGAAGAATCTGTAATCGAGGTAGACGAAGCTTCTGCCGCTTCTGAAAACGAGCTCGTCAAGCTGGTCAACAAGATCATCGTAGACGCCTATAAGATGGGTGTTTCCGATATTCATATCGAGCCTTATCCGGGCAAGGAAAAAACCAAGATCCGTTTTCGCAAGGATGGCACGCTAATGCCCTATATCGAAATTCCGGCAAGCTACCGCAATGCGCTGGTGACACGGATCAAGATCATGTGTGATTTGGATATTTCCGAGAAGCGTAAACCGCAGGATGGCAAAATAAAGTTCAGGAAATTTGCGCCGCTCGATATCGAATTGCGGGTAGCCACGCTCCCTTCAGCCGGTGGACTGGAAGATGTGGTCATGCGGATCCTGTCTGCAGGAGAGCCGATACCGCTGGAGAAAATGAATTTCACTTCCCGCAATCTGCAGGAACTCAAGTCAATTATCAGCAAGCCCTATGGGTTATTTTTCGTCTGTGGCCCGACGGGTTCCGGTAAAACCACGACGCTGCATTCGGTGCTGAAGCACCTCAATACCCCCGAAACCAAAATCTGGACGGCTGAAGACCCGGTGGAGATCACCCAGAAAGGATTGCGCCAGGTACAGGTCAACGTCAAGGCCGGTCTGACGTTTGCCGCGGTGATGAGGTCTTTTCTGCGCGCCGATCCTGATATCATCATGGTGGGGGAGATGCGCGACAAGGAAACCACCAGCATCGGTATCGAAGCCTCGCTGACCGGTCATCTGGTGTTTGCCACGCTGCATACCAACAGCGCGCCGGAATCGGTCATCCGCCTGCTGGATATGGGCATGGATCCGTTCAATTTTTCCGATGCTTTGTTGGGTATTCTGGCACAACGCCTGGCCAAGCGCCTGTGCAAGTGCAAGAAACCCCATATCGCACCGCGCGAAGAAATCCGCAGGTTGTTGACAGAATACTGCGAAGAATTGAAATATATCGATCATTTCAAGGTTAGCCCTGAAGCGGCTTACCAGGAAATCGAAAGCCGCTGGCTGCAGGAATATGGCGGTGAGCAAAGGCAGATCACGCTGTATGAAGCGGTTGGCTGCGATCGCTGCAATGGCACAGGTTATGCCGGACGGGTGGCGTTACATGAGCTCCTGACCGCAACCGATGCGCTGAAAAAGAACATCCAGGAACATGCGCGGGTAGCCGAAATGCTCGTGACCGCGCTCAATGATGGCATGCGCACCTTGAAACAGGATGGCATCGATAAAGTGTTACAGGGCATTACTGACATTCATCAGGTACGGGCGGTGTGCATCAAGTAAAAGTAAATTTCTGCCTGGCCTGGAAAAGAGGGTAGTTTTAGTTTTGTAATTTACGATTGTTATGTAATTGAAAGGTACTCCCAGTGAAAGTGATTGAAAAACAAACAAATATTTCAAATGTCGGTAATTAGTAGATTCCTAGGGATAATCATAGTGATGTATTGGGAAGATCATGCACCACCGCATTTTCATGCAAGATATTCAGAATATGAGATAACTGTAAATATTTTAAATGGAGTGGTAGAAGGAAAATTTCCAAAACGTGCATTAGGGCATGTGCTTGAATGGTATGAACTGCATAAAAGTGAATTAATCAAGAATTGGGAACTTTGTCAAAAAAGTGAAACCCCAAAGGCTATAGAACCACTGGAGTGATTATTATGTTTCTTCATGTTATCAGCGCCGAGTATTTGGAAGATTATAAAATAGCCGTGTCATTTAATAATGGCAGGAAGGGCGTGGCCGATCTATCAGGCGCTTTAAAAGGTTTGGTATTTGAGCCATTAAAAGATAAATCGGTATTTTCAAGCTTTGTTGTTGACGAAGAGCTGGAAACAATCGTTTGGCCTAATGGTGCAGATCTCGCGCCTGAGTATATTTATTTTCAGGCATTTAAAGATGATCCCGAGTTACAGTCTCAGTTCAGGAAGTGGGGGTATGTGGATAATCATGAAAGTCATACTGATATAAAAGCATCAGAGGTATTAAAAAATAGCAATAAAAAAACCACCGCGGAGTTTTTTTAGGCGGTTTGGGTTATAAGGTGCAATAAGCGCAGCGCATTGCACCGGAAGTTCAATATGGGCACATATGGCGCAATGCCCGATGGTTATTGCGCCTTACGCGGGTTGGTTGGCAGGATGGAAGCGGCGTGAGCGACAGGGGGTAAGGTAGGACCCTGTCTTTTAGTTTAGGCGGAATAACATCCGGAAGTAAAAAAAGCCGCTCAAGGTTTTTCGAGAGCGGTTCAGGCGGTGGGGTACAACTTGTAGGGTGCAATCAGCGCAGCGCATTGCACCGGAAGTTCAATATAGACACATATGGCGCAATGCCCGGTGGTTATTGCGCCTTACGCGGGTTGCGCCCTACGCGGGCTGGTTATGGTGCTGGCGCTGCAGCTGCAGCTTCATTAGTTTTTTCAATATGCTCCTTACCTACACCAGCAGCAATATCAGTGGAATTCGTCCATTTTAAATTGTTGCCGTTTGCGTCAAACTTGGGAGTAAAGATTATGGTTTTGCCATCAACATCTTTACTGATTCCGGTTGCTAATTTAATGGTTATTACCCCAGCAGCAACCTTAGCTTCTGTAATTTCCTTGGAAGTCAAAGTTGAAACATCTGGAACACCATTAGATTTAGAGTTGCAATTGTCAAGAACCCCTCCCGCCTCTTGACCACAAACTGCAATAGCAGTTTTTAATGAATTTACTCCTGAAATTGCATTTGATAACTTAGCTTTGATGGTGTAATCCTGATAAGCCGGAATCGCTACCGCCGCCAAAATACCAATAATCGCCACCACGATCATCAGTTCGATCAGGGTAAAGCCTTTTTGCATCTGTTGCATGAATCACTCTCCTTTGGGTTAAAAAATAACGGCCACACCCAGTGTGGGAATATACGGGCAGAATTCGCGCCCGCTTTGTTGCTAAAAAGCATGCTACTGGAAGTATAACGACTCTTCATAAAAAAAAGCTTAGTGGGAAATAAGCGCTTTATTAAGGGCTATTTTCCAATTAGTCCATTCGACCCGGTTTATCCGCCAAACACTTCTTCCCACAGTTGCAATACCGCCAGGCGCGCATGGCTGAGGTAATCGGCTTCAATGCGCGCAAAGCCGGCGGATTTTTCCGGGGAAGCTGCTGAGCCGGCCAGATCGGGGTCGCCGCTTAATCTCAGGCGGTGTTGCAGGCGGCGGAATTCACGGTAGGCGGTGCGCACCTGCTCGGCGGATTTTGCCGGGATGAGCCCCAGATCTCCAGCCAGTTTCAGCAGCGCGATATTGCCGATATTGCCGGTAAGCTGCGGATAGACGTGGGCATAGCCCAGCACCAGGTACTGCACGATGAATTCGACATCAATGATGCCGCCACGGTCATGTTTGATATCGAACAGCGCGGTGGGATTAGGGTGGGCGTCCAGCATTTTCTCGCGCATTATCAGGATTTCCTGCCTGAGCCGGGCGAGATCGCGCGGTTCACATAAAATCTCCTTACGGGTTTGCTCGAACAGCTTCCCCACCTGCTGATCGCCGGTGACGAAGCGCGCGCGCGTCAAGGCCTGGTGCTCCCATACCCAGGCTTGGTTATGCTGGTATTCGGTAAACGCTTCGATGGAGCCGGCCAATAGGCCGCTGGCGCCGTTGGGACGCAGCCGTAAATCCGTTTCATACAGCACCCCGGCGGACGTGTGGCTGGTGAGCCAGGTGTTGATGCTCTGTCCCAGTTTGGTGTAAATCTCCTGCGCATCGGGGTGGTTGTCCTGGAACAGGAAGATGATGTCGAGATCGGAGGCGTAGCCGAGCTCCTTGCCGCCCAGCTTGCCATAACCGATGATGGCGAAAGCGGGCTGGTCGCGATGTTTTTTCTTGAGTCCTCGCCAGGCCAGGCTGAGGACGTTGCTGAGATTGAGATCGGCGAGCTCGGTCAGATGATCGCTGAGCGATTCCAGCAGCAGCTTGCCTTCCAGGTCGATCACCAGCAACTGAAAAACCTGCGCATGCTGGAAGTGCCGCAGCACATCCATTTGCCATTCGGTGAGATTGCTTTTGGGGCTGTCGGCATGGTTGAGCTGGCGCGCCAGTTCCTGCCTGAGCACCGGCCAATCCGGCAGTTGATACGGGCCACGCGGCGCCAGCAGCTGATCGAGCAGGATGGGGTGCCTGCCCAGATAATTGCTTGCCCATTGACTGGCACTGACCAGCTTAGTGACCCGCGGCAGGGTTTGCGGGTGTTCCTGCAGCAGGGCCAGGTAAGCTGTTTGTTGACCGATGTGTTCCAGGAGCTGCAGCATGCGTTCCAGCGTGGCTTCCACGGGCAGAAACGGGGCAATGGCTTCGACCAGAATAGGCATCAACGATTTGATTTTCTGCTGATTGGCTGGCGGTGATTGCTGGAAAAAATGGCCGCCATAGAATTGCTGGATGCGCGCCGAGATTTTTTCAGGCTCGGTAAACCCCAGCGTCGTGAGCTGCGTGGTGGCGGCTTCTACTTGGGTGCTGTCTCCGGTCTGTTCCTGCCACAGGCTCGCCAGGATGTCATGGGCCGGAGATTTGCGCGGAGCGGCGAAGATCAATTCAAAATGGCGGGTGACATTGTTGCGGTGAATATCGAATTGCTGCATGAAGTCGGCAAAGCAGGGATATCCCATGGCCGCGGCAATGAGTTCCTGATCTTCGGCATTTTCCGGCAGATTCTGCGTTTGTTGGTCATCCAGATATTGCAGGCGATGTTCCAGCTTGCGCAGAAAGCGGTAGGCATCGATCAGTTCCGTGATGGTTTGGGCGGGCAGGGGCGGTTTTTGCTGCAGGCGTTGCAGGGCGGTCAGCGTCGGACGGATGCAGAGATCCGCATCCCGTCCGCCGCGTATCAGTTGAAAAACCTGGGTGATGAATTCAATTTCACGGATTCCGCCAGGGCCCAGCTTAATGTTGTCATGCATTTCACGGCGATCCACTTCCTTGCGCAGTTGCGCATGCATGCGGCGCATGGCTTCATAGGCTTCAAAATCCAGATATTTGCGAAAGACGAAAGGACGGGTGATGTCTTCCATCAGCGTCGCGGTCGCGGTGGCGGGTCCTGCAATGACGCGGCTTTTGAGCCAGGCATGGCGCTCCCATTCCCGCCCTTGCGTGACGAAATAGTCCTCAAGCATGTCGAAACTGATGGCCAAAGGGCTGTTTTCCCCATGCGGGCGCAAGCGCATATCGACGCGGAATACATAGCCATCCACCGTGTAATCATTCAGACTGGCAATCAGCTTACGTCCCAGCCGAGCAAAGAAGTCGTGATTGGAAATGGGTTTTCTGCCATTCGTTTCTCCATCTTCCGGGTAGATGAAAATCAGATCGACGTCGGAGGAAACATTGAGTTCGCCTCCTCCCAATTTGCCCATGGCGACCACTAATAATTGCTGGGGAGTGGCACTTTTTTCACCGATGGGTGAACCAAACTGACTGGGCTGGGTCATCCAGTTTTGGTGATGGTCGAGCGCAAAGCCAATGGTAATCTCCGCGAGGTTGGTCATGGTGACCATGACTTCAGTCAGATCCGCCATACCGGCCAGATCGCGGACAGCCAGGCGCAGCATGATCCGTTTACGGAGTTTGCGCAGGGCGCTATGCAAGTCTGTTTCAGCCAGGCTTGAGTTCGCGCAGGCCGTGCCCAGGAATGCACGCATTTCCTCGCGTGAGAATGGGCTGTGGAGGGTTTCTACCAGATAGGCGCGTAGCTCAGGTTCGCTTTCCAGTAGACGTTGCGCATAGCGACTGAAGCGCAGGGTGCGCTCAAGCGTTGATTCAGCAGAGGGATTGATGGTGTGTGAAAACATATTCAAGGTTAAAATAAGCCATTTTGCACTTGCCAAGACCCGCTATGCAGATACGTAGACAGAATGGGTTTTCTGTGCTGAGCCCCCGAGCTGCGGAAGTGACGAAGTGTCATAAGCGGCCAATCTGCTAGATAGGCTATTCATTGTTATCAGGATCTTCTTGTTACTTGCTTTAAGCAGTTTTTTCAGGATAAGGCTGTGCTTCTTATTAAATGGGTTCCATGATGCATTCTTTTATTAAGCATAGCACTTTCATCTTGCGTTGGCTCGGATGGACTGTGTTTGCGGTTATTTTGTTTTTTTCCTTGTCGCTGTTGTTGTTGCGTTATTGGCTGCTGCCTGATATTGAACGGTATCGCCCCAACATTGCAGCAGCCATTTCTCAGGTGGCCGGACGCGCGATCAGCATAGAGAGCATTGATGCCAATTGGGACGGGTTACGCCCCTACTTGCAGTTGCATGGCGTGCGCGTGCATGATCGGCTCGGCGTCCCGGTGCTGATTCTGACCGAGCTGAATGGAACGCTTTCCTGGCGATCATTACTGCATGGTGAGTTGCGCTTCCGCAACATCAGAATTGAACGGCCGGCTCTGATTATCCGCCGTGACGCTGAGGGCGTTATGCACATGGCAGGTGGCGCCTTTGATCAAGAAGAGGCGGATAATGGCTTTTTCGATTGGCTATTGCGCCAGCGCCAGTTGGTCATCAACGACGCGGATGTGTATTGGCTGGATGAATTGCGGGCAGCGCCAGTGTTGTATCTGAAAAAAGTAAATTTACACATGCATAATAAGGGCGGGCGACACCGTTTTGGGCTGAGGGCCACTCCGCCCGTTGAAGTGGCCGCTCCCCTGGAGATACGCGGTGATTTTACGGGAAAATCGATTAATGCATTGGGCCGGTGGCGCGGGCGATTATTCGCTCAACTGGATCATGTCGATTTGGCCGCCTTGCAAACCTGGTTATCGTTTCCACAAGATGTGGCATTTAATCGTGGCAGGGGCGCTTTCCGCGCGTGGATCGGCATGGAGGATCAGCTTGTCACATCCTGGACGGCTGATGTGGATCTTCATGAAGCCCGTATGCAGTGGGCGAAGGATCTCCCCAGGCTTGATCTTGAACATTTGCGGGGTCGTCTGGGATGGAAAAGAAATGACGGCGCGGCACAGCAGGGAGAGGAATGGTTTGCCCGGCAGTTGAGCATTGCCATTGAAAACGAATGGCTCACCGAGCCGGTAAACATTTTGTGGCGAAGGCAGGGAGGGCATGGAGACATGTCCGGGGAGAACACACTGTGGATAGATGATCTTGATCTGGGTGTGGTTGCTTCCCTGGCGAGTTACCTGCCGATTGAGGATGCATTGCGCAAGCAGCTCGGTGAATTATCCCCTAAGGGAGAAATTGAGCGTGCGCAAGTCTATTGGCAGGGTGATTGGACAAAGCCTTCATCTTTTCGTGTGGAGGGGCGCTTCCGCGAGCTGACCATGAATGATTTGGGCAAAGTTTCCTCGGTGAGCGGGATGAGTGGGAAGATCAAAGCAACCCATCAGGGGGGGACACTCAGTCTTGATTCGGATAAAGCCAGCATGAAGTTGCTCGAAACATTGGATGAACCGCTGGAACTCGACAGACTCATCGCGCAGGCCGATTGGCAGACATCGCCTGACCAGGGGATGACTTTATTTGAACTCAATCGCCTTTCATTTTCGAATAACCATATGTCCGGAACGATCCACGGCCGTTATCGTGCTACGCCTGGTCAACCAAGCGCTATTGATCTGGAGGGGGAATTGGCAAATGCAGAGGTCAATTACCTTAATAAGTATAGGGCACTCCTAGTTGATCAGGAAGCTACGCAAAACTGGCTAGGTAAGGCAATTGTGACGGGACGATTAGCTGAGGCCAGGTTTCATGTCCGCGGTGAGTTGGATGGAGCCTTGTCAGAGCAGCGCAATAAGCTTGCTTTAAAGCTCTCAACAAAAATCACTGACGCAACGGTAGATTTGCCGGAAGGGTGGCCGAATATGACCGATATTCAGGCCAATCTTTCGTTTCAGAATAATCATCTCGACATGACGGTTTCCCGGGCAAGGATGGCGGATATTGTATTGAAGGATACCCGGCTGCAGATTGCGGAGGTGCACACGGCAAATCCCATTTTGCAACTGACAGGGAATGCTGAGGGCGCGACTCAAAAAATAATCGATTTGATTGGAAAAAACCCAGTAAATACACATGCTGCTGATTTCTCCAGCTTGGGCAATGTTGCCGGAAATGGAAAATTGCGACTGGAATTGACGATGCCGATATACTCACCACGCAGTGATGATAGACGCATCGAGCTAATGGGGCGCTACCAGTTGATCGATAATGAGATCAATTTAGGCCATAATTTGCCTGCTTTGAGTAAGGTCAACGGGTTGCTTGCTTTTACTCAATCCACTTTCACCATTGAGGATGTGAGCGCCCAAGTGCTAGGGGGCCCGGTGACGATTCACTCTACCGCTTCGCCAGACGGTAGGATGCGCATTGTAGCGGCAGGCAAGGTTAATTTCGATCGCTTGCATTCACTTAAACCTGAGCAATCAGCGGGTGCTTTGCAGTTGTGGACGCGGTTTATGCAGGGAACGACTGATTGGTCGGCAGTTTTTGATAGGGGTGAGAAAGGAATGGATATGATGGTTGAATCAACGCTAGCGGGCGCTGCTTTCTCATTACCCGAACCTTTTTCCAAATCTGCTGCAGAGGTGATTCCTTTCAGTTTTGCGAGGAAATCCATTGATTCAGACCATGAGGTGCTGCGCTTCCGGTACGGTGAGGTCGTGACGGCAGAAATTCAACGTGTACGGGGAGAAAATGGTCATTACACTCCAGCGCGTGGCGTGATGAATTTTCGTGCTGCGCCCGTTGAATTACCCAAGGATGCGGTCACATTGGTGCAGGGCACGATTTCCGCGCTGGAGTGGGATAAGTGGAGAGAGCTGTTCGATCGACATAATGAGATTGCTGCGCGATCAGGGCAGGCTGATCGGGGAACCAAGGCGTTACTGACTGACCAGATTAATTTCAACCTAAACATCGGCAGACTTGATTTCTTGGGAAGCCGTTTCAATGAGTTTGTCTTGAACGCGAATAAACAGGGCGGGCAATGGCATACTTCTGTTGCAAGCACAGAAGTCATTGGGAATATAGACTGGGATGCAGGTGTAAAACGGAAGGCTGTGGCGCGGTTAAAAAAATTGGTGATGCCAGAAGCGGTTGCGGAGTCTGACCTGGCGGCAGAAAAAAAGCATCAGCCCAAGGATTGGCCCGCCATTGATCTGCGTGCTGACGAGTTTATCGCCAGGGAAAAACCGTTAGGTAAATTGATGTTGCTGGCTCAGCAGCAGAAAGATGGCTGGCATATCGATAAACTGCAGATTACGCATGCCGAGAGTTCTCTTTTGATGCAGGGCGTATGGCAGAATCGCATTGCGCCCTTTCAAATGCGGGCCGAGGCTAAATTGCAAGCAAGTAACATTGGCAAATTTCTGGCGCGTTTGGGTTATCCAGGGCGTATTGCGCGCGGGGAAGGAGAGCTGGAAGGTTCGCTAGCCTGGATGGGTAAGCCTTTTTCCATAGATTTTCCTTCTTTATCTGGCGATCTGCGCGTAACTGCCCAGCGAGGACAATTTACCCGATTTAGGCCAGGGGTGAGTAAATTGCTGGGGATTTTTGATCTAAAATCACTTCCTCGCAGACTGACATTGGATTTTTATGATGTATTCAGTCAAGGTTTTGGTTTCGATGATATATTGGGCGATGTTAGAATCACCAGAGGGGTAGCGGCGATAGATGAGCTGCAGATTGCAGGAAGCGCAGCCTATCTTGCTGTGAGTGGAGAAATTGATTTGGTAGAAGAAACCCAGGCGCTCCTGGTCAAAATGTTTCCTTCGCTTGGGTTGGCTACGCCCGTGGCAGGAATTGCTTCCATGATTGCAAACCAGTCTCTGAAGGATCCATTTGATCGTGTTTTATTTAATGAATATGCTATAACAGGGACGTGGGCTGAACCCATAGTGAATAAGTCGCAAAGCTCACAAGAAATTAAAGAAACACAGCCAGAATACAAGCGCAATGTGAATTAACCGGTATCGATTGGATTGTTTCTTTGGGGAGAGAGGTATCATGAGTTGCTTTATTGTTTTTGTGAGCGGGATTCTTTTCTTGTCTGAATCCTGTGGAAATGGAGGGGAGTGCTGGGGGGCATCATGCTGAACCATTCGAGTATTTTTTCAGAGCACTTGCTTGAAAAGGAGGGTGGCGGCGAATTGCGTGTTGCAGCTGTTCAGATGGCATCAGGGCCGAGTGTGTCTGCAAATCTGGAAGAAGCTTTACGTTTGATTGAGCTGGCGGTATCACAAGGAGCGAAGCTGGTTGTGCTTCCGGAATATTTCTGTATCATGGGATTGCAGGATACCGATAAATTAAGTGTTCGTGAGCAACCAGGCGAAGGCGTGGTTCAGTCGTTTTTGAGTGAGACAGCTAAACGCTTGGGGGTTTGGCTGGTGGGCGGATCAGTGCCACTGGTATCTCATGTGCCTGATAAGATTTATAATAGCTGCCTGGTTTATGACGATGATGGCAGGCAGGTGGCGCGTTACGATAAGATTCATTTATTTGGCCTTGCATTGGGTAATGAACGTTTCGCAGAAGAAAAAACGATCGCGGCCGGAGATAAAGTGATTGCGCTGGATTCTCCTTTTGGGCGAATAGGGTTATCTATTTGCTATGATCTTAGGTTTCCTGAACTTTATCGTATGATGGGAAAAGTTGATATTATTCTTGCTCCCTCTGCTTTTACTGCAATTACGGGTAAAGCCCATTGGGAAACTTTGATCCGTGCGCGTGCTATAGAGAATCAAGCTTATGTCATTGCGCCAGCGCAGGGTGGGTTTCATGTCAATGGCCGTGAAACCAATGGAGATAGTATGATCGTTGATCCTTGGGGTGTGGTGATTGATCGGCTAGCCCGTGGGCCAGGGGTTGTGGTGGCGACGGTGGATCGCGCGTACCAATCCAGCGTGCGTGCCAGTCTGCCCGCGCTGGAACATCGTTGCTTATAGCCATGTTAAATATAGGAAGGAAAACTGTTCGCTATGAACAGGGAAGAATTGAGGAATTTGATGTATCGATGAATAGCGTGATTCCAGTCTGGTTTCTTTACTGCAAACTGATAAAGCTACTACCGTGGCAAGTGAGTTTAATCTTAAGATGAACAACGAGTTTTTTACAATTGCTGATCGTTGCCTGCTGATGCCATACGAGTTGGATGCAGGTAGATTACATCAGGTGTTTGGGCAAATACTGACACATCAGATCGATTATGCCGATCTTTATTTTCAATATAATCGTTCTGAGGGTTGGGTCCTCGAAGAAGGTATCGTTAAATCAGGTAGTTTTAATATTGACCAAGGTGTAGGGGTGCGTGCAATCAGCGGTGAAAAAACTGCGTTTGCCTATTCGGATGATATCAGCCTTGATGCATTGGTATCTGCAGCAAAAGCGACGCGCGCCATTGCTAGCCAGGGAAAGGTGCATTCAGTTCAACTCGTTAAGCAGGCAGCACATCGGTCGCTTTACCTTCCTCAGGATCCCATCGCGCACTTTAAGGATAGCGATAAAGTGGCATTGCTGGAGAAGCTTGAGGGTTTTGCACGCGCGATAGATAAACGCGTTATTCAGGTTATGGCGTCACTTGCCGGGGAGTATGAGATCGTCATGATTGCGCGCAGCGATGGCCTGCTGGCTGCTGATGTGAGGCCATTGGTGCGTGTATCGCTACAGGTGATAGTAGAGGAACAGGGACGACGTGAGCAGGGTGTCGCTGGAGGGGGAGGGCGATTTGATTACACTTACTTTACCGATGAAATATTAAGTGATTATGCGCAAAAGGCAGTGCATCAGGCTGTAGTGAATCTGAATGCAAAGCCTGCTCCAGCAGGCACCATGACAGTAGTCCTGGGAAATGGTTGGCCGGGGATACTGCTGCATGAAGCCATTGGCCATGGATTAGAAGGCGATTTTAACCGGAAGGGTAGTTCAGCGTTTTCTGGACGCGTTGGCGAACGTGTTGCGGCCGATGGGGTAACCGTCGTGGATGATGGTACGATTGCCCGGCGTCGCGGATCTTTGAATATTGATGATGAAGGTAATCCCACCCAATGTACGGTATTGATTGAGAATGGCGTGCTCAAAGGCTATCTGCAAGACAGTCTGAATGCAAGACTCATGAATCAACCCCTTACAGGTAATGGGAGACGAGAGTCTTTTGCCCATATTCCCATGCCGCGTATGACGAATACCTATATGCTCAATGGAGATAAAGATCCGGAAGAAATTATTGCGTCAGTGAAACAGGGATTGTATGCCGCAAATTTTGGGGGCGGGCAAGTGGATATTACAAGCGGTAAATTCGTATTTACTGCCGCGGAAGCTTACATGATAGAGAATGGAAAAATCACTTATCCGGTCAAAGGGGCTACTTTAATTGGTAATGGCCCGGATGTGCTGACACGTGTTTCCATGATTGGCAATGATATGGCGCTTGATCCAGGCATTGGCACATGTGGGAAAGAGGGACAGAGTGTGCCGGTGGGTGTGGGGCAGCCAACATTACGAGTGGATGGATTAACCGTAGGTGGAACAGGCAGTGGTAGTTAACCCGAATATTTCATAAATTGGCACATGCCCTCACTTGCCTTTTGATTAATAAGAAAGATTTTGCTCAGTCGGGTGTATGAATCACTACACCCCTCTTTCTCAAAACTTCCCTATTAATCAAAATCCTGCGTGATCATCACGCGAATTCATGAAATATTCGGGTTAAGGAAGTCCTTATTCAGGATTTCCTTAGCAGAGATCAGTAGTCATGCCGCTGGTTAATTAAATTAACCAGGGTATTTTTGTCAGCGTTAGTTAGTCGGGAATAAAATCCAGATTCCTAGTAACATATAACATATGCAGATGCATGTATTTCTTGTATTGCGAAATCGCGGCAATGACTCCTTACAGCTTGCGTTAGGAAAACTGAGGGTAAACCAAGAGCCATAATGATGTTATGGCCGAGATATATTTATGTGACAGGAAACAGCAGAGCAAAGATGCATCTAGCTAAAATCTTTATTTTTTATTTTTTTGATACCAGGATACACAAAGTATGAGTGTAGAACTAACAGGTGCCGAGATTACGGTGCGTTGCCTGCAGGAAGAAGGCGTAAATTATATTTTTGGCTATCCTGGCGGCGCAGTATTGTTTATTTATGATGAGCTTTTTAAGCAAGATAAAGTAAAACATATTTTGGTGCGTCATGAACAAGCAGCACTTCATGCTGCAGATGGTTATGCCCGCTCTAGTAAAAATGTAGGAGTGGCTTTGGTAACGTCGGGACCTGGCGTAACGAATGCTGTAACAGGTATTGCAACCGCTTATATGGATTCTATTCCGTTAGTTGTTATCAGTGGGCAGGTACCTACAGCGGCAATTGGCCAGGATGCGTTTCAGGAAGTGGATACCGTTGGAATTACGCGTCCTTGTGTAAAACATAATTTTCTGGTGAAAGACATTACTGAGCTTGCATCAACCATAAAAAAAGCTTTTTACATTGCTTCAAGCGGCCGCCCTGGGCCCGTTCTGGTTGATATTCCGAAAGATGTCACACAACAAAAGACGGTATTTGCTTACCCAAGCAGCGTAAGTATGCGTTCTTATAATCCAGTGGTTGATGGGAATTCCCGGCAGATAAAAAAGGCGGCGCAACTGATATTGAGTGCAAAGCGGCCGATGATTTATTCTGGTGGGGGTGTGATTCTGGATAATGCATCGGATGCATTGACTGAATTAGTGCGCTTGCTGAATTTTCCATGTACTAACACATTAATGGGACTTGGCGGTTACCCCGCTACAGATAAACGGTTTGTTGGTATGCTAGGTATGCATGGAACCTATGAAGCCAACATGGCGATGCAATATTGTGATGTATTGATTGCGGTAGGTGCGCGTTTCGATGATCGCGTCATTGGTAATCCCAAGCATTTTTACAGTGAAGAGCGCAAGATAATTCATATCGATATTGATCCTTCGTCTATTTCCAAGCGTGTCAAGGTAGACGTTCCAATAGTGGGGAGTGTTTCAGAAGTATTGAAAGAGTTGATCAAACTGATCAAGGCCAGTAGAGAAGAAACGGATGCTCATGCACTCAAGGAATGGTGGAAACAAATAGATTTATGGCGCGAACGAGATTGCCTGAGGTATGATCGTACGAGTGCAGTCATCAAACCGCAGATGGTTGTGGAAAAACTCTATGCGGTGACAAAAGGTGATGCATTTATTACCTCGGATGTGGGGCAACATCAGATGTGGGCAGCACAATTCTATCAATTCGATAAGCCTCGCCGTTGGATTAATTCGGGTGGTCTAGGTACTATGGGATTTGGGCTGCCTTCAGCAATGGGTGTGCAATTAGCTAATCCTAAAGGAGTAGTGGCTTGTATTACGGGTGAGGCAAGTATACAGATGTGTATACAGGAATTATCGACCTGTAAACAGTACCAATTGCCGCTTAAAATCATTAATCTTAATAATCGCTATATGGGTATGGTTCGTCAATGGCAGGAGTTTTTTCATGGAAACCGTTATTCGGAATCTTATATGAATGCACTTCCAGATTTTGTCAAACTGGCTGAGAGTTATGGTCACGTCGGTATGAAGATAGAAAAACCGGAAGATGTCGAAGCTGCTCTAAAAGAAGCTTTTAAACTCAAAGAGCGATTAGTTTTTATGGATTTTATCACTGACCAGACGGAGAATGTATTCCCTATGGTGCCGGGTGGCAAGGGTTTGTCTGAAATGATTCTGGTGTAAAAAATGCGACATATTATCTCTTTATTGATGGAAAATGAGGCGGGTGCTTTGTCCCGAGTGGCGGGCTTGTTTTCGGCGCGTGGCTATAACATTGAATCGCTGAATGTAGCGCCTACGGAAGATCCAACCTTGTCTCGTATGACATTGGTCACAATAGGCTCGGATGAGGTAATTGAGCAAATCACTAAACAACTAAATAAATTAATCGAAGTCGTCAAAATAGTTGATTTGAGTGAAGGAGATCATATAGAGCGAGAGCTCATGTTGGTGAAAATAAGGGCCATCGATAGTGATCGTGATGAAGTAAAACGATTGGCCGATATTTTTCGCGGCAATATTATTGACGTAACAGACAAGTCATACACCATAGAGTTGACGGGAACAAGCTCAAAACTTGATGCATTTCTTGCAACAATAGAACGGAATATGATTCTGGAGACGATTCGGACTGGCGCTTCCGGTTTGGGTCGTGGAGAGCGAATCCTGAAGTTATAAGAGATAGATTTAATAAAGATAATTAACCCGAATATTTCATAAATTGGCACGTGTCCTCATTTGTCTTTTGATTAATAAGAAAGATTTTGCTCAGTCGGGTGTATGAATCACTACACCCCTCCTTCTCAAAACTTCCCTATTAATCAAAATTCTGCGTGATCATCACGCGAATTTATGAAATATTCGGGTTAACTAATCCCATGTGGTATTAGTTCCTAACGTTTTGTTTTGATATTTTTTGCGCCACCTGTCACATATTAATAAGGAGCATAATGAAAGTTTATTACGATAAAGATGCCGATTTATCTCTCATTAAAAAGAAGAAAGTAACAATAGTCGGTTATGGGTCACAAGGACATGCGCATGCTAATAATTTACGTGATTCGGGTGTCGAAGTTACGGTAGGTTTGCGTAAGGATGGAGTATCCTGGGAGAAAGCAAAAAAAGCCGGTTTTACGGTAAAAGAAATTGCATCTTCAATTAAGGATGCAGATGTTGTTATGCTGCTGCTTCCAGATGAGCAAATTGCTGCTATATATCAATCTGAGATTGAGGCAGGTTTAAAAAATAATGCAACACTTGCATTTGCTCATGGTTTTAATATTCACTATGGGCAGGTAACCCCTCGTAGCGATCTTGATGTGATCATGATTGCGCCAAAGGGACCTGGACACCTCGTGCGTTCAACCTATACTCAGGGTGGGGGGGTGCCTTCACTTATTGCTATTCATCAAGATAAATCAGGTCAAGCGCGCGATCTGGCCCTATCCTATGCAGCTGCTAATGGGGGCACACGGGGGGGAGTGATTGAAACAACTTTCCGTGAAGAAACGGAAACAGATTTGTTTGGTGAGCAAGTCGTATTGTGTGGTGGTCTTACTGCATTAATTCAAACTGGCTTTGAGACGTTGGTGGAGGCGGGTTATGCACCAGAAATGGCTTACTTTGAGTGTCTTCATGAAGTGAAATTGATTGTGGATTTGATCTACGAGGGCGGAATAGCCAATATGCGTTATTCTATTTCTAATAATGCAGAATATGGTGATATTTCACGTGGACCCCGTATTATCACTGAAGAAACTCGTACAGAAATGCGTAAGATCCTGCGTGAAATTCAAACAGGTCAGTATGCTCGTGAGTTTATACTTGAGAACCATGCGGGCGCGCCCATGCTCAAATCTAGTCGCCGCCTTGCAGCTGAGCATCCGATTGAAACAATCGGCGCAAAATTGCGTGATATGATGCCTTGGATTAAGAAAAACAAATTAGTCGACCAAGTAAAGAACTAATGTCTGATTGCAAAAATAGGTAATTTCATTTTAATGAGTAACTATTTGTTCCGAAATGAAATTCTTACTCAAAAAGTATGTAATGAAATAATGCAGTTGAACATTAGTAAGAAATGATCTACGCATTTCTCTAAGGTTGATTTAAAATACTCAGTTTTATTAACCCGATATTTTATCAAATATCGGGTTTACCTTTTCTCAGAGTTATTTATGTCATCTTATCCTCATCCTATCATTGCCCGCGAAGGTTGGTTTCATATTGCCATAGCGTTTCTGATTGCATTATTTGTTCATATATTTCTAGGTTGGCTATGGGCATTGCCTTTATGGTTAATTGCTTTTTTCGTACTGCAGTTTTTTCGTGATCCTCCCCGTATTATTCCGTTACAGGTTAATGCAATATTAGCCCCTGCGGATGGGCGGATTGTAGCTGTAGAAAAAACACAAGATCCTTATCTTAATCGTGAAGCGATTAAAGTAAGTGTTTTCATGAATGTATTTAATGTTCATTCCAATCGCAGTCCTGTTGATGGTGTAGTAAATGACCGTTGGTATTTCCCGGGTAGATTTATTAATGCAAGTTTGCCGAAGGCCTCATTAGAGAATGAACGTAATGCTCTGTGGATAAAAACAGATAGAGGTATTGATGTTACTTGTGTGCAGGTTGCAGGTTTAATTGCAAAGCGTATTTTATGTCATGTCAAACCTGGGGATCACCTTTCACGTGGACAGCGTTTTGGATTTATTCGTTTTGGCTCACGAGTAGATGTTTATCTTCCCGCCGATACTAAAATTAATGTCAATATTGGTGACAAAGTTTATGCGACACTAACCATCCTTGCCGAATTACGAGGTTAAGTAAACTTGACTTGTTTATTAGATTTATTGATTGCCGTGTAATGGTTTGCTGGAAGAGTAATATTATCTCCTATTTTTCTGCTATTTATTTTTCTATGCCCTATCATAGAGTTTTTATAGTTCATACTGAAAATGCATGAACCAAACCCAGCTCGCTTTGTGCTCAAATCCCGATTGCGACGGCGAGGGATTTATCTGTTACCGAATTTGTTTACGACAGCAGCATTGTTTGCGGGTTTTTTTGCAATCGTGCAGGCGATGAATGGTAATTATGAGCATTCTGCAATAGCTATTTTCATTGCGATGGTGTTGGACGGCCTAGATGGGCGAGTGGCGCGCCTAACCCATACCCAGAGCGAATTCGGAGCTGAGTATGACAGCTTGTCGGACATGGTTTCCTTTGGAGTCGCTCCCGCGCTCGTCGTGTATGAGTGGGCATTAAAAGATATGGATAAATTGGGTTGGATAGCAGCATTTATTTATTGCGCTTGTGCTGCATTGCGGTTAGCCCGTTTTAACACCAATATAGAAGTAGTGGATAAGCGATTTTTTCAAGGACTACCTAGTCCGGCAGCTGCTGCGCTGATTGCCGGACTGGTATGGGTAGCACTGGATTTTCAAATACAGGGTGTGGACATCAAGTGGGTGGTATGGACAACTACGTTATTTGCTGGACTGACCATGGTGAGTAACTTGCCTTACTATAGCGGTAAAGAATTTAATCTGCGTAGACGAGTTCCTTTTTTCTCAATTTTATTATTGTTATTGTTCTTTTTTGTGTTGATACCGAGTCATCCACCAGTTGTGCTTTTTGGTCTGTTTTCTTTATACGCTTTATCCGGTTATTTCATGAAATTATGGCACCTTGGTAAGAACAAAAAGAACGATGAAGCACAGAATCAGAATATCACGTAGCGATCTTATTGTTGCAGAAACATCGAAAACGATTTATATTGTCCACTATGAAAAGTTTTACAAGTAACGCTACAATTTTTCCAGACCTCTTCTCTTCTTTGGCCTTGTTGTATTTAATAGGCTTCCTGCTGCGCCCTGGGCGCTAAATTCAATACGTTATTTCATTAATAATCTAAAAAATTCGGAATCCGAATTTTTTAATCTTTGTTTTATAATTCGGACTTCATTCGATGGAGAAAATGATGCGAGATCATTTGATTATTTTTGATACGACTTTGCGCGATGGTGAGCAAAGCCCCGGTGCATCCATGACAAAGGAAGAGAAGGTGCGCATTGCTCGACAGCTTGAGCGGATGGGGGTAGATGTTATTGAGGCAGGTTTTCCAGCGGCTTCTAATGGAGATTTTGAAGCGGTCAAGGCAGTGGCCGACACAGTTAAGGATAGTGTGGTTTGTGGACTCGCTCGTGCTATCGAAGCGGATATAGACCGTGCTGGTGAAGCGTTACGTGGTGCTAATGTAGCGCGTATTCATACGTTTATTGCGACATCACCCATTCACATGAAGAATAAATTGCGGATGTCTCCTGAACAAGTGATCGAGCAAGCAGTTAAAGCAATAAAATGGGCGCGCCAATATACGGACAATATTGAATTTTCTCCAGAGGATGCAGGCCGTTCTGAGATCAGTTTTCTTTGCCGTGTTTTGGAAGCGGTCATTGATGTTGGTGCGAAGACAGTGAATATTCCAGATACAGTGGGGTATACCATGCCAGATCAGTTTGGCCAGCTTATCCGTACGCTACGTGAGCGTATTCCCAATTCAGATAAGGTGGTTTTTTCAGTTCATTGTCACAATGATCTAGGATTGGCGGTGGCTAATTCGCTGTCAGCGGTCATGAATGGTGCGAGACAAGTAGAATGTACAATTAATGGATTGGGTGAGCGTGCTGGAAATGCGGCTCTTGAAGAAGTGGTCATGGCTGTTCGTACACGACAGGACTTCTTTCCATGTGATACGCGGATAGATACGACTCATATCGTCCCGGCCAGTAAGCTGGTTTCAGGAGTTACCGGTTTCCCAGTACAACCTAATAAAGCGATTGTTGGTGCAAATGCTTTTGCGCACGAGTCAGGAATTCATCAGGATGGCGTGCTCAAACATCGTGAAACTTATGAAATCATGCGTGCTGAAGATGTCGGCTGGGGGACCAATAAACTGTTACTTGGTAAGCATTCTGGCCGTAACGCGTTTCGCAGCCGCTTGAAGGAGCTGGGAATTGAGTTTGAGTCGGAGGAAGTGTTGAATACCATGTTCATGCGCTTTAAGGATTTAGCGGACAAAAAGCACGAAATTTTTGATGAAGATTTGCACGCACTGGTCTCGGATGAGGTACAAGCCCCTGAAGAGCATTATCGATTGCTTTCACTGATTGCGCATAGTGAGACAGGCGAGGTTCCTTTTGCTCGCATAGTGATTGCTGCTGAAAATAATGAGCTACATGCCGAATCTGAAGGAAGCGGCCCAGTTGACGCAACTTACCGTGCGATCGAGAAGATATTGAATAGTGGCGCTGAATTACAATTATTTTCAGTCAATAACATTACTAGTGGAACGGATGCGCAAGGTGAGGTGACCGTCAGATTGCAGAGGTCTGGAAGAATCGTAAACGGTCATGGGGCAGACACGGACATTGTAGTTGCTTCTGCCAAAGCTTATCTAAGTGCATTTAATAAACTGTACAGTAAGCTTGAGAGAGCCCATCCGCAGATCTGATGAAATGAAACACTTTATCCTTTGTTTACTTTTTTTATTGAATTTCCTATCTTTTTGTATTCAAGCGGAAGAATTTCAGTTCAGATTTGAGGATAGCAAGGGAAAAATACACCGGTTGAGCGATTATAAAGGAAAGTGGGTGCTGGTAAATTTCTGGGCAACCTGGTGTCCTCCCTGCTTGGAGGAGATTCCCGATCTGATATCGCTTTATGAAGATCGGAATGATGTCATGATTATTGGTATCGCAATGGATTATGCGGATACGGAAACCGTGATGAAATTTACCGAGGCGATGTCTGTTTCTTATCCTATCGTATTGGGTAACAGACAGATTGCTTCGCAGCTTGATGAGTTATCGATGTTGCCAAGTACCTATTTATTTGACCCTGACGGTAAACCCGCAGCACGAAAGATTGGATTGCTTACACGAGAGGATATTGAGAAATTCATACAGAGTTATTAGAAAGTGCTAGCTCGGAAAAACAACTGATTCGATTCATACTGAGTAGAGCTTTCAATGTTGAGCTACTTCTTGAGTTGCGGGGTGGCGCCAGTACTTGTTCCATGCATTAAAAACGAGCTCTGGGTAGGTTGCTTGCCCTAGGCTTCCGTTATATCTTCCGAGAGTACGAAAATAATCGCCTTTTTCAATATCAAGATAGTGGCGCAGTATGGTGCACCCATAACGTAAATTGACTCGCAGATGGAAGAGATTATGGTCTTTGCTGCCAATGGTATCAACCCAAAATGGCATGATCTGCATATAGCCGCGCGCACCTGCAGTCGATATAGCATATTTTCTGAAACCGCTTTCGACATGGATAATACTCAACACCAGTTGTGGATCAAGTCCAGCGCGGGTGGCCTCATAATGAACTGTAGTAAGGAAATCTTCTCGTTCATTATGATCAGGCATGCGCCCTTTTAATCGCTCAGACATAGTAACAAGCCATACCTTACTTTCTGCTTCAGGCAACGTAATAAAATGTGAAATGGCCTGATCGCTTACAGCCCGTTGCAATACTGTTCTCGTGCTGGCGGATAATGGCTCATATATTTGGGCGCCTGCCTGTGCAATCGGAGAAATAAGGATCGGAATCAGGCCGATCAATTTCCACATATTTTTGAAATGATGAATGAAGTGATCTCCTTCAGAGAGATCATTTGAGATTTCTCATCACGTCGCCCACGATATTCAATAATGTCATCTTTCAGACCTCGTTCACCAATAACGATTCGATGGGGAATACCTATCAACTCCATGTCAGCAAACATTACGCCGGGGCGTTCATCACGATCATCCATCAGTACTTCAATGTGAGCTGCAGAAAGTTCATGATACAGTCTTTCGGCTTCAGCTTGCACTTGCGGATTCTTTTTCAAACCAATCGGGATGATGGCAAGCTGAAATGGTGCGATTGCGATGGGAAATATGATGCCATGCTTATCGTGATTCTGCTCAATGGCCGCTGCCACAACACGTGACACACCGATGCCGTAACATCCCATTTCCATCGCTCTCATCTGACCGGATTCATCCAGGTAAGTAGCCTTCATCTTTTCAGAATATTTGGTGCGTAATTGGAAAATGTGACCAACTTCAATGCCTCGGCAAATTTCCAGTAAGCCCTTACCATCTGGTGAAGGATCACCTTCAACGATATTGCGGATATCAAAAATATGATCGGGTAATTTCAAGTCACGTTCGAAATTGATATGAGTGAAATGGAAGCCTTCCTCATTTGCGCCGCAGACGAAATTACTCATTTTTATAACAGCCTTGTCAGCGATGATGCAATTTTCTAGCCCCACAGGCCCGATGAACCCTGGTCTGGAACCGGTCTCGGCTAGAATTCTTTCTTCACTTGCCAATTCAAAATTGCTTAAAAATGGGATTTTTCTGACTTTTGTTTCGTTTAGTTGGTGATCGCCGCGTAGTAATAATAGGTAAAACTGATTGTCCGCAGTAATAGCCAGTGTTTTTATGGTTTTTTGTACGGGGATGCCAAGGAAATCTGCAACTTCTGTACAGGTTTTTTGATCAGGTGTTGAAATTTTTTGCTTTATGCCATTTGGCGCCTCGCGAGATTTTCCAGGAGAAATGGTCTCAGCCATTTCAATATTAGCTGCATAATCTGAATCAGGGCAGAAAGCAATCGCATCTTCACCTGAGTCTGCGAGTACATGGAATTCGTGTGAACGGCTACCACCCATCGCCCCAGTGTCTGCTGTTACAGCTCGGAAATTCAAGCCGATACGGGTAAATATTCGGCTATACGTATCATGCATCAGACGATAGGTTTGCTCCAAGCTTTCCAGGGCGGTATGAAACGAATAGGCATCTTTCATTATAAATTCACGTGCTCTCATGACGCCAAAACGGGGACGAATCTCATCGCGAAATTTGGTTTGGATCTGATAAAAATTCAAAGGTAATTGGCGATAGCTTTTTATTTCCCTGCGTGTGATATCAGTGATAATCTCTTCGTGAGTAGGGCCAAAACAATAATTGTGTTTGTGTCTATCCTGAATTTTCAACATTTGTGGCCCGAATAATTCCCAGCGCTCAGTTTCCTGCCAGAGTTCTGCGGGTTGAACTGCCGGCATTAAAAGCTCGATGGCGCCACTTTTATTCATTTCCTCGCGGATGATGTGTTCGATTTTACGCAGTACTCTTAAACCTAAAGGCATCCAGGTATAAAGTCCACTACCAAGGCGCTTGATGAGACCAGCCCGTAGCATCAGCTTATGACTAATCAATTCCGCTTCTGCGGGAGCTTCTTTGAGCGTTGAAATAAAGAATTGAGAAACACGCATGTATTGATTCCGTATGTTTTATCGTTATATTAAATAAAGAGGAAGAATTTTACCCTGAAAAAGACAGTTATCTATACGGTTTAAACTTGTTGCGACTTATCATATACAGTTAAGAAAGGGAGATATGGGTAAATTAAAGGAAAGTATGCCCAGATTTTTATTTTATGATGACTTTTAATCTGGGAGAAAGTATGGAAAAATGGTTAGTAATTGACGTATCAAATGACGGATGAATCAAATGATCGACCGTAACGGATATCGTCCTAATGTTGGAATTATTCTATTGAATTCGAGAAATGAAGTTTTCTGGGGGAAACGTGTCAGGCAGGATTCTTGGCAATTTCCTCAGGGGGGCATTAAATCGGGTGAAACCCCAACGCAGGCGATGTATCGAGAATTAACTGAAGAGGTAGGACTGCAACCCTATCACGTAGAAATTTTGGGGCGCACTCGAGAGTGGTTGCGTTATGACGTGCCAGAGTGCTGGATAAGGCGAGAATGGCGCAGGAGCTACAGGGGGCAGAAACAGATTTGGTTTCTGCTGCGTTTGCTTGGGCATGATAGCGATGTGTCGCTCAGAAAAAGCCTACACCCTGAATTTGATGCATGGCGTTGGAATCGATATTGGGTAGAGCTTGACTCAGTTGTTGAATTTAAGCGTCAGGTTTATCGGCAGGCGCTTGTGGAGCTATCTCACTTACTTGGTTGTGACATTGGGCAAGGCTGCGATTACGGTTATGGGGAAAATGATCAAATCACCCCAGAGATTGCTGTCACTTCTGTGAAAACACAAAAATAATTTTTCCTGCCTGTGATACAGGAGTAGCCGGCTCCAGGTAAATTATAGCCAACCATTTTTGCTGAATTTTATTCTGATAGGGTACATTTAGGCGTAACCGGCTGCGCCATTACAGCCGCGTTTTTTAGGAGATTTTCAATGATGATGCGTACGCTGACTGCCTCGCTATTATCGATTGGTGTAATGATTACGTCCGTCCATGTATTTGCTGCTAATGAGCCGATACAATCCATTAAACCGGTAAAGCCAGAGAATGCAGAAATGGTTGAGCTTGGGAAGATGCTGTTTTTTGATCCTCGGTTATCCAAATCCGGTTTTATTTCCTGTAATTCCTGCCATAATCTGAGCATGGGAGGTACTGATAATATCAAAACTTCCATTGGTCATAAATGGCAACAGGGTCCGATCAATGCACCCACCGTATTAAATTCGAGCATGAATCTGGCGCAGTTCTGGGATGGGCGTGCTAAGGATCTCAAAGAGCAGGCTGGCGGACCGATTGCTAATCCTGGTGAGATGGCTTCTACCCACGATATGGCGGTAAAAGTGATTAGCTCTATTCCTGAATATCAGGAGCAATTTAAGAAAGCTTTTAATTCAAATCAGGTGGATATTGACCGAATCACGACTGCGATTGCTGCTTTTGAGGAAACCTTGGTTACGCCGGATTCTCGTTTCGATAAATGGCTGGAAGGTGATAAAGATGCACTGACGAAAGCAGAACTGGATGGATACAATTTATTCAAGAGCAGTGGTTGCACAAAATGTCACAACGGTCCGGCAGTTGGTGGGAATTCATTCGAAAAAATGGGTGTTTATAAACCTTATGAGACAAATAATGCTGCGGTAGGTCGTATGGATATGACGGGTAAAGAAGAAGATCGTTATGTATTTAAAGTTCCAACCCTGAGAAATGTAGCATTGACATACCCTTATTTCCACGATGGCGGTGCTGCAACGCTGGAGGAAGCAGTAAATATCATGGGCAAGATACAAGTGAACCGCGAGTTTAAGAAAGAAGAAATTGCTGATATCGTAGCGTTCTTGAAAACACTGACTGGTAAGCAGCCTGATTTTAAATTACCGATTTTGCCACCTTCTAATAATGAAACTCCAAGATCTCAGCCATTTGATAAATGATTTTGAAGGATCTAGCTTAGATTAAATAATCTGGAATTTCAGGTGCTCTTAAACTTACCCAGACTAAGATAGTCTGGGTAAGTTTTTATTAAGAAGCTTATTTATTGTTTTGTTCTGGATCTTTATTGTTACAGTTTAACTAGATCATTGATTTTTCAATTTACTCCATGCTGTAAATAGCATTTGTCTCAAAATAAGTCTGATCAATAATCAACTTCCTTTATTACGCCGGCTTTAATCTAAGTAGTTTTATTTCAAGCAATTACAATTCCTCCTGATTTGAAAGCTTAGCCGGCTTGCTTTTCTCAGAGTCTATTTAAAAATTTGATATAGCGCGCGCGCCTGCGGGAGATAAATTTTATATGGTGGTATAGATAAAGGTGTGAAGTGATCCCTCTAAATCATAGAGGGTAGTATTAGTATTTTCGGAGCTTAGCTGTTGATCGTTTTTAAGAACCTACTTATTTCTATAGCGATAGAAATAGAATAAAATTTTATGTAAAGGGAAATTTATTCCGATAAATCTATGCTTTTAATTAGACTTGCAATTTATTTAGCATGATAAAATCTGCGCACTCTTGAAAATTCATAGTCTTAACCTTATTTACTATTTCTAAAGCGTAATCTTATGAGGAATGATTATCTCGAAAGAGTACTTACCGCCCGTGTTTATGATGTTGCTGTAGAAACACCACTGGAGGAGGCAGTCAATCTTTCAGCACGTATTCATAACCAAGTGTTTTTGAAACGTGAGGATATGCAACAGGTATTTTCATTCAAGTTGCGGGGTGCTTACAATAAAATGGCAAAGTTATCCCCTGCCATGCTCAAACGAGGTGTGATAGCCGCTTCAGCTGGTAATCATGCGCAAGGTGTAGCGTTGGCTGCACAGAAATTGGGCTGTTCTGCCACGATTGTGATGCCTGTGACAACTCCTCAGATCAAGATCAATGCGGTGATGGCGCTGGGTGCAACGGTATTACTCTATGGTGATTCGTATAATGAAGCATATGAGCATGCTTTAGAGCTTACGCAGCAAGAGCATGCTACTTTTGTTCATCCTTATGATGATCCAGACGTTATTGCAGGGCAAGGAACAATCGGTATGGAGATCTTGCGTCAGCATGGAGCAGGAATTCACGCTATATTCGTGCCGGTAGGAGGGGGGGGGCTTATTTCCGGAATTGCAGCATACGTAAAAAGGTTATATCCGGATACTAAGATTATCGGGGTTGAGCCAGTTGATTCGGATGCCATGTATCGTTCGTTGCAGAAAGGACGCCGCGTTAAACTTTCACAAGTAGGACTGTTTGCTGATGGTGTGGCTGTTAGGCATGTTGGTAAGGAAACTTTTCGCTTGTGCCGGGAGCTGGTTGACGAGATTTTTTTGGTGGATTCGGATGCTATCTGTGCGGCTATTAAAGACGTATTTGAAGATACCCGTGCCATTCTTGAGCCTTCTGGAGCACTCTCTGTTGCTGGGTTAAAGGCCTACGTCGAACGTGAAAAATTACTTCATAAAACATTGGTGGCGATAGCATCAGGTGCCAACATGAATTTTGATCGTTTGCGCCATGTTTCTGAACGGGCAGAATTAGGTGAACAACGTGAGGCAGTAATGGCGGTCACGATTCCTGAGGAACCTGGTAGCTTCAAGAAGTTTTGCGCCATGTTGGGAACAAGGAGCATTACTGAATTCAATTATCGCTATGCAGATCCTAAAGTGGCGCATGTATTTGTTGGAGTATCAGTCCGTAATCGTGAAGAAGCACTTGATTTAGTCAGAGGTCTGGAAGCAAGTGGATTACACACCGAAGATCTGTGCGGTAATGAGATGGCAAAGTTGCATATTCGTCACATGGTAGGAGGACGCTCTAGAGATGTCAAAAATGAAATCCTCTATCGTTTTGAATTTCCTGACAGACCGGGTGCATTAATGAATTTTCTTGATAATATGAGCCATCTCTGGAATATCAGTTTATTTCATTATCGTAATCATGGTGCGGATTTCGGGCGCGTGTTGGTGGGAATAGAAGTGCCCCCTAGTGAGAAAGCTGATTTTAAAAATTTTCTTGATAATCTCGGTTATCGATATTGGGATGAAAGTAATAATCCAGCATATAAGCTGTTCTTGGTATAAATAACTAAATTCCGCAGAGCTTAATTGTTACTTGTATCATGGATACTTTACTCAGTTCGGCATTTAGATCTTTTTTAAAATTAATCCCGTGTATTTGTTAACATCACGCTACAATATCTCATTCTTCTACTTGTTTATTTTGATGATAATCCTGTTGGTGGATATGGATCCACTTAAAAAAATAAAGTAGAGTCTCTTATCTAATAATTAGAATTGAAATAAAACGGGGAGGGTTGTTCATGAGTGCCAAGGGTCAGCTGTTGCAAGATCCATTTTTAAATATTCTGCGAAAGGAACATATTCCAGTATCCATTTACTTGGTTAATGGTATAAAACTGCAGGGACATATTGATTCATTTGATCAATATGTCGTGCTATTGAAAAACTCAGTTACACAAATGGTATATAAACACGCGATTTCTACAGTGGTTCCAGCTAGGGCTGTTGCCATTCCGATTGAAACACCCGTTGTACGTGATGACTGATTTCACAGAATTTATAACAGGTAAGAACAACACTGCCATCTTAGTAGGCCTCAATCTAGGCGATAGTGATAAAGAAAGCCTAGAAGAATTACGTCAGCTTGCCATGAGCGATCAGCTCGTGGTTGTGGCCATTGTGGAAGGAAGACGCTCGCGACCTGACCCTGCTACCTATGTTGGTGGCGGCAAGATAGATGAAATCTATCAACTTTTGAATCAGACCAACGCGTCACTGGTGATATTCAATCATGATCTTTCTCCAATTCAGCAGCGAAATCTAACTGAGCGGCTGCAGTGCCAAGTTATTGATCGTGCTAGCCTGATTCTTGATATCTTTGCGCAGCGTGCTAAAAGCCGCGAAGGTAGATTGCAGGTTGAACTTGCTCAACTAGAGTATCTTGCATCACGGTTGGTACGGGGATGGACTCACTTGGAGCGACAAAAGGGGGGGATTGGTCTGCGTGGTCCAGGCGAAACACAACTTGAAACGGATCGACGGTTGCTAGCCAAGAGGGTTAAGTATCTGAGAGAAAAACTCAAAGAGCTTCAACGCCAGCGAAGAGTTCAGCGAAAGTCTAGGCAGCGTACTAAGGTGATGTCCATATCTATTGTTGGTTATACTAATGCAGGCAAGTCAACTCTATTCAATAGTCTAACTCGTGCTCAGGCATATGCAGCTGACCAGTTGTTTGCTACTCTAGATACAACAACACGTAGATTATTCATTCCGAACAATGGACATTTGGTTATTTCAGATACGGTTGGGTTTATTCGTGGGCTGCCTCACACTTTAGTTGCTGCATTTCGCGCTACGTTGGAAGAAACAGCGCAAGCTGATATGCTCTTGCACATAGTCGATGCGGCTAGTCCATCCCGCAATGAGCAAATTGCGGAGGTAAATAAGTTGCTTAAAGAAATTGGCGCGGAAACTATTCCGCAGATTTTAGTATTGAATAAAATTGATCTTGCTGAATCGAGCAGGACTGCAAATTATGTGCGGGATGAGTATGGTAGAATAACGTGTATTCGACTAAGTGCTAAGACTGGAGAAGGGTTAGAATTTATTAGACTGGCCCTGGCAGAAGCAATTGCGCAGAATTCTGTTGACTTAAGAGAGAATTTCTTGGAAGTTGGGAGAGTGAACGACAGTAGTGCTACAGCTTTTTTAGAACGAGAGGAAGGATTAAATTATCATGGGATTAAATGATCCTCAATGGGGAAGAAGGAAAGGTAATTCTAACCCACCAGATCTGGATGATGTGTTGCGTAATATCAGCAAAAGAATTAACGAAATTTTGGGTCGTAAGAGCGGCGGCGGCGATGAGGATCCTGGGAGTGAAGGCCCCAAAAGACAAAGTAGCAGTGGTGGTGTTGTAGTTATCGTCATTTTGCTGCTAACTGTTTGGGCGGCTAGCGGTTTTTACATTGTTGACGAGGGGCAGCGCGGTGTCGTGCTTCGCTTCGGTAAGCATGTTGATACTACTCAAGCGGGATTGCGTTGGCATATGCCTTACCCAATTGAAAAAGTGGAAGCTGTTAATGTTAGTCAGGTGCGTACGGTAGAAATTGGTTATCGGAACAATGTTAGAAGCAAAGTACTGAAAGAATCGCTGATGTTGACCGATGATGAAAACATTATTGATATCCAGTTTGCTGTGCAATACATATTAAATAACCCTGAGAGTTTCTTGTTTAATAATCGCGATCCTGACAACGCCGTGTTGCAAATCGCTGAGACGGCTATTCGTGAAGTTATCGGAAAAAACAAGATGGATTTTGTTTTATATGAGGGGCGTGAGGAAGTAACCGCCCGGACAACCCAAATAATGCAGACTATTCTGGATCGCTATCAGATAGGTATTACTGTCAGTAGAGTAACGATGCAGAATGCGCAACCGCCAGAACAGGTGCAGGCAGCATTCGATGATGCTGTTAAGGCTGGTCAGGATAGAGAGCGGCAACGTAATGAAGGTCAAGCTTATGCCAATGATGTGATTCCTAGAGCGAGAGGTGCCGCGGCACGTTTATTGGAAGAAGCAAGTGGATATCAGCAACGTATTATTTCTAGTGCAGAGGGTGATATTAGCCGTTTTGAGCAGATCCTTGTCGAGTACAGTAAGGCGCCTGGTGTCACACGTGATCGCCTATATTTGGATATGATGCAACAAGTACTTTCCAATACCAGTAAAATTCTGATTGATCAAAAAGATGGGAACAACTTGCTGTATCTGCCACTGGATAAGTTGATTCAAATGGATGGAACCATGCCGAAACCACCCATGACGGTACAAACTCAAACTATTCAGGAAACGCCTGATGTGAGCACGCGTACGCGTGAATCATTCCGAAGTCGTGAACGGGAGGTAAGATAAAATGGGGAAATTATCATCAGTATTATCGAGTATAGCCGCAGTACTAGTCTTGGTGGCGAGTTCTGCAGTATATATTGTTGATGAACGTGAACAAGCAATTTTGTTTCAATTAGGGGAAGTGGTTGGCGTAAAGACTTCGCCAGGGTTGTATTTTAAGATTCCTATGTTACAGAATGTACACTACTTTGATTCCCGTATTCTTACCATGAGTACTGAAGAACCGGAACGCTTTATTACTTCAGAAAAAAAGAACGTTCTGGTCGATTTATTTGTGAAATGGCGCATCGTTGATGTAAAGCAATATTATGTTAGTGTACGAGGAGATGAAATGTTGGCACAGACTCGGTTGTCACAAACTGTGAACTCAAGTATGCGTGACGAGTTTGGTAACCGTACCGTGCATGATGTCGTTTCTGGTGAGCGAGATAAGATTATGGAAATCATGCGTCAGAAAGCTAATTTAGATGCAAAAAAAATCGGTGTTGAAGTAGTGGATGTGCGTTTGAAACGTGTTGATTTGCCACAAGAAGTTAGCGATTCAGTATATCGCAGAATGGAAGCTGAACGAAAACGGGTGGCCAATGAATTGCGTTCTACAGGTGCTGCAGAAGCTGAAAAGATTCGTGCGGATGCTGACCGACAACGTGAAGTAATTTTGGCAGAAGCTTATCGGGAAGCACAGAAAATTATGGGAGATGGCGATGGTCAAGCTGCTGCAATATATGCGGGCGCCTTTGAAAAGAACTCTGAGTTTTATACGTTCTATCGAAGCATGGAAGCCTATAAGCAATCTTTCAAGAATAAGGGAGATATGTTAGTACTTGAGCCTAATTCAGAGTTTTTCAGATATTTGAATAGCGCGGCCAGTAAAAAAGTAAAATAGACTGAGTTGCTCAAACAGTGTATTGCATTTTATTCTAGTAAAAATTGATCTGGTAAAGTAAATAGCGTTACAGAAAATGCTAGATCACCAAGGATTTCGTTGGAGATATTGTTGTATGTGGGATACCTTTCTTATGGCCATTGCATTAATGTTGGTGTTGGAAGGTATTTTTCCTTTTACATCCCCTAATGCTTGGCGCGATACTTTTAGAAAACTCATAGAACTGGAAGATGGCCAGATCCGATTTATAGGCTTGACTTCAATGGTGGTAGGGTTGATTATGCTCTATTTGGTAAACTAAATTCCTATATATCTTTCTTTTCTAAGCAGTGAATAAATTGAGCAGTTGCTAAATTACAAGAATGCGTAACTGGCTTCTTCCTGAATACGTCGAAGATGTTCTGCCGTCTGAGGCATTACGAATCGAAAGAATGCGTCGCAGCATTCTGGATTTACTCCTTGTGCATGGTTATCTGTTTGTTATTCCGCCATTGCTCGAATATGTGGAGTCGTTATTGTCTGGCAGCGGGAGCGATATGGATCTGCGTATGTTCAAGGTGTTGGATCAATTAAGTGGCAGAATGATGGGATTGCGAGCAGATACGACACCACAAACTGTCCGGATAGATGCACACTTATTGAATGCTAAAGGAGTGATTCGCCTTTGTTACGCTAATAGTGTATTACATACTGCTCCTTGCGAAATTACACGTACTCGTGAACCATTCCAAATTGGTGCTGAATTATTTGGTCACCCTGGTTTGGAAAGCGATCTTGAGATTCAACGAGTAATGTTGAAATGTCTCGCAGTATCGGGGATTGACAAAATTCATCTTGATCTTGGGCATGTGGCTATTTTCCGAAGCCTGATTAAGGGTTCCGGAGTTCTCCCTGAGCTTGAAGTGGATTTGTACAATATATTACAAACCAAAGATACAGCTACTCTAAGGGAATTGTTATGCACTAGGCTTGATAAGCGACTGGATAAATCCATTCGGGAAGCTCTGATGCTTCTGCCTGAATTATATGGTGATAGAAAAATCCTTACACATGCTCGAAAAATGCTTCCTAATCATCCAGAAATCGAGAGTGCACTGAATCAGCTTGAAGTGATTGAGGAAGAATTGAAAACATATGTGGATAAAATAACTTTCGATTTATCTGATTTGCGTGGCTACCATTACCACACGGGAATGGTATTTGCTGCTTATACACAAGGAAGTGCCAATGCAATTGCGTTGGGTGGGCGTTACGATGAAATAGGCAAAGCGTTTGGAAGAGCAAGACCAGCTACTGGCTTTAGTATGGATTTACGGGAATTGTCGAGATTGACCACATTGGATACTTCCCCTAAAGGAATTCTGGCACCTTACGAAAGAAACGACAAGACACTGGAAAAGATAGTTGAGCAGCTAAGAGACGAAGGCCATATCGTTGTAACAGAATTGCCAGGAAATGAAAACGAAGAAGATACCTCCTACTATGACAGAAAACTTATCTTGCACAATGGTGTATGGGAAGTAGTGGGAATTTAACTTATCCATATATATATCAAGATAAAGAGATTCTGAGACATGACTAGAAATGTAGTAGTTATCGGGACACAGTGGGGTGACGAGGGAAAAGGTAAAATAGTCGATTGGCTAACTGATCATGCAGGGGGTGTCGTTCGCTTTCAGGGTGGTCATAATGCTGGGCACACGTTGGTAATCGGCAATAAAAAAACTATCCTGCACCTCGTTCCTTCTGGAATTCTGCGTGAGAATGTTGTTTGCTATATTGGTAATGGCGTAGTGCTGTCTCCACAAGCTTTACTCGAAGAAATTGATATGCTAGAGGAGGCAGGTATTGATGTATGCCAGAGATTACGAATCAGCGAAGCTTGTCCACTCATATTACCCCATCACGTTGCACTTGATAGTGCACGAGAAACAGCCAGAGGTTTAGATAAAATCGGTACTACTGGCCGTGGTATCGGCCCAGCCTATGAAGATAAAGTTGCTCGACGTGCAATACGTTTGCAGGATTTACTTTACCGTGAACGATTTATAGTCAAATTGGAAGAAATACTCGATTATCATAATTTTGTTCTAAAAAATTATTACCAAGTACCTACAGTCGATCTCAATAAGACGGTTGATGAAAGCCTCGCTCAGGCTGAGCGTATTAGACCTATGGTAGCAGATGTGCCGCAATTACTCTTTGAGATCAATAAAGAAGGTAATAATCTTTTATTTGAAGGTGCGCAGGGAGCATTGCTGGATATTGATCATGGTACTTACCCTTTTGTGACATCTAGTAATTGTATTGCCGGTGCAGCAGCTTCTGGCAGTGGAGTAGGGCCACAGATGTTGCACTATGTTCTGGGTATTACTAAAGCATATACAACCCGCGTGGGCTCAGGTCCGTTTCCTACTGAACTTAATGACGCTGTGGGCGAGCATTTGGCCAGCCGTGGCAATGAGTTCGGCTCAACAACGGGCCGCCGCCGCCGTTGTGGTTGGTTTGATGCGGTAGCAATGAAACGCTCTACTCAGATCAATGGCGTATCAGGACTATGCATTACCAAATTGGATGTTCTTGATGGTATCGAAACCTTGAAGCTTTGTGTGGGCTATAGATTAAATAGTAAAGGGACTGAACAGGAAAGATTTCTTAACATTCTACCAGCAGGCGCGGAAGAACTGATAGCCTGTGAGCCTGTCTATGAAGAGGTGCCTGGGTGGAGTAATAGTACTCAAGGATTAAGAGATTTCAGGCAGTTACCTAAAGCAGCGCAAAATTATCTGAAGCGTCTGGAAGAAGTATGTGAGGTGCCGATAGATATGATTTCAACGGGACCTGATCGGGATGAGACTATTGTCTTCAGGCATCCATTTGAGTAATCTTTGTATTCATTCTTATCTGCTGTTTTCTTGCTTGCCCCATTCTTGAGTAAGCGTCCTGGAGAGTTCGTCCCACTTTCTTTTAGCTGCTTCCATTCTCACATTTGCTTCTTTTGATTTCTCGTAAGTAATCTTAAGCTCTTGTTCAGCTTCTGCAGTTTTTTGTTTAAAATACTGCAGTCGCTCCTTTTTTACCTCGGTTTGCTGTTCAGCAATTCTTGCTTCACGCTCAACCTGCTTCATCTGTTCGTAAGCAAAGCTGGCTCTTTGCTGCAGACTGAGAATATCCTCAGCAGAAGCTAATGGGAATAGCGCTAAACTGAGTAAGAAAAATACGAGATATTTCATTCATTACCTCCACTGATCAAACTTGGTTTGAAGGATAGTTTCTATTTGAATAGGCAGATTATTTAAAAACTTGATTGTTGGGGTTATTGTACTCATTGAATTTATACCGTGCATTGTTTGTATAATTTAGCTGTAGAAAAGTTAAAATATTTTTGGAGTATATCTTATGCGATTAAGACTGATTAATTTAACACATATAATAGTTTTAATAATTTTAAGCATTTTTTTAGGTTTATTAACTACCTCGGCACAGGCGTCGTGTAAGGGATGTCTCTGTCCAGGTGATCCCTGTCGGTTATGTCCTTTACCTCCAATGGCTACTGATACAGTCGCAGCAGATGAGCCAGAAACATGTAGACGGATTCGGGAAGAAGTGATCCCGATATCATCACTACCTGGAAGTAATGAATATTTTGCTAGCCTTGATAAATCGACAATGGCTTGTATAAAAAACGGAGGAGATGTGATTAAAAATTCACGACGAAATCAGGAATTTACTTCAAGAGTTTACTGTAAGCCATATTTACCTTCCATAAAGTAATTGAGATTATAAATTTTAGCGAACATATTTCCTTAGAAGCTGTCTGGCAAAACGATTTCCATTAGAATCAAGGATTTTTTGATAGTAAGCTAAGAGATGTCATACAAAACGGATATAAATGATGAGGAA